>MWCD01000011.1 GCA_002069885.1 bacterium ADurb.Bin236 | reverse complement strand
CATTCCCGCCTCCCCCCCTCCCAACCCACCCCTTCCACACCACCCACTACAAACTTTCCGCAATTGACACCCCGTTGCCAAATCGCCCTCATTCGTTCATAATAGCCACATAAATGCCATGATAATGCGACATACCACACATTCGCGCCCGCACCACTATCCACTCCCCAGCCGCCCTCTTTTCACATGTTCAAACCGATCAACTACGTTAAGACCTAACAAATGTCGAACAACCTAGTACAACGCAAGGAGGCAACACTGATGAAAGTCTCTGAAGTAAAGAATGGATTGGTTCGTTCTCTTATCGCCAAGTCATCTTCTTCATAGTCTATGATGGTGATTGTAACATTATATTAGGAGACACTTATTCATGCGTTTCGTCAACGCATCAAAACGATATATTACAAAAAGCTATTTCGTTTATATAACAATTGTAACACTAAGCTTTGCTATAGTGGCAATTGTTGTTTTGCCGTTTTTCCATCCTACTCTTTTTGCCGCATATGGCAACACGTTGTTAAAATGTAATTGTATTAAACCTGCAATATTTCTTTTTGAAAAACACATCAAACACATTGAAAAAGATTTTGATGAAGGCATTAACGATCCCTCCAGAGAATACATGTTCGTTGTTTTAAACATGCGGCTTGCTATGCTATATGCTGATTGCCAGCAGGACTATAATAAAGCAATAGATATCATTCATAAAACAAAAGTGTCTTTCCCTCAACAATGCGAATTATGGAATTGTGGTTTTGAACTCAGTTATTACCAATTCAAAAAGGGCTCTATTGATAATGCGTATGAAACACTGAAAGACACAACAATGATAGCAAACGTAGAAAGCATTGATGAAATGATCGTTAAATTTCAGAGTTATGATAAGTTAAGGAGCGAAAGGCCTAATAAATGTCGATAATGGTATCTGTGGTCAGGCCGAGACTATTGCCAAATTTAGCCGATGTTGAAAAAGTTCAAGAGGCGCAGGGGGCAACAAGAATGACTAGGTCAGCCGGAAAGCTAAAATGTGACAATGGTCTCAGCCTGTCTCAATATTCTGCGTTTTATCATAAAGCAATCAGCAATTGTGAGGTGTTATGATGTTTCAATTAGTTTTTCTTCCTATAAGAGATGATCATAAATCGGCAAAAAGCAATAAAATATATTGGACTGGCATATACAATTCTTTTCTTCCACAATACTTGCTAGAATTCAATACCTACAAGCAATTCATAATGCAAAATCGCATAAATGATTTTGAATTATGCGTTTATGAAAGCTTGGACGAAATGTATGATTCGACAGATAATGATACACCTCCTTTGGGAAATGAGTATATTAACGATAATGATTTTATATATTGGGTTTCGTCCGATGAGAATTTTGTTACCGACAAATTGTCCCATTATCTAGCAAGAGCTATTGCCAATATTGCCGACGTAATGGATTGTTCTTTATTAATTCATGCCACAGCCAACAAAGAAGTTGTAAACGATTATATCATGCAGAAAAAAACTTTTAATTTTGTAACATGTAAAGCAAATTCTAGTTCTATGTTTCGATCACGATATAGCGAGCCTGTTGTTGACAAAGTTTATTTTGAATGTGCTCCAAGCGATTTTGAATTTGTATTCAAGAACACAACCGGCTTTTTGGAACACATAACTGGTTTTGTTATTGAACGAGGTAAGTTTGAAGAATTGAAAAAGCTGATAATTGCCGATACCAAGAGCAGCGAGTGGATGGCAAACATAATCAATCTTGCGGCAATGCACTTCGAATGCATCAGACACAACATTGGGTTGAGAATATTAAGCAATAAAATTAATCTTCAACAATTCATTGAACAAGGAAAGCTCAAAATGATAAACGATGAAATGAAAACAATTGAATACAAGCCGTCTGAATAATAGGATCGATTTACAAAGTGACGGGAATGAATTCCCGGAAGGCAAAGCGACAATGAATTGTCGCACTCCAAAGCGCGCTGAATGCGCGCGCGTTATTAGCTCAAAAATTGCGTGGCGGCGGGAATACGATGATACGCTTACATGCAATAAACGCTTGAGCGTGGCGGCCCGGGCGACGGGTGAACCGGCATCAATTATACGAAGAATCAAATTAAAGTTCCCATTTACTATTTGGCAAACAGCATCATGCGCAAAGGAAAAAACTTTGCGCATGGCACACTTGGTAGCGGGATAGCATCATCTGATAATATTTATATCTGCTCAATCTGCGAATCCAAGCTAACCCCCTTATTCCATGAAGTTTTCCTTTGTGTCTTTGTGTCTCCGTGGTTAAACGAAAGATTGAATCCGGATTCGTCGATAGAGCCGACGAACCGGGGCGATTTTCATAGCAGCGAACAGCTTCGTTGGCGACACATTCTTTTGTTCAGTAGGGGCGCGGTTTCCGCGCCCAATAACCACGATAGTTTGGGGCGGCGCAACCCCGCCCCTACTGCAAAAATGCGCCTTGCGTTCCGCATTTCATCAGCTCTGAATAATCGCTCCCGAATCCTAATGACGGAATCGGGTTGAATGAAAAGTCCCATTAACTTCCATAAAGTTTTCCTTTGTGTCTTTGTGTCTCCGTGGTTAATGTGAGGTATATGGGGCATTTCGCATTGCGGGTGTGGGCGGCTGTATGTGTGGGGAGGTGTGACAAAAATAAAGCGGCGGCGCGTTTTGCGCGCCGCCGCGATATTGGCTGTTGTCGCCTTCGCTCTTACTGAACGGTGTATCCGAAGGAATTGGTGTAGATGGTCAGGAAGTTGGAGCAGTTGAGCGGTATGGGCATGAAGGAATCGATGGAAGCGTTGGCAGCGGTGAGGGTGATGATGCGCAGGTAACCGGAGGGGTTGTCGCCCAGCGGGGCGCGTTTGATTTTGCCGGAGAACTTGCCGCCGTCGGCTTTCCCTGTCGGTTCGGCCGCGAACAGCATGCCTTCCATGATGTTTCCGCCCATGAGTTTCTGGATGTCGAGAACCATCATTCCGGTCTTCATCACGTGCTCGATTTTGTCTTTGCCGATTTTTTCAACGTATTCGGCGCCCTGATCCATGAGCATGGGTAGGAACTTGTTCTGGACTTCTTTGTCTGTGGCGAGCGGGAGGTTGATCCAGAGTTTTCCGACCATGAGGCCTTCGCCCTGCTCGGTGTCCGGGTTGGTGATTTTGATTCCATAGAGCTGCAGGTACGGCGGGTCAAGCGTTCCGCCGTTGAGCTTTCCGGCGAGCGAGTAGTCAACGTACAGGTATTCGTTGTCGTATCCGGCGGCGAGGGTGATGAGGTCGGCGTCTGCGGGAACTATGTCGCGGGAATTCTCAATGTCGGGAACAGCTTTGATCATGGCGCCGCCGCCAGCGACTGCGTTGCTGGTAACGTTGCCGTTGGAGTCTTCGACGCGGACGACGAAGTCAACTTTGGTTCCGGCGGGCTGGCCGGGGATCTGGCCTTTGTACACGCCGTTGGCGCCCTTAAGCTCGACTTCTTTGCCGGCTTTGTAGTCGCCTTTGAGGAAATATACGAGTTTCACGGAAACAATCTTGGCGTCTCCGTCCTCGTCGACGAGCGTGACTTTCACGGACACATCGGCGGGGGCTCCGGCTTTCGGAGCAATGAAGTCCACTTTGTCGATTGTCGCGAAAGTGGTCTCCATG
Organism: bacterium ADurb.Bin236; assembly: GCA_002069885.1. Taxonomy (GTDB): domain Bacteria; phylum UBP15; class UBA6099; order UBA6099; family UBA6099; genus UBA6099. The sequence goes on along the minus strand of MWCD01000011.1, from coordinate 69,360 downwards.
ATATTGCCGAACGCGTCTTCCTCTTCCTCTTCGTCCCAGTCATCCCAATCGTCCCAATCGTCTGCCGCGAAAGCGGCGCTTCCGAGCTGCTTGGTGAGGGTGGGCGACACGAACGTCACTGCTGTCGCGAACAACATTACTAACAGCGCTGTCAAAATTGTTCTGATTTTCATACGCTCTCCTTTTAAATTGTTTTTGTTTGTTATGTTCAAGGTTCCTCGCGAAACCTCTAATAAAAAATTGTGATTTGTTCCTTTGCGGTTTTTCCGCTTGAAAACAGGATTTTAACCTGCCAGCCTGTTTTCAGAATGTGCATCTTATCACCATCCCCGCGCAATGTCAATGAATTAAATGGCCCCCGCGCTTTCACTTTTAAAAAGTTTTTCCGTGACAATAAGCATCGCCGGCGCTATGCCCGCGCGGCGGGGTTCCGGGATGGCGCGCGGCGCGGGGCGGCTCATCTGAAATCCGCCGATATGTCGAATGAACCGGTTTCGGTGACCTCGGACATCTCGCCTTTCAAGACGACCGGGGCCGCGACCGCGGCCGCTGGCAGCTTGATAAACACGACGTCCGCGGCGAACCTGACATCGAGCGCTCCGGCCCATGTTCCGGCGTTGGAAAGATAACCGTCGCAGAACGCTTCGACTTTGCCTGTTTTCGGGTCGTAGGATATATTGTCTATCGAAAGCTCGAACCCTCTGATGAACCTCGCTTTGGTGGTGTGGACGTCGAACTCGAATCCCTCGAAGGCGGCGACTACCGCTCCGTCTCCGGGATCGAACCCGGCGGCGACCCTACGGACTTCCAGAGGGGCGCGTTCTCTGTTAAGCAACATATAGCTTTTCGCCGCTCGCCTGAACGTCCCGGCGTCGCCGCCGACCACCGTGTACATGACCTTGGCTTTCGACGTGTAAAAATAGCCGGGGTCGGGCCTGAATGCCACTTCTCCGGCCTTCAGCTCCACCACCACGTCCACGTCCAGCTTGTCGCCTTCCCGTCCGGCGGGCTGAAGCCTTACCGATACGCCTTTTGTGTTGTATCCGTCGGGATATTCCTCTCCAACCTCGAACTGAAAACCGCGCAGGATAACCGCGACTTTTTCGAACCCGGCCATGCCGATGGCGGCAAGGTCTATCCGCTCGAATGATTTCGCTCGCCCTCCGGCTATGTCCAACTCGAAACTGCCATGAGCGAAACGGGCTTCCGGGGCCTTGACCGGCAACGCGGTCAGAGAGTATTGAATGCCGTCGATTCTAGACCAGTCCCCGCCCTCGAACGCGATGTTGCCCACCGCCGACACCCCTCTCTCCGTCTTGCTGATGCCGTCCAAGCTCGCTTCGAGCTTATTGACCCGGTGGGCGTTGTCCCGGTAACTGAGAGAAAAACCGTTCAGAAGCATCGTCGAATCCGCCGCCGTCGCATTCTGGGAAATGTCGCGCCTCTTCATTTCCGCCGGCTTTCCTTTGTATTGAGATTTCTTGACGAGATGGCCGAGATCGGTGGTAAAAAACTGCTTCAGGTTCAATTCGCCGATGTAGTCTTTAACGGCCTCGTTCATTCTTCCGAAGAATCCGGGGTCGCGCTGGTCGTAGTAGATCGGAGTCCTGCCGCCCCAGTCCGCCAATGTCAACGCGAGCAGAACTATCGCCAAACTAACGGCCAGATATATGACGACCGACTTAAAAATCTTTTTAATTATCTTCATTTTTCCTCCGGAGGGATATGGGATGCGCCCCGCAGTTTCAATCCTCTATGCCGTACTGCTTTAGTTTGTAGAAGAGAGACCTACGGGAGATTTCGAGCAGACCAGCGGCGGCGTCCCTGTTTCCGCCTGACTGCTTCAGAGCTTTCAAAATCAACTCTTTTTCCACCGCTTCCGTAACGCGGGGAAGCGCGCGTTTAATCGATATTTCCTCTTCCGCCGCCGAGATTGCGGCAGAGTGTATCTGAGTATTCACCGCGCCCTTCAGTTCCTCGGGAAGCTCATCCGCTTGAATCTCTCCGCCTTCGCTCATCAGACAGCAGCGCTCCGCCACATTCTGCAATTCGCGCACGTTGCCCGGCCAGTCGTAATTAATCAATGTGTTCATCGCCGCTGTAGAAAAACTCTTCAGGCTTATGCTGTTGTGCCGGCATGAAACATCCAGAAAATGGCGGACAAGCAGCGGAATGTCCTCCCGTCTGTCCCGAAGCGGCGGCAGGTGAATAGGCAGGACGTTGACCCTGAAATATAAATCTTTTCTGAAAGCGCCCGATTCAACAGCGGCCGCCAAATCAATATTGGTGGCGGCCACCACGCGCGCCTCCGCCTTGCGCACCCTATTTTCCCCGATTCTGCTGTACTCGCCGTCCTGCAGGGCGCGGAGCAGTTTGGCCTGCGCGCCGTGAGACATTTCGCTGATTTCGTCGAGGAAAATAGTGCCGTCCGCCGCCTCCTCGAACCTGCCGGGTTTGTCCTGCCGGGCGTCGGTGAAAGCGCCCCGCGCGTGTCCGAACAACTCGCTTTCGAGCAGCGTCTGAGGTATCGCCGCGCAGTTCACCGCCACAAACGGCCTGTCCGCCCTCGAACTGTTATAGTGGATGGCGCGCGCGACGAGTTCCTTTCCTGTCCCCGTCTCCCCTGTTATCAGCGCAACGCTGTTCGCTTCAGCTATCCGCTCGATTCTCTCGAAAACATTCTTCATCGCCCGGCTTTTCGCGATTATCTCGCTAAAAACGTACTTGCTTTCGACCTCGCGGCGCAGAAGCCGGTTTTCCTCGACCAGCTTTCTTGTTTCGAGCGTTTTCTCGACGGCGTTTCTCAATTCTTCAAGTTTGAACGGTTTGCGGATATAATCCGCCGCGCCTCTTTTGAGCGCATGGATGGCGTCATCCATGTCGGCGAACGCCGTTATCATTATCACGGCGGTTTCCGGGCTGATTTCTTTGATGGCGTCGAGCGCCTCAAGCCCAGTCATTCCGGGCATCTTGACGTCTGTTATCACGAGGTCGTATATGACGTCGCGGAACATATCGACGCCCGCGCGCCCGTCCTGGGCGACGTCCACCGCATATCCGTGCGCTTCGAGGCTGGCGCGAAGCATGTTGCGGATGTTTTCTTTGTCGTCTATCACCAGAATCCGGATTTTCATATATGCCCGCCGCGCCGTCGCGCGACGCCTCTTTCGGTTGTTGTGTCAGACTTTCGAATTCTAACAGCCCGCGCCCTTGAGCGGAAGCGAGAACGAAAACACTGTGCCTGAAGCGGACGATTCAAGTTCGAGCCGTCCGCCGTGTTTTTCGACGATTCGGTACGCTATCGAGAGGCCGAGTCCGGTCCCGACCCCCGGCGGCTTGGTCGTAAAAAAAGGATCGAAAATCTTATCTTTTATATGCGCAGGAACGCCGGGGCCTTCGTCGCGGACGCTAATCAGAACCCTGTCTGGAGCCAGCGCGCCTTCAACCCGTATCCTGCCGCCGCCGTTCATTGCCTGAGCCGCGTTCATTATAAGGTTCATAAAGACCTGCTGTATCTCTTTCGGATGGCATTCCACGAGAGGAATGTCCGGCGCGAACTTGCTGATTATTTCGACGCGGGTGAACGCCTTGTGAGCGGAAACCGTTCTGATGGCGGCGTCGCAAAGCTCGCGGATGTCCGCCGGTTTAAGCTCGTCGCCCGAAGGGCGTGAGAACTCCAGCAAGTCGCTGATGATGCGGACAATGAAGTCAGCCTCGCGCTCGATTTCAGAGGCGAAACGCAAGTGTTCCTCGCGGGAGTGGGCATTTTCCTGAATCATCTGAGCGTAGCCCGATATGGCGCTGAGGGGGTTGCCGATTTCGTGCGCAACCCCTGCGGCAAGCTCGCCGATGGCGGCCAGTTTTCCGGACTGAATGAGTTGGGCCTGCCTGCGCTCAAGTTCGCCCGCTCTATCTAGCAGAGACCTAGTCATATCGTTGAACGCGCCGGAAAGCTCGCCAATTTCATCGTCCCTGCCGCCATCGGGGACGCGGGCGTCGAGCCTGCCTTCGGACACTTCGCGGACGGTTTTCATTAGTTCGCCGAGAGGGCCGAATATGCGCTTTGACGTGAGAAGCCCCAGCGCGAGAGCGAACGCCAACCCGAGAACAGATATGGCGGCGAGAGCGGCAAGAGCCTCGCGCTCCGCCCTCTGGATATCGGACGCGCCGCGCGCGACAGCCTGTTGGGCGGCCACCCGCCCAGCGGCGTCCTTGAGTTCGATTGTTTTTATGAAGTAAGGTTTCCCGCCGAGGCTCAGCCGGGCGCTTGCGGCCTGCGCTCCGGGAGAGGACACCGCCCCCGCGAGCGCCGCCGATTCCTCAGGCGTCAGCGCCCCGAACGATATCGAGCCTGCGGCCCCTCTGCCCCGCCTCAACAGCAGATAGTCCGTCCCCGTCGCAAGCTTGATTTCACCGGCGAAAGCGTCGTCGAGCACATGCCCGACTCTCACGTATCCAGCCTTGGTTCCATTCAGATAAAACGCCTCTATCGCCTCGACGCACACCACTTCCGGCAAGCACACTGCGACGCCCGCCGACCGGCCGCTGGCCGCCGCCCCGGAAAACAGCGGGTCAAGGAACGCCGGCTCACCTCTCATGTCGCCCGCCCAATCAGGAGCTGCGTGCGCGGTCGTCGCGCCGTCCATGTCCAGCGCGGACAGCAGGTCCGCGTCGAATCCTGCTGCCTTCAGCCCTTTGAGATACATGGCCAGCGCGTCAGCGTCAGAGGCAAGTTCGGGCGACGCGGCGATGTCCCGCGCAATGAAACGCGTCGTCAGTTCGGCCCTGCCGACTCTTTCCTGAATCTTGAGCCTTACCGCCTCCGCGCCTGCGGCCAGCTCCTCGGCCGCCATCAGCTCGAAGTTGCGTTTGAGCAAATACATCCATGCGGCGGCGGAACAGCCGAGGGCGAGGACAACGATGGACACGACGGCGGCCACCATGCGGCGGGCGATGCTCCTGCTCCTCAATCCGTCGCCCCCTCTCCGAGAGGCCGCGCGGATATCCGCATCACTCTCGTCGTGTGTCCGCCCACCCTGAAGCGGTGGCTTATCCTGTGGCCGACCACCCACGCTATGCCTCCGGACGCCGTCAGCAGCGCCGCCGTTTCCCTCTCCGACCGGTCCACCTTGGCGTCGATGAAAAAGTCCGACAATTTTTTTTCACTTTTCATTCCGAGCGGCTGGAAGACGTCGCCCGGCTCCCTGCTCCTCGCTATCAGTTCGTCTCCGAGCGCGTCCGCATCGAGATAAGCCGTGAAAGGATTGTCGTTCGCCGCCATCCTTGGCGCGGGCGAAAGCTCGATCAATTCAAGCTCGATACCGAATTCCGGCAAAGCGACTATTCCGGGGGCCGCCTTGAACGCGCGCGGCGGCGAAGCCTGCGCCTCGCTCTGCTGCGGCCCGGAAACAATCTCCACCGAATCGTATTTTTTAATCATGCGGGCGCCGCCGGGCAGCGCCGTCTCCGCGCCCGTCCCCGGAGACACGCAAGACCGGGTCATCGCCTCGATATGAGAGTTCTCTATTCTCCACGCCAAGCCGCCCAAAACAGAGGCGGCTGAGTTGCGCAGCGCTCGGCGCAACAGCGGCTCCGGAAGCGCCGCGAGAGAGTCCCGCCTGTACGCAACACGGCCCGGCCCCCGCTCTATCAGAGCGTCCGCCGCTGCCGCCCCCGCTATCATCTCCAGCAGGTCTATGTCGTCCCTCAGCAAATCAGCGAACTTCACTATGTTTTCGCGCGCGCGCGGGTTGAACTCGGACTCGATGAGGGGCAGCAACGAAAGGCGCATCCTGTTCCTCGTATGCCGCATGTCGGCGTTCGACGAATCCGTCCTGAAAGCAAGCCCGGACTCCGCGCAGAACGCCTCGATTTCCGGTCTTGAACAATAAAGCAACGGCCGGACGAACGAGCCTGAGACCGGGCGCATGGCGGCCACCCCGGACGGCGACGAGCCGCGAATCAGCCGCATCAGCGACGTCTCCGCTTGGTCGTCCGAGTTGTGCGCGAGCGCGATTCTCGTCGCCGATTTCACCCTCGCCGCCCGCGTAAGGAACGCCCTTCTCATTTCCCGAAGGTCCGCCTCGCGGGAGCCTGTGCCGGCGCTTTCCATCAGTTCGGGGTCCAACCTTCCGCTGATGAAATCCAGTCCCATCTCTTCCGCCATGCCCTCCACGAAACGCTCGTCGGCGTCCGACTCCTCGCCCCGTGTGGAATGGTTGTAATGCGCTACCACAATCGAAATCTTGAGTTGAGCGGCAATCCCGGCAAGCGCGTTCAGCATGCACACCGAATCCGCCCCGCCGGAAACCGCCGCCAGAACCCTGCATCCGGCAGACGGAAACAATCCCTTTTCCCGGTTCAAGTCAATTATTCTTTTCTCAATCAGTTCGCGAGCGGTCATTCGTCAGCCAATCAAAACGCGCGTCTAACCAGCGCCGGTTTTCTCAATTATACCAGTTATTAAATAATTTGACTCACAGTGTAATGTTGATTTAGGGATTTTTTAACCACGGAGACACGAAGGCGCTGAGGATTGAAAGAGTTGTGAATGGAAGATTAACCACAGAGACACTAAGGCGCAAAGGAAAACTTTCTGGATTACTACTGAAACTCAGTTAGCGCATCTAGCATAATTATCAATTGTTTTAAAGAATATTTAGCGCGCAAAGCCTAATTTTGGAGTGCGGCGATTCAAATTGTGTGTTTCACTTTCTGTGTATTAGTTCATTTAATTATAAACTTGCGTATCAGCATTCACGCTAACAAAGCGGATGGCGGAACGAGTTAGAAAGACGCCTGTTCAGCGGGAAAGGATGTCCCTGATTTCAGCGACGACTTCCGGCATGGCCCCGGCTCTGACGAAAACCGCCGGGTCGCCCACAGGGGCGGCGGCCTCGATAGAACTTCTGCCCTCGAAAATCTCCCCTGTCGATATCCGTTCCCAGTTTCCGAACGGAAGATGAACTTCGACGGTGGAAGCCCCTTTTGACGTCACGGGAGCTATCAGGATGTCCGGGCCGAGCATCCACTGCTGGTGCGCCTCCAGCGACTTTTCCCATTCCGGGTCTATCAACACGGTGTGGTTTATGAGGGGCAGTCCGGTCTTGAGCGCGGTCTCGGAAAGCCGTTTCAGATAAGGGAGAAGCGCGCGGTGAACCAGAGCGAACTTTCTGAAATGCGCCAGAGTCTCCTCGTCAGTGTCGAACCTGTGATTCTTAAATTTCTGGAGTCCGCAGTGAGTCCGCATGACGGGTGTGAAGGCGCCAAGCTCCGTCCAGCGCAAGAAAAGTTCCTTCTCGCTGGGGCCGCCGGAAAACCCGGCGATGTCGTGAGAGAAAAACGGGATGCCGCTCAGCCCGGCTGTCAGACCCGCTGTTACGACCGTAGGAAACCCGTCGCCCTCGTGCCAGTCCGCCTCTTGGTCTCCCGCCCAAACCACCTGAGCCACAGGCCGCTCGTACGTGTAGCCCGACCTCGTGAGCATAACAAAATCCCCGTCTGGATACGCCTCTTCGAGCGCCTCCCGGTTTATCTTGTGCCACTGGGTGGCGTAGAGATTATGGAACAACCGCGCGTCGCCGTCGCGCAGGCGGGCGTCGTACGGGAGCCATTCCCCGAAATCCGCCATCCACCCGCTTATTCCCATGTCAGTCGCAGCCTTCGCGTATTCCTTGAAATACTCCGCAGCCCCCGGATTCGTCACGTCTATCAACCCGCCCTTGAACGTGATTATCTGAAACACATAAGGCTCCCCGTCCGCGTTTTTCACAAGATATCCCTTGTCCGCCATCTCTTTGAAATGCTTGTTTTCTTCTATCACGAACGGGTTGAAATACGCCAGAAAGCGGACTCCCTTGCTGTTGAACTCCGCAATTTTCTCTTTGAGTCCGGGGTAATACTCCTCGTCGTGGAACCAGCGGTAGTTGACGCCGTAGTTGCCGGCGCCGAAATGCCGTCTGCCGACCCAGTCCTGACTCCAGACGGCTGAAACCGGGATGCCGGCGTCGAGAGCCGTCTCGACGCGGCGGGAGACCTCGTCCATACCGCCCTGAGCCGAAATCCACACGCCCCCGAGCGCCCAATCCGGCGGGGACGCCGTCGCCCTGCCCGTCTCCGCCGTCAACTGCCTGACCACGTCCGCCGGGCGCGGCCCCCCGAACATCAGCATCGACACACGCCTGTCGTCCCACACCTCCACCTTCCACATCCCCGGTTTTCCGCCGAAGTTGAACTCGATATAGCCCGTGTTCTCCACCAGCAGCCCTCTGCCTTTTGCGGGGTCAATCATATAAGGAATAGGGAAATAAGAGTCAGTCAGTTTTCCATGATAAGGCATAGTGGGTTTTTCAAATCTGCCGACGCCCTGCTCCTGAACCCAGATGGGAACCGCTCGGCCTTTCATGTCGATGAAGTTGTATTGTTCGCCGAACCCCCAGTACCTGTCGTCCTCTGCGCCGGAGAAAACAATTTCCACAGCGGAAACAGGAATCTCGTCTGCGATCTCCACAATGAGCCTCGAGTTGCCGGCCGCAGTCCGCTCCAGCCTGACTTCACCCGCGTCGGCTCCCTGAGCGGTCGCGAGCTTTATCCCGCCCTCGGAGCCTGTCATCACAAGATTCTCCTTCGCAAGGTTCTTCTTCGAGCGTTTGAAGAACCCGAACTGCATAGAGACTGACGGCTCGAACGTCTGAACGGATACCGCGACCGCCGACAGTGAGAGCCGCCGCGCCGCCGTCGGTGAAATCCAGCCGGATGCCGTCCGCCGCCCGCGCTGCAGAAACCGCGAGCGCCGCGAAAAATATTGCTGAAATAAAGATTGAGATTTTCGTTGTTTTCATGCGCTCTGTCTCCTTAAAAAGGATTACATTTTATCTGTTTCTCCGCCCGCAAGCAAATCAGCCCCTCTGCTCCCGTTCCGGTCTGCCGGTTCGCGTGGCGCAATTATTTTATCAATTTTCATGCGCGCGCGCTTCTTACATTTGCAGTCGAACAATATTATAATGGTATAGATATGACAGCCGGACATAAGGACAGGACGCCCGAATGAATTGCGATAAATGCGGAGCCGAGTTGCGGGAAGGACTAAAGTTCTGTCCCGGATGCGGAGCGAAGACAACAGGCGCGGCGGCGTCGGCGAAGCCCGGCGACGAAGGCGTTAAGCGCCCAGCGTCAAAAATTCAGGACAACTGGAAACTCTTCATACTCATCGTCGGAGGGGCAATCGCTTTCTATTTCCTCTCTGCGGGATATATGGCGTTCAGCTCGCACCGAGGGCTTAAGCTTGCCGAACAGAGGTTGCGCACCGGACAATACGAATCCTGCGAAGAGCAAGCCGCGAAGATTACCCGCAGGAGACCGAAAAACCTTAAGGCGTGGCTGCTTCTCTCCGAATGCCGCAGCGCTCAGGACGACAGCGACGGCGCGCTCGAAGCTGTGGACAAAGCCGTCAAATGGCACAAGAAATCCGCTCCTCTCCACTCAATGCGCGGCGAAATCCTCTATTTCAAAAATGATTATCCGGAATCGGAGAAGTCCCTGCTAAAAGCGCTCGAAATCGACGAGAACGACAGGCGCGCCAACCAGCACATGGGCCTCATCCGCCTGCACGACAAAAAGCATAAAGAAGCCGTCTCATATCTGGAAAAAGCCCTCAAAGGCGCGGGCCGCAAAGACTCCATCCGCATCAATCACGCGCTAGGCGAATCATATTTCGCTATGGGCGACTTTGAAAAAGCGGAAAAGAGCTTCCTCGCCGCTCTCGCTCACGACCTCAACCGCTCGGACATCTCCGTCCGCCTCATCGAAACCTACCTCGCCCTCAACAAATTCAAGGAGGCAAAAAAAGAAGTCGACCGGATATCCGTCTTCACGGACGAGACGAAATATCTTGCGAGCCTTAGATCAAGAGTCTACGCGCTGGCTGAACGCGTCGAGACAATCGAATACGTCATGAAGCGCAAGGACTGCGACCAAAATTTCATGATTGTTTACACGGAGATGCAGGGATTCATCAACCGGCTCAATTCGAGAGCCGGCTCTTTCATGGGAAAACAAATCCCGGAACTGACAGAGATGGCGGAGAACTCCAAAAAGGTATACGACTGCTACCAGAGCCTCGCGCCGAAATCGGAGTACTACTATCTGGTGCACACGAAATGCCTGAGCACGGCTTCCCTGCTCGGCGAGACAGCCGCCAGCCTCGACGGCTATGTGCGAAGCGGAGACAAAAACCCTGACATTCAGGGCATCGCCGACCAATTGCGCTCCTTCGAAAAACGTTCTCAGGAACTTTTCGATGTCTGGGCGAAAGAACAACGCGAGATGAAAATCGACGAGCTTATCGAGCAGGGCAGAAAGATAGAATCCGGAGAGATAAAGGCGGCCGACCTGATTCTGGATTTAGGACTGCCCGCGGAGCCTGAAACAAAAGAACCCGAAAAAATAGACCCCGAATGAACGCTGTCGCGTTTCGGCTAGCTCGCCGCGTTATCAAACGCATTCAGGCGCGCCTATTCGAAAAGACTTGCTATTCTGATATCGAGAATTCTTGATAATTTGACGAGAGAGGACACGGAAGGCGCTGCATTTGCCGTCTCAATTTTTGAAATCAGGCTTGCCGACAGTCCGGCCCTTTCGGAAAGCTCCGCAAGAGTCAGCCCCCTCATTCTTCTCGCCGCGCGCAATCTCCTGCCGATGTTATTCATCACTCTTTCTTCCAGATCAAAAAAAATCTTGTCGAGCGTTATCGCCCTATCCAGAATGTCAGCCAGCTTTTCAAACGGGAAGGGCTTCCTTACTCTAGCGAACGCGGACTGCCATCTGTTCGCTTTCTCTTCGAGCGGCAGGTCCGTCATCACAACAACGCACAGACTGGGAAATTCATCCAAGGCCGGCATGACGAAATCGGACGGGTCCGAATAGTCCGCCCCGACGATTAGAACCTGACAGCGGCCCGATCTCAGAATCCTCAACGCTTCGCCGGGAGCCGACGCGGCTTCCGCCCTGTATCCAAGACTGCGCAGATAGTCGCGAACCGACTCCGCGAATGGCGCGTTCCTGTCATGAACCACTATCCTTATGTCGCCCGGCTCCGGCATGCCTATTATTAAACCTCAAAAAACAAAAAAAACAAACTTTGCTTTCCCGACGCTCAATGAGCGAAAAAACGGCGGAAAAATCTGGTTCAATCTATTCTTTCAAGTCCGGCGGGATACCTGCGCGCCAACCCCCTGTACAACTCTTTAGCCCACGACCACATCTGAATATGGTTTTCCTTGATATCGCCTACGACCTTGACCGGGACACCCAAAGCGACCGTTCTCGGAGGAACAATCTGGCTGTTTCTCACCAACCCGCCCTCGCCGATTATAGCCCATTCGCCGACTCTCGAATAATCGCTAACCACAGCCCGCATCCCGATTACCGCGTCGTCTTCAATGACGGCGTTATGAACCATCGCGCCGTGCCCAAGCATTGCGTTTCTGCCGATAGACGTCCTGTCTTCCGGTCGGGCGTGTATTATCACTCCTTCTTCTATAGCGCTCCCGTCTCCCACTTCGATTGAGCCATAATCCCCCCGGAGAATCGCTCCGGCTCCCACGTAAACTTCGCGTCCGAGAGTTACGTCGCCGATTATCACCGCATTCGGGAAAACCCAAGCGCTCTCGTCAATTTTCGGTCGTCGTCCCTCGAAACTATAAATAGGCATCCTAGAATCTCCGTTTATCGCCTCAAGACGGCTTTTTAATCCGGCGCATATATTCTTGTCCATACAGACATCCATGTAAACACTCGCTTTCGGCTCTCTACCCTCCGCAATTATTTCGCGTCTCTTCAAGACAGCTCCGCAGAGATGTAGAATATGGTCAAACAAAAAAATGTTCGGAGCAACTAAGCGTGTTTCATCAAGATATATCCTACCTATAAGGAGAACCTCATGAAAAAAGGAATAATCCGAATGCTGGCAGCGATTTGCCTGATTGTCCCGATTGCGGCAGGATGCTCGGGAATGAACAAGAACAAAGGGAACGCGCCGGAGGCTTCGCCAGCCGACCCGGCCCCGCCTGCGACTGCTCCTTCGTCGGAGTCCGAAACAATCCCGCCTGCCGCGATAGGCTGGACGGACATAAATTCCCGGCAGCTTAACGAGATGCTGGCCGCCGGAAAGGACATTGTGATTCTCGATGTGAGAAATCCAGAGGAACTTGTCTCCGGCCCGGCTCCTATTAAAAACGCTTTGAACATCCCTGTGGCGGAGCTTCCGCAAAGATACATAGAACTGCCAAAAGATAAAGATATAGCGGTCGTCTGCCGAACAGGGAGACGCAGCGCGGCAGCCGCCGATTTCCTTGTCAAAACCGGATTCAAAAATGTCTACAACCTCATCGGTGGAATGACGGACTACAGGCAGGTTTACAGTCAATAAAACACAAACTGTCTAGCACAGAATAGCTTTTTTTTGTTTCCTGCACGGCCTATTCAATCTAAAACCGGCCATTTTGCACAGATGAAAAGATAACATGGAATTGTTTTGGGGATGACATTTTTTGTATTGTGCTAATAGATAATATTATATACAATACTGAATCACGGTTGTGGCGCTTAAGTGTTAAGCGCGGCAGCGCAAGTTACAACAATATTGAGAATCGGCTGCAACGCTGAAAATGAAATTTTCTGTTATATCCGCAATTGTCGCGATTCTGGCAACGGCTGTTCTAGCTGTCTTCGCGCCTGCGCATTCCGCCGCATGGGCGGAGGATCCTTTCGCGCTGGATTTCCTTGAAAGGGAGAATGCTTCGTCCACCCTGAAACCGCTATGGCAGGTCGCGCCTGTGGAGGCGACGGCTCCGGGCGCTTTCGATGATGTGCCCACAGACCATTGGGCGTATCAAGCGGTCAGATACCTCGTCGATATCGGGCTGATGGAAGGACAGGCGGACGGCTATTTCAAAGGCGACAGACCCGTCACCCGCTACGAGTTGTCCGTAATAATCGCAAAACTGGTCAGCAACTATAACAGATACGTGGCGGAAGGGAAATTCGCGTCGGTCCCGATGTCGGTTCCGGCTGCGATAACGCCGGACGCGCGGGGCGCGCTGATAGCTCCTCCAGCCGGAGGACTTGTCGCTGAAGCGCCCGCTCAGCCCTACCCCGCTGCCACAGTTCCCGTCCCCGCGCAGCCCCGCCCTCCCAAAACCGGCGAAGTCGTATGGCGGGACCCGCGCGGGGAACAACCCGACATAAGATTCCAGCGCAGAGGTCCGGCGGAGATGCAGGTCGTTCTCGAAAAAGCCGCCCCGGCGCAAACTCCAGCGGAAACTCCCGCCGCTCCTGCCGCTACCCCGCAACCGGCGGAAACTCCTAAGCCCGAACCCGAAAAGAAACCTGTCAAACCTCCTAAACAGTTTGAAAACCTAGCCAAGACGGTAGAACTGACGGAAAAAGATGTCGAGATTCTCAAAGCCCTAATCGATTACGTAGAGAAAGACGTGTTAAAGAATCTCGAAAAGGACATGAAGAAAGAAATCGCCGATGTCAGGAAACAGGTTCTGACGAATAAGAGAGAGATAGACAGGCTCAAGGACGACCAGCAGAGATTCAAGGTAACAGGAAGCGCCAGCGCTTCCTATGAAAGCTGGCATTATTCAAACAATTTTTCAATTGACGATGAAGACCTTGACTCGTACGCTTATACAGGCAAGTCATTGACTCTGGACCTGTATAGCAAGCCCCGCAAAAATGACGACATGACTCTACGGTCGAAGTTGACTTACGCCGGCGACGGGTTTCAATTGCAATATCAGAACCTTACTCCGAGCAGGCCGAGAAATTTTACTCTCAGAAACTTTTCCGCGGGAGAAGTCACTTTCGGCGCTTGGTTCCTTACGGGCATGGGAGTCAAATACGACGGCATAAGCATGGAATTTTCTCTCAATGATTACTCTATTAAGTCTTATCTGGGAAAAACCAAGGAAACTTCTTTCAATAAATGGTATATAAAAACAGGTGACAGCCAAGCTGGAACATTCTCTCAATGGCAGTTGGATTCTTATTTCAACCGGGAATATATACAGGCGCACAGCCTGCAGACTAGCATCTTCGGCAACCCCAGCTCCATGCTGCTTTTCACTCGAATCGCCACATGGGAGGACTACAACAACGACATAACATCGTCATGGTATGGGGACTGGTATCAGACTAACACGAACATAGGCGGAGATTGGGAACTGGGCGACCACAAGTTTTTCAAACCTCCCATGAAGAACTCCGTAAACAGCATTTTTCTCAGATATCCAATCTCCCAGATTCCCGGATTGCAGGTCACTGCTGAGTACGGCCACAGCACGTATAAAAAAGACGGCTTCAAACTCGCGTTTTCTCCTTTCAAAGGGTCTGATTTCTCTATGGCGGAGAAATACGTGAGCTGGGTGGATATTCCCAGCCAGACCGCGCAGGACGACGCGTTCTATATTCTATTCGACTACTCGAAAGGGCCTATTCAGATATTTCCCATCGGATACATGCGGCTGGGAGAAAAATTTGTTTCAAGACGATTCGGGCTGCCGGGTTTCGACATATCCAGCTTCGGAATAGATATACTGCCCATAAACCTTCAGAGCCTTGAGATATTTCTTGCGCGCGGAACATACAAGAGACCTGAGAAAAAGTTCCAGAATGAAATTCTGTATGTTGCCGGCGGAGAATGGAAACCGATGTATTTCGACACGGGAGCGGTGGCGGACAACGGGGATATGGCGGTAATTGTCAGCTTCAACCTTTTTGAGAGGTTGAACAACAGGGACCCTGACGCGCTTCTGAAGATTTCTTACTTCGACAACAAGTTCACTTATTACCTGACGGACAAGATAACCCTTTCCGGCAAATACAGCATTGTCAAAGCCGGACTCGGCCCCACGTGCGTGGACGGAAACTACACGAGCATTGTTGACGACCAAGGCAACGTGATAGACAAATTCATCGGCAACGGGATTGCCGACTGCAATCCGGATTCGCCCACTTTCGATTCTCAGGACCTTTCGGTGATGATTCGGTTTGGCATGAGAACTCAGCTTTATGATCTATCGTGGAAAACATCAAAAAAATCAGATTTAACTTATTTATTCTCTGTAACTGATAGGAATCTTACCGTGGCAACAAGCGTGGAAGAAGTTAACACTACGATATCAGATCTTATGACTATGGGAAGAGTTTACGGATCGGGTTTTTCTTATGAATACCGGCTCACGGATGTTTCAAAAGTTAGAATGTGGCACAAAAGCGCATATATTAATCCCAGCAAGTTTGAAACATGGGAATATGGAAAACTGTTCTTAAAAAACACAGGCATTAGCGTCTCGATGAGTTTCTAATCCGCAATTAATATCAATTTCATAAAACATCAAAACTAGCGGAGGGTCAGATTCTGCGCGCGGCGTTGGGAGGTTACTTTTCGACTATCGATATGGCGTCTCCCGCGCGGAGGAATCCGGGAACGATTGTTTTGACGAAAATGCCCTCGCGGGGCATTACGCAGTCGCCCGCCTGATAGTAGATTGCGCAACGGTCGTGGCATTCCTTGCCTATCTGGGTGACTTCCAGTTCGACGGCCCCGCTGCGCAGGCGGGTTCCGACTGGCAGACCGTAGAGGTTGAGGCCTTTTGTGGTGATGTTCTCGGCGAAGTCTCCGGGGTTGACGTCCAAGCCTTTGGCGCGCATTTTATCTATGCTTTCGAGAGCGAGCATGCTTACCTGCCTGACCGGGTCGGGACCGGCGTGCCCGTCTCCCTCTATGCCGTGTCCGATTCGCAACTCGACGGACTCGACGGGTTTCTTGCGCTCGCCCTTGCCCGCGCTCACGTTCACCGAAACTATCTCTCCTGTCATAACGATTCTCCTTAAAATTCGCGGCGGGCCGCCCGCCTGCGGCTCATCCGCCGACTGAATGCATGGGGCGCGAGGCGTCCGGGAAGTTGCCCCTCGGCCCCTTCGATTCCGCCGCCCGACTGAACGCGTCGCGTATCTCGTCGTCTGAACCGCCGGAGCGCATTATCGCTTTCACGTCCACTCCTGAAGGGGACAACAGGCAGGCGAGCAACTGGCCTCCGGGGGTGAGCCTCATCCTGTTGCACATGTTGCAGAACCCGTGCGATATCGGGCTGATAAAACCCACCGAGGCGTCTGATCCTTTGATGTTAAAATATCTCGCCGGCGCGCTAGGGTCGGTTCTTCCCCCGTCGGAAGCGTCTATCAGGGAGCCGAGAGAGGCGATAGTTTCGTCGCGCGAAACATATCTGGCGCGCCATTCCTCGTCCCTGTTGAAAGGCATGTACTCGATGAACCTGACGACCACGCCCTCGTCGAGAGCGAACCTGATGAAGTCGGCGGCCTCGTTTTCGTTGCGTCCGCGCATTACCACTGCGTTCACCTTGACTGGGCGAAGACCCGCCGCGCCCGCTGCCCGTATCCCGTCGATGACCGCGCCGATATCCCCCCGCCTGCAAATCTCTTTGAACTTCGCCGGGTTAAGAGTGTCGAGGCTGACGTTTACGCGCTTCAGCCCGGCTGCGGCGAGGGCTTCGGCTTGCTCGGCCAGCAGCAGCCCGTTCGTGGTTAGCGAGAGGTCTTCCAGAGAATCGATCCGCGCCAGTTGCGCCACAAGGCGGTCGATGTTTTTTCTAGCCAGAGGCTCGCCGCCTGTTAAGCGGACTTTCCTGATGCCCGCTCGCGCGCCGATTTTAACGATTCGCTCTATCTCGTCGTATGTGAGAATTTCCTCGTGGGGAATGAACTCGGCGCCTTCGGGGATGCAATATACGCACCGCATGTTGCAGCGATCCGTCACAGAAACCCGCAGATAGGTGATGTTCCTGTCATAGTTGTCGCGCAGAGCGCTTCCGCGCGCGTCATTAGGCCCTACTGTCATTTTCTAATTATTAGTTTATGCGGGGAATTTTTCAATCGTTCCCGAAACACGGATAGCGTTCCGTTCGATAAAAAAGTCGCTGACTAGAGTAAGCCTTAAAAAAAACCGATTTGTCTTCGAGGATTGGGGAATACCTCTGAATCAATCGCCCCCTTGCGGTCATGGCATGAAAAAAGCGCGACCTTGGGGATCGCGCTTGTTTTATTCAAAGTCGCTGCTCGCGGCGTTCGCGAGTCGGCCTCTCAACCGGCGGTCACGCTGACTTTCTTTCTGTTCTTGCCCACGCGCTCGAACTCCACCCTGCCGTCTATGAGAGAATATATGGTGTAGTCTTTGCCCATGCCGACGTTGCTGCCCGGCATGATTTTCGTGCCGCACTGGCGGATGATGATATTGCCCGGCTTCACCACTTCTCCGCCGAACTTTTTGACGCCGCGCATCTTCGGCTGGCTGTCGCGTCCGTTTGTCGAGCTTCCCTGTCCTTTTTTATGCGCCATCTCTATGCCTCCGCGCCCGGATGAACCGCTCCGGGCGTTATTGTCGTTTATGCCGTGATGATTTTGTCTATCTCAAGCTCCGTGTAATGCTGCCTGTGACCCGTCTTCGTCCTGATGCGTTTTTTGGGTTTGTACCTGAAGACGAAGATTTTCTTCGCGCGGCCCTGCCGCTTCACTCTGGCTTCGACGCTTGCCCCCTGCACGAAAGGAGAGCCGAACTTCGGTTCCTCTCCGCCGATCAGCGCCATCACAGAGTCTATCTTCACCGTCTGGCCAAGCTCTCCGTCCATCTTTTCCACACGGATGACGTCGCCTTCCTTGACCGTAAACTGCTTTCCGCCTATCTTTATTATCGCTGACATGCCTTCACCCCGCAAATAGTGTAACAGCCCGCCTTCCTTCAGGCAAGCCGAATCATTCTAGCAGACAAATTTTTCGTTTACAATAAAAAAACATATTTTTTTTCAAACCTTTTGCATTGAATTTATATACGGCATTTGATAAAATCCCCATGACCTTTGGGGCTGTTTTTTTTATTGAAAAGCAATTTCTTATATAGAGAAAGAATCTGACACATAGTATGAAAAAATCATTCAACATATCATGCGCAATAGTGGCGACGCTTTTCTGCGCGCTCCGGGCGGTTCCGGCGCTCGCTGAATCAATCAGCATCGAGAAACCTCCGGTCGAGATGTCCGGCGACACTTTCGAACAGCTCGACAGGCTGTACAACCACATACAAGGCCCCGACTCGCTGATACCCAGAAACCACTGGTCGTACGGAGCCGTTTCCCACTTCGCCTCTATCGGCATGCTGGACGGGTACGACGCTTCCAAGCTGAACAGTTCAGAGCCGATGACGAGAAGGGAAATGGCGGTGGCGGTCAACAAACTGCTGGATTCCTACCTCGAATGGCACGGAACGGGACAGATAACCTCCAGCCGGCTCGTGAGAGTTCAAAAACCCGTCGAAGTCTCAGTCGGACAGATTTCCCAGCCCGCCGCTCAGCCGGAAGCCGCAATCAGAAGAGTCACCCCTCCGCTGCCTTCTCTTGTGACGCCGCCGAATAAAGACGTCACCATACGCGCCGAAGGCGGAAACGTGACCCTTACCCGCACAGGCCCCCGCGCGATGAAGATTATGGAAGAGCCTGCAAGCTCACCCGAACCGGAGCCGGAACCTAAAGCCGAACCTCCCGCGCCTCCCGAACCGCAATGGGAGGAAAAACTCGAAGAGGTTAAGAAAACAATTGAGCTTTCCCAGAAAGATATCGAAACCCTCGAAAACCTTGTGAACGATTTCCAGAAGGAAATGAAAGAAACAAATAAAAACTTAGAGAAAAAAATCAAGGACGTTGAAAAACTGGCCCTAAAGAATGAACGCTCTATCAATGCCCTCAAGCGCGAAGACGAGCGGTTCAGGATAACAGGCTCTGACGAAGTTTATTTCAAAACAAGGGATATCCTTCAGGACTATATCGAATCGCAGGTCGCTTATTATGACGGCGATTCATTGACTTACGAAAAAGTCAGCACCCCGACTTACGGATTGACCAAGCTATACAACAGGCTGAAGCTGAAACTGGACAGCAAACCTGACGCGGACGCAAATATGACTTTCTCTTCCGAATTGGAAGCCTACACAAGCCTCGGCGGGAGAAAAGGATACTTCGGCTATATCGAAGGCTCGAACACGCCGTTGACAATTAAAAATGTCGCTTTGAAATATATAAACAAGCCGCAAGACCCGTCCAAAATGAAGAATTTCAGGCTCGAAACATTGAGCGCCGGAGACGTCTCGGTGATGTATTCGCCCTTGACGATTTTCGGGAGGCAGATTCAGGGCATAGGCGCAAGCTTCAAGCTGAATGACTACAACCTGAACATGTTCGGCGGAAGAGTGGCTCAGCATTATCCCATGTTGCTTGGCGACGCGCCGTTGCACAAGCACGGAGACGACACCATTTACGACAGATATTTGTACGGCTTCAACATGCAGGGAAGCGTGTTCGGAGAGCCGGCGTCGATGGGCAATATCCAGAAAATATTCATGTTTGACGACCCGCACACGAACTTCTACGGCTGGATGGGCAACTATCTGACAGGTTGCGAACCGGGCAGATGGATTGATCTGAACAACTGGCCCGACCCTTCCGTTTCAAACAAAATGGCCAACGACGAAGTGTACAAAGACATGTTCTGTCTGCCTCCGGAAAAAAACAGCGTCACCAGCGTCTTCGTAAGATATCCCCTGAAATTCGGCGTGACCGTAACGACAGAGTACGCGCACAGCACATATTACAAACCGGGATACGGAGTGGTGAAGGACGGAACATACCTTCCGGCATGGATGGATGAGGACAACCTGCCCGAAGGCTCGGAAATCGTAGACACGAACGATATGACCTTGAAATACGCGAAATGGTTCCCCTCAAAGGAGAGGAACGATCAGGACGATGCTTTCCTGTTGCTTCTTGATTTTTCGAGAGGCCCGGTCAGCGTGTTCCCGCTGGGTTACGCACGGCTGGGGCCTGAATTCGTAACGAAATATTTCGGAGTTCCCGGATTGGACCTCGGCTCCGCCGGAGGAAACGATTTCGACAAAGATGAAAAAGAATCGGCAGGAGGCGACCTCCTCAGCGGACTTTCATTCCTGCCGATATCGATACAGAGCATGGAGCTATATCTGGGCAGAGTCGCGATAGACAAGATACAGGACAAGAACTTCTCGTTTAATTCCATGTATGTGACCGGCAACGAAATCAAGCCCATGTATTTCGACCCCGGCGCTGTGGCTTACGGCTTGAGCAGCAACAGTTCCAAAGGCACATCCATATCGGTTCTTTCCAACTTCATAGCAAAAGTGAACACTAGGCGCGAGATGCTCAGCCTCAACGTCTGGAACAACGGA
This sequence comes from bacterium ADurb.Bin236, assembly GCA_002069885.1. Lineage (GTDB taxonomy): Bacteria > UBP15 > UBA6099 > UBA6099 > UBA6099 > UBA6099. Next base: position 49,028 of record MWCD01000011.1, on the reverse strand, counting down.
CTCAAGTATTATCTTTCCGACAAAATAATTTTTAATTTCAGTTCGACGGCGATCAAGGCCGCGCTCCCCGAATCATGCTTGGACGGCAACATAGTGGATATCTTGGACGACCACGGCACGATGATAGACAGGGTGATGGGCAACGGAAAATACACCTGCTTCGACGCGTTCCCGGAAACTGGCGACGTGTCCCTAAAACTGGATTTCAAGATGGTGACTCAGAGCTACAAAATCGAATGGAAAACATCCAAGAGGGCAAACTATACAGCGTCTTTCGACATATCGGACATCAAGCTTAGCGTCGATTTCCCGTCGCTGCCGGACGTGGCGACAATCATAAGCGACCTCGCCCCGACAGGAAAATCTTTCAAGACGACTCATAAAGTGGATTACAAACTTACCGGCTCGACCAGCGTCCTCTTTTACTACGAAAAGAATTACGACACCGACATGGCAAGGGACAAATATTACAAAGCGACGACGGCGGGCAGTTTCGAGAGCGGATACACATACGCAAAATATCCGGTGGTCGACGAACAGAAGCTCATGCTAAAGATATCGACACAATTCTGACCGAGGGGCAACAAACCAGAAAATGAGAATCAAACAGACAGCAAAAGCCGGAGCAAGGGCGCGTAGATTCGCTCCGGCATTCATTTTAATCGCGCTGTGCGCGTTTGCCTGCTCGTCCTGCGGAACGGGCAAAGGGCGGGTTGACAACACGGATTACATGATAGGCGCGGGAAGGGCTCCGTGGGGAATGGCGCTCAACGAAGACGGCTCCCGGCTGTATGTCGCCAATAACGGCTACAACACCGTGGAGGTCTTCAACGCCGCAACCATGGACTCAATCGCAAGCATCCGCGTGATCTGCGGGCCAAGATATCTGGCGTTCAACAGGGATTACACGAAGCTCTACGTCACCCACGACAGCGACACCATGCTGGACTCCAACTCATGCGCGATATCGGCCTATGACCCGTCCCAAGTGAGACGCATCGGCTCTTACGTTTCCGTTATCGACATCGCTCAGATGCAAGTCGTAAACGAGATCAACATAGAAGCCTCGAACGCGTTAATAAGGAACCCTAGGAACATCACGCTGGACACGGTGAACAACATATTCTACGTGGTCGGCCTCACGACAACGGGCATTGTGTCGATGGTAGACGCCGACGATGACGAAGTCCTCGGCGGGATGTCAGTTTACTCGACCAGAAAGGCCTACAGGATAAACTTCGACGAGGATCGGGGCATAGGATATATGCTGGAGCCGTCGAACAACAGGATTAACGTTTTCAACGCTACGGACTTCAGAGAAGACAACCACACCGAATACACATTTAACGGCCAGACGCAAGGTTATTGCGCCGGGACGTCCGGCAACAAGAACTCGTGCGCCTGCACGGCTAACGGCAACTGCAACAGCGGTTATTGCGACCAGAGCTACATACTGCCCGTCTGCGCGACGGCGTGCTCCGGCTCAACCTCCAACAGGTCAGGCTGCCCTTGTACTCAGAACAGCAACTGCTCTTCCGGAATCTGCGATAACAATGTCTGCGTGACACCGACGATAATTGGGCTATCAAGCGTCAGGGGCTATTGCGACACGAGCGACGGCATGTGCCTGACCCCAGCGCAGATGGGGATGACCTCGCCCATATGCAAAGAGCCTAGGGGCATGCTTCTGATGTCTGACAACACGATGTACGTGTCCTGCTATGGAGACTCGACAGGTGGTTCGGCTTCGCAACCTCTGCTCAGGATTATTCTGGACAACGACGGAATCGCATCAAACATGGCTTCGGTCGCGACAACGCAGAGTTTCATGTCCTGCATTCGACCGACGGAACTTGCGAAAGACCCCTCGGAAGAATATGTTTTTCTACTCTGCTCGGCTAGCGCCGCAGTTCTCGTCATCGACGCGGACACAGGCAATGCCGTGGATATTTTCTCTGTTCCCGAAAATCCGACGCACATGGTCGCTTCAGATGAATACGTGTTTGTGACATCAGCCGCTTCGGGCGCAATACACAGACAACCTATAAGATAAAACCCGGACGGTGGCCGCCAGATGCGGGAATATCCCTGTAAACATTTCTTGAAGCTTTTAGCCGCAAGAGCGCGCGCGGCGGCCATGTTCGCTGCTTTGGCTCTAATAGCGTTTTCGGTTTCCTCGTGCGGAAGAGGCTCCGCGCCCGGCATTGAGGTTGCCACCGAAGTCGGCGACTTCAAGTCTCCGTGGGGCATGGCCGTCAACGCTGACGAAACCCGGCTGTATGTGGCAAACACTCTCCTGAACACAGTGGACGTGATAGAAATCCCGACTATGCAGATTTCCCGATCCATTCCGGTTCTTTGCGATCCGCGAAGGCTGGCTTTCAATTCGAATTTTTCGAAACTATTCGTTACCCATGACAACCAACTCGAATCCCGGCACTGCGCAACTTCCAAATATCTGCCGTCAGAGCCTAGAAGGAACGGCGCGTGGCTGACGGTCATCGACATCGCCCAGAACAAAGTGACCAACGAGATAAGCTTGGAAGTTTCCGGAACGGAGCCTTCTAATCCGAGCGACATAGTTTACGACTCCGTCTATGACGTTATTTACGTGACGGCTAGGACTAACTTCTTCATCACGGCGATAGACCCCGAAACGGAAACGGTTATTTCGAGAATCAGCTATTTTACAGGGGCAAGTCCCTACAGGTTGAGGCTGGACGCCGACCTCGGAGTAGGCTACGCGATTGACAAGAACAACAACAGGATCCATCCGTTTGCGCCGGACGACCCCCGTTCGAAGTCTTTCAGCTCATTCATCTATGACGGCCAGACCACCGGGATATGCGCGGGAACGAAAGGCAATAGAAACAACTGCCCGTGCACGGCGAACAGCAACTGCAACAGCAACTATTGCGACTATTCGCCGATGCTTCCGTACTGCGCGGCGAGCTGCTCGGGATCGAACTCAAAGAAAACCGGATGCCCATGCTCGAGCAATTCGGGATGCGACTCTGGAATATGCTCAAGCGGAACATGCTTAAACATGACGAGCCTCGGCGTAAACGACGTAAGAGGGTACTGCGACAGGTCGTCTGGGCAGTGCAAGACGGCTTCCGAGATGGGGTTCACGAACACATGCGAGAACCCGTGGGATGTTCTGGCTCTACCGGACCTTACCCTTTACGTCACATGCGGAGGCTCGACATCCAAGGCGAGCCAGTCTCAGCCCGTGCTGCGCTTGTTTGCGGACGCCGAAGGTTTCGCGTCTAGCAACACTGCCGTAGCTTCGCAATCGAGTTTCCAGTATTGCGTGAAACCCACCGAACTGGCGGCTGACCCGGATTGGGAATATGTGTTCGTTCTATGCAGCGGAAGCAACAAGCTGCTTTATCTCGACGCGGCTTCCGGAGATATTTTAGGCTATTTCAATGTCGCGGCAAATTCGTACGGCCTGACAGTGTCCAGCCAGCATATCTTTGTGTCTTCATCATCTCAAAACACAATAATGAAGTTCTCTATTCCCTGAAACCAATCCCGCTGTATCCGCTCGACAATCAAAGCTTGAGAGCCGCTTTGTGTCCGGCGTGTATGGCGTCGAAGATAAGTCCTATCTTCTTTGCGTCGCCGACTACAGCTATCTCGATTCCGCTGTCCTTCAACTGTTCTTCGAGAGGGTTGTAGGATTTCGAGCCGACTGCGAGAATCACAAAATCGGCGGGCAGTGTTTTCTTCGTTCCGGCGTCGTCGATGACAATGCCTTCGTCGTTAATCTCGACGGCTTTTGCTTTGGTGAGGACTTTCACGCCGTATCGGGAGAGGTCCTCCATCATGGTCCAGCGAGTGGATTTGCCGATGTCCTTGCCGACGCGGGGAAGCATCTCAACGATGGTTACGTCGTTCGTGCCGTGGACAGCCAGCCGGCGCAGTTCTTCGGGCGTTTCCACGTTGTGGATGAGCAGGAATTTGATGGTTTCAGCCGGAACTGTGCCTTCTTCTGCGAGGACCAGAGCGGACTCGACGCCCACCGCGCCTCCGCCGAGCACAACCACTTTGCCGCTTGCACCGACAATACCGCCGAGGTAGTCCCAAGCCTGAAGAACGTTCGGCCTGTCCGCTCCCGGAATGGGAATCGTGGCCGGTTCCGCGCCGGTCGCGAGTATCACGGCGTCGAACTTCTCCTTCTTAAGATACTTCGCCGTCACTTCTGTGTCTGTAATGACGTTCACATCTTCTATGTCAAGCTGGGCATCGAAGTCGTTGATAATCTCCTCAAACTCTCTTCTGCCTTCGGGGGCGGATGCCAGATATAGCTGGCCGCCGAGAACGGGAGCGCGCTCAAACAGAGTGACGTCGTGACCGCGCCTCTTTGCGGTCAAAGCTGCGGACATGCCCGCCGGCCCGCCTCCCACCACCGCCACCTTCTTCTTCTTTTCCGCCAAATCTCTTTCGCCTAGATATTCGTATCCGGCGTCCGGGTTCACCATGCACTCTACCGGCTGAAGAAGGAAAACGTGGTCGAAGCAGCCCTGCCCGCAGGCAACGCAATGAATAATCTCCTCGTCCCTGCCCTGCATGGCCTTGTTCGGAAGATGCGGATCGGCAATCAGCGGCCTGCCCATCCCCACCATGTCGCAGTATCCAAGCTCTATAAGGTCAGAGGCTTCCAGCGGGTCGTTAATCCTGTGGCTGGCAATCACCGGAACTTTGACGTTTTCTTTTATTCTGCGGGCCTGATAGGCGTAGTTTGCGCGGGGCACGCCCATAGTTATCTGTGGGACCCTCGCCTCGTGCCAGCCGACGTTCACACAAATGGCGTCCGCGCCTGCGGCTTCAAGGGCTTTTGCGAACGCGATATGCGGCGCGCTCCCCAGCCCGTCTTCCATAAGGTCGTTTCCATTGATTCTGACGGTGACCGGGAAATCGGCTCCGACCGCGTTCCTGACCGCCTTGAATACTTCGAGGCCGAAGCGCATCCGGTTTTCTTCAGAGCCGCCCCATTTGTCCGTCCTCTTGTTGGTCAGCGGGGACAGGAAGGTGGAAACCAGATAGCCAGTGCCCATGAGAATTTCGATAATCTCGAAGCCGGCGGTTTTCAGCCTGACGGCTGTCTTAGCAAACTTGTCGATAATGTCTAGTATTTCCTCTTCTGTCAGTTCGCGCGGTTTCGCGCCAGTCATCTTGCAGTAAACAGCCGACGGGGCCACCGGCTCCATATCTTTGGGAATCATCATCGGGTAAGTCTGGCGCCCGGTGTGGTTGATCTGGGCCATAGCGCGCGCGCCGTTGCTCTTGATGGCGTCGGCAAGTTTCGTCAGGCCGGGAATATAGGAATCGTCATGTCCGCCGATGTTAAGCGGCGCGCTGCCGCCCCGGTCGATTGAAACGAACCCGACGCATATCGCGCCGACACCGCCCCTCGCCCGCTCCGCGTAAAACTCGCATATCCTGTCGGTCACCTCATAGTTAGATATCATGTTCATCTGCATCGCCATCATCGCGATGCGGTTTTTCACTTCGAGTTTGTTAATCTTAATCGGCGCAAACAGAGGATCCATTGTATGTTCTCCTTAAAATAAAGTCATATTAATATAACCCACGAGCCGCGCGCGTTCAATGACAAAGAAGAATCAGGCGGTTCGACGACGTGTCGGCATGGTGAAAGCAACCGAGAATGATTGTATAATCTCAACCCAATGCGGCGCGAACACCGCCGGATGGAGAGTTCCCACATGACGGACACAATTCTTCTGATAAATCCAAACACTAGGCGGGAGCCGCCCGTAATCCCACTGGGGCTGGAAATCGTGGGCAGCGCGCTTGAGCGCGCTGGACACAATGTTGAAATGCTCGATTTATGTTTCGAGAGCGACCCTGTGGGAACGGCGGCGGAAACGGCGCGGCGCGTCCGACCTCTATTCGCCGGGATTACGGTGCGAAACGTGGATTCGGCGATTTTCGACAACAACGAGTATTTCATCCCCGGCATAGCCGAGATTGTTCAGACTTTGAAAAACGAGGGAACGGCAATAGTCCTCGGAGGAGCAGGCTTTTCTGCGATGCCCGAACTTGTTTTGAAAGAAACTGGGGCGGACTTCGGGATTTTCGGCCCCGCCGAAAAAGCGATAGTTGATTTCGCGGCCGCTATGATGTCAGGCGCGGCGCCCCCGGAAAAAATCATCGACGGCTTTCGAGCGGGAATCGACCCGGCTTTCGTTCCCGAAAGACCCTTCAAAATCGACTATCGGAAATATGTAGCAAATAGGGGAATCATCGGGTTTAACACACAGTACGGCTGCTCTGGACGCTGCGAATACTGCATTGAGGCTGGAACAAAAGTTATTCACAGGGAGCCTGCAGCGGTCGTCCGGGAGATAATGGGCCTCAGAGAACTTGGATTCCGTGACTTCCATCTGTGCGATTGCGAGTTTAATTTGAATCTGGATTTTTCAGAGAGATTCGCCGGCGAGTTGGCCGCCGCTGAACCTGACATTTCTTGGGTGGCATACATGAAACCGGCTCCGTTTTCGGACAGATTGTTTTCCCTGCTGAAAAAGTCGGGAGTTATCGCCATCACGCTCAGTGTTGACAGCGTGGCGCCGGATTCGCCTGACTCGGCTTATTCTTTCGATGACGTGGCGAGATTCATCCGTTTGTGCAGGGAGAATGAAATTAAACTGGCGGTGGACCTGCTGACGGGGCTGCCCGGAGAGCCGCTGGAATCAACAGTTAAAACGCTCGATTTTTTCAGAAAACACAGACCTGACACCGTCGGGGCAAGTTGCCATGTGAGAGTGTATCCGGGCACAAAAACCCATTCGGCGCTGGCAGGACGCGACGACATGGCTCAGTTTATGACCCGCCCTCTAGATAACTCCCGGCTCGACTCCGTGTTCTACAATCATCTCCCAACGCGGCGACTGAAAGAAATGACCGCAGACGACCCTCTATTCAAAATCGAGGGATTCGAGAATTCATCCAACTACGAAAGGCTGAAATAGAAAACCGAAGCCGTGCCCGGGCATTGAAAAGGGCTTCAGTCAATTTAAAAAAAACTTTTGCATAAAACAATTTTGTTATACAATCCTCTCCGGGTGAGGCTGCGTTACTACTACTATTCATCAAGAATTAAATAGAAGGGAGGGAAACGAGGGACGCTGTTTGCGCAGACGGCGATCAAGAAGGGTTGCGGAAAACCGCGGTTCAAACTAGCGGTTCGCAAGTTAAAAATCTCAATATTAAAGGTGGAAAAAAATGTCTAACAGAATTCTGCTGAAAACTGCTGCGATCATTCCTATTATATTTCTTTTTTCAATACTATTTAATGCTACGGTTCCGACGGAGAGGACGACGATCGGGAAGTTGCTGACGATTACGGCAAGCGCGTCCGAACACGCCGCTGAAGCGGCTCCGGCAGGAGAACACGCCTCCGAAGCAGCGGCACACGAGGGCGAAGAGGCGCATGAAGAAGGAAGCCACGGCCCCATCAACATGTCCATACTCTGGATTATCCCGTTTGCAGGGATCCTTCTTTCGATAGCCATTATCCCACTGATAAACGGCCACTGGTGGCATCACAATTTCCCCAAAGTGAGCATGCTCTTCGGCATACCTATGACCGTCGCCATGTTCTTAGTATTGCAAACAAAAACCATCCACACGTTCGTGGAGTATTGTTCGTTCATCGCGCTGGTCGGCTCGCTATTCGTCATATCGGGCGGCATACTGATTAGAGGCTCGTTTAAAAGCTCCCCGATGACAAACACCGTGTTTCTCATCATCGGCTCGATCATCGCCAGTTTCATCGGAACCGCCGGGGCATCGATGGTTCTAATCAGGCCGATGCTGCGGATAAACAAAAACAGGAAAACAAAGCTGCACATATTCATATTCTTCATTTTTGCGGTCAGCAACATCGGCGGCTCGCTCACGCCGCTCGGAGACCCGCCGCTATTCCTCGGATTCCTACAGGGCGTCCCCTTCGAGTGGACTCTTATCCACATGCTACCCGGTTGGGCGTTCGCAATCGGCATTTTGATGGTCCTCTTCTATGCCATCGACTCCATGATGGTCAAGAAAGACGGCGGGATTCCTGCGGACGACCCGAACGAGCCGAAACAGAAGTTCTCAATACTCGGCTCCTACAACTTTCTTTTCCTTCTCGGCGTTATGGGAACGGTGGTCTTCTACGGAACAGTCCTGCGAAACATGGAACAACTCGGCTTCATTAAGGATGCCATCCAAATAGGGCTTATGGCGCTGATGGCAGCTCTTTCGCTTATTGCGACTCCCAAACCGATACGAGAGGAAAACGGCTTCTCGTGGTTCCCGGTCAAAGAGGTGGCAATACTGTTCGCGGCGATATTCGCCTGCATGATCCCTGCCCTGAACATTCTTGAATACAAGGGCCAGACAGGCGCGCTTACGCTCACTCACGCATGGCAGTATTTCTGGATGGCAGGCGGCCTCTCCTCCTTCTTGGACAACGCGCCGACATATCTGACATTCCTCTCCCTCGGCAAAACTATCGGCGGAGCCGGCTGCGTGGCTGTGTACGGCGGCTGCGTGCCTCAGCACATCCTTCTCGCCATTGCTATGGGCGCGGTGTTCTTCGGCGCAATGTCCTACATCGGCAACGCCCCCAACTTCATGGTCAAATCCATCTGCGAGGAAAACAAGGTTCCTATGCCTTCCTTCCTCGGCTATATGGTTTGGTCGATTGGGATACTCGGCCCGCTTTTCTTGTTAGCGACTTTCGTCTTCCACAGAGGATAATGCTGGAAATCGCCGATATCAAGGATATCTAAAAGCCCCGCCCTGAAAAGCGGGGTTTTTTAGTTGTGCGCGCCTTATGAGCCTGATAATTGACGGTCACCCCTCTTTTTTCTATAATATCATACGGTTGAGTCGATAATCAGAATTAACTGATTTGAACGCTCGACGACGGACGGCGAAGAATACCAGTCGCCGCCAGCCGCCCGGGGTTAGTTCCGTATTGCGCTGAATTCGACGCCGGAACGAAAAGGAGATTATCGATGATAGCCAGAACCATGTTGAAAGCTGCTGTGCTTGTTCCTGCTCTGATTCTTATTTCAATGTTTTCTCAAGCTTTCGACTCGACGACGCGGCATCATGCGACCGGCATATCACTCATCGCCGCAGCCGCAGCCGCCGAGGGCCATTCGGATTACGTGCCCGCTCCGGACGCGGAAGCTGGCCATGAGGCAGACGATGTCCACGGCGGTGGCCATCACGGCCCTGTGAATATTTCCATCTTCTGGATTATCCCATTCGCGGGCATCCTGCTTTCAATAGCGATAATCCCGCTCATAAACGGCCACTGGTGGCATCACAATTTCCCGAAGGTCAGCCTCCTGTTCGGACTGCCGATGGCGATTTTGATGTTCATAACCCTTCAGGAAAAAACGATTCACGTGTTCGTCGAATACTGCTCTTTCATTGCGCTGGTCGGCTCCCTGTTCGTGATATCGGGCGGCATACTGGTTCGCGGCTCGTTCAAAAGTTCGCCGATGACCAATACGTTGTTTCTGCTCATCGGCTCGGTGATAGCAAGCTTCATCGGGACCGCCGGCGCTTCGATGGTTCTCATCAGGCCGATGCTGCGGATAAACAAAAATAGAAAGACCAAGCTGCACATTTTCATATTCTTTATTTTCACGGTCAGCAACATCGGCGGCTCGCTAACCCCGCTGGGAGACCCTCCCCTCTTTCTCGGTTTCCTGCAGGGAGTGCCCTTTGAGTGGACTCTCATCCACATGCTCCCCGGCTGGGCGTTCGCAATCGGCATCCTTTTGGCTCTGTTCTACTTGGTCGATTCCATAATGATAAAGAAAGACGGTGGAGTTCCCGCAGACGCCCCGAATGAGCCGAAACAGAAGTTTGCCATCCTCGGCTCCTATAATTTTATTTTCCTTCTCGGAGTCATGGGAACTGTAATTTTCTACGGAACTGTCCTCCGAAGCATGGAACATCTCGGTTTCATCAGAGACGCCATCCAAGTCGTCCTGATGTCGCTGATGGCATTCCTGTCTCTGAAAGTCACGCCGAAGCCGCTGAGAGAGGAAAACGGGTTCTCGTGGTTCCCGGTTAAAGAAGTGGCGGTTCTCTTCGCGGCTATCTTCGCGTGCATGATACCCGCGCTGAACATACTTGAATACAAAGGAATGACGGGCGCGCTGTCTCTGTCTCACGCGTGGCAATACTTCTGGATGACGGGCGTGCTGTCCGCCTTCCTCGACAACGCGCCGACGTATCTGACATTCCTGTCCCTCGGCAAAACGCTGGGCGGAGCCGGTTGCGTGGCGGTTTACGGCGGCTGCGTGCCGCAACACATTCTTCTTGCCATCGCTATGGGCGCGGTGTTCTTCGGCGCAATGTCCTACATCGGCAACGCTCCCAACTTTATGGTCAAATCAATCTGCGAGGAAAATAAAGTCCCCATGCCGTCCTTCATTGGTTACATGGGTTGGTCCATCTGTATTTTGTTCCCGATTTTCGCAATCGTGACGTTCATCTTCTTCAGAGGCTAAGCAAGCGGCGCCACAACTGGCGGCGCCAATAAAAAAAGCGGCCCTGTCCGGGCCGCTTTTTTATTTCATCAATTTCGCGAGGCTGTGACGAATCAATGCTCGTCGTCGCGCTCCTTCTTCTCAAGCCCCATCAAGTCGCAGATGCTGTCGTAGATTCCCGCTTGGTCTATCTTGTAATGGGCATACAGGTCTTCGGGGTATCCGATGACGGAGAACACGTCCGGGATGCCCACGCGTTTAAACTTCACCGAGCCTGCGAAACCTGCTTCCGCGAGGATTTCCGCGACCGCGCTGCCGAGTCCGCCGATGATGTTGTGTTCTTCTGCCGTGATAATGACGCCCGTTTCCTCGGCGGCCTTGATAATGGCTTCCTTGTCTATGGGCTTTACGGTGTGAATGTTGATAACGCGGATGTCCGGGCCGTCGTCTTCGGCGAAGTCTTCGGCGGCTTCCATAGCCTGTAGAACGCACATTCCGCAGGCGATAACCGTCGCGTCGGCTCCGGGCCGCATCTCGATGGCTTTGCCTATTGTGAAGTCGTAGTCGAGAGAGTCGTAAGCCGGAGGCTCGAAGCCGCGGCCAACGCGGATGTACATCGGGCCGTCATGGTCGATAGAAGCCGAGATGACCTTCGCCGTTTCGAGGCCGTCCGCAGGAACCATCACGGTCATATTGGCGAAAGTGCGGAATATGCCGATGTCTTCGGTGGCGTGGTGAGTTGTGCCGCCGTTGCCCATGCTGAGGCCCGCGTGTGTGCCGATAATTTTCACGTTGAGCTTGGGGTAGCAAAGGTCGGTGCGAACCTGTTCGCATGCGCGCATAGAAGCGAAGCAGCCGAAAGTTGCGGCGTAAGGTTTGAAGCCCGCCAGAGCCAGCCCGGCGGCCGCGCCGATCATGTTCTGTTCGGCTATCCCGAAGTTGAAAGAGCGCTCCGGGAACTTGGCGAAGAAATCGCCGACTTTCGTGGATTTGGCCAGATCGGCGCTAAGAGCCACTATCTCTGGATGTTGAGAGCCGAGGTCCATCAGCACTTTGCCGAATATCTGAGCCTGTGTGAGATCATTTAAATCGTCTGTCGTGTAAGCCAGTCCGCCTGCCATTTTGATATTCCTCCCTGTCGGAAATGAGCCTGCTTACGGCAGGCAGATTTTGTCGATATCGTCGCAAGCCTGTTTCTCGGTGGCTTCGTCAAGGCCGCCGTAGTGCCATTTGGTCTGGTTCTCCATGTAGGAGACGCCTTTGCCCTTTGTGGTGTTGCAGATGACGCAGACGGGTTTCTGAGAGCTGATCGGCGGCAGCGACTCGAACGTGTCGATGAGCTGATTATAGTCGTGGCCGTCGATGATGCGCACGTCCCATCCGAAAGCTTTCCATTTGTCTTCTATCGGGTCGATTTCCATTATTTCGTTGACCGGGCCGTCGAGCATGAGGCGGTTGCGGTCGAGGATCGCGGTGAGGTTGCCCAGTTTGAAGTGAGCGCCGGCCATCGCGGCCTCCCACACCGTGCCTTCGTTGCATTCGCCGTCGCCCAGCAGGCAGTACGTGCGCCACGAGGCTTTTTTGAGCCTCGCGCCGAGAGCCAGCCCCACACTGATCGGCAACCCGTGCCCCAGAGACCCCGTGCTCATGTCTATTCCCGGAACCTTGTGCATGTCCGGGTGCATCCCGAACGGACTAAGGTACTGGTTGAAGTCGTCCATCATGCAGTGATCATAGTAGCCGACATCGGCCAGAACCGGGCAGATGCCCACTCCGCCATGCCCTTTGCTGAGGATGAACCTGTCCCTGTCTTCCTTTTTCGGGTTCTTCGGGTCGATGTTCAGCACGTGGTAGTACATGGCCAGAAGAATTTCAGTCATGGACAACCCGCCGCCCACGTGGCCGCCGCCTGCCGTGACCACAAGCTTGATGATTTCCTTGCGGACCTCGACTGATTTTCCTTTGAGGAAATTCACAAGGTCCTCGCGTTTGGTGTAGTTATGAATCATTGCCGCCCTCCTTTATTTAATCTTCTCAAACTGTCCGGTTCCGGCGCGCCGCGCCTGTCACAGGACGAGGTCTTTCCTTCCCAGTTCCTTGAGCACTTCAGGATAAATCTTGAAAGCCGGTTTGATTGCCGGAAGCAAAGCGAGCGCCTTGGCGGCGTCCCCCTTCGTCTTCATCTTCCCCATCGCTATGGCCAGCATCGGATTTTCCTTGCCATGCCAGAACCGGTGGCTGAAGTCCGCCGAGTTTATCATCACCACATCCGGCTCCGGCGTCTTCGAGTCCCAGCAGTAGCTTATGAAATCTCCGGGCGTCTCCGGTTTGTCCCGGCCGTTTATGGTGACGGCCGCGTCCGGGTCGCTGTACTCGAACCTGACGATTACGTTGGCCTTCGCCACGTCCGCGCCCACTTTCGGATCGCATTTCAGCCTGTCGCACAGCGCGGTCATCACTTTGACGAACTCTTCTTTGTTCTTGAAGTATTTCGATTTTCCCATCAACCGCCGCTCCTTCCGGATGAGCCGCAGCCCGCGCGGCGCGCGGACGCGGTTTTTTCACGCGCCCTATCATATAAGAATACGCGCGCGATGTAAAATTATTTTCCTCGTTCCGCGCCCGCCCCCGCTATTTTGTCGCACCCCGCCGCTATCATTCGGGAAAAAGACACGGAGGCGCGTCATGGAAACCGAAAACAGAACGGATATGGAAGCGACGATAATAAGGATGGCGCTCGTCGCCGCTCTCGCATTTCTAGCCGCGTTCATCACCTTCGCCCGCCCGGAACACTTCGGGCTGTGAGCATCGGCGCTGCCGCTCAATTTATATCCCCAGACGCTATTCTTGCGCGACAGTTTTTGCATTACAATATTCAGCCATGGCTCGGGGCCGCGCGCGGCTCGCGCAAAACCGCATCCGTATCCGATGCGGACCGAAATCGGGCTGGAAAGGCTGCTTCTGCTAAATGCCGGACGCGAATTTCATCATCCTCATTCTGGCCGTCCTCTTGGCGAACATCGTCGAGGCCATCACCGGCTTCGGCGGCATCATCATAGCCGTCACCATCGCCGCCAACTTCTTTGAAATCCCGTGGCTCGTCACAGTGCTCGTCCCCATCAACCTCGCCATAAGCGTGTACATCGTCGCGCGGCATTACAAAAAGACAGACACCTTCGAGCTGATGGGCGGAATCGCGCGGGTCGTCAAAGAACGAAAGATGGTTCCCGCCGCCGAACTGATGTACGGCATACTCCCCTTCGCGATGGTTGGCATGGCGGTGGGCATTCTGGTGTTCAGCATAGCGAGCAGCGTGTGGCTGAAACTTGCATACGGCGTCTTCGTGCTGTGTTTCTCGGCATGGGAGTTGACCCGCATGGCGACCGGGGCGGACAAAGCGGCGGCCCCGCCTCCGATGTCCCGCTTGAAATCCGCCATCTGGCTCATGGGCGGCGGTTTCATTCAGGGCGTCTATGGCTCCGGCGGCCCCATGATTGTTTATTACTCAAGCAAAAAACTCTCCGACAAAGGCGTCTTCCGCGCCACCCTCTCTGTTCTCTGGCTTGTTCTTAACGGAATAATAATGACCACTCACATCGTCGCCGGCCGCCACGACGCCAGCACTCTTAAAGCCATAATCGCCCTCGTCCCCATGCTTCTTATTGGCGTTTTCATAGGAGAGAAGCTTCACAGCCGCATGCCCGAGCGCGCGTTCCGCGTTTTTGTGTTCTCCCTGCTCGTTTTCGCAGGCTCCGCCCTCCTGATTAGCGGCGCGCGGCAAGCCTTCGGCATATAACTCGCCAAACCCTACCCCTGCTGTCTGATTCGGGATCAAAGAATTCCGTTCTTTAATTTATCGGCGGTTTGCAGGACGATTAATCATCCGTATCTTTTTTCTGCTTCTTGTTAAAATACAAATTCTCAAAATGCCAAGTCATATATTCTCCCGCCACGCATCCTTTGAATTTCTAAAATACTATGCTTGTGCAATAAAAAACCTGCGAACCAGACATGAAAACCCGGCGACTGTCTGATAAAATTAACCGGCATGACGGAGGCGAAAAATGGATTTTAACATCGTGAAACTGGAATTGAAACACAAAGCGGATGTAATCAGAATATTTTCGCATTACGTTGAAAACAGCTTTGCCGCTTATTCATCCACGATATGGCCTGAAGAGCGCTTCAATCTTCTGCTGAACGGTCCGGATATCATTTGCGCGTACTGCGCGGAGGGCGAAAACAACCGGGCTATCGGCTTCGCGTTGCTAAAGAAATTTCATCCCGGAGACGCTGTAAAAAGAACCGCAGAAGTCACATACTTTTTAGACCCTGAACACACCCGCAATAGATTGGGTAAAGCGCTCCTCGATAGGATGTCCGCGGACGCCAAACTCGCCGGAGTTGACAACTTGGTGGCAAGCGTTTCTTCCAAGAATGAACCGAGCATTCGCTTCCATGAAAGAAACGGTTTTGAAGAAGCGGGCCGCATACGCAACGCGGGACGCAAGTTCGGCGAAGATTTCGACATAGCTCTGTTTCAGAAAAGAATCTGAGCGCCGCGCCGCCGCGCTCTCATATTCCGAAACATGTCCCGAATGCGGCTCTGCCTCCCGCAACAATGCCGCCACTTCAGCCCCCTCCCATCCCTTTCAACGTCACATCATCAAAACCTATCCCATGTATACCGGCGGTCTCCCAGTTAGCCATATAACCACTTTCTTCCTGATTTCTGCCCGGCCGGGGTTTGTTCGGCAATTGTAAAATCTATTTGTTTATTTTAGAATGAATCTCGATTATGCGGGATATATAAGGACGCGCGACTGAAATGCTGAAACGCAGTTGTCGGACATACATGAAAGGCGCTCCCGCGCGGGAAGCGCGCCGCTTTGCGGCGGGCGCGCGGACGCTCTGCGCGTGCTTGGCGCTGGCGGTCGTTTTCGCCGCTTACGCCGGGGCGCAGGTTCCCCGCTCGGAGGACGTCGCGCGCGAAATCGAATATGTGAACGGAATAGCTCTCAAAGGAACGGCTGACGGAAACATGGAGACCATCGCGCGGGCGCACCGCGCGTTCGCCAACCTCGAAATGGTCGTCAAGACGGTTCCCAACGCGAAAGACCGCGTTCTTTTCCTCGTGGCGATAGCGTACAGCTACATCGACATCTGCCCGGTGTCCGCCGCGCTCCAGCTTTCCTCAGCCACCAACCCTTCCGGTTTCAGTTTCGACTGCGTGGAGCGAGTTGACTACTATTTCAACGCAGCTATCCGGGCGGCGGAAAAGGCCGAAGGGCTTTCAGGCTCCGCGATGGCGGACATCTCTTTCCTAATCGGCGTGGGATACGACCGGCTGAGGAACAACATGAAGGGCGTCTCGGAAGAAGGCGCCGAACGGTTCGAGAAAATGGCGTTAAGGCACTTCCGAAAGTCTGTCGAACTCGGCCCCGGTTTCGACGGGGTCAAAGATATCCTTTCGGCGTATGAGAAGGGCGATGTGAAATCGGTCGTGTCACACGAGAAGTTCCGTGAGTTGCACAGGCTGCTGTACATCGACCGCGCGCTGCCCCAGCCTGCGTATCAGCCCGGCGGCGGGGGCAATCCTCTGACCCCTCCGGCGGCGACGGAGGCGGACGAAAACCTGTATATCGACTATCACTGGCGGTTCTCTGCGCGCAAGCCGGACGCGTCGTGGCGCTACTCCGTCCGCAAATCTCAAACCTCGCTCCACCTTGCCATCGAAAAATCCCCCCCCGACCCCGGCTCAGGCTCCGGTCTTAACATCGTCTGCCGCTCTCTCTCCGCTTCTTCCGCCTCGATGTCCGTCGAGGCCCACATCGAAAACAGCGTCCAAATGCTAATGTCCGCGGGATACAACATCGCCAGCCGCAAAGCCATCACGCATCAGGGGTTGCCGGCTCAGGAGATTATCTCGACGCACGAATACGCGAATATCATCAAAACGACCGCGCCCGGCGGCTCCGGCCCCGACGCCCAGCCGTCCAAACTCGTCTCAAAACAATACATGATTATCGTCATATCAAACGGCATCGAGTACATAATTTCTTTTAACAGCCTCGAACCGGATTTCGCTAGGATATTCCCCGAATACAAGATGATCGCAAACACAGTGACAATGTTCTGACGGGGCTTCGGTCCCGGAGGCGCGCGTGGCTCTCGCATCCGGAAAACACATCATCGCGCTCGCGCTTGCGGCTGTGATCGGCGCCGGGTTCGCGTGTTCCAGCGCCTTTGCCGCCGAAGAAGCGGACCGCCCCGCGCTCATTTCTCTCCCCGCCGCAGAATGGTCTCTGTCCCCCCTGCCGCTTCCTTCCGAGGAACTAGTCGAAATGCTCGCCGGCATGGCGGACATCCATTCAGACGAAACAGGATTCAGCGCATCAACGCTGTTCGATCTGCGGAAAAAAATCAAAGGCGAAATCGTGTTCGAGTCGGAAGGTCGGACGCTGTCTCGTTCTAGGCCAGCCGAGACCGGAGTCTCCGCGCTCTTTCCGGGCGCTCAGCCGTCCGCCGCTCATTCCGGCGGCGCTCTGGCCTTCATCGACCGCGGCGCGACTGTCTCTAAACTCTCTATCTACAATTTTTCGCAGGAAAAACCGAGGGCGGTTTACTCAACGCCGGACGCTCTCGCCCGCCCGGCGCTGTCGCCCGACGCGTCCGCCGCCGCCATAGTCCTAATCTCGCTCTCGAACTTGGAACGCAAGTTGCTGATTATCAATACTTCCGACGGTTCGTCTTTCGCTCCCCGGCTGACCTCCGACTTTCATTCCGCCGCGTGGAATCCCGCAGACGGTTCGCTGTGGGTGGCTCTCAAAAAATGCCCGCCGGGAGACGGCTCTTCCCGGCTGTGCTTCGACCGCGCCGCCCCTTCCGGCGGCGGCGTATCAAGCGTTTCCATTCCGTTGAGGCCATCGGATGAAAACGGAGGAACGCCGTCTTTCGCGGCGATGCGGGGCGCGGCATTCAGCTTTTCACCCACCGGCAAAAAAATTCTCGTTTACGACGAGCGTTCCGCCGACGGTTTGTTTTACGTCGCGGACGTCGCTTCCGGAGAAACATCGAAAAACGCTTTTAAATCGCCCGCAGGCGCGGCCATACAGTTTGATTCCCTAGCATGGGGCCGGGACGACGATTCTTTCGTCTTCACATATCTGGGAAACATCTGGGTAAAATTGTCCGACAAGGACACCCCGCCCTTCCCCGCCATAGTCGGAGCCTCCGCCGCCGCTTCCCCCCCCCTCTGGCTACCCTAACCCCAAACCCTTCGCTATAATTGCGCCTTCGTGTCTTTGTGGGTATTAAGAATCACCATCATTCCCTCTATTGCCAGTATTAGAGTTAGAACAAAAGTCGCGATGCGAGCATGTGACATATTAACGAAAACCGGGACATCGTAGAATTTGCAGGCAAATTGTAGGGGCGACCCGGTGGGTCGCCCTGATGAAAACGCGTCGCGGGACAGGAAGGGCGATTCAGCGAATCGCCCCTACGAATCAAATGCATTTATTGCGTTTGCCGCCTGACACGAAGAGTTATTGTATCATTCCGGCTTAAAGGTTCCTTCACCCAAAAGAGCGACTATTCTATGGTAAAGAGAATCAAGAAATAATTCTTCCTTCCCATCTTCCCAAGAAAGATGGTCCCTATTTCTCGTGTCAAAAGGCAAAGCCCCATTCTTAATGGCGTTTATTTCGCAGCACCTAATCACTTTCATTCCCAGTCCGTAGGCAAATCCGGCTTCATAATATACGTTCAGGCTTTGTCCTGTGAAATCAGCAACCATGAATCTTGACATCCTTATTTCGGCAATCAATCTATCGTCAATATTCACCTCCATATCCGGTTTCTTTGAATTCTCTTCGTCGATTCTTATCGGCATATACTTTGCTTTTTCAATAGCTGGTTTAATTGCTTTAGTATAAATATTTTCATATTCGGGCTTGAAGCTCATTGCGACGAAGCATCTATTTGAATGGATGTTAAAATCTTGAAGCTTTGATAAATAGTCGAAACCTTTTATCGTGAGATGATATGTCCGCAGGTTGCCATTTTCGTTTTGCAAGCTTATTAAACCTTTTTCTTTCAAATGGTCAAGATAGTATGTGAATTCGTTTTTGCTTTTTGCAAAACAGATTGAATAATCGTTAAGGTTGTTTATTTTTACATTCTCTGATGGATACGATGTTTTTCTTTTGATATAAAACAAAATCATGTTTAATTTGTCGTCGATGGTTCTTGGAACAATTATTCTTGGGTCTTCATTGTTCAACAACTTTTCAATTGAGGCTGTATCCATGTCGAATGTTTCATTGTAAATATCATGCAAAATTCTGATATATCCAGATATTATATGTCTCTTGCCTGAATAGTTTTCTTCGTGTTTTAACATCGCTTCCATTGTCATAGAGGATGTAAATTCTGAGCAAGTCGGACATTTATATTTAACCATGCTCTCTCTTGGTCTTTGAATAGTTGAAGCATCTGTGTTTTTACAAACTATACAGGGAGTTCTTGTGCCGTTCATCGTTATCTCCACGGTCGTTATTTTTAATATCTTAACACAGAATCGCTGATTGGGGAGAACTTTTGAAAGTATATGAATACCAAATCAGCACTTTACAATTTGGTACGGTGGCAGGAATCAGCGTTCTCACTCTACACTGGAGCCGGGAATGAATTCCCGGCAAAGGCAGAGCGGCGATGAATCGCCGCAGTCTAAAGCACCACATTGTTTTTAGCTGTTCTTTAGGCATAGGCAAAAACAATATTATGTATGCCACCTAGCAAATATTAACTCTTTATCAATATATTAGAGGCTATTCACGCATATAAGAGGCTGTATAGAAAACAGCAACGGCTATTTCTGGGGCCGCTAATCAAGATTCAAACTGCGCTTCTGCGTTCATGGTCAGACGAAGAAAGGCATGTCGTGGCCGGGGATAATCATGCGGTATTTGAGGTTGCGGGCGTAAAGGGCGGCGAGGAGCGCGCGGACGCTGGCGCGCCCGGCTTCAGGGTCTGCGTACGCAAGGGG
Source organism: bacterium ADurb.Bin236 (assembly GCA_002069885.1). Lineage (GTDB taxonomy): Bacteria > UBP15 > UBA6099 > UBA6099 > UBA6099 > UBA6099. Next base: position 29,450 of record MWCD01000011.1, on the reverse strand, counting down.
CTTGCCCATGCTCAGGTAGTGGGCATGGCTCATGACGAGGTCTCCGGCGGCGGCGATGGCGAGGTCCCACTGCGGCGCGTCGAATATGTAGCTGCAATGGGGCGTTCCGTGCCCCGGCGTGTTCAGACAGGACATCCATGCGGGCAGCGACGACATTTCCAGAGGTTCGGCTCCGGGGATGCGCGAATCGGGATGAGCGAAAACGCGCGCGTTCGGCAACAGCGCCGGAAGCCGGGGATCAAAATGATCGGCGTGGGAATGTGTAACAAAAAGACTTTTCAAATCTCCGGGGGCAATCCCCAGAGTTTCTAGCGCGGCGAGCGCGGCGGCGACGGATTTTTCGCCTCTCATCTGCGGGTCGGCGCAGATGAATGACAGGTCAACCGCCGCCGGAAACAAGGAATGTCCGCTCTCCTTAATCAGCAGGGAGGTTGAAGCCCCGTTCTGGCCCATGCGGATTTTAATCGCCGCGAGGTCGTCCCACACGGCGTCCGCCTCAGGGGTGGATGTTCCCGCCGCGAACAAAGCCGCCTTCATGTCCGGCGACCCCATCAGGTTTCCATATTTAATCGGAATGATTTCCATTAGTCCGCTCCCGCATCCGGTTCGCCGGCGTCAGAAATCGTCTTTTGCCATTTTTATCAACGGAACGACAATAAAAACGACCGCAACGATGAGAGATGGCGGGAAGACTGCTGCCATCAGCGTCATTCCGCTCTCGACGTACATCCCCGGACTGTTCACCAGCGCGTACGCGAGCATGCCCATGCCGAGGAAATAAACGCTACGGCCCCATGATATGCTTTTCAGCAACCCTATGCCGCCCGCCAGCAGCGCCATGCACGTCATCATCTCCGCCGCTATGTGGAGCGACATCTCCAGCGGCCGCTCCTCGAAAAACGGCACGGTGTTCGTTATCGCAAAATACATCCATATCCAGAACATAAAGATAGAAACGGCTATCGCGTAAAGCCCCGCAATGGTTCTCAATTTCATGGCAGACGCCTCCCGGCGGCGCGCGTCGGCATTCGCAAACTCTACAGCTCCGCGTCCCGCCTGTAATATTTATTGTACTGATCCCGCTGGGATTTCGAAATGAACGGCATCGCAATCCCGAACGCGGCCTTTTCGAGCGCGACGCAAAGCCCGGCTTTCCATCCCGCTCCGGAGAGCGGCCGCGTCTTCTTCTCCGCTCTGATTATCTTCGACATTTCTTCCGCCGATATCTTCTTTTCGTTCACTTCGCTGACTATGCCTTTGCGGTTGAAACCTTTCTGGTATTTGTTCAGCCGGATGGGGCTTTTGAAATCCCTGTAAATCCAGATGAACCAACCCGAAATCCAGTCCATGCCGTTGAGGACGGCGATATAGTGGGAAAGGAAATCGCGCTGGAACTCTTCGGAGAATTTGACGTTTGCGGCGTTTCGGAATCCGAACTTGGCGCAGGCGCCGAACTCGGTGACGATCCACGGTTTGTCAGGGGCGGTCGTGCGGGTCATCTCCAACAGCGGGGCGAGCGACTTCTTTTCTCCGTAGTACCAACCGACGTAACAGTTGACGCAGCAGACGTCGGACGCGCGCCGGGTGGTGTCCGAGATGAACCGGCAGGAGACGTAGGAGGCGAGCCGCGTCGGGTCGAGGGCGCGCGCGAGCTCCATCAACTCTCTCATCAGGCTGTCGCAGCGGGGGTTCTCGACCGGGACTTCGTTGCCGACCGACCACAGGATGACGCAGGGATGATTGAAGTCGCGCGATATCATGTCTCTGGTCATTTTGGCGGCTGTCCCGCGCAGTTTTTCGCTCGCGTAATCCAAATCCCAATATACGGGGATTTCCTCGAAAACCAGAAGGCCCTCCTCGTCCGCCGCGTCGAGCAGAGCCTCGTCGTGCGTGTAGTGAGCCGTCCTCAGCGCGTTGAAACCCAGAGCCTTTATATCCCTGACGTCCCTGCGCCGCCGCTCCGGAGGCATCGACCTCCCGTGCGGGACTTGCTCCTCGTGGAGGCTGACGCCGCGCAGTTTTATCTGTTTGCCGTTAAGCAATAGCTTCGCGCCGTCAGCTTTTATCTCGCGGATTCCCACGCGCGCCGAGAACGGGTCGGCGTCCGAGCCTTCGCGGGGAGTCAGATCGAGTGCGTACAGATGCGGGTCGTCCGGACTCCACAGTCTGGCGTTTTCGACGCTGATGCGGATGCTGCCGACAGGCGACGCGCTTTCCACCGAGCCTGAAGCGACGACCGCGCCGTCTGCGTCCGTCAACCGCCAATCGAAAGGGAACGCGAATTTGCGGGAGTATTCGATCCTCGCGACCGCCCCTCCACCTGCGCTCAGTTCGGTGGTTATCCTGACGGCGTCGAACCGGCGGGGGGACCGAGTGTGAATCTCGACATCCCTGACTATTCCGCCATAGTTGAACCAGTCGAAAACCTCGCCGGGGATCCTTCGTGGAGAGCGGAAATTCTCCACCATCGCGACAAGCCGGTTGACCCTGCCGAAACATTCCGGCGGAGCCTTGAACTCGAACGGGAGGAAACCGCCTTCGTGCTCGCCGAGCGGCGCGCCGTTGAGCCACACGCGGCATAGATAGTTGGCGGCAAGGAAACGGATGTAAATTTCGGTCTCGCGCGCGGGCCTGTCTTCGGGCGCTGAAAAGTCCGTCGCGTACCAGAATGTCCCTTCGTACCGCTCTAACTTGGGGTCGCAGTTCCAGCAGGAGGGGACTTTCGCGGCGCTCCATCCGGGCACGCCCGCGCCGCTGTTCTCCTCGGCGAACCAGCCCTCTTTCTCGCCTATGCGCGAAGGGTCAGGCCTGCCGCGCCACATTCCTCCGATTGATATCTTCATAGCGAATTGTTCTCCGTCCTTAATTTATCCGCCGCTGCCGTTCAGTCCCATCTGCCGGGAAGATAGCGCTCCACAATGGCCTCCGCGTTGCCGCGAAGTATCGATTCCCTGTCCCGCTCCGCCATCCGGATATTGAAGAAATCGCCGTATATCTCGCCGTACCCGCCCATGCCCGCCGGATGGTCGGAGCCGAACAGCAACCTGTCCGCGAACGCCGGGATTCTTTTTTCGAGAGCGGCCATTTCCGGCGTCTCGTGAAACGCTAGGCCTTTAGAAAACGCGAGGAGCCGCAACGCGCCGGGCACGTTGGTCAAATCGCCCAGCGCGGACGGGAACTCTTCCATTATGTCGAACGCGCCGCCGATGTCGGGAAAAAGCATGTGGGAGATGACCAGCGGCATGTCAGGATAAGAGGATATCAGCCGCCTTACATCGCGCGCGGGCATCGACGTTCGGTAAAACTCGTCGAAACCGGTGTGGATAATCAGCGGGCGCTTCATCTCACTGAGCGTCTCATACACCGGCGTCATCCTCTGGTCGAATATCGAGAACTTTTGAACGAATGGGTGGAACTTCATCCCGATGAAACCTTGTTCGGACAGGCATCTGCGGGTTATCCCGGCGCGGTCCGGGTTCTCCGGGTGGAGCGAACCCCAGCCGACGGCTTGCGGCAGTTTGCGGGTCAACTCGAAATTGAAACGGTTCAGCGCGTCCGTCTCGTCCGGCGTGAGAGGATACGCCATGTTGAAGAACCTGCGGGCGCCCCCCGCCTCGATGTCCGCGAGAGCGCCTTCGCAGTCGATATCTGCGGGGACAGGGTGGCCGGGGAAAGCGCGGTGAATCCAACGCATCAGCCCCGCCATCCGCTCCGGCGGGATAATATGGACATGCGCGTCCACAATCCGGCCCGCCGCGCGCGCGTCCGCTCCATGTGTCTCGGTTTTCGTTTTCGCCATACTGTCCGCGTTCCCGCCGCGTTTGCGCGCGCTTCCTATGAATAATACCTTTTCGGGCGCTCTTTCATCAACAACATTCCGAGAAGAGCGCGAACCGCGCGCCTGCCTCGCGCTGTTGCGCGGGAAGCGGCTCCAGCATATAATCAACCTATGATACGGGAACTTGTCGAATTCATTAAAGAAGAGCTTGTCCCGATGCTGGAGAAGAGAAAGAACTGCCGGCACGAAGGCGAGGAAGGCCACAGTTTCTGCGGCAAATGCGGGGCGGACATTCGCGCCGTGACAAGCTGGGAATGCCGGCTCTGCGAGATTCTGGCTGAAAGCACAATCTATCCTGATGAAAAGTGTCCGGACTTCTGCACATCCTGCGGCGCGCCTAAGTTCTCCTTTAGGCCCATTCGAAAAAAACGCTCGAAACCCGGCGCGTGAAAACCCCTCTCCCCGTTTCAACCGGCGGCATCTTATGACTCCTCTCGAACAACACCTTCGCAAGTGGATGGAAAAAGCGGCGGTCGATTTCAACATGATATCCCCCGGCGACCGCGTTCTCATGGCGGTGTCCGGCGGGCGCGACAGCCTTGTTATGACCCGGCTGCTGAGAGGCCCGTTCGTGAGGATGACCCCGGATTTCCACGTCGAATACGCTCACATCGACATCGGCGCCCCCGGCCACGACTCGGAGCCGATCAGAGAATGGTTCTCCCGTTCCGGCCTCGACATCCACATTGTAAAAACCGACATCTTCGCCGAATCGACCGGGCAGAAAAAACGACCCTGTTTCCTGTGCTCCCGCAAGCGCCGCAAGGCCCTTCTGGAAACCGCTCAGTCTCTAGACTGCCGGAAAATCATCCTCGCCCATCACAGGGACGACGCCGTTGAATCGTTCCTTCTCAACTTGTTTTACAACCGGGAGGTTGCCGCCATGCTCCCGGTTCAGGAGCTTTTTAAAGGCGAATACCATTTCATCCGCCCCCTCTACTACATCAGAGACCACACGGTGAAGAAGTTCGCCGACGAGCAAAACATCGCAAGTTTGGAAGCCGGGTGTCCTCACGAGGACGACTCTAAACGCGAGTTCATCAGGTCGATGCTTAAACAGTTGGAAACGCAGAGGCCGACCGCTTCGGACGACCTTTTCGCCGCTCAGTTCAGAGTGAAACCCGACTACCTGCCGGAGGCTCCCGGCGGCGTCATCCCCGATACCCCCCCGCGCATCTGATTCGATTTTCTGAGTTTTTATGAAGAATCCGAGATAACATCAACCCGGCGGCGGGAGGCCCGCGTCGGGATAGACTTCGAACACGATTTGCGAGGTCGCAGTTCTTCCAGCCGCGTCTTTGACGGAAGCGGTCAGGCGCATCGTCCTCACAACATCATTTGAAGCAAGAGGAAAAAGGCTCCTATTGAATTCATATATGCCTGAGCTTGAGATGGTGTCGCCCGATATGGAAAAGTATTGCGAGATATTCTGCGCGGCGGCGGAGTCCATCTTCAAAGTGACCGCGAGGGTGGACGCGTTCGCCGGGCCGGAGCCTGAGAACGCGGCGGTTATCTGAAAATCCTCGCTTCTGAAAGCGATGTCCGAGATCGAGGCGCCATTTTGCGGATTGACAAATGCTAGAGTTGGAGCCGCCGTGGGCGCGGCCGCTCCGCCGCCTCCCCCGCCTCCGCATCCTGAGATAACGGCGGCGACCGCCAAAACCGCGACAACCGCAAGCGCCTTATTCGCCGCCATTGCTCAGAATCACCTCGCACGCGCGCGACGCTTTGACGAAGTATCCCTTCCACGGTTTTAACTCCACCGCCGGGACGTGGGCCCGCCCGTCATACTCGAAAATGGCCGCGCTCACGTATCCCGCCGCTTCCGCCGCCGACAGCGCGTAATCCGTCCCGCCGCACTTGAAAACCACCGAGTCGTCCCACGGAACCGGAGACTCGAACGGATTGCCGATGAGGTTCCAACCGGAGACAAGCGGCGTCGCGACGGTTTGCCCTTCAGCAACCGGCAATCCGAAGAACTCCAATTCGGTGTCCGCCGCCACATGCGCCCAGTAGCCCAGTCCGGCCTGTATGTCCACTTCCGCGCCAGTGTAGAACGCGCCGTCGTAATACTGATAAATATCCACCAGCCGAAGCTTGTCGCCGAGTTGAACCAAAGCCCCGGTCGCTTCCGGCTCCAGCGGCACGCTTATCAGGTTCCATCCGGCCTTGAGCGAGCATGTCTTCGCCACCGACGCCGCGCCGAGCTTTACGATCTCTATCCTGAATCTGGCGGTCGACGACCCCGCCCCCGCCGCGACGTAGGCGTACACGCACTGTTCAGCCATGTTTACTCTCGCCCCTGTCGCGAGGTCGACCAGCGTGAATGTATATTTGTCAATCGGCAACGCGTCGCAATCCCATGCAAGCTCCACCCTTTCGCCGACTTGTTTTGTTTCGACGGCGAAATCCCAAGACTCCGACTGCCCTGCCCTCGCGACGGTCGGCCTGAAATCTGCGGAGTAGTCGCCCGGATTCCGCGCCCAGTTCGATTTGGGGAAATATAGGGAGATGTGCTTGCCGTCCTCGATGTCTCTCATGGCTCGCGGCGGCTTCTCCGCGTCGAGAACGTCGTATTCGGCGGACGCGGCGTTTGACAGCCCGAAATAATTGTTGGAGTCGCGGCGGTCTCCGACAGCGGCGGAAATTTCAACGCGCAATTCCTCGACGGGCCTCACGATGCGGGACAGCGCTCGCGCGCTCTGGTCGAACATCAGCTCCACGTCGTCGTACGCGCGGACGTAGCAACCCGTCTGGGGAGCGATGGTCGAACCGGAATGTCCGGGAACCCACGCGCCGCTCCCTTGGTCGTATGTGTAAAACGTCGGATGTATCAACCCCATTCCGGCGGCGGTGGAAAGGTCGTAAACAGTCCCCGCCTTCCGCACCTGAACCCCGCCCCAGTTGAACGACGCGTCGTATGGCGAGCTTATCTGGTTCCATCCCGGCTTGACGGGAAGCGAATACAACTCGCTTGTCGGAGTCCGCGACGCAGAGTATGAGTAGCTCAACGGGCCGCCGTAAGACTTTATCCAGAAACCGTATCCCGGCTCGATTGCCGCCGGATATCTATACCTGTCCGTGTGCGGGTCGGGCGACGCTTCGGGATTCCACCGGAACACTTTATATTCGCCGTTTCCGAAAATTGAAATCGGGTCAGGATTCGCCGGGGCCGCAGGCAAGCCGATGAAGACCCATTGCATCGCGGGGATGGAACCGGAAATCGACAGAGTGTAATCCACGCTGAAAGTGACGGTCGCCTGAGCAGCGTTGCCACGCGCGTCCACAGCGACGAGTTTATACGTGTAGCGGCCCGCGTAGCGCGAGGAATCCCACGCGCCGAACGTGTAAGAAACAGCGCGGTTGCCGGAGCCGGACGCGACCTGAGTCCAGACGGTCGGGGCGTCTCCGGGGCCGATGTAGAGCGTCCACTGAATGTCGTTGCTGTCGAACGCGGTTCCAACGAGGGCCACGGAGCCGTTTAAGGATTGGTTCGCCGTCGGGCCGGTAATTGAGACGGTCGGGACGTCTGTGTCGACCGCGCCGAGCAATCCGCTCACGCAAGAGAAAGCGCCGCCGGTAGCCAGCCTGTTGCTAGAGCGCTGTCCGACGGAAGAAATGATTTCAAAATTTCCGCCTGCCGCGGCCCCTCCGCCAGCGTTGGCTGCGTCCTGCAATATCTGATAGTTGCCGCCCGTTTTATTCGTTCCGGCAAACGCGGGCGCGCAAACCATCGCCGCCGCTATGACCGCAATCAATGCCCTCAATATCCTGAATCTCACTTATTGCTCCTCTAATAACATATTCCTAAGTTGCTATTTCGCCATTTTACTTTATCTCTCTCTCCAATAATGTTTCCCGCAATACTTTGAACGACCCGATTGAAAAGAAATTAAGATTCCATTTTGATAATCACCATGCCATAACTCTGATTAGGCCTGTGTTACAATAATCATCAAGTCGATGGCCATGCCAAACCGAACCATCGCCGGATCTTACTACAATTTGCGTGTCCGTGATCGCCTCAACGACCGAACCCCAATACTCCCCGCCGCTGCCGCGAAACAATGCCGAAATGGGTTTCCATTCATCTCTGTCAGCGGGGTAACTCCCAGCGCCATAGACGCCCGTGCATCTGATCCATGCCTGAACCATAACCGGAAGCCTGCCGAGGCCATGAGTAAAAGTCTTGGTCTGGCTTAATGATACCGCTGTGTCGGCAGAAGTGTAGTTCGGCAAAAAACCGCCTGCGGCGACCCATGATCCCTCGTTCGTAAGATAGGCTCCCTTATTTGTGTCTATGAGCCGCCCTGCAGTTGTTCCGCCGCCGGTGTATGCGGTTTCGAGATAAAGAACATCATTGTTGTTTGCGACATTTTCGACAATGAATTTTCCAGCCCTGCCGGCTGTGCCTGTTGTTCGGGAGTCAATGCCGTGAGCGGTATTTGTTGTCGTTACCCTGATACCGGCAGAGTCGCCTGAACCGACGCCGTCGTGGGTCACGCGAACAGCGTTATTAGCATTGTCGGCTTTAGTCAAAGAAAATGATGCGGCCATGCCGTCGCCATTAGTGGCTATTTTTATCGCGGTACTGGAATTGGCAGCGTTGTTGATTTCTCCGCATAAGGCTTCGCCGCCTCCGGTGTTGTTTGCCCAAAGCGAGCAGGCCGTGTTTGCGGCGTTGTTGTTTTCGAAGCGCCCGGCGCGGGAAGAGCCGCCGCCGGCGTTGAGCGCATAAACCGTCTGACCGGTATTATTGCCCGGGTTGCTGGTGGTGAAGTACGCGCCGTTGCCGCTTGCGTCGCTGTTATCGACGTGGAGTTTGTCGGCTGGCGAATTTGTGCCGATGCCAACGCTGCCCTCGACAATCAGTCCGTCCGCCGGGGCGGCGCTTGTGCCGGAGTATGTCGCGCCGACCGCCATCGATCCTTCTACATCCAGTTTGTTCGCAGGACTGGTCGTTCCTATGCCCACGTTGCCACCCGGCGATATGTGCAGCCTGCCCATAGCAACGCTTTCTTCGGTTATGTCAAATCCGTTCGCTGTGTCTTTCAAGATGCTCCATTTGGCGGTTCCCCTGTCGGAAAATGTCAACTCTGAAATCTGCGCCGAGCCACTCCCGCTGTCAACAGCTATGACGGAAGACTCGTCGCCCGTTTTTACATGCAGATTATAGCTCGGAGCCGACGTTCCCAACCCGACCTTCCCCGCGTATGTTATCGCCAGCTTTGAATAAAACTGCGGGGTTCCGGACAGCGCGGCTATGAATTCAAACGCCCTGTCCGTCCCGACTGTTCCTTTATTTATGCGCAAGTCGGCGGAAGGCGCGGCTCCGTTCCCGTTCTGCCAAGACAACCCGTCCTCCCACACGTTCCATCCGAGGTTCAGCCCCGACGGCGACCACGATATCACCGATTCCGTGCTGTCGGTCGCGTTCAGCGCCATCCTCCCCGGCGCCGCATGTTGAAACACCACATTGTTTATCGGCAAACTCGACTGTATAACGCCGTTGATATCGACATCGTCGTTGATATTCACGCTGCCAGCGCTGTCGGTAATTGCGCCGCCTGCCAGCGTCAATGCGCCCCCCGCGTTGTCGAATGTTATGTCAGCGTTCGCGCCGCTCATATTTATCACGACGTTGTTCATCGTAAGCGCGCCCGTCATCGCGTCGCCACCCGCGTCTACCCAGTTGTCTGCGGTCGCCGACATGAAACCCGTCGAATCCAACCCGTCAAGCGCGTCAGCGTTCAAGTTCGTCACTTTCGTCGTCGATGCCACAACAAACGGAGCCGTTCCGTCCGCCACGCTCGATGTGAGTTGTCCGGACATCGTGTCCCCGCCGACGTTCACATACGACGCGTCGTGGTTGTGCGTTCCCGCTGCTATGTTCGTCAGCGCCGAGCCATCCCCCGAAAACGCCGTCGCCGTCACTGTTCCCGCATTCGTGATGTCGTTCGTCCCCATATTCAGCGCGCCCGTCATCGCGTCTCCTGCCGCGTCCACCCAGTTATCTGCGGTCGCCGACATGAAATCCGTCGAGTCCAGTCCGTCAAGCGCGTCCGCGTTCAGGTTCGTCACTTTCGTCGTCGATGCCACAACAAACGGAGCCGTTCCAGTTGCCACCGTCGATGTAAGAGCGCCCGTCATCGTGTCCCCGCCGACGTTCACATACGCTGCGTCATGGTTGTGCGTTCCCGCGCTGATATTCGTCAGCGCGCTTCCGTCCCCGACGAAATCCGTTGCGGTCACCGTTCCCGCATTCGTGATGTCGTTCGTCCCCATATTCAGCGCGCCCGTCATCGTATCCCCGCCGATGTCCACCCAGTTGTCTGCGGTCGCCGACATGAAATCCGAAGAGTCAAGCCCGTCCAACGCGTCCACGTTGAGGTTCGTTACTTTGGTTGCTGACGCCACAACAAACGGAGCTGTTCCGGTTGTCACCGTCGATGTAAGCTGCCCCGTCATCGTGTCCCCGCCGACGTTTACATACGATGCGTCGTGGTTGTGAGTTCCCGCTGCTATATTCGTCAGCGCGCTGCCATCTCCGGCGAACGCGGTGGCCGTCACTGTGCCGGCTACTTGCAACGCGCTTGACGGCCCGGTTGTTCCTATCCCCACATATCCAGAGTCTTTCTTTATCGTCAGCCTGTCCCCAGTTCCCAGTTCCTGAACGTAAAAATCATTGTCAATATTCTTCCCCATCCCCCATTTGCCTATTCCTCGATCATAAAAATCTATCGCCGAGTAATAACCGTTTGCCAATCCGGAATCAATGAACAGCACGCCGCTTACATCCGCGTCGGCATCTATCCTGACACTCTTTTTAAGATTTATATTCCCCGCGCTGTCGGTGATGCCCCCGCCCGCCAGCGTGATTGAGCCGCCAGCATTGTCGAACACGATATCTCCATTCGCTCCGCTCATATTCAGCGCGGCGTTGTTCATCGTCAGCGCGCCCGTCATTGCGTCGCCCGCCGCATTCACCCAGTTGTCTGCTGTCGCCGACATGAAATCCGAAGAGTCAAGCCCGTCCAGAGCGTCCGCGTTCAGGTTCGTCACTTTCGTCGTCGATGCCACGACGAACGGCGCGGTTCCAGTTGCCACCGTCGATGTAAGCTGCCCCGTCATCGTGTCCCCGCCGACACCCACATAGTTCGAGTCGTGGTTGTGCGTTCCCGCGCTGATGTTTGTGAGCGCGCTACCGTCTCCCACAAAATCCGTCGCAGTAACAGTTCCCGCATCGCTGATATCGTTGCCGCCCATGTTCAACGCGCCCGTCATCGCGTCTCCAGCCGCGTCAACCCAGTTGTCTACGGTCGCCGCCATGAACGCCGTCGAATCCAGCCCGTCCAACGCGTCCGCGTTCAGGTTCGTCACTTTCGTCGTCGATGCCACCACAAACGGAGCCGTTCCATCCGCCACGCTCGATGTGAGTTGCCCCGTCATCGTGTCTCCGCCCGAGTTCACATACGACGCGTCGTGGTTGTGCGTGCCAGCGCTGATATTCGTCAGCGCCGAGCCATCCCCAGAAAACGCGGTGGCCGTAACCGTTCCGACCACTTGCAACGCGGTTGACGGCCCGGTTGTTCCTATTCCAACGTATCCGGTCGTGTTCTTTATCGTCAGCCTGTCCCCGGTCCCCAGTTCCTGTACGTAAAAATCATTGTCGATATTCTTCCCCATCCCCCATTTGCCTATTCCTCGATCATAAAAATCTATCGCCGAGTAATAACCGTTTGCCAATCCGGAATCAATGAACAGCACGCCGCTTACATCCGCGTCGGCATCTATCCTGACACTCTTTTTAAGATTTATATTCCCCGCGCTGTCGGTGATGCCCCCGCCCGCCAGCGTGATTGAGCCGCCAGCATTGTCGAACATGATATCCCCATTCGCTCCGCTCATATTCAGCGCGGCGTTGTTCATCATCAGCGCTCCCGACATCGTGTCCCCGCCTGCGTCCACATACACCGCGTCGTGGTTGTGCGTTCCCGCGCTGATGTTAGTGAGCGCGCTGCCATCTCCCACAAAATCCGTCGCCGTCACCGTCCCCGACGCAGTCACATCTCCAGTGAGCGATAGCGAGCCTGAGATTGTTCCGCCTGTTTTATCCAGCTTATCCGCGTCGAGTTCCTCTATGGCGCTCTGAGCGTTCGTGGCTGAAACGTTCCCCGACGGAGCGAAAATCACATTCGCCGCTTTCGTCTGCACCGAATAAGCCGCGCCCGCGATTCTCTCCCTTGGCGCCAGCGTAGTTCCCTCGACCATCATTTCAAGATACACCGGATTGTCCCAGTTGATAGTCGATAGGTCGCAGCCCGCCGAGCCGATTGAATGCGAGAATACGCCCTTCATGACAGTAACCGTCTGCGCGCCCGTCGAACACAGTTGTAAGCCGCCAGAGGCCGCGTCGAACAGTCTGAACGTTACGCTCTTCGTGCCGTTAACAGCCACGCCGCTCTCCATCAGGTATCCCTGATAGTCTATCAACTGCGGAACAGCCGCCCGCGCCCCTGCCGACGCGCATAAAACCGCTAAAACAACAATAGATATCTTTTTCATAACCTGACTCCTTCCAATTAAACCTTCGCGTCAACCTTTAAATTCCGAATTGCATCATCCGCCCGGTTCTCCCGGCGGCCCCGGTGGCGACTCTTCGACCAGCGAAATCGAAACCGAACCGGCCGCCCCTCCCCGCCTAGCCGTTATCACTGCGGTTCCAGCAGATGAACCTGTCGTATATGTCGCCTCAGCCAGCCCTTCCGAAGTCGTCGCAACCGCGTCGACTTCTCCCGAACTCGCGAGCAATGTCACCATCGTTCCGTCTTTTACCGGATTGAATGCCGAGTCGCGGACTTCCAGATATATCGTCGCGGTGTCCGCCCTGTTCGCTTTTAGTTGAGATTCCGACGCGCGGACTGATATATGCGCCGCTACATCCGTGTGCCTCAAAAACGTGTCCGCGTCGGACACTGTCAGCAGTTTCCATCCCTCGTCGTCCAAGTCGAACACGAATGTCCCTGTATGCGTATATCCCGCCGTCCTTCTGTCCGCGTCCCAGTTGAACATCACGCGCCCCGTGTTCCCGCTCACCGTCGTCGAAACCACAAGATACCGGATATACACCGTCGACTGTTCCATGAATTTGGTGTTCAGCGAATAATCGAGGCGCGAAAGGTCCTCAATCGTATTCACCGGAGAAGAGTACCTGCTTGAAACGCCGTCAATGAATCCTCCGGCGTTCTTATCCCTGTACGCCGCCATGAGCGCGTCAAAATCGATCCTCAGCAGTTCCTCGTCCGTCTTGTCTATGTATTGCACTTCGACTGTCGCGGACACTGCGGATTCCTGCCCGTCATCATCCGCCGCTCTAGCAACTATCTCATACGTCCCGTCCCTCGGAACGAAGGAATATGACCAGAATCCGCCTCCGTTCGCCCTGTTCCACGCCGTTCCGTCGTTCACGCTCACGTCCACTCTTGATATATCGCAACGGGGCGAATCTGCCGTTCCCTCAATGCTCATTCTTCCGTTCGTCAGACGCGATTTGTTCAGTTTCATTCGTCCGCCGAATGTCGGAGCCTGCCTGTTCGCTATTGTCTGCAACGACACGTTTGGCGGCTCGACGTTCTTTTCCATTTCCATCCTGAATTCATATGCGGCCGAGACAGCGCCAGTCTCGTCAACCGCCCAGATTTTAATCGGCCATGTCCCCGCCTTTTCCACCGCCGCCGTGTATGACCAACTCTTTTTTCCGTCCGCCTGATATGTCTCTTCGTCTTCGTCTTCAATCTTTATCATAACTTTTTCGACCGGACCGCATCCGTCTTCGGCAGTCCCGATAAACATCACTTGCATCGGGCCGCATTCGTAGAAATCCAGCGACGGCCTAGAACCCGGAAGTAAGTTCGTTTCATTTGCGGAGACTTTTATGATTCTTGGCGGAGTGGCGCACACAGGCTGCTCCTCGGCAACTTCGGGAACGGAGGGAGCCAAAGCCTCTTCCGACTTAGCTTCCGTCTTCGCTTCCGACGCCGCAAACTGCACCGTGACAGCGGTGGAAACAGATATCTCATACTCTTCTTCTTCCGGTTCGTCCCCCTGCCCCGAAAAACCTTCCTCGGGTTGCGAGGCAACCAGCATCGGGGCAAGGTCTGGCATCTCCGGCGCGGATTCCTCTTCTTGCTTAATCGCATTAAACTGAACGGTTACGACGGTGGAAATGGAAACGACGCTCTCTTCTCCGGATTCTTCCTCTGCTCCGACGGCCGCCGGCGCGGATGTGTCCACGGACTGTTCGATTTGCTGTTGCGCCTCAGGCCGCTTTCGTTCAGGCATGCAGGAATGCGTCGCCATATCAAAATCCGCTACGTCCGCTTCAAACAATGACATTGAGTCGTCCGCGAACAAACCTATCGCTCTTTGCCCGTGAACAAGCGGAAACTTGACCGAGGCGTCGAGCGTAGACGTCAAATAAGCGTCCCCGCTCAGCACATCAACGCACCCTCCGTCTTCCTCGACTTCAACAAACACGGACGCGTTTCTTGCCCGAAACGCCGTGTTTCCGGCCTTGACCACGAACTGCGCGGACGCTTCGCCGCTATCCGCCCGCAACAAAGCGCGACCGGATTCCAAGTTAATAGCGACTGACGCCAACCCGTTCTTTTCTACTAGGTCGAACACGACTTCCGTCATCGGCAGGATATCGACTGCTCCGCCTTTCGCAAAAACCGCAAGAGCGGTCGAATTAGACAATGTTTTCACCGAGTCGCCCGGTTCTATTGCTTCTCCTTCCGCCGCTGCGCGCCAGATCGCTTCCCCCTTTTGCCGTGTCAGCGTTTTCCCTTCTATATTTGCAAGCTTCGCTATCGCGTCCGCCGCGAACGCCGTCCGGGAACACTCCGGCGCTAACGTCAACAGCGCGGCCGCCGCTATCATCGCAGCCAGCCTCGCCCGCCCCCGCATATATAAACGCCTTTGTCTGTTGCTCCCGTTCGTCTTCAATCGCATTTCTCCCGCGCTATCTTACGTAACTGTATTTCAAGCCTATTCTGTTTTCGTTGTGCGCCGCATAGTTGTGGAACCCGTATGTGATCGCTATCTCGCTATCGTTGATGTTGTCCAACAACCTGTAATCCGCCTCCACGCAGTTGCGGTCGTATTCAGTTCCGTTGTAATATCTCTCGAAAGTCAGCCCCACGTCGTTCCACTCTTTCAACTCATACTCTAAACGCGCCCTGTAGAACCGGCTTATAGGCGTCTGGTTCGGATTTCTCTTCTCCTGTCTGAATTGAAATGTTCCAGTCAGCCTGTCCGTCAGCTTCGATGTCGCCTGCGCCTTGAAGTTCGTCCTGAAGTTCAGTTCGCCCTGATAGCTCTTCTGAACGCGCCTGTCGAAATTCAACGCTAGTTTTGTTCCGCCGAACCAGTCGGACACGGAGAACTGTCGCGACTCCGTCAGCTTGGAACCGGTCGAGTTCCGGGCCTTCTCGTTGCTCAAGTTCATCGCGAGCTTCATTTTCTTGCGCGCCGCGAACGGCTGCGATGATATCTGAAAAGGAATGGTTTCAGTGTTTTCTCCCAAATACAAAACACTCTTGCCGCCGGTGGTGGCGGTCGTCCTCGGATTCAGACGCGCGCTGACGAACGCCGAAAACTCCCTTCGGCCCGGGGTGAAAAACGCCGTTTCCGACACAAACTCGTTGCCGATCTGCTCGTAGTTCCCTATAAACATCAGGTTCCGCGCCATCCGCTTCACGTCTATCCTCGTCGCGTCCGCCCTTCTGCTTTCTCCATGAAAAACCCTGTCGGCGCTCATCGCCCGCTCGACGCTCACATTGAACGGCTTGGTGTCGTATCCAACCGTGAATGTCGTCACGCTATTCTCGTGCCGGTCAGTTATTTCAGGGTATCTGACATCGTCTATCCTCGCGTGCGTCGCCGAATATCTCCACGCGGCCCCGGCTCGTTTCTCCACCCTCGCGGCAATCACATTCCGGGTGTACAGCGACTCGTAAAGCCTCTTGGGCGTCCTTCCTATCATGACCGAGGTCGTTATCCCTCCGCTCGTCCTCCCATATTGAAATCCCTGCATCTGATAGTTTCTCATCACGAACCGGGATATCTTCGGGTTCAGGTCGTAAAACTTCAACAGCGTGTTGCCCCGCGTCGCGTCCACCGTTAAACTGTTCACTTCTCCCTGCCGGAAATCGCCGTTCGTCGTGCTAGACGTTCTCAGCGCGGCTGAAATTCCGTATCCGTTCGCCAACTCCCCGACCGCCCTGAGATTGAACTTGTTGTATCCGTCCGATTCCGGTTGTATGCTGCTCTTGGCGGCGTCGCCTGATATCTTGTTGTTTTTGTATTCAAATGAATTTTCGTAAGTGTATTGAAAGGGAGCGGGCTTTCTCGCGGGAGCCGCTTCCGGCTCCACCGCCGCTTTCTCAGGCTCTTCGATTTTCGTCGGTTCAGCTTCCGGCAAAAACAACAATTCCGGAATCTGCTCTACAAAAGCCGACCGGGACTTCTTGGAAACGAACTTGTTGCCGTCAGCGAACTCAGCGTCGTATCCAATTTCCTGAAAGAGTACCGCGGCCGGGACAGCAAGCCACGGGCCGAGCATGAACGGCGCGCCCCGCAGCGCCTTTTCTACACTGCCCGACGAATAAACGGCCGCGCCCTCCGTGAACGACAGCGACGCTCCCGGCATCGTCACTTTTGCTGCCGCGCGCCCGCCGTCATCGTAGTATTCGAACTCCGCCCCAAGCACCGCCGCCAGATCGTCCGTCAACGGCACGAACAACTCTCCACCACGCGTCGCGGGCGCGACATCCAGTATTATCTCCGTGTTGTCAACGATTATTGCGGAGGAACTTCCCGATTCAACATAAATTTGGGCGCGCGCGGTCGAAAAATAGAACAACCCCACAGCCACAAACAAACATACGCAATTCTTGGGGGTTCGTGTCATCATCATTCCATCATTCCATAAACGAATATTCAACTGCACATAAAATATATCATATTTGTATTACTTGTATATATAATTCATTGTGATTTTTGTCTTTTTGTGAATCTCGAAGTTTGCTATTTGTTATTCAAATCAAAACAACCGCGCTTGCAGTCTGATTCTCCACTCCGCAACGGAAAACCGGATTCTTTTGCTGCCAAATTTTTCTATCATTTTTTTCTGGTTCGGGGTTCAGGACGCAACATCGGCAGAACAATTAAAGCCAATAAAGAAGCGGCCGCCGCAGCGGTGGAAACGACGCTCCCAATGGCAACCGACGCGGGCTTGTATGTGAACACGATATGGTTTTCGCCCGCCTCCAGAGGAACGGCGCGGAACACATAATTGGCGGTGTATAGCGGGGCCGGACGCCCGTTGACTGCGACCTTCCAACCGGGCGCGTTCGCCTCTGACGCGACCAGCATCCCCGCCTTGCCCGCCACCGCCATGAACGACACTAAATCTGGGCTGTAATAAAAGTATTTTATCAGCAACGGAACCCTTCCGATGCGGTCTGGAGTCGCCGCAGACGGCGGTGGCGCCGGGAGCGCTCCGCCGCTAAATTCCCGCGAGTCCAGAAGGACAGCCGCGCCGGGGTCGAAGTCCCTCGACATCATGACTTCAAACACGTCTTCCGGGCCGTCCAGCGCGCGCCAGTCGTCCACCATGAAAAACCTCGGCAGCGCATTCTCATTTATCGTCAACCTTGCGTCCCTTGCTATCATCCTCCTGAACTGCGGGTCGTCGTAGTCAGCGGGCCATTCCTCGGACATCGCGTACTTCACGTTCATCAGGTTGAGTATCGGAGCGCGAAATCGCATCACATCCATCGGAACGGGCGCGGCTCCTTCAGCCGGGCCGCGAAAATCTTCCGATATTGCGTCCAATATTTTTGCGTACCGTCCGGTGGACGCGTCGAGCCTGCCCCTGATGTCGAACAAGCCGTAAACCGACGCGGCGTCCGGCTTGAACACATCCGGATCGCCTACGCCGTGTATCCGGAAAAGGCTTCGGTCAGCCTGAAGAAGGTCCGTAGCGGCGGTCGGCGGAAACAACTCCCTCGGCTTGGTGGTCGGGTTCAGGGCAGACGCCCAAAGGCCGGTGTCGAGGATAATAAGCGCCACAGCCAGAATCCATCTGAAGGGAGCGCGGAAGAAGCCGGCGGACAAAATTGCCATTCCCGCCACCGCTATGACGATCCACCTTGCAGCCCCCGCCGCAAGCGCTGACGCGTCCGTCCCCCCACCGTCGCCCCCCGCCCGAAAGACTGCGACGACGGTCAGCAGCGCCGCAAGCGCCGCCGCGCACACAAACGCCGGCAACGCGAGGGCCGACGCCCGTTCCCTGAAGTTTCCATCCTTGTCCACCGCCGCCCACCCGAATCCCGCCAGCGCGGAAACGCAGAACGAGAATATGAACAGCGCCTCGCGGGGCTGCGGCATGTGCCGCCACGGGATAATCAGGGAGATGGCGCTGAGCGGCGAGCCGAGGGCCACGATCACCGCCACGACGGCGGCCCCGACGAAATACCACCTCGTCCGCCCCGCCCCTCGGAAAACCGCCACGGCGGCGAGCAACAGCGGCAGCGAGCCCGCATACGCGCACATCGTCATATAATCCATTTCCCCGCGGTAGCCGCCCGCCGCCGGGTTGCCGAACACATCCGGCGCGAACACCATCGCAAGATGCTTTATGTCAAACGGAGACATCACCACGTCTGCCAGCGCGCCCGGCTGCGACGCCGACCTCATCATCGCGTCCGCAGACGGCATAGTCTGAACCGAAGCCAACCCCGCCGCCACAATCACGGACACAATCCACGCCGCCGCCGCGAACCCCTTGCTTTTCACGGGCGAAATGAAAAACCTGAACGCGGCGTACAACGCGACGAACAGTTGAGACATCATGCCGACCTGCGGACTGGCGGCCAGAAACGGCATCGCCCCGGCCACTCCGCTCAACACGGCGAACGCCGCTTTCTTCTTCTTGAGAGACAACTCGTAAAGGCACACCATCAGCGGCAGCCACACCCCGGCGCGCAACAGGTGCGGCGACATCATCCTTGTGACGAGCCAGCCGTTGAACATGAAGACGATGCCCGTCACGGCGGCGGCCCGGAACCCCATCCCGAGCGCGCGACCCATGCAGAAAGCGAACAGGCCCGCGAGCGCCACATGCGCCACCGCCCCCCAGTTCACCGCCTCTATCGCCTTGCCCGCCAGATAGAACGGCGCGTTCAGCGGATAGAACATCCCCGCCTCTCCGGATGTCGCGAACGGCGCGCCGCACATCGCGTGCGGGTTCCACATCGGTACTGTCCCTTCGCCTATCCACCTTGCCGCGTGAAGATGCGCTGGGAAGAACGCTGTGGCGGATTCCTCAAGTTCAGGGTTGCCGACTTTCGCGCGAGCGCCATCCCCGCCGGGAGCGCTCCACGGCGCATGCCGCGCCAAAGCGTCCGCGGCGACGAAGTTCTCGCCCCGGAACGCCACGCCACGGAAAAACCAAAGCGAGACCACTAGGAAAAAGAATAAGACAGGACCCCGCGTTCTTTGCGCCGTCACGAAAACAACCTCAATGCCGCGAATTCGTAAATATGCCGCGAGAGCGGCCCCGCGTCAGTTCCCCGCCCGGTCTATCTGCGGCGGCTTTCTGTCCACGGTTTTTCTGTATTTGAGCGCCGGGTATCCCAGCGTGAACACTGTCTGGATTTTTTGTCCCCTCGGAATTTTCAAAGCCTTCGACACTATGGACGGCGCGCCTATGGCGTACCCGCTCACGCACGTCCCAAGCCCCATCGCGTGCGCCAAAAACCTTATCGTTTCCTGCGCCGTCAGAGCCGTGTCTTTTCCCAACATGTTGGCTTTTTTCGAGGTTATCACAATGAGGCACGGCGCGCTGTGAAATATCGGGTCAGTTTCCTGCCCGAACTCCACAGCCTTCCGCTTCATATCGGGGAGAGACCCTTCGAGGTAGTCCTTCATTCCGGGCGCAAACACGCCTATAGCGCTCATGACCGGAGGCCGCAGCGTTTTCGCCAGCATCCCGTAGTGCGCCGTCAGTTTGCCCGACAGTTCGTGTATCTTCGCGGCGTCCGTCAACACGAAGAACCTTCTGTCCTGAGAGTTGTGCTCGCTCGCCGCCTTCGCCCCCGCCGCCAGCAGCCTGTCGATGTCTTCCCTTGACACCGCCTTCTTCTTATACTGCCGCACCGAGCGCATCGAGAACAAAAAATTCTCCGCCGCCTCAGGAGTCGGGAACGCGGAAAGATCCACCGGCTTAAACTCTGCCATGTTCATGCCGGAATGAGTAATCGCGTCGCCCGGACATACCGCCACGCAGTGGCCGCACAACGAACAATCGCCCTGATTCTCCGGCCTCGGAATCTCTCCGGGCGCGTCCTGAACGAACACATGGTTCTCGCAACACGCTTTAAGGCACAACCCGTCCCGCTTGCATTTGTCGCCGTCTATCTTTATCATCGAGCCGCTCTTTCAGGCGTTTCCGTCGCCGTATGTCAAATGTTTTCGTTTTTTAATCGCAGCACGCCGAATCGTCCGGCGCGGCTTCAGGGTTGTATCTGGCGGCTTTCCCGCCCAGAGCTATCAGCCTGTCGTTGTACTGCCTGAGCGCGCGGCCGGCGCTCGCCGCCGCAAAATAGTTTTCCGACAGTATCTCCGGGGTAAGCTTCTCCACCGACTTGATAAGAGCCTTCGCCGCTTTCCTCGGCATCTCGTCCCTCAGTTCGTCGTCGTACATCGCCCAACCCATGAAATCCAGCGCCAGCGCGGTGTACAGCACGGCGTCCATCTCGTTGTCCGCCCGCTGCTTGCCCGAATGCCATGTCGCGGAGAAAGTTCCGTCCGGGTTCTGGTTCTGCCGCATGGTTTCTAGCACGCCGTTGACATGTTTGCGCGCGCCGTCCCATGTACCCTTAAGTTCAAGTCCGCGCATATCCGGAGCCGGGCCGCGCTTCTTGGATTCGTCCTTTTTGCGCTCCGCATCGCTCAGCGATTTCTCCTCGTCAAGCATGTTGACCATATATGTCCTGAGCGCCGTCGCAATCCCCGCCTGCTCTATAAGCCCCTCGTATGAACCCCAGTTGACCGGCCTCGATATCGCCACGCTCAGCAGCGTTTCCATCCCCATGTCCCGGTTCTTGTAGTTGCGCCAGATGGTTTTGTGAAGGTTCGAGTGAGAGAACGCGGCGAGCGTCCAGCCCAGTTCGTTTCCGTACTGTCCAGTCACAAGCTCGTCCGAAGCTGACATCGAGTAAGGGTCGATGTACGTCATCGCGCGGCGCACGAACAGGTCGAGTTGTACCGGCTCTCCGACCTTGGTGATGAAAGAGAACGTGAGGTCCGTCGGGGCGCCCGTCAGACGCGCTATGAACTGGTCCCTGTGCTCTTCGGGCGCGGGGAATCCGTCCACCGCCGCGAAATACGCTCCCATCGGGTCTTTTTCAACTTTCAGCCCTTTCGCAATTCCGCCCGCCACAAGCGCTATCGCCTGTTTCCGCTCGGCGGTTATCGTGTCCGGAACGGAGAACCGGGGGCTGAACGCCCGTATCCCCTCGACCAGCTTCCACGGCTCGTCCTGAGTGGACAGCGGCGTGTTGAAAAGGGCCATCCACGCCTTGTTACCCTTCACCAGCCTGTCCCCGCAAGACGACACAACGAGCGGCGCGAGCGCGAGAACGACAGCCAGCGCGGCAATTTTCGATTTGTTCATGCGACCTCCCGGCGCGGCCGTCCCGCGCCTCTACTTCAACCCGTATTCGTCCAGTTTGTAGTAAAGCGCCCGCTCGCTCAGACCCAGCTTCTTTGCGGTGTCCTTGCGGTTGCCGCCTGTATGCTCCAGCGCGCGCGCTATGATTTCCTTCTCTATCTTTCCCATCGCCGTCTTGAGGGTCTCGCCTTCCACTATCTGCGCGCTCAACGCGGAGCATCTCTCCTCGCTCAGGAACGACAGCCGCTCCGCCGTTATCTCGTCGCCCTCCGTCATCAGCGCCGCCTGCTCTATCGCGTTCGCAAGCTCCCTGACGTTCCCCACCCACGGATGCGCCAGCATCGCCTTCACCGCGTCCTGCGAAAAACCCGACGCCCTCAACCCGTGCTCCTCGCACACCTCCCTCAGAAAATGCTCCGCCAGCGGCATTATGTCTTCTTTCCTGTCCCTCAGCGGCGCTATGTGTATCTCCACTACTTTTATCCTGTGATACAGGTCAAGCCTGAAAATCTTCTTTTCGACATCCTCCGCGAGGTTCCTGTTCGTCGAGCAGATAAGCCGCACATCCACCGGGATGTTCGCGTTTCCGCCCACCCTCCGGATGAAATTATCGTCCAACGTCCTCAGCAGCTTCGCCTGAAGCGACGGATGCAGCTCCGCAATCTCGTCCAGCAGCAGAGTGCCCCCGTTCGCCTCCTCGAACATCCCTTTCCTTTCGGCGAACGCCCCCGTGAACGCCCCCTTCGCGTGACCGAAAAGCTCGCTTTCCAGCAGGTTTTCGGGAATCGCCGCGCAGTTGAGCGCCACGAACTTTTCGGCGGCCCTCGGACTGTTCTGATGAATCGCCCTCGCCACCAGTTCCTTGCCCACCCCCGAATCCCCTGTTATCAACACCGTCGCCGTCGAAGGAGCCACCCGCCGCACCTTCTCAAGAACTTCCATCATCTGTTTGCTCTTGCCGATGATGCCCGGAAAATCATACCGCCTGCCGAGCTGTTCCTTCAGGCTGACGTTCTCCCGTTTCAGCCGGACCCGCTCCAAGCTCTTCTTTACAACCTGCCGGATTTCGTCCAAGTTGAACGGCTTGGTCACATAGTCGTCCGCGCCCAGTTTCATGCTCTCGATGGCGTTCTGGATGGAGCCGTAAGCCGTCATCATCACAAACGACGGCGGATTCGGCCCCGCCATCGCCTTCTCCAGAATCATCATCCCGTCAATATCCGGCAGCCGCACGTCGCACAGCGCCAAATCATAGCCGTTGCCCGACAGCTTGCTGAGAGCTTCCTCGCCCGACATCGCAGTGTCCGTAACATACCCCGCGTCAGAAAGAGCCGTCTCCAGAATCTCAACAATTGATTGTTTGTCATCTACAATAAGAATTTTTTCAGCCATCGCTCGCCCATCTGCAAAAAGTTTCATGTATTATATCACACCATTTCCAGCATTGAAACAATACTTATTTTCGCCATATTTATTTACTCCATCATCCCTTTGCTTTCTTTTGCTTTCCCGCCGAAGCCCCTTTTTCCTTTAATCTGCCGTAATCAGCCCTCCAAATGCGTCAACAGTCTCGTCCTTAATCAGATTTTCGTTTTCGTGAAATAACTAAAACGGCGAATATTTAACAACGTATTAATCTTGACAGAAATCTACAAATGTTTATAATTTATTTCAATTGAAATAGATCCCGAATGGTGGAATCCATAGGGGGAGGTGATGTAAATGAATGGAACCTAATTGCCATACAGGAGACTGTGTGGCATTTTTGCGTTGTAAAGCCCCGGATGGGGGAAGCTTTCAAAATTTGGCCATAGGGCCGGAAAATGGAGAAAACAAAATGAGCGATAGTTCACATGGCATAAAGAAAGTTATTCTAAAATCGGATTACACGAGAAAATTTCCTGATCCTCTTAACGAACAGCTCTATGGAGGTAAGTATAACATAGAGCACTTAATTCTTATGAGTAAGGCAATTGATATTCCCGCTGACATTCCCATGGATGCAAATGTGCGAGTTCAGAATATTAATAAGGTTGTTTACAGGGAAGTTAGGAAGAGCTTGGACGATGATAACGATCTAACATTTCATCTAAAGAACAAAGGCATTACAATTCTTGCTCAAAAAGTAGAGTTCATCCATGACAAAAAAGTTGCCGAAGTGACATTTATTGAGGGCGACGGCATTGTAGATGGAGGCCATACCCACAGAGTAATCACAGAAGCTATCAAAGCTGGAACTTGTCCACAGAATCAATATGTAAAGATAGAAATCATTACAGGTGTGCCGAATGGTTTGCGGGTCGAAATTGCAAGCGGGCTAAATACAACCGTAAAGGTTGAGCAAAAAAGCCTAGCAAACCATGAGGGCAAGTTCAATTGGATCAAAGAAACCCTTCAAGGAGAATCATATGCAAGCAGAATAGCGTACAGGGAGAATGAAGATGGTGATTGTGATATTAGGGATATCATCGCTTTATTAAATATTTTTAATGTCGATGTTTATAAGGATGCTGAACATCCTGTGAAAGCATATACTTCAAAAGCAGAATGTTTGAAGACTTATTTGTCAGATTATGAATCTGAGAGTCGAACATTTGAAAAACTAAAGCCTTTGTTGAGAGACATCCTTGAGCTTCATGACTACATTCATGTTAAGGCAAGGGAACGTTATAATGAAGTTTATGGCGGAAGAGCGGGAGCAATGGTGGGTCTGTATACGGAACCGAGAAGGAATAGATACCACTTGCTATTCATGAACAAAGACGTTGATAGGATCATGTACGATGGAGTTCTTTACCCGATATTAGGCGCTATGAGGTATTTGGTGCATCAAAAGCCTGATGAAAATGTTTTTTCATGGAAGTTAGGTTCGTTTGATAGAGTCAAAATATTCTTTGATGAAATTGCTCCAGAAATGGTTGCTTTAACATATAACCTCAGCAAGAATTATGGTTTGAAACCTAATCCAGTTGGGAAGGATATAGGCCATTGGAACGGTCTATATAGAACAGTAGGTATGCACTTCTTGGAAAAGCATCATGGTTCTTGAGTTTTACAATTAGTCGGTTTTAATTAATCTATTTTTAGTCTTAAGGGAGCAGGCTGAAGTTAGCCTCCTCCCTTTTTTTATCTCAGAAAGAAACGTCACTCCTCGTTTTCTTCTTTATCATGGATTTCGACAATTAGGCGGGAATCGGCGTTCCCGCCCTACACCAATAAACATGGCGAAAAAATCTTGCTAGGGTTCAATCTTTCATGGGGTCGGGGAAGGCGCATTGGTCGAGCATGGCGTAGTGGGTAAAATCGAGGAGCAGAGGGGTGACGGAGATGTATCCTTGGGAGACGGCGGCGTTGTCTGTGTCTCCTTCTGCTTCGGCGCGGGTGAGGCGGCCTGTTATCCAGAAGTATGTCTGACCGCGCGGGTCGGAGCGTTTCTGCAGCACGTCTTCGTATTTGCGGGTTCCGAGCCTGACGACGCGGAAGCCTTTGTAGTCCGCGACATCCGCATAAGGAACGTTGACGTTCAGGACGGTTCTTTTGGGGAGGCTGGAGGTGGCGAGCCTGTGCGCCAGCCCGACGGCGAACTTGGCGGCGAGCGCGTACCCGTCGATGTCGTATTCGGCCATAGAGACGGAAATGGAGCGGACGCCGATGAGCGCGCCTTCCATCGCCCCCGCCACTGTGCCGGAGTACAGCACGTCTTCGCCGAGGTTCGGCCCGTTGTTGATTCCGGAAACGAGTATGTCCGCGTCCGGCATGATTTCCAGCAGACCCATCATCGCGCTGTCCGACGGGGTTCCGCTGGTGTGATACACCTCGATGTTTTCTTTTTCCAGTTCGGGGACACGCTTGACTCGCAGAGGTTTGTGGAGTGTGACGGCGTGACTGGCGGCAGAGCGCTGGCGCTCCGGGGCGACGATGGCCACTTTGTCTCCGCGCGACGCGAATTCGTCAGCCAGAGCCTGAATGCCCGGAGCGGCGTATCCGTCGTCGTTCGTCAAAACCACCTTCATGTCAGGAGCCGGCCTTTCTCAACACGGAGCGAGCCGCGGCGATTCCCGACACGGACGCCTGCACCAGCCCGCGCGTTATCCCGGCTCCGTCGCCGATGGCATACAGGTTCTCGATGGGCGTCTGGAGGTTTTCGTCCAACTCGACGCGGGAGGAATAGAACTTGACCTCTACGCCGTACAGGAGGGTGGATTTCGAGTTGACGCCGGGGGCTATCTGGTCGAGGGCTTCGAGCATTTCGAGTATGCCCTGAAGGTGGCGGTACGGCAACACGAAGCTGAGGTCTCCGGGGGTGGCCTGTTTGAGAGTGGGACGCACCGCGCCTTTTTCGATCCTGCGCTGGGTGGAGCGTCTGCCGTTCCTGAGGTCTCCGAGCCTCTGCACGATAACGCCTTCTCCCAGAAGGTTGGCGAGGCTGGCGACGTGTTTGCCGTAGGCTATCGGCTCGTTGAACGGGCGGGTGAAGTTGGTGCTTACCAGCACGGCGAAGTTGGTGTTGTCTGTCTTGCGGCCCGAATAGCTGTGGCCGTTGACGGTGACGACTTCCCGATATTTTTCTAGGGCGACCTCGCCGTTCGGGCACATGCAGAACGTGCGTATCATGTCGTCGAATTTTTTCGTATTGTAGAAAAATTTGGATTCGTATAGGACGTCTGTGAGAGACTGCATGACGGCGGAGCTGGTCTCGACGCGCACGCCGATATCGACGGGGTTGTTCTCTCGCGGAAGGCCGAGCCGGACGACCTCGGAGGCGAGCCATTCGGCCCCTTCCCTGCCGGGAGCGACGATGACGTATTTCGCCATGATGAGCGCGCCATCCGCCGTCTCGACGCCCGTCGCGCGCCCGTCCTCCACCAATATCCGCGCCACCATCGTGTCCGGCTTGAAGTCTATGGCGTCAAGAAGCTCGCCCCGGATAGCCGAGAGGACATCGAAGCAGACTTCGGTGCCGATGTGGCGGATGCGGGAGACGGCGAGGGAAAGCCCGGCGAGCGCGGATTTCCTGCGAATCTCGGACACCGCGTCCGTCTCGTCGCCGTAGATTGTGGACGACGCGCCGAAGCGCAGGTATGTGCCGTCCACCTCGTCGATAAGCTCGATGAGGGCTGGTTCTGAGATGTAGTTAAGGAGTTGCCCGCCCACGTGTGTGGAAAGGTTGAGTTTGCCGTCGCTATAGGCTCCGGCGCCGCCCCATCCGCAGAGGATCTGGGAAGGGTCGCGGTGGTCGCGTTGAGGCAGGTCGCGCCCTTTTTCGATGAGAAGGATTTTCAGGCCGTTGTGTTCAACGAGTTCGAGGGCGGCGAAAAGTCCCGCCGGCCCCGCGCCCACGATTATCACGTCGTATGTTCCGCCTGCCGGCATTGCCTTGAAAGTCCTTTCAATTGGAAACGAGACGGCTTTTTTCGCCGCCGCGCTCCGTCCATGTTGTTACAGAATCGGGGAGGCGGGATTTGAACCCGCGCTCTCACGCCCCCCAGACGTGCGCGTTAACCGGGCTACGCCACTCCCCGTGTTTCATTCCGGTTTCAATATACATCGCCGGGCGGGATGCTCTCCGCGCCGGTTCATTCGTTAAGATTGTCAATCGCCCGTTCGAGCCTGTCGAGCCTGCCCCTGATGCCGCGAAGGTCTTCCGGCGTCGCAAGGCCCAGCCTTTCGAGCAGTCCGGCGACCATCCCGGCGGCGTCCACTTCGGCGGCGAGCGACTGAAGCCCGTTCTCTTCTGGTTCCTCTTCAGGCTCCGCGCCCGGCGCGACGTCGTCCGGCTCTTTCTTCAAAAACGGCAGGGTTTCCACCAGATCGTCGATGAATTCCCGGATATCCTCGCTGCGCTCTTCGCCCCGCTCGGCAAGCTCTTCGGCGATCTCTTCGAGCTTGTCGCGGACAAAGTCAAAAAGGCCCAGACCCATGAACAAGACTCTTTTCGCTTCAGCCGCCATCCTCGCGGAAACTCCTCTCAGCCGTCCAACGGTTGAATAGTATAGGACAAAGCCGCGTCCAAAGCAATAGGCTCCCGCGATGCGTCAATCCAATTTTTCGCGCGCGGTTATTTGGTGTCGATTCGCGAAAGAGCCATAATGGCTCGCTCTTTCTTGCGCGCGCGTCCTTGTTCGATAGTCCGGGCGGGATTAGAATAACGCGATGACACGCGACGGACTGAAGATTCTCATGGCTCAGGCGGGGCCGGACTCAAACCGGTATCCCTTCAGATCTCACCCGCTCGGACTGATGTCGCTAGCGGCATACGTCGAGCGCGAGATTCCGGGCGCAAGCGTGGATGTGCTCGACATGAAAGTGTCAGACGCGAGGCCGGAGGACATCGGGCGGATAGCGGCGGAGCGCGGCGCGGACATAGTGGGCCTGAGCGCGCTGACGGTGCACTGGGAGGAAATGGCGGAGGCGGCGCGGGGGGCGCGGGCGGCGGCTCCGGGCGCGCTCATCGTCGCGGGCGGCCCTCACGCCACATGTTTCTCAGGCCGAGTACTCGACTCCGGCTTGTTCGACGCCGCCGTTCTCGGCGAAGGCGAAAAACCGTTCCTCAACATCGTCAAAGCGAGGGTGCGCGGAGAGCGGCCCGACGGCATCCCGGCGGTGGCCACTCCGCAGCGGCCCGTCCCGGACGTCCCGCGCGACGTCGTCGACGACCCCGACGCGCTGCCGTTCCCGGCGTGGCACAAAATCAACCTCGACGCGTACAAGCGGCGGTGCAGTTTCAGCATTATGGGCCGCAGGAACCACATGAGCCTGTTTACCTCCCGCGCCTGCCCATTCGAATGCGCGTACTGCCACAACATATTCGGACATAAGTTCAGGCCCCGCAGCGCTCATAACGTGCTCGCGGAAATCCGCGCCGCTCACAGCCTTCACGGCTTTTCCGACTTCGACATTCTGGACGACGTGTTTAACCTCAGAAGAAGCCGCGTTATCGACATCTGCCGGGGCCTGATTGACGACGGCCCGAAAATCACAATGGCGTTTCCGAACGGGCTACGGGGCGACCTTCTGGACGACGAGCTTCTGGAAATCATGCGCGAGGCGGGAACGACTTTCATCAGCTTTGCGGTCGAGACGGCTTCGCCCCGGCTTCAAAAAAAGATTCACAAGAACCTGAATCTGGACAAGCTCGCCGCAGCCATCCGAAAAGCCGACAGCCTCGGCATCTTCTCTAACGCGTACTGCATGGTGGGGTTCCCGACTGAGACGGAGTCAGAACTAAAGTCCACGATCAGGTTCGTGGCGAAATCGCCTGTGAACATCGCGCATTTTCTAACCGTCACTCCGTTTGAGGGAACGCGGCTGTATGAGATGCTCGACGAAGAGACGCGCGCCCGCGCCGCACGCGCGCCCGGCGACATGCGATACGAAGACCGCGCGTTCAACCTCAGCGATATCCCGGACTCGAAGTTCCGCCGCATCGTCCACCTCGGCCTGATGCGGTTCTACTTGAATCCGTTCCGCGCGGCAAAAATCATACTGCGACATCCTCAACCGAAAAACCTGCTCGCCTTCGCCCGCATGGCTTTCAACCGCATATTCATCAACGGATAAAATGCGGAGGAAGTTGTTATATGCGGGGAAACCATTTTTTTGTAAAAAATAGGTTTCCCCGCGCCCCTTCCAAAAAAAACTCTTGGACGCCGATTTTGTTGAACTTCGTTCAATTCAAAATCGGCTCATGTTCATTTATGTAAATAAAGATACGCGCGCTAGATTTCGCTTGGGATTGCAATAAGAAAGAGGCACAATGGTTGATTGAGCTTACATAGCCGGAGCGTCAGCGGGAGTGTGGAAGGTTGCGCAAGGACTGGTTGAACAGGGCGCGGCGGGCGTCGCGTGCGGTTTGAGAGCCGGGAGAAGCCA
>MWCD01000010.1 GCA_002069885.1 bacterium ADurb.Bin236 | reverse complement strand
CCGCCGATGATGTCGAGTTCAAGCTGACCGACCTGACGAAGATGCGGCCGGGAGCGTACGACAGCCTTCAGTCGCTTGCCGGCAAACAACTTGTCAGAGCGGTGAGACGAGGAGACGAGATAACCAGATCGGCTGTAGCCGACGTCGCGGACATCAACTCAGGAGACGCGGTGAAGATAGTTTATAAGGGAGCCGGATTCGAAGTGGCTTCCAAAGGGAAAGCAGTGGAGAAAGGATACGCGGGCGAAACGATTAAGGTGATAAATGAAAGCTCGAAGAAAATAATCAGCGCGGTCGTGATCGACTCACAGACAGTTGAAGCGATAGGAAAATGAAGTTTACGGAGGCGGCAACCATGAAAAGAACCCGGACGGCAGTGATGGCGTTGCTGGCGGCGGCGGCGTTTTCGGCGCACGCGGCGGCCACTTCGCTGTGGACGGACACCAGCCCCTCGCTGTTCACCGACAAAAAAGCATTGTACGTCGGCGATATTGTGACCATTGTGGTCAGCGAGAGCACTCAGGCGACTCAGCAGGCGAATTCCGACATTAAGCAGGACACCACAGTAGAGTCCAGCGACGGAACGGGAATGTTGAGCAAATTTTTCAACGCATTGAGCCTAGAAGCGGGGGCGGAATACGGGGCCGAAGGCAAAACGACTGCCGGAAGCAACCTGAGAACGACGATATCGGCGGAAGTAGTGGAAGTTCTGCCCAACGGCAACCTGCTCGTCGAAGCGCGGCGCGCAATGGTGGTGAACGAGGAAACCCAGACGATGGTGTTATCAGGGATCATCCGACCTCAGGATGTCGGGCGGGACAACATGGTGATGTCGTCTGTCATAGCGGCGCTTAACTTAAGGTATGAAGGCAAGGGGCCGATAGCGAACAGGCAGAGGCCCGGAATACTGCACAAACTGTTCAATGTGATCTTCTAGGGGGGTCGAAATGAAAACGGCCTTAAAAATCGCGCTAACGACGATTCTCGCCGTAGCGGTAGCGGGGGGTTCCGCTCAGGCGGCCCGCGTCAAAGACATGGCCCGAGTGGTCGGCGTCAGAGAAAACCAGCTTTTCGGCTACGGGCTTGTTGTTGGACTTGCCGGAACGGGCGACGGCGTCAGAATGACCCGTCAGACTGTGGTCAACATGCTAGAGCGCCTCGGACTGAACGTAGCCATCGGCGACATCAACGTGGACAACGTGGCGGCGGTCATGGTGACGGCGACTCTGCCCGCGTTTGTCACTCCGGGAGACAAAATCGACGTTGTCGTGTCGTCAATCGGGGACGCCGATAGCTTGCAGGGCGGCACACTGATATTGACTCCGTTGCGAGCGGCAAATGGAGACGTGTACGCCGTCTCTCAGGGACAGGTCACCATCGGCGGGTTCACCGCAGGCGGCGGGGGCGGCGCGCGCAAGACGCGCGGCCATCCAACCGTCGGCAGGATTACCGGCGGAGCCACTGTTGAGCGAGAGGTTCCGGTGGATTTCATGGACGGGGGCGACGTGCTTTACATCAGCCTTAACAGTCCCGACTTCACGACCGCCGCCAATATGGCGAAAGGAATCAACGACGCCATAGGGCCGGACACAGCTAAAGCCCGGGACGCCGCCACGGTAGGCGTCAAAGTCCCTGCAGGGCGGTTGGATGATATCGTCTCTTTCATTTCCCAGATTGAGGCCGTCCGCGTCGATCAGGACCATATATCTAAAGTAGTAATTAATGAAAAGACAGGAACAATAGTTATGGGGGGGGACGTGAGTATATCCCCGGTGGCGATTGCGCACGGAACCCTAACTGTCACAGTTACGCCGGAGTTCCAGATAAATCAGCCGGACACTCCGTTCGGCGGAGGCCGCACTGTGGCGAGGACGACCTCGAGCGTGGATGCCGAAGAGGAAAAAGTAGCGTTCAACAGAGTGTCAACCTCTGACGTGGTGGATGCCTTGAACGCGATGGGAGTCACTCCCGGAGACATAATCGCGATTCTTCAGGCATTGAAGGTGGCGGGCGCTTTGCAGGCAGAAATAGTTATTATGTGACGAAGCTCACAATCCGTCGCCCGGCGAAATGAACTCGGGCGGGAGAGGCAGTCATTAATATGGATATAAGCGCAATTAGAGGATTGCAGGGTGTCGGCCCCGTGAAGGAAACCGAAGAGCGCGCTACGAGCAACGCTCTCGACATGCTTCAACGCATGAAGGACGCCGCTTCTATCGCCGCAGATGAGAAACAACTCGCCGAACTCGACAAACAATCCCGCGAAATAGAATCTCTATTCATATATATGTTGCTCAAAGAGATGAGAAAAACTGTTCCCGAGCAGAAGTTGATCCACGGCGGAAAGGCCGAGGAGATATTCCGCGACATGATGGACGAGGAGATGAGCCGTAAGATGGCTTTCACTCCGGGGCCCGGACTGGGCATAGCAAAAATGCTGTACGAAGAGCTTTCGAGGTCGATAATCGGAAAAGCGGGCGGGACGGAAAAGGATTTAACCGGCGAGGAATAGAATGAGGGTTTTAGTCGTCACGTCAAACAGAAAAGCCGGGCTGCATGTAATGCGCGACTTTGCCGAGAGCTACCGCGATGCCGGGCATGTGGTTGACGTGTTGGATATAAGAGCTATTGCGGAGGCGGCCATATGACCGGAGCGAACGAAAAAGCTTGGGCCGCTCTCAGAGGCGCGATAGACGAGCAGATAAAAATGTACTCAAAGTTGCTGGACGTGTTGGAACGAAAGCGGAAGCAGTTGATAAAAGGAAATACAAAGGAGCTTGCCAAGTCGACAAAAGAAGAAAACAAGTTCGTCGACAGGCTGGAAGCCCTCGAAAAGAAGCGGCTTGACGCGGCGGCGGCGTGCCTGCCCGGCAAAGAGGGGACTATAACCCTGCGGGATGTCTTGGACGCCGCGCCGGAAGGCGAAAAGGAAAAGCTGGAAGACGCGGCGGTGCTGTTGATGGAGATTCTTAACAGCGTGGCCGCAATCAACAGGGCCAACGCGGAACTGGTTAAGGAATCAATGGCCTTTATACAGTACAACATGAATCTGTTGTCCTCTGACAGAACGAGAGACAACCTTTACGAAGGATCGGGGAAGATGAGAGACCCCGGCCCGAAAAAACGCGGAATAGTCAACCGCGAGGCATGATTAAAGCCGCAATAGCGGCATAGCCAAAGAGAACAGGGGCGAAAGCGGAAAGCAGCCGCCCCAAAGGGAGCGCCGATATGAAATCAACTTTCTTCGGAATCGAAACGATGCGCAAGGCGATACTGGCACAGCGCAACGTGATGGACACTATAGGCCACAACGTGGCGAACGCGGCGACGGTCGGATACTCCCGGCAGGTCGTCACGCTGGCCACGTCTACTCCCATAATGTACGCCGGAGTCGGACAGATGGGCACGGGCGTCATCACCGCCTCCATCGAAAGAGTCAGAGACCTATTCATCGACAACCAGCTCCGGATCGGCAACTCCCAGCAGGGCAAGGTTGAAATCGAAAAAAGCGTGTTGGCGCAGATCGAGAATGCGTTCCTCGAACCGTCTTCATCCGAGGGGATAAACGGCGCTTTATCGGCATTCTTCAACTCGTGGCAGGAGTTGAGCAAATATCCCGACAGCACGGCCGCCCGCAATCAGGTAGTCGCCATGGCTCAGAACCTGACCGATGTTATGAACCACATCGACCAGACTCTCAGGGATATACGGATAGACCTGAACGGGCAACTCAAACAGGATGTCCAGCAGGTGAACACGATACTTAGCGAAATAGCGACGCTCACGCCCGAAATTGCCAAGGCGTACACTCACGGATACATGCCCAACGACCTGCTCGACAAGCGCGACATGCTTCTGGAACAACTCGCCCAATTCGTTAACTTCGATGTCATCGACAGCGAATACCTCGGCGGCATCGCGATCTCTATAGGCGGTCGCGAACTGCTGAGAAACGACACTGTTTACGAACTTACTTATGAGCAAGCGTGGGATCATCCCTCGCAAAACACGAAGACTCCCTACATGAATGATGTATCCCAGAACGACTTCTTCATGCTGGCAGGAATGAGCAAGGGAGAGTTGGCCGGAATCATTAACGCGAGGGACAATATCTTGACCGCTGTTCAGTCGAGTTTCACAGAACTGGTTGGCTCGATAATGAACACGGTGAACAACCTGCACAGCCAAGGAATGGGCATCACGCTGCAGGACATGAGCCAGTTCGCGACGACGACCGCCGACATCGGCAACATGGCCAATTACGCTCAGATAACCGGAACCGACCTGCAATACTTCGCTGTCGGCGATATTCTTCAGATTGAAGACGCTCACGGCGAGTCCATAATAGTGACCGTCACGCAAACCGAGGTGGACGCGCTGGGCAACGGACGGCTTTATTTCGAAAATGTCGGGATGCTCGTAAAATCGGAAACAGACGGCGCGGGCGGTCACATCACACGCTCGTTCGACGGCGCGGGAATAGATACCGGCGCGGTGGTGAGGAAACTCAACACATCTAAAAACAACTTTTTCGTTGCCGCCGACATCCTCAGCAGAAGCGTGACCGGCGACACTCACCCTGATTACTACAGCAAGATGACCAGCACGATAAAACTGCCCGACAACGTGACGATGAACACGACCATCGGAGAGTTAGAGAAGATGTTCGGAGTGAACATCACCGACAACCTCGTCGGGCAGAGGCTTCAACTGGACGACAGGGCATACACAGGGGTTCTGACAGATAACATGACTCTCGACTCGTTCTTCTCGCTCATAAGCAAAATGAGGCCGGTCGTCAACGGCGGCGAGCCGCTTGAGATAAAATTCGACAGCGTGAACCGCACAATCACTTTAAGCGGCGACGCGCGAGACGCCCTCAGCCAGCTTGGCGGCGACAACGGAAGCGAATGCAACCTGTTCAGAATCCTCGGTTTCGAAGGTTACGGAATAACCGGGTTCGATCTCCCGGTCGGCTCCAATATGACCACCACGCTTGAATCCATGGGCGTCGGCAGCGGTTACATCCAGATAGACAACGTTGTGATCGAACTGAACGCTTCGATGTCGCTGCAATCCGCGCTTGACGAAATCAACTCCGCTCTCAACGCAGATAAAAGTTTGAAATCCTACGGAACCAACGTGTTTTTTGACGCTCAGGCAGGAAGGCTGAGGGTGGTTTCTCCCCACATGTTCACGGTGACCACGCCGGATTCGTCGCAGTTCCCGGCGTTGGGCGGCTCTTTTGCCTCATCAAACTTCCTCACCGTGCTAGGGCTTCAACGCGAATCTTCTTCGCCCACCATAGCTCTTGAACAGGCGCTGGAATCCGTAACTACTTCGGACATCGGCGCGAGAATAACTGTCAACCCCGACATCCTCAAAAACGTCAACAGCATAGCGACGTCCGTAAGCTACGCCGGAATTCCCGGAGACAACAACATAGCGCTGGCGATAGCCGGAATACGGAACATGGATTTGATGGGCGACTCCTCGGTGGGCAGGCTGGCTAATCCCACTCAGACCATTGACGATTATTACAACAACCTGATATCCGACATCGGCACGAAATCCCAGAAAGCCATAATGGACTCTTCGGTGGCGGACAATTTTATCGAATACTATCAGAACAAATGGCAGGAAGTGTCCGGAGTCTCGATAGACGAGGAAATGACCAAGCTTATAGAAGCGCAACAGTCCTACGCCGCGGCGTCGCGCGTTTTGAACGCATTCGACGAGATGCTCGACAGGGTAATCAACGGAATGGGCCTTGTGGGCAGGGCATAAGCGGAAAACGCTAAAGGTTAAGTAAAAAATGACGATGTATATATAGATAAGAGTTAATATACCGGCAGACGGCAGGCGGAACGCTAGCCGGACGGGAGCGACAATATGTACACAAGAATATCGAACTCGATGATGACGAGCACTTTCATAAGGGACCTTCAGAGAAACCTGAGCGCCCAGTATGATCTGCAACGGCAGATATCGACGGGCAAGAAAGTCCAGTATGCCTCCGACGATCCCATCGCCGCCGACAGGATTCTTGACTACAGGCAGACCATCGAGAAGACGACGCAGTATACGAAGAACATCAACGACGGCAACAGCATATCCAGCCACATCGACTTGGTGACCGCCAATATCGAGGAAGTTCTTTTGCGCGCCCGCGATCTGGCCGTCAAAGCTTCGAATGAAGCCCCGAACAATCAACAGGCTATCGACGCTATCGCCGCCGAACTTGACAGCCTGTTGGGAGAACTCGTCAATCAGGCCAACCAGAGCTTCGACGGAAAGTATCTTTTCTCAGGGTATAAATCCGGAACCATTCCTTTTACTGCGGAAACATCTTTGGATTTCGTGTACGGTTCAGGCGCGGTGGCCGCAAACGGAGCGACGGCTCTCTCAATGCCGTCTTACACGATAGACGGGACGACGCGTCAGTCAGAGGCGATAACGGACGCCAACTCGGTCAAAGCGATATATGTCAACGGCGTGGCGCTGAATCCGGCAGATTACACTGTCGACCCGGCCACGAACACGATAAACATAACGGATGTCGGCGCGGCTGGACTTAACAACGGCGATAAAATTGAAATACAGTTCGATAAAGTCGTGTCGGTCAAATACACCGGCGATTCTGGAACCCGCGAGATAGAGATTTCCGACGGATCGAGGGTGGGAGTTTCCTACGCCGGCGCGGTTTCCAACAACTCCGGCCAAAGCTCGGTGTTCGGAAAACATAGCTCGAGCGCCCTAGAAACGCAGTCCGTCGAGGCTTTTCAGAAAATAATGGATTTGCGGGACAGCATCTATAAATACACCAACACAGGCTCCTCCAACATTCAGGATATTTCCAGAGGGATAACCGACATAGACGATATCAGAACGAACGTGACTACTGTCAGGGCGGAGCAGGGCGGCAGGGCCAACCGCCTCGAATTGGCGCTGAACAGACACGCGAGCGTGGAGCTCTTCACCAAGGAAATGAAGAAAAACCGGGAAGAAGTCGACATGGCGGAAGCCATTTCTCAACTTGTTTCCGTGCAGACGGTGTATCAGGCGGCGCTCGGCGCTGGCGCGTCAATAATTCAGACGACACTACTTGACTTCCTGAGATAGCCGTGATATAATCGCATTGAAGTAGAAGTTATATTATTATTAGATAAGACACTAGGGCGACCAAGAAACACTTCAACTCAATGGTCGCTTTTTTTATTCCCTCCCGACAATAGCTATGGCGACAGCGGAAATGCGTCTTGTTTAGACGCAAAAGGCGAAATGAGTT
This sequence comes from bacterium ADurb.Bin236, assembly GCA_002069885.1. Classification (GTDB taxonomy): domain Bacteria; phylum UBP15; class UBA6099; order UBA6099; family UBA6099; genus UBA6099. The sequence goes on along the minus strand of MWCD01000010.1, from coordinate 71,372 downwards.
CGCCCGTTTTCCGCAAAGCGGCTTGTCATGGAGGATGAATTTGAAAGTCGCCACAATGCGATTCGGCGAAGTTGAAATCGCCGATGAACAGATATATAAGCTTGCGGCTCCTCTGCCGGGTTTTCCGCGCACAGAGCAATTCTTCTTCATTCAAAAAGACAACATAAAACCATTCGAGTGGATGCAGTCTGTTCAGGAACCTGAAGTAACTTTCGTCGTAGTGGACCCGCATCAGTTCTTTCACGATTATTCCCCGGATATCAGCGGTTTCGAGCTAAAAGAACTCGGACTTAAGAGCCTCGATGAAGCGACACTCATAGTCATCGTGGTTCTCCCTGAGGACATGACGAAGATGACGGCGAACCTTCGGGGGCCGGTGTTGATCAACCGCGAGACAAGAGCGATGAAACAGGTGTTCACTGAATCTGACAAGTACGGAGTGCGGGAGTCGATTCTTGACGGAATAAAACGCAAGGAACAAGCGGCTCTGGAACAGAAAATTAAGTAGAAAGCCTGACATCGGCCCGAAGGGGTCGAGCCGGGAGGACGCCGGGTGCTGGTACTGTCTAGAAAACTCGAAGAAAGCATCATGGTCGGCGATCACATAGAGATCAAGGTGATCGCGGTTCATGGCGAGACGGTGAAGCTCGGCATAAGCGCGCCCAGAAACATCCCGGTGCATAGGAAAGAAATATACGAGGAGATTGAAAAGGAGAATATACTCGCCGCGAGAACGCGCGCCGAGATTCCCGGAATCGACCTCCTCGCGCAGATAATGAAAACCCCGGAGAGCGCGTGACGAGACAGGCGGAAGCCCGGCGCGCTCGGAATTGAAACTTGACAACTTAATACTACAGGCATCGGCAGAATAATCCTGCCGCCGGAGCGTATATGCGCGCGGCGGAATTCATATTCAAGCTTAATTCGTCCGCCTCTGGCTAGAGGGGCGGGCGCGCCTGAAAGCGTCTGAATAATAATGCCAAAAAAGGGAGGTGCGAAGGACACGGAGGTTCGGTATTCAGACTCGGACAGGTCATATTAACGGGTCAGGACGACCCGGTAACAAATTGTTTCTGGTGGCTCCAGAGACTCTCACATTACAAGGAGGAGATAAACCATGTCATTAACTAGGATTAATACCGGTGCGGATTCTATAGTTGCTCTGAACGGATTGAGGAAGATTAACAACTCCCTCAGCACATCTCTGGAAAGAATTTCTTCAGGTCTGCGGATCAACAAGGCCGCCGACGACCCGACGGGCGTCGGAACTCTCAACACTGCAAAAGCTCAGCTCGGCGGAATAAGAGCGGCCCAGATGAATCTCGAACAGACGTACAGCATGCTGTCACAGGCTGACGGAGCTCTCGCCACCATAGGCGAAGCTCTCGTGAAGATGAAAGAACTGGCCGTCAAAGGCGCCAACGACGCCACTTTGACCTCGGCTCAGATCACTTCCATCGGCGCGGAATACGAAGGCCTCGGCGACCTGATCGATAACATCAGCGCCAACACCAAGTTCGGAGAGAAAGCTCTTCTGGCTGGAGATCTTATCGGCGTCACAGTTCAATACGGGCCGAATTCGGCAGACACATTTAACGACGACATAATCGGCTCGAACGCTGATCATGAATTCGCGACTCTTTCCGGCAACGCTCAGACCGGATTCACGGATGCGGCCGGAGCGCAGGCGGCGATGGACGACGTGGACGCGGCGATTACCGCTCTTAGCACGGCAAGGGCGACGACCGGTCAGTACATGAGCCTCATCGCGAGCAATCTCGAAGCTATGCTCTCTATGGAAGTCAACGTAGCTTCAGTGGTCTCCACAGTGGGCGACGCGGACTTGGCCGCTGAAATCTCCAACATGGCGAGGGACAGCATCCTTGCCCAGTCGGCGACAGCAGCTCTCATGCAGTCCAACATTCAGTCGCAGATCGTGCTGAAACTCCTACAGTAACCGCACAGTCGAGGGACGCTTAATCATCGTCTCGCGGCTCGACGGTTCAAGCCGCATTGCCGTTCAGACGATAATGAATCCCTCTTGGATAAGCCTAGGGTGTTTTCGTTTGTAATATTCTTTCATCCCTCCCTCCTCGGGAGGGTTTTTTTTTGCCCGCGAGCGTTCCGTCTCCGTTGTCGGTATAATTGTTTGCGAGCGGCGCGCGCCGCGAATAACTGTCCGACGGAGATATTATGAGCGAAACGCAGAGACTTGATTTTCCGAAAAATTTTCTTTGGGGAACCGCCACGGCGGGACATCAGATTGAAGGCCACAACGACAAGTCCGACTGGTGGCGTTTCGAGCAGGAGGGGAAAGTAAAAGACGGCACGAAAACAGGCCGAAACATCGATTATTGGAACCGATATGAGGAAGACCACGCCCTGATGTCGGATCTCGGATATCAGGTTTTTCGGCTCGGCGTGGAATGGGCCAAGATCGAGCCTGAAGACGGCAAGTTCGACATGGCGGCGGTGGAGCGGTACAGGAAAATATTGCAGTCTCTGCGCGACAGAAAGATTCAAATCTGCCTGACCATATATCACTGGGTTTTGCCGCTATGGTTCGCTCAAAGCGGAGGATGGCTCCGGGAAGACGCGGTGGACAGATTCGTCAGGTTTGCGGAGGTAGTGGTCAAGGAGCTTGGCGAGTTCCCGGATTTGTGGGTGACGCTCAACGAGCCGTCCGTCCCAGCCGCCGCCGGGTATCTGGCGGGGGAATTCCCTCCGGAACATAAGAATTTTAGAGAATACGGCCTCGTGATGAACCGACAGATGCATGCGCACGCGAGGACATATAAGCTGATTCACGACAATGTGTCGAAAGCGCCCGGCGGCGGGCCGACTATGGCGGGCGTGGCGTACGCGTTTCAATGGATTGAGGCTTACGGAAGCGCCGGACTGCCCGGTTTGTATGAAAAGATGATGGCCCGGATTTTTTCATTCGGCAGCTACAGGGGATGGAACAACGCCGCCGCGACAGGTTACGCGCCGTTTCCGTTCGGACGCGAAATCATTCCCGGCCTTAAGGACAGCTATGATTTCTGCGGCGTGAACTACTACATGCGCAACTCCCTGAAATTCGACGCTTCAAAAAAGGATACCGGATTCGTCGATATGGAAGCGATTCCGCCGGGAATTGAGAAGACGCAGATGGGCTGGCAGATTTATCCGCCCGGTTTTAACAAAATCCTTATGTATGTCTGGGAGAAATTCAAAAAACCGATTTACATAACGGAAAACGGGATAGCGGACGACGTCGACGCGCAAAGGCCGCGATATCTGCTCGAACACATCGCTCAGGTGAACCGCGCGATAAATGCCGGGGCGGACATCCGGGGCTATATGCAGTGGTCTTTCATAGACAATTTCGAGTGGAAAGAAGGATTTTCCAAAAAGTTCGGACTCATCGAATGCCGTCACGACGACCCGGAACTCAAACGCAAGCCGCGACCCAGCGCGCGGATGTATTCCGAGATAATTAAAGAGAACGCTATAACGCGGGACATAGTTAAGAAGTATGCGCCTTCGGCTGCGGACGGTGTTTTCGGCGACAAGTGGAAAGCGTGAGGAGCGCTTCGTCGAGAGCGTTTTTGTACTCGCATTTGCAAAAATGCGGGTTAGTCCAATTCAGCAGATTTAACTATTTCAGCGGCGAGTTCCTTGGCGGTTTTAGGACATTCGTCCATTCTCATCACGTTTCCGAAAAACTTTGAGGCGGCGGCATAATCGCCGATTCTGCGGCTCAATTCGGCGGCAAGGAAAGTAACGTCGCAGGTGGATTCGCCCGGAATCTCGCGGTTCCTGAGCGCTGCGGTGTATCGCTCTACCGCCAGTTTCTGGTACTTCCTCTCGTATCCAATAAGAGCTCTTACGGCCGCGACTTCTTTGGCAAGCGAAGAGTCATCGCTTATGTCGTCCAGCAACTCCTCGGCGATAAGGTGCTCTCCTGACAGACGGTAGAACTCGGCGGCAAAAAGCATGTCAAGGCCGTATTCCGGGTCGGACGGATCGGCGGCTCTCTCAAGCATGCTTCCTAAAACAAAGAACATTTCGAACATCTTCAACTGCTTGTCTTTGTATTCGTCGGGCACTAGAGATTCCAACCGGTCCGCGAAACTCTGTCCTCTGTCGATGCCGAGATTGACGTTCTCGATTCTTGCCAGCCATCCGCCCAGCGTATAGATGTCTCCCATGAATTTATTGTTTTTTCCAATGCTTTCGTAATAGATGGCGGCGTTGTCAATTTTGATATGGAAGGGGACGGCCCACTGCGAATCTGGAGACGATTTCTCTTCTTCCGTCAGCGGAGGCTTCGACAGTTTGCCGAGCAGCGACTGATCGACTTTAGCCGAAGCGAAATCCTCGGCGTACGCCGAAAATCCGTCGTATGGGCAAGTCCAGATGGAAAAGAGTTGAGGATACGCGCCGTCCGGGCGGACGAGAAAATCCCAGTCGGTTCCGCCCAGAGAATTAGTGGATAGAACGGCGACGGCGGTGAAGGGCTTTCCTGACGCAGGGCATCGGGCTTCGACTGAGGAGAGAGTGGTGGCGGCTGCGGTTTCGCCAACTTGCGAAAGGTTGACTACTAAGGCAATCGCCGCAGCTGCCGCGATGGCCTTCCTGCGCCCGCCGCCAAACATCATCGTCCGCCCTCGTCAGTTCCCGATTCAGACGGGGAAGAGACCACTCTCATCCTGTCGCCGTTCTTGACGAGCATCTTGGGTTCGCCGCCGGTGGCGTCGATGACCCATATTTCAGGAACCCATTCCGTGGAGTCGTCTCTTCGCCTGAAGAAAACTTTCTTGCCGTCCGCAGACCATTTTGGAAGCCCGCCCAGAGCGGTGAGTCTCTTGCGCGAGCCGGACGGAACGTCCACCAGCCAGATTCCGAGCGAATCGCCGTACTCGTTGCGCGAGTGAACGGCCAGTTTTTTGCCGTCAGGCGAGAATGCCGGGGCGCCGTCGTTTATCCCTTCAGGGGTGACGGGCTTCCAATCTGAAACGTCCAGAGTGCCGATGAAAAAAATCCTTCTTCCCGAAGAGGCGTCGATGCGGCTTGCGAGAATTTTGTCGCTTTTCGGATGCCACAGCTCGACGCGCGCGCGGGTGAAAATCCTGTAAACCGTTTTTGTCCGCGTGTCGATAATCAGGGAGTCGCCGATATCGCCAGCGGAGAAAGGCGTGCGCTGCGCCGCGAGATATTTGCCGTTCGGCGAAAATGCCACAGGCACGTGAATCATTCCGGGATGCTTCTGAGAGCTTTTCCAGAAAAGCTCCGTCTTCTTCTGCGCGGCTCCCAGCTTGCACTGCCAAAGCCCCGCGTCGTAATCCGCCGTCCCGAACTTTTCGAGGTCCACCCTTGTGAAAACGGCGCGCAAGCCGTCCGGCGACACAATCTGATTCAGGTCGGACAAATTGTTTTCTGGTTTGTCGATGACTATAGGATCGGAAACTTCGGCATCGCCGACGGCTAGCGACTTATATGTCAGCCCATATCTTTGATAGGGGTTCGGCTCTCCCATAGGAACCTGATAAACGACGGCGGGAGGATTATTAGCCAGAACGAACCTGCCGACTCCTTTCCCGGAGGTCACAGGCTGAAGCTTGGCTCCTTCGCGCCACTGCCACAGGTTTTCTTCTTGATTCTCTGTCGAGCGAGCGAAAATAAAAGAGTCCTTCTGCGCGACCGCGGCGGGTTCCGCCCGCTCCGCGCAAACGCAGGGACTTGCAATCGCCCAAACGGCCGCTATCGCTATTATGGCGCGCGCTATCTTTCTCATATCATTTATTATTGCCCTCCGAGGCTCCGCATTCAACATGCTTTATCTGATAAAGTTTCCGAGCGGACTGACTGGTCGATTGGAAACGAGAGGGGAGCGGCGGGGCGCTTGACGTCGTTGGAACATTCAAGTAAAATAGAATTGGTAGAACCAGTGTACCACTGCGAGGAGCTTATGCGATCAAATGAATCCATCCTCATCTCGGAGCATTCCAACCCGGATTTTTCATGTGAAAAATCCGAAAAATCGAACAAAGGGCGATCTACGTCGTTGAATCATCGACTCGAATTCGGTCACATACGAAACAGTATGCTCCCTCATTCTCGCTCGATTTGCCTCGTATCTCATCCCTTTCTTCGATTTCAGCTTGCATTGGTGAAAAATGCAAACTAACCCGTCCGCAGCCTTCGTGTTTCGCCCTGTTCCCAAGAACAGGATTTCTGAAGACGCGCTCGCGCAGCTTGTGGACATGATTGTCTCAGGAGAGGTTAAACCGGGAGAGCGGTTGCCGGGGGAACGCGAACTGGCGCAGAGCCTGTCCATCACAAGGACGTCTTTGCGCGAGGCGTTGCGCAGGCTGGAAAACATGGGGCTGGCGGCGGTGCGGCAGGGCGATGGTATATACGTCAGGGATTTCAGGCGCGAAGCGAATCTGGACTTCATAAATTTTCAGGCGGGGAGGGGAGCGGAGCTTGAGCCGCAGCTTCTTCTTGGCATGGACGAGGCCAGAAGGCTTATGTCTGCAATGGTCGTGTCGCTTGCGGCGCGGCGCGCGGATGCGTCTGACATCAAAGAGTTGCGCCGCGTGGCCGGAGAGTGTCCGCCCGACGGCTCGCCGGAGCTTTTAAGCGGAAAGTGGGATTACGATTTTTATCTGACTATCGCGCTCGCCTCCAAAAACGGCGCTTTCGTCTGCCTGATAAACACTATGAAAGGCATGTTTGCGACGTTCCGCCCGATGTATTCCCTTTTAGACGAAGGTCGGAGAGAGAGCATAAGGGATTTGAATCTGAGGCTTGTGGACGCTATTGAATCCGGGGACGAGCGCGCCGCCTCGGCAATAGTAGAGGAGCGTATGCGGCAGGATATGGAGGATTTGGCTAAGCGAGCGCAGTCTCCTGAAAAAAGAAAGGGCAAGACTCGAAAGGCGGGAGCAAAATGAGCAAACCGCATTGTGAAGACAGAATCGCTCGCATACGCGAGAGATACCGGACGGAAACCCCTTTCATATCCATCCAGAGGGCGCGGTTATACACCGAAAGCCGCAGGGAAACCGACAGCGAGAAAATATCCTCAGGGTCGCGCGTCGCTCTCGCAATGAAAAACGTATTCGAAAAAATGGAAATTCATGTGGACGCGGCGGACAGGATCGCAGGCGCGTGGACTGAGAACTACGTAGGCATTCCGATAGACATTGAGCGCGGGCTTTTTAATCAGACTCTTGAAGTGGAGCTTGACGGGGCGGCGATGGCGAAACGAAAGGTGGAATCGGCTCTGAAGTTTGTCCGTTTCGCGGCGCGCAACTATTCCATCCCGGATATAGTCGGCACAGCGGTTTCCGCCGCGAAGTTCGATGTTCCTCCGCCCTCTCTCGGGAGCGCCACGATAGACAAACGCAGGGTAAACCCGTACAGGATACGAAGCGCAGACAGAAGAGAATTGCTGGAAGACATACTTCCTTACTGGCGCGGTAAAACCGCCGCCGACATAGTAAGGCGGGATGTGGCCGCGCTGCGTCTATGTCCGGATAGTTTTTCGGAGTTCATCGATGCTTTGCCGGCCACCGCGCGGGAAGTCACGATAATCTCGCCCGCCGCCGCGATCGGGACATGGCAGGGGCATCTCGTTCTCGATTATGAGACGGCGATGTCGCGCGGGCTGCTGGCCATGCGGGAGGACGTCAAAGACAGAATGCGCCGCGCGGCAAACGGTCCGGCGAACGAGGCGGATTTTCTTAGAACTGCAAAGACCGCGCTAGACGGGGCGGTGGCGTTCGCAGAAAGGCTTTCCGCCGCCGTAGAAGCGGCGCTGAACCGGGCTGGCAAGGCAGGAGACGAGCGGGGGCGCGCTTTTCTCTCGCAATCGCTAGCCGACTGCAGGGTTGCGCCGCTTCATCCCGCTCGTTCGTTCAGGCAGGTGGTTCAGTCGTTCTGGACTCTGAAGAACATTTCCGACCTTGCCATGCCGTTCAACGTTCACGCGCCGGGGCGTCTGGACCAGATTTTTCTGCCCTATTTCAGAAGAGACATTGAGCGGGGCGAGATAAGCGGCGATGAGGCGCGAGAGATTCTTGAAGAGCTTTTCCTGAAAGTGATGAGCCACAACATGCGGCCGGGTTCCAGCCTGACGGCGGAGTTCACTCAAAGATACGAAGGCTCTGAGCCGGTGACTCTCGGCGGCCTGACGAGAAGCGGAGAAGACGCGACGAACGAGCTTACGTACATAATGCTGGAAGCCGCCGAGCGCTCGAAGGCCTCTCTCAACTTCGTGGTCAGACTTCACCCCCGGTCTCCTGAAAAACTCTGCCGAGAAACGGCGAAGATTCATTCAAGATGCGTTTCCAGCGTGTCGATGATGAACGACGAGATCTGCTTCGCGGCAATGGTAAAGAGCGGGTTTTCCGAGGAGGACGCGAACGACTACGCGATAACCGGGTGCGTTGACATGGCGGTCGCTGGCAGGACGGGAGGGGAGGGCTTCTCGTCGATACTGTTGTGCCGCGCGCTCGACATGGCGTTGCGCAATGGCGACACGAAGACTGCCGCGGGAATTGTCAAAGGCGCGGGATTGCGGACGGGCGCGCCGGACTCGTTCAAATCATTTGAACAGTTGCTCGGCGCTTTTTTCGCTCAACTCGACAACGAAATCGCCAAGATCGCCGCCGCCGCCCGCGCCCGAGACGCCGTTTATGCCCGAATCCTGCCCGCTCCCAACATCTCGCTTTTCCTGAAAGAAACTCTCGACTCGATGAAAGACATGACGGAAGGCGGAGCGGACGGAGGCGTCGAGGGCGTTCTGCTCATGAGCAGCGTCGCGAATGTAACAGATTCTCTTTTCACCATCAAGAAGCTTGTGTTCGAGCGCGGGCTTTTTTCTCTTGCGCGCCTGATTAGGGCGATGGACGACAACTTCAAAGGGCATCGGCGCGTGAGGACGGCTGTTTTGTCGCTTCCCGGCAAATGGGGTAACGGAAACCCGGAGTCGGACGACATTGCCCGGAGCGTGACAAACCATATATTCCGGGAACTGAAAAAACACAAAACATACAAGGGCGGTTTCCTTGCTCCTTTCATTAATAGCATGACGGCGCACACGATAGACGGCAGGATGTCGCTTGCCACGCCGGACGGACGCCGCGCCGGGATGCCTTTCGCCGCGAGTTGCAATCCGTACAATGTGGAGAAGAACGGCCCGACTGGAGTCCTGAAATCCATCGCCGCCATCGATTTCACGGAAGTCCTCGGATGCGCGGCAAACATAAGACTTCATCCTTCGGCCATAGGCGGTTCGGACGAGACGCGGGACAAATGGATTTCCCTCATAAAGACATATTTCAGGCTCGGAGGAGAGCAGCTTCAACCCACCGTAGCCTCCGCCGAGATGCTCCGCTGCGCTCAGAAAAATCCCGGCGCGCACAGGGACATCATTGTGAAAGTCGGCGGATACAGCGCTTATTTCACCGAGCTTGGACGAGAGATTCAGAATGAGATTATCTCGCGCTCGGAACATTCGTGAGGCGGAGTTGAGCATGAATGACTGCGGAGTGGAAATAAAAGGCTTGATATTTGACATACAGAGGTACGCGCTCTACGACGGGCCGGGCATAAGGACGACGGTGTTCCTGAAGGGATGCCCGCTGAAGTGCGCGTGGTGTCACAACCCGGAATCACAGTCGGCGCGGGAGGAGGCGTCATATTTCGGCGAGAAGTGCGCCGCGTGCGGCGCGTGCGTGAAGGCTTGCGCGGCAGGCGCGCTCGCGATGAAAAAACGCGCCGTTGTAAGAGACCCGCGAAAGTGCTCTGCGTGCGGAGCCTGCGCGGCGGCCTGCGAAACCGGCGCCATGGAAATCATCGGAAGAGTCGCCACAGTGGCGGAAATTGCCGACGCGGTCGAGGCGGACAGGCCGTTCTATGATGAGTCCGGCGGCGGCGCCACTGTGTCGGGCGGCGAGCCGACCGCTCAACCGGACTTCCTGTTCGCCCTTTTAGAAGAATTCAGAAAAAGGGGCATTCACTCGGCAGTCGAAACCTGCGGCGCGTTCAACAACTCTCTAGTCTCCCGCCTCGCTGAGCTTGCCGACCTAGTTCTCTTTGATATAAAACATCCCGATCCCGGCATTCTCAAGGAGCTTACAGGCGCGAACCTCGAAGTCGTTGAGAGGAACCTATCAAATCTGATTCAATTAAAAGGCGAAAGCGCCTTGATAGCGCGCGTACCTCTCATCCCCGGAGTCAACACGGACGAAACATCCATAGAAGGAGCCGCCGTATTGCTGATGCGCAACGGATATCGCGGGCTGGTTCACCTTATGCCGTACAACAGCATGGCGGCGACAAAGTGGCAGAAGATAGGCAGAGGCGGGGAATACCGCAACTTCGGAGCGCTGGAAGAAGACACGATTGCAAAGATAGTGAACCAATTGCGCGAAGCGGGTTTCAAAACGTTCATTAACAGATGACACGGGCGTCTCAGTGGAAGTTTCGCATGAATCGTCGCTTCGACTTGAATGGATGTCGTTTTCGCATTTGATTTCTTGTGTGCCGCCGTTAAAATAAATATATATGCGCGGAGGGAAATAATGAAAACGACATCGATTATTAGACTGTTTCTAACTTCGGCGGCGATTGCTGTCGCGGTAATGACGACAGGCGCGTCTGCGTTTGCCGAGACAGCCGCCGATCCCGGACAGTGCGTTTCCCCGACTGAAAGACCGAGGGTGGAGATTGTCCCCGGCGATAGAAACGCCGTCGTCGTCCAACAGAAGATGGAATACTGCACTGAATTTCCTGAAAAATGCCGTCCGTGGACTGGAATGCCCAACCCATCGAAATCAAAAGATGAAAAATTAAAGAATTCTCCTCCGGTTACTGAACTGGACAAGGTTGCGCCGGAAGCTAATGAGGAAAATGTCACAGATTCAAAAGAGAAGAATAAAAAAGAGGCGAATAAGAAAGATAAATCAGTAGAGAAGAAAGCCGAGGCCGAGGCTCCGAAACCTTTCAAGCAGGACCCCGAAATAACTAACTTCTGTTTTCTCAATCCGCACTATTGCAGGCCGGTGGAGCCGCCTGCGGGATATGTCCTCAACGAAAAAACGCCGACCCCGATCGACCACATTCTCAATATATGCAAACGCGACGCCGAGCAATGCCTTTGGCTTCCGGAAGAAAAGAAAGAAGAAAAACCCGCGCAAGAAGCTAAGAAAGACTGAAACCGAACAATCGTTTGGAATTGTTTTCGCCCAATCGCCGAAGGCGAAAACCTTTCTATCGGTTTTTTCGGGTTAATATCTGTTTTTAACTTCGATTATCTGGTAGGGGCGGGGTTGAGCATAGACGCTGGTTTCGTTGCTGACGTATGTGATTTTGTTTTTATCCGAATCGATAACGCGGGCTGAAACGGGAACGGGGAACCGGAGGGCTATCTGGTCCGGCAGCTTAGTGTCCGACAGCAGGTTCACGATATGGAAAATTGACGATGTTCCTTTTTTCCATTCTTGGACATGTATGTAGGCGGGGGATTCGATTACGACATCCGGGGGGAACGCTTTCAAAGCATTTGAAACGGCGTCGTAGAGGATTTTCCAGTTTTTCGGTGGTGGGCACAGGGCGCTCATGGATTGAGAGCAAAGGAAGGGAAAGGCGGGGAGTCCTGCCCTGCGGCTTAGTGGAAACCCTCCGAAAATATCCGCTTCTCCAGAGAGGCGGGCGAGAAGCGCGCGCCCCGCGCGGCCCTTGGACATGCGCTCCCAGCGGCTTAATTCAATATCCATGAATGTAGGGTCGATTTCAGAGGCGTCCGCGCCAGAAACGCATTCCGGGATTGCTCCGCTGCAAATCAAACGCTTGCCATTGAAGAGTGAAGCGAGGTCGAGTCCGGCGGCGTCTTCGAGCGCGGCGGGGGAGGGCGAGATGACGACTTGGACGCCCTCCAGCGCGCCAGCGTCTCCGATGCGCGACGCTTCAATCGGCAGAACCGGAATCTGCGTTTCAGTCAGAGTGTGGTATATTCGAAAAAAAGATTGAACGAAAGAAGGCGCGGCTTCGACGGCTTTGAGAGAGTATAGAACCGCGACTCTTGCCACAGGCGCTGCGTCTTCGAAAACGTCGGCGTTTTTGTCGATGAAGTTGTAAATGGCGGCGAGCGCATCTCGCCTGTCCGCGAATGCGGGGTCGGTGATGGAGCAGCCGATGTTGTCAGAAGACGGATCGTCGCGGTATTCAGCTGCGCGGATTAGAGCCGAAGCGCCGCAGGCGGAAGCGGCGGCGACTGTGGCGGCCGCCCTCTCGGAGGGAGCCGGGATGTCAGGCGCGGGGCCGAACGGATAGGCAAGCGAAGCGACGAGCGTTCCACGCGAGCAAGCCTGCAGCGCGCGGATGCCCGGCGATTCGTAAAACAATCCTTCGCGCCCGAATGTTATATATGAATGTCTTTCGACGCAGCAGATATTCGGTTTAGACAACGCCCATGCGGGGGCCAGCCCGAATAGCGGAAGAGAGGGCAGGTGGGCGATATGCGGCGCGACGACACCGAACAGCGCGGCGGGGTCGGCTGTTTTGACGGCGCACATCGTCGAATCCAGCGCGGAGGAGACCACGCCCGCCCTCCACTTGGAATAAATCGCGAATCGGTCGTCCGAGAGCGACGGTTTCGCCGGTATCGAAAAAGGTTTCGACCCGGATTCTTCGAGATGACTCCTGAAAGCCGCGCGGCATGCCGGGCAGTGGCAGCCGGCCGCGCCCGCCAAAGCGTCTCCGATGATAATCGGCGCGGAGCCGAAACATGGAAAATCCATAAAAACGCCGGAAGCTCCCGCGGAGAGAGCCTCAGTCGCGTTGACTCTCAGGGTTTCAATCCATTCCTCGGAGACCCAGCATGAGAGAGCGCGTCGGCCTGCTCGCGAATACATCGCGTGTTTGCCGTTGGGCAACCTTGCCGCCCATGGAGCGCTCTTGAAACCGTCCCGGCGCGCGTATGAGGAGGATACGACAAGCGCTATCGTCTCGATTCCGGCGGCAGCCGCCGATTCCGCGAAAGCTGCGAACGAGTCCTTTTGCGCGCCCGATGATTCCGGGGGCTGTCCGAGGAAATAAGGGTATACCGCGAAGTTGAAGTTCGCTTCCGCCAGAGCCTTGACGCGGGCCGCGTCTCCGGCGAACGAAAACGCCGGTTCATTAATGTTTTGAGGCGCAAACAGATTCTTCACGAATTCAAGACAGCCGGGGCCGCCCGCGACATAAGCCGCGCGAAAACCGTCGAATGTCAATCCCGATCCGCTCATCGTCTTTTTATTATACAGTCCGGCTCAACAATGCAAACCTGTTTTTAAATAACAGGGGTTGTTATGAAATGGCCGGAGGGCAACTTTTCATTTTTTTGCGGATGGACGCCAAACCTCCTATAATAACGGGAATCGAAAGAGGAAACGTGGAGGACAAATCAGGATGGCGGAAGGCGACATGAAGATAGGAATGCCGGCGGAATCCGGCGGCGGCAGGCTGGACAGAATCAAAGGCATTTATCTGATGTCTCTGAAAGGCTCATACGAGGCTATGGGCGAACAGATGTTCGACCTTTCGTCGGGCATAGTGGGCGACGCGATGATAGCGTACTACCGGAATCTGCCGGAAAGGCTCATCGCGCACAGTTTCGCGGCGGACATATCGAAATCGCTGCCGCCGATGGTTGCCGGCGCGCTGTATTCCCTCTTCAATAGGTTTGCCTCCGACAAGGGCAACAGGTTCGACGGTTTTCTTAGGGCGTACGCGGCGAAAGCGGGAATACCGCCGCGAGAGGCCGCAAATTTCACCCTCTTCGCCGATTCTCTGCATTACCTCGCGGGCAGGTCGTTCGCGCCAATGGCTATGCCGGGATGTTCGGGATTCTTCGCGCGCGGCAGCGCAACCGCCGGCGGCCGCTGCATAGTTGGCAGGAACTTCGACTTTTTCGGACGCGGCCTCTGGGACAAACACCAAACGGTACTCGTTCTTAATCCCGATGACGCGCAGTCTTATATCTGGCTCGGAGCATTAGGCATTCCGTTCGGCGCGTTCGGCATAAACAGCGCCGGGATAGCCGTTCTGCCGTTCACCAACTTCACGAAGGACGTGACGGTGCGCGGCAGGCTGCTGTACCCGATGATAATCGAGATAATGGAGACGGCGCAAAGGCTGGACGACGTCGTGAACATAATATCACGCGGCAAGCGGACGGTGGGGCTGTCGTTTCTGGTGGTCGATTCGCGCGCACGCGACGCCCGCGTGGTCGGGTTCTCCGCAAACCGCTTCGAGACCCTTGACCCGAAAGACGATGTGTTGGCGCGCACGAATCATTACATCACCGATCAGATGAAAGAGAAGGAGACGGCCCCGACCGCGTGGAAGAGGCACAGCAACGCGCGGCTGTCGCGCATATATGACATACTGCAGGAGAAACATGGCTCTCTGACTCCAGAGGACGCCGTCTCGATAATGAGCGACAACACAGATCCGTTCGAGCGTCGCAAGAGAGTGGTTGGAGATATCGTGGCCGCATCCAACAACGCCAATTCTCTGGTCTATCTTCCAGACGAAGACGAGATATACATCGCGAGCGGAAGGTTCCCGGTTTGCCAAAGCGATAAGTTCCTCGGATTCAAGTTAAGCGCGCTTTTTGCTGGAGACGCCGCAGCCGCTCCTCTGGAAAAAGACCTGCCCGGCGGGGGGCATCTGAACGAAACCGAACGCGAAGCCCTCGAACTTTATGAAGACGCGTGGACGAAATATCTCGATTTGTTTGACACCCCGGAAGCGGTGAAATCCCTTCGCCGCGCCGCCGAAATTCTTCCGGACGAACCTATCTTCCACCGCGTCGCGGGAATTCTGCTTCTGAAAAAGGGCGAATTCAAGGAAGCGCTCGCGCATTTGGAAATTAACGCCGCGCCGAACTACAGGCAGAATAAGCTAAAGGCCGAATCAAGGCTATGGGCTGGAAGATGCTATGACCTTCTTGGACTCCGAGACAAGGCTCTCGAATATTACAAGTTCGCGCTCGCGCTGGACGACCCTGAAATCACGCCCTCTGTCAGGCGAGCGATCGACCGTCCGTACAGGAAGAAAGAACTTAACAACGTCGAGGTCGAATTCGTCACGGGCGGAGCCATCGCGAAGTACCATTGACGCTCGCGTTGGTATTTTCTGAACGGCGATGCGTGTCCGGCTCTATTTGTTTTTCCTGAATTTGGCGAAACCCACCGGATCCAGTTTAAGCGTGCGCTCGTTCAACGGATAGAAAAGAAATATCACGAAACCGACAAGCACGAAAGCGCCTGTGACCGGGCCGAGCAACTGTATGCCTAGAAAGTTGTCGCTCGAATATCCATACCGCGAGAAAAGAAAACCCTGAATGACATAAGTGAGGGCGATGGTGTATTTCTGGAGCATGCCCTGAGCGCCGTAGAAGATGGCTTCTCTACGCCTGCCTGTGATAGTGGCGTCGTAATCGGCGATATCCGCTATGATGGGCAGGCCGAGGCTCACAGTTCCGGCCACCGGGAATCCGAGGAAAAAGAACACCACGCAGGCGACGTGGTACGTGGAAAGCCCGAAGAGGCTGTCCCATCCGAGGAAATATGCCAGAGGGAGAGTAAGTCCGAGCAGGAGTATGCAGAGTGAATAGGTGAATTTTTTCGTGTATTTCGCCGAGAGCTTCTGGATGATCAGGAAGCTGATGACCGTTGAAACGAGAATTATGCCGAAAAACAGAATAAGCTCAGATTCCGGCCGTCCCAGCATTACCGTTACAATGTATATCATTCCGTTCAGAACGGTTTGGAATCCGAGGAGCAGGAACAGCGAGCTGATGACGTAAACGAGGAACGCCTTGTTTGTGAAAGTCCATTTGAGAGCTTCAATAAGGCTGTACGCCTCTTCCGGCTCTCGTTTTTTGGTCAGCTTCTTTTCGGGGACGCCGAACGCTGTGGTGTATATCGAAACGAGCGCGAGGACTCCTATGATGACGAACATCTGAGGATTCTCGCGGATAGGCTCGAACAGAGTCGGCATATACATGATGAGTCCGGTTGCCACGAAGAGAAATACCTGCATGAGCTGGGACAGGAAAATGCGCTCTGAGCTGGTGTGCGCGATTTCGGTGAGCAGCGCCAGATATGGGCAGAACACAAGAGTGATGCAGAACCAGAAAAGGGTCGAGATAGCGACTAGCCAGATTATCATGCCTGTCGTGTTCGGCGCGAAGGGCGGGAACCACAGCAACGTAAACAGTAGACACATCGGAAACCCGGCGAACAAAAGGAACGGGATGCGGCGGCCCCAGCGCGTGTTCATCCTGTCGCTCCAGTATCCGGTAAGCGGCTCGATAAATCCGTCGAGGAATCTGCCGATCGCCACAACGGCGGTTGTTATTCCGATAGGAAGCAACTGGCCGTTCTTGTCCGGCGGCGAATAGTAATAAACCAGATACGTGACGAAAGCCCATTGAAGGAACTGGCTTGACATGTTTCCGGCGCTGTACATAGCGCTGATAGAGAATGGCAGTCTTTTCTCCTTGCCGTGTTGAGGTTGCAGCATGCCTGTTCGCTCCTGTTAATAGATATTGAGGGATATGATACAACAAGCCGCGCAAGCCCCGCAAATTTTATATTTGAAAGCAATCTGCCAATCTCATTTCTTTAATAAGAAGACCTATCTTGGAATATTGCGCCTTCAAACCCGGCCAAAAACTTGGCGCGCATAAAATCAGCGGAACCTTATTGACAGCGGCGTTTTTTATTGATAATCTTGTCTAGGTTAATTAAGATAATTGTGAAATTTTGCACATTACTAATAGCAATTAGCAATACGGCGTGGTGAGCGCCTGAAAAAACAATGAAGACACTGCTGCGGAATACGCTGAATATCCCCTTATACAGTTCATACATATTAAATATATTGCAGTATAAAATGAAACGCCGGGTGGAGAATCATGCTGAATTCTCTGTATGAGATTTTAATGCCGTTGAGAGCGGCGAAGAATCTGGACAAGCTGCCGGTTAACGCCGTGCCGGCTCCCGAATTCCTGTATGTCCATCTCAAGCAGCACGAGGGAGCCGAGGCCGCGCCCGTAGTGAAAGCAGGGGACGAGGTAAAGGCCGGGCAGACTATCGGGTGGGCGATGGACTTCATGTCCGCGGACGTTCACGCGCCGATGGACGGCAAAGTTGTGGGCATCGAGCGCCAGCCGAACCCCTACGGCGGGTTTTCCTCTGTGGTGGTTATCAAAACCGAGGGGAAGCGCAAACCTGTCGAGTCGACGCCCGATCCGGATTATTTGTCAAAATCAAATGGGGAATTGTTGCACCGAATACGGCGTATGGGCATTATGTGCGAAGGGCCTGCGCCGCCGTCTATTCATTCAATATTCAATCCTTATATGTGTCCGTCCCGGCTTGTCGTCCATGTAGGGCGCGATCCTCTGCCGCCCGTCGACACGCTGATTGTGACGGCAATCGACGAAGAACCTATCGTATCTATAAATCAATACATGATTACAAGGCAGTCGAACGATGTGCCCGAAGCGATTAAGCTGATGAAAAAACTTTCCGGGGTCAACGGAAGAACAGTTCTTGCATGTTTGGACACTCAGAGGAAAGAAGCGGAAAAAGCCGCGTCGGGAGAGGCCGAAGTAAAAATAATGTCGGGCAGATATCCCGGAACGCTCAGAGAGTTGACTGTGTGGAGGCTGACCGGGCGGGAGATTCCCGCCGGAGCGTCTCCGATGTCGGTAGGGGTGGCTGTGATTCCATTGAGGACGGCCATCGCCGCGTTGAAGGCGGTTAGGGACGGCATACCGCAGACGAGCATGATAGTGACTGTGGCGGGAGACGCCGTTACGCCGCCGCAGACGGTGGACGCGCTGATAGGCACGCCCGCGAGAGATATCCTGAAGTTCTGCGACGTTCCTGAAGCTCCAATTAAGAAGTTGGTTTTCGGCGGCCCGATAAGAGGCAAGTCCCAGTTCTCCTTCGATATGCCGCTTACGAAGGGCGTCAATACGATAGTGGCGCTGAAGGCAGACAAGCTGGTGCCGATAGCAGAAAACAATTGTATCAACTGCGGGGCGTGCGTGGAGTTCTGCCCAGCGCGCCTGCAGCCCAACATGCTTAGCCGGCACTGCCAGTTCAGGGTTTTCGATGAAATAGTCAAAAAACACATAACGGCCTGTCTTGAATGCGGTGTTTGCGGATATATTTGTCCGTCTCGCAGGCCGATGCTCCAGTATTTCCAGAACGCCAAGCAGCAGATGAAGCTGCCGAGGAAAGGGAACATGTTATGAAGTCATCCGGGTTGATTGTCGATGTCGGGCCGCACATACACGGCGGGAACTCGATAGCGCGGACAATGCACAACCAGATAATCGCGCTGATTCCGGCCGCCGCAGTGGGCGTGTATATGTTCGGGGCCGGAGCCGTCCGAGCTATCGCGGTTGCTGTGGCCGCGGCGGTTGTGTTCGAGTACCTCATGCTTCGCGCTCTGAAAAAACCTGCAAGCGCTCTTGCTGACGGAAGCGCGGCGCTGACGGGCTTGTTGCTGGTTTTGATGCTTCCCGCGGATGTGCCGTGGTGGGTTATCGTTGTCGGCGTGGGTTCTTCCATCGTTATTGGAAAAATGCTCTTCGGCGGTTTGGGCGCATATCCTTTCAACCCGGTGATAGTGGGTTGGGTTATCCTCTTGCTGTCATGGCCCGGATTGATCAACAAATGGCCCCGCCCGAACCACACGCTCTGGGGCGGAATCGCGGAATCGCTTCCCGCTCAGACCACAATCGAAATAATGAAGAGATATGGCGTGCAGATGTCAGGCCAGTTCAGCCTTCTGGACAGTTTTCTGGGCTTTCAGCCGGGCGGAATAGGCTCGGTGGCGGGACTGGCTCTGGTTATAGGCGGCGTGTTCCTAATCGCCAGAAACATCATCTCTTGGCAGGTCCCCGCAGGATTCATTGCCGGTATATTTATTTTCGGCGGCATCTATCACGCGGTTGACCCGACGATGTACGCTTCTCCTCTGTTCCATCTGGTGTCCGGGACGACGCTGTTCTGTATCTTCTTCTTGGCGCCCGAACACACCACAAGCCCGAACACTAAATGGGGAAAGCTGCTGTTCGGACTCTGCTGCGCCGCTCTTACGATAGTGATAAGGACGCACGGGACTCACGCAAACGGCTCGGCGCGGTTTGCCATTCTCCTGATGAACCTTCTTGTTCCATTCTTCGACAGGATAAGGCCGCCCATTCTGGGGCTTCCCAAAAAGAGCAAGGAGGCGGCCGCCGATGCGTGATATTATTAAAATGATAGTTGTGCTTTCAATCATTTCGGCCACTACGGGCGCGGCTCTCAGCTACATCAATAATATTACCGCCAAGCCCATAGCCGCCGCCGAATTCCAGTATCTTAAAGAACCTGCCCTTAAAAGTATTCTTCCAGCTTACGACAACAGCCTTGTCGAAGACAAAATAGAGGTTGCTATTGGCGAGGGAGATTCGGCGAAAACGATAACCGTGTATCCAGCGAAAAAAGACGGCAAGCTGCTGGCTATCGCGTTAGAGACATTTGCGAGCAGCTATGGCGGCGATCTAGGCGCGATGGTCGGTTACGACATAGAGAAGAAAAGGTTGTCTGGCGTCAGTATAACCACAATGAGCGACACTCCCGGACTTGGCACAAGGACAAAAGAGCCTAAGTTCATCGATCAGTTCAAGAACGTTCCGTTGGATGTAACCTTGGCTCTCAAAGCCGACGGCGGCGGGATAGACGCGGTAACGGGAGCTAGCATTTCATCTAGGGCGGTTTGTAAAGCCGTAAACGACGCTATTGGCATTATTAGGGACAACGGCGACAAGATCATCTCAGAAGTTAAATAATATCGGGTGGCCAATATGAGATTCTATCAGGAGTTTATCAAAGGATTATGGAAGGAAATCCCGCCGTTTAAGCTTGTTTTGGGATTATGCCCCACACTAGCCGTGACTGCGGCCGCTGCAAACGGATTCTTCATGGGTATGGCGACCACTTTCGTTCTGGTCTGCTCCAACGTGCTGATATCAATGCTGCGGAAAGTCATACCGAGCAAGGTTCGTATTGCCGCCTACATCCTTGTTATTGCATCGTTCGTCGTAATAGTCGAGATGATGATGAAAGCTTATGTGTTTCCTTTTTATCAGATTCTCGGCATATTCATTCCGCTCATAGTGGTCAACTGCATCATACTTGGAAGAGCGGAAGCTTTCGCGGCGAAAAACGGAGTTCTTTATTCATTCGCGGACGGACTCGGCATAGGAATCGGTTTCACAATTGCGCTGACATTCCTCGGGGCATTGAGAGAGCTTTTCGGGGTGGGATCAATATGGGGTTTTGCCGTTATGCCGGCGTCTTACATGCCTTTCGAGTTCATGATTAAAGCTCCCGGCGCGTTCGTTTGCCTCGGAGTGATTCTCGGGCTTATGAGTCTTGTGGGCAAAAAATAATTTAAGAGGTCGGACATGAACGAATATATCTTAATGATTATAGGCGCAATATTCGTAAACAATATCCTGCTCGCTAAGTTCTTGGGCAACTGCCCGTTCCTCGGGGTTTCCAAGAAGGTCGACACAGCCATGGGGATGGCTTTCGCGGTTGTCTTCGTTATGGTGCTTGCGGCAGTGATGTCTTGGCTGACATGGGAATATCTGCTTGTCCCGTTCAATTTGCAATATCTGAGGACGATAGCGTTCATTCTCGTGATAGCGGCTCTGGTTCAGTTCGTGGAAATGTTCATGAAAAAGGCGCTGCCGCCGCTGTACAAAGCGCTCGGCATCTTTCTTCCCCTTATAACAACAAACTGCGCGGTTTTAGGCGCGTGCGTAATAATTATTGATAACGAATATGATTTGGTGAAGTCGATAGTTTTCTCATTTGCGTCGGCGGTCGGATACGGGCTTGCTCTGGTGCTCTTCGCGGGGATCAGAGAGAGATTCGAGACCGCGCCTATTCCAAAAGCTTTTTCTGGCACTGCAATAGGGCTTGTGACGGCGGGGTTGATAGCTCTTTCGTTCATGGGCTTTCTCGGAATGGTGTGAAGAAGGCAGAAACACGGCCCCAAGAGACGCGGGGCCGAATGCAAAGCTAACTTGCGGGAGATGAAAAATGGATCCTGAAGTAATCAGCGCGATATTGAAGGCGACGGCTGTGATGTTGGGGCTGGGGCTGGCTGCGGCAGTTCTGTTGAGCGCGGCGTCCAAAATATTCTATGTTTACGAAGACCCGCGCATAGCCGAAGTGGAAGGCGCCATGCTGGGCGCGAACTGCGGCGGATGCGGTTTCGCCGGTTGCTCCGCAGCCGCGGAAGCGGTCGTGAAGGGTAAAGCGGGCGTGGACGTGTGCGTGGCGGGCGGAGTGGCTTCAGCCGCCGCTGTGGCCAAAGTCATGGGCATGGAAGTCAAAGCTAAAGAGCGGCAGGTCTCAATCCTGAAATGCCGCGCAGGCTACAGAATAGACAAGTTGTATGAATATCAGGGAATTCAGGACTGCCGCTCGGCGGTGGCAATGTGGGAGGGCGCTCGCAACTGCGACAGATGCTGTATCGGCCTCGGAACCTGCGCGAAGAACTGTCCGTTCGGCGCGATAAAGATGGGAGCCGAAGGCCTGCCGGTAATCGACCCGGTCGTATGCACCGGCTGCGGCGCTTGCGTAGCTCTATGCCCCAAACACGTTCTCGAATTGCAGTCTATGACCGAAAGGCTTTTGAGCTTCAACAAAATTTCCGACTGTCTCGCGCCGTGCAGGCAGACATGCCCAGCCCAGATTGACATTCCGCAATATATCAACCACATCAAACACAAGAGATATAAAGAAGCGATCCAGACGATAAAAGAGCGCAACCCGCTGCCGTTGAGCGTGGGCAGGGTGTGCCCGCATCCCTGCGAGCACCAGTGCCGCAGAAAGGACGCGGACGAGCCGGTGGCGATCAACCATCTGAAACGCTACGCGGCCGACCTAGAAATGAACGCGGGTTTCTATCCTGTGGACAGGAACCCGGAAAGCGGCAAAAAAGTCGCCATCGTTGGCGGCGGCCCGGCCGGCCTGACATGCGCGTATTATTTGCGCAGACTCGGCCACGGCGCGACCATATTCGACATGATGCCCGAACTCGGCGGCATGATTAGATACGGCATCCCCGAATACAGATTGCCCAAACAAAAGATTCTCGACAAGGAAATCCAGCACATTTTGGATTTGGGAGTGGACGTCAAACTGAACGTCAAGTTCGGCAGGGACTTCACCATAAAAGACCTGACCGACCAAGGGTTCGACGCCGTGTTTATTGGGATCGGCGCATGGAAAAGCTCGCCGATGAGAGTCGAGAACGAAGACGCCAAGGGCGTTATTCACGGGATAAAATTTCTTGAGACTATGCATGTCGGCGAAAAGATGAAGCTCGGCAAGCGGGTGGCGGTAATCGGCGGCGGAAACACCGCGATGGACTGCGCGAGAACGGCGGTCAGAATGGGCGTCGAAGAAGTGATGGTGGTGTACAGAAGGACTCGCGCCGAGATGCCCGCAGAGCCTTACGAAGTCGAAGAAGCGATTCACGAAGGAGTGAAGTTCCATTTCCTCGTCGCTCCCACGAAAGTCGTCACGGATGAAAAAGGCGAACTGGTCGGCATTGAATGTCTCAAGATGAAGCTCGGAGAACCGGATGCCAGCGGCCGCAGAAGCCCTGTGCCGATCGAAGGTTCCGAACAGGTCATCAAAGTGGACAACATAATCGCGGCGATCGGGCAGGCCCCGGATGTCAGCTTCCTCGAATCAGACCCCGAATTAAAGGGCAAGGTCGAAAAGACCCGATGGAACTCAATCGTAGCCGACCCCGGCACTCTTCAGACAAAAGCTCCGTTCGTTTTCACCGGCGGCGACTGTTACAACGGTCCGCTCACTGTGGTGTCCGCCATCGGAGACGGAAGACGCGCCGCACGAGCCATGCATCTCTACTTCGATCCGGAAGCTGAGCTGAAAGCTCCGCCCGAAGCTCTTATTAAGAACATCCCGGAAAGCTGTCTGCCATCCGTCACGGGTGTAACATACAAAGCCAGAGTGTCGATGCCAGAAGTCGAGCCGGATATCAGAAACAAGGATTTTCAGGAATGCGCTCTCGGTCTAGCCGAAGACGTGGCTCTTTACGAGGCGGACCGCTGCCTACAGTGCGGCGTTCTTTGCTATAGCAGGGATTTGATCGAAGTTTCTTAAATTCGGATGCGTCTGCGGCGACGATAGCCGCATGTACATAAGCTTTTTTTGCGAAACCCGGAGAATCCGGCCGTTCGCTCTGAAACTTGAAAACCTTGAACCCGGATCAGGATGGATGGCAGATTGAATCGCCTGCTATGTTAGTGGCCGCAGAGTCCATGTCTTTAGCGCGAGTCAGCACGCTGACTATCGTCGGAGTGTAAGCGGGGTTTTTAGAAGCTGTGCGGTTGCCGACCAGAACCATCGCCGACATAAAGACGGCGAAAACGCCAAGCCCGAAAATAAGAGCGGCGGCGTTATGGTCCCAACCGTAAATTTTGCCGAAGTGGCTGCCTAAAAAAACGCCGGCTACCAACCCCACGATGGGAACGAAGAAAATCAGGAAAGAGCCTGTCATGAAAGCGGAGTCGGATATTTCAAGCAGAACGCGGTCGCCTTTGGAGGCTCCGGCTTTGTTGACGGCCTCGACGAAATTTATCTTGCCGCCTCCCATCGCCGAGCACATGCTCTGTCCGCCGCAACCGGCGCAGGCTTCATTCCTTACCGTTCTGACCACGGCTTTCCGCGAGCTTGTGCTAATCACGATTCCCTGTTCGCTGGGCATGGTCAGTCTCCTTTCTTTACTTTACAGAACAACCGGAACGCGTTCAAGGTTTCACGAAGCAAAAACCTAAACAAGGAAGCATGAGAGATATGCGAAAACCTATGAGAATGAAAGAACTGGCGGTATGCGCGCTTGCGGCGCTGGTAGTTTTCGCGGGAACCGGCTGCAAGCAGAAACCGAAAGCGGACCCCGAAGCCTGCGAGGTTCCGACGCCGCACATAGGCGCGCATTTTACGCAGGAATGGATAGATTCCCATGTCGAGGGACTTGAAACGATCGACCCCGAAAACTGCGAGAGCAGATATTGTTACGCGTGTCACGTTTCCGCCGCGCCGCATAAGCCCGGAATGGTGGCGCGCCACATCAACGAATACAAGGCCGACCCGAAAAGCTGTCTGGCATGCCACGACCATTACGATTCCTGCAACGAATGCCATCAGGCTAAATGGGCGCATGACAAAAACACAAATAAATGGGACGAGCACGGCAAATTCTTCAACGTTGACAAGCCCGGACAGCGCACAAACGCGTCTTGCGCGGCTTGCCACACCGTGGATTACTGCAATAACGGCGAGTGCCACAAGACGATGGTTGACGACCATGCCAAGGGCTGGAGCTACACCCACCCGATGGTCGCAAAAAAAGAGAATCAGAAATGCCGCGACTGCCACACGCACAGCTTCTGCATAACCTGCCACCAGAAAAAAATATACAGATACCACGACAGCACGTGGGGAGTCAGCCATCAGACTTCGATCCAGAGGCTTTCAAAAGACAAGTCGAAAGCCCTCAAGGAGTCCTGCGGCAACTGCCACGCCACCGAATTCTGCCAGAAATGCCACGTCAGAGATTCCAAGAAATTTAAATATCATGATAGAGCGGACTGGAGAACGAACCACACAAAACAGGCGAAAAAAGAAGAGGCGTCATGTATCGCCTGCCACGGCAACATGAAGTTTTCTCCCCTCTGCCAGAGTTGCCACGGATACGCGCTGCCTCACCCCGAGGAAGTGCTGAAGAATCACGGCCCGATTCTTCGAAAGAATCCCTCCGAGTGCACCAAGTGCCACAAAAGCGACTTCTGCGATAAATGCCACGCAAAGAATCCGCCCGCTTCTCACTCCGCAAAAGGCTATGTCAAAAACCATAAAGCGGACGCAGCCGGCAATGTGGAATTTTGCAACGCCTGTCACAATATCGAAGGAAAGAAGTGCAAGGCGTGCCATTCGCTTATCCCGCATCCGAAGGACTATCTGAAAACGCACGGCAAGGAAGCCGCCGAGAAGTCCACCCAATGTTCGTTCTGTCACGACCAGAAGTTCTGCGACGACTGCCACAAGAAATCCAAACCTGCCGACCACAAGAAGGCTAACTTCAAAATGAAGCACGGCCCGGAAGCGCGCGCTAACAAAGCCAGATGCGTAGGCTGCCACGCGAAGTCTTACTGCGACACCTGCCACGGCGGCGGAGCGTACCCGCACGCCGACGATATCGCTTCCAACCACGGCGATCTCGCCAACAAGCAGTTCAAACGCTGCGCCGTCTGCCACAAGACAGCCGACTGCGAGAATTGCCATTCAGATATTAAACCCGCCGACCACAATGAAGACTTCATGTCGTCGCACGGTCCGGCGGCCAAAGCTAAAAACGCGCTCTGCATGCTCTGCCACAAGAAAGACTATTGCGCTCAGTGCCATTGAGATAGCGCTACCAATCGCGAAACCATCAAAACGGCTCTCCTGACGGGGAGCCGTTTTTTATCCCGAATCCCAATGACGAATTCGGGCTCAATGATAGAGCCTGATTTTCGTTATAATCTTTTCAATGCGCCGTACTGGGTTTATCGGTCTGCGCTGTGGTTAATAAACTTTGGGGCTAATTCTGTCTCGGTGTCGGATGCGGGCGCTTCATTCATCTGAAAGTCGGGAAGATTGCGGATGGAGAATACGGGGAATCTATCGGAAATTCTGTGGGAGACGGCTCTGAAAAAATCAGGGCCGTACGCAGGAACGCTGAGCAGAGACGAGTCGAGAGAATCCACCGGATGGAACTGCTGGAGGTGGTATGCCGCCGCTCCGTGAATCTCTTCAGCCATCTCATCGATGTCAAAAGGATCGTGTAGAGAAGGATGCACGGTGGTTCGGAACTCATAGCGGCAGGTTGCCCGGTGAATCAGCAGCATGGCGGAAGCATGAACGCGTTCAGCCATGCCCTTTGCGCCAATTACGGAGTCGAGTTTTCTGAGCGGGGCCTTATAGTCCATCGCTACATATTCGGCCAGCCGCTCCTCGATAATCCATTCCAGCGTTTCAGGGTTGCTGCCGTTGGTGTCGATTTTGACATCTATGCCGATGCGCTTTACCGCGCAAAGGAAATCGATTATCCCGTGGTTGAGAGTCGGCTCGCCGCCCGTAATCACCACGCCGTCGATGAACCCGCGCCTGTGTTTAAGCTCACGGAGAATCTCTTCGGCGTCGACGTCAGGGACGGTGTCGGCTGATATCAGATCCCTGTTGTAACAAAATCTGCATCTGAAGTTGCATCCGCCGACGAAGACTATGGACGCGACGCGTCCGGGATAGTCAATTAGCGAAGTTCCCTGAAACCATTTTATCGGCAACGAATTCATTTTCCACCGCCGCTGAGCGAGTTATCTCGGAGTCGAACGAAGCCGTTTCATACACGACTCGGTTGTTGAACTCCTCTCGCTTTCCGACGTTCCAGTGTTTCACCGGGCGAAAATATCCGACAACCCGGGCGTAAACTTCAGTTTGTTCTTTGCATGATGCCATTTTTTTAGATTCCTTTCATAGATTTCGGCGGGCGTTCGCCGCGTTGCGGCGCTTCTCGCCGGAACTAATCGACGGAGTTCAGGCGTTTGCCGCCGTCTCCTCCTCGTCATCGTCATAGGGGCACGTATGATGCGCCCCGGATATATATCCGTGTTTCGGACAGATGGTGAATGTCGGCGAAATTGAAAAATATGGCAGTCTGAAGTTCTCAGCAATCTTTCGCACCAGCTTCTTGCACACCACCGGATCCTCGATGCTTTCGCCGATGAAACCGTGCAGGACGGTCCCGCCGGTGTACTTCGCCTGAAGCTCGTCCTGATGGGTGAGCGCGGCGAAGATGTCGTTCGTGGCGTCCACCGGAAGCTGTGAGGAGTTGGTGTAGAAAGGCTGCTCCTTGCCTGATGCTATGATTTTCGGGAAGCTCTTCCTGTCGAGCCGGGCGAGCCTGTACGATGTGCCTTCGCCGGGAGTGGCTTCGAGGTTGTAACTGACTTCCTCTTTGCTGTTCAACTGATAGTCTTTAACGCGGTCGCGCATGTGGTCGAGAACTCTGAGTGCGAACTCGCGGCCTTCAGGGGTGTCTATTCCCTTGCCGAGATAGTTCAGGCAGCATTCGTGCATGCCGATTAGGCCAATGGTTGAAAAGTGGTTCGCCCAGTACGCGCCTCTGACGCTCTTCACGTTGGCAAGATAGAACTTCGAGTAAGGATAAAGCGTCTGGTCTGTGAAATGCTCGAGCACCTTGCGCTTGGTGTCGAGGCTCTCGCGGGCCAGATCCATCAGTTCATCGACTTGCTCAAAGAAATTAACGTCGTCTGTGGCGGTGTATCCGATTCGCGGCATGTTGAGCGTGACAACGCCGATGCTGCCGGTCTGCGGGTTCGCTCCGAAAAGCCCGCCGCCGCGCTTCATCAATTCCCTCTTGTCCAGCTTTAGCCGGCAACACATGCTGCGGACGTCGTCAGGACTCATATCGCTGTTGATAAAGTTTGCGAAGTAGGGTATTCCGAACTTCGCCGTCATCCGCCACAGCGGGAGCAGCTTCGGGTTGTCCCAGTCGAAATCCCTCGTCAGGTTGTACGTCGGAATCGGGAAGGTGAAAATACGGCCTGACGCGTCGCCCTGCATCATAATCTCGGCGAACGCGCGGTTTATCATGTTCATCTCATGCTGGAATTCGCCGTATGTTTCTTTCAGGCGTTTGCCGCCCACTATCACCGGCTCGTTGGCGTACACCGAAGAGGGCTGCAAGTCCATCGTCAGGTTTGTGAAAGGAGTTTGAAAACCGACCCTCGTCGGGATGTTCAGATTGAACACGAACCCCTGCATCGCCTGTTTGACATCCTCATAAGAAAGGCCGTCGTAGCGGATGAAAGGAGCAAGAAGAGTGTCAAAACTGGAGAAAGCCTGCGCTCCGGCAGACTCGCCCTGCATGGTGTAGAAAAAGTTCACAATCTGGCCGAGCGCGCTTCGGAAATGCTTCGGCGGAGAGCTTGCGATTTTGCCGAACGCCCCCTGAAACCCCTTCTCCAAGAGTTGTTGCAAGTCCCATCCGCAACAGTAAACGCTCAGCAGACCGAGGTCGTGAAGATGAAGCCGCCCCGTGTTGTGCGCTTCGCCTATCGCAGGGCTGTAAATCTTTGTCAACCAGTATCTCGATATCACGGAGGAAGAGATGTAGTTGTTCAGCCCCTGTAGGGAATAATCCATGTTGGAATTTTCATTTATGCGCCAGTCTTCGCGGTCGACGTACGAGTCGACCAGCCGGACAGCGTCCTCGAGCAGAGAGCGAGCCTGACGGATCTGGGCGCGTTGCTCTCGGTAGAGGATGAACGCTTTGGCCGCCGCGGGCTTGTGCGCGTCCATCAACGCGTTTTCCACCAGATCCTGCACTTCCTCGACGGACGGAACTCTGTCTCGCTTGTAATAAACCAACTCGATCAGGGACATCACTTTCTGCCCGATCTCATCCGCCGTGTTGCGGTCCTGTTTCTCTCCGGACGCGTGCAGAGCTTTCCTCGCCGCCTCCACTATTCGAGCGACGTTGAATTCCTGCAGCCTTCCGTCTCTCTTCCGTATCAGCTTTATTACTTTTGGACTGTTCATATAATTTCTCCGGCCTGAATATGGCGACCGATTCAAACGACGAATCCCGCGCAATACGCACAGGGCCGTCGCTCGTCCGGCAGCGTTGTCATTTATGGTTCCGGGCTTTTATTCCCGGCTGGCATTAAGGGGCCGGCTGAACTTCCGCCGGGGTATTATTCTAGTTTGACCTTCTCATGTGTCCCCTTGACGCACAGGACGCATTTCAGAACAACTCAAGCATTCCCTTAAACCGGATTAAAATTCCGGCCTGCTATTATTAATGGTTTTAACTATATTTACCTCTGTTTGAACTATGAGTTTCGATTTTAATTTATCTTTTAATCCCTGTCAACCTTAATTTCCATATTTAGTGTACTTTTTTTTCATTTATTTTTTCGGCACACAATATATTGAGTCTTTTTGATACTTTGATGTTCGAAAGCTTATGGTTTTGTCGGTTATGGGTTAAGTCTTGGTGGCTAAGCAAATAAAAAATGTATTTAAAACTGACAACTATAGGCAAGCATGGGCGCGTCGCGATTCTTGTTGCTTTTCGACGTTTGTTCATCAGCATATTTCATGATTTATTCCTTTCTATAATGCTTTTACTCTATATCCACGCGTTTTTTAACTTTTTTTGTCGCTATCATCGCGGTCGATTGTATAATATCGCAAATCGACTTGTGGGGGGGCATGGCATGATTCGTTTAAATAGGATTATAGCGTCTGCATCCATAACAATAGCCGCAGTGGTTTTCGCGTTGCTTTTTGCGCCCGGCGCGGCTCTATCTCAGGCTTTCGAGAAATCCACCGTTATGATTCCCATGCCGGACGGCGTCAATCTCGCCACAGACCTTTACATCCCGAAATCGGACAAGAAAATCCCGGTTGTTCTCGTCAGAACCACATACAACAAGGACACGATGAACGTCATCCAGCCTTTTATGGCCGGGAAAGGCGTTGCTCTCGCGGTTCAGGACACTAGGGGCCGCTACGCTTCAGAGGGCGTTTCGTCGGTTTTCATCGATGATTCGCTGGACGGATACGAGACGGTTGAGTGGCTGGCGAAACAGCCGTGGTGCAACGGCAGGGTGGGAACCGCCGGAATCTCCGCTCTAGGCATCACTCAATATGTGATGCACAAAAAACCGTCTCCCCATCTTGTCTGCCAGCATGTGATGGCGGCTCCGGAAAGCCTATACGACACCATAGTGTATCAGGGGGGAGCGGTGCGCCGCGCGCTCTTCTACGGATGGATACTCGGCCAGAAATATCCCATGCAGATGATGAATCTCATTCTTTCTCAGGTGGATTACAACCCGGTGTGGGAGATGATGGACATCACGCCTAACTTCGAGGAAATCAACATACCGATAATGCACATGTCAGGATGGTACGATCTGTACACGCGAGGGAATCTGAACGCGTTCAAGGCGATAAACGAGAGAGGCGGGCCGAACGCGAGAGGGAAACAGCGGCTGGTTGTCGGGCCGTGGACACATGAAGGTTTTCTGGCTCTCGCTGGCGTCGCTCAAGGCGACCTCACATATCCCGGCAACTCGCGTTACGATCTGGGAAAGATAATCGAGTGGTTTCAGGAGTGCCTGCAGGGCAGGGACAAGGGGTACATGAGCGGGCCGGCGGTGCGGTATTACGTTATGGGCGACCCCGAAACGCCGGGCGCGCCGGGCAACGAGTGGCGCTCTGCCGACGCATGGCCGATACCAGCCGAAAACACAGTTTACTACATGTCCGCCGACGGCTCTCTCGCCACCTCAAAACCGGCAGGCGAGGGCGCTCTCGCCTTCAAGGACGACCCGTGGAACCCTGTCCCGACACTCGGCAGCAGAGCGCACGGCCTTCAGCGCCATCCCGTCGATCTCCGCCCCATCGAAAAGCGGGACGATGTTCTTGTTTTCACCACTCCACCTCTCGAACAGCCTCTCGAAGTGACCGGTCCGATAACCGCGAAGATTTTCTTCACCACGGACGTTCCGGACACCGACATAGTGGTCCGCTTGTCGGATGTTTACCCAGACGGGCGTTCGATGCTCGTCACCGACGGAATAGCGCGCGCTCAGAAAAGAGAAGGAACCCGCTCTAGGAAACTCCTGACTCCCGGCGAGAGCTATGAGATGGACATTGAGGTCTGGCCGACCAGCATCATTTTTAACGCCGGACACAGTCTGCGCGTGGTCATTTCCGGAACGAACTTTCCGAGGTTCGACGTCAACAGCCACAACGGTCGCTATCACAATGTCAAACCCGGAAAGTTTGAAAAGGCGCTGGAAACCGGGCTGGAGGAATTCGTCTACACGCCCGACCCGGCGGACGACGCGGTTGTCGCCAACACCACGATTCACATGAGCGCGGACAAAGCCTCGTATATCGCGCTGCCGATTGTCAAATAGTCCCGCGCTCGTTTTACGAGCCGCCTTCGCGCGGTCTTGCGCGCGCGACATGCCTATCCACCTTCGCGCGCTTACTTAATTTGTGATATAGTCTATGCGAGACATAGGATTCGTTTATCGCGCGCAAAGCGCTTGGAGACACACATGATTGTGGACGCGAGAGGAAAGAGTTGTCCGACGCCCGTTATAATGGCAAAGAAAGCCGTGGAAACCGCCGGCGGGCAGGAAGTGGTCGTGCTTGTGGACGAAATAAGCGCGGCGGAAAATATTTTGCGTTTTGCTAAAAACGCCGGAATCACGGCTGAGATATCGCAGGCGGACGGACGCGTCGAAGTCAGGTTGAGCGGCGCGGCGAAGTCCGGCCTTCCGTCTGCTGAAACATTTTGCGAAGTCGGCGCGGAGTCGAGCGGCGCGATGCGCAAGGGCAGGGCGCTCCTCGTCACTTCGGATCGAATCGGCGCGGACGAGGAACTCGGCGGCGTTCTCATGCGCGCCATGCTCAACGCGCTGGCCGAAAACGACATTCTCCCTGAGAAAATCATACTCATGAACGCGGGGGTGAAGATGACCGTCCTCGGCTCGGACACCGCTGACGCTCTCAAGACCCTTGAGGATAGAGGCGTGGACGTAATGGCTTGCGGAACCTGCCTGAAATATTACGGCCTGATGGACGCCGACAGGCGCGGACGGGTTTCCAACGCCTATGAAATACTGAACGTTTTGCTCGAATGCAACGTTTCTCCGTTGATTTGAGAATTTTTCTTAATCAGTCCTGAAGTTCCTCAGCTTCGCGGCGGTTCTGGCGCTTCCTGTCGGATTTAGAGGTTAGGATTTTCCTAATCCTGATGTTGCTGGGTGTGATCTCGGCGTACTCGTCATCCTGAATATACTCGATGGCCGCTTCGAGAGTCATTTGAATGGGCGGCGTGAGCTTGATGGCGTCGTCTGCGCCGGACGCGCGCATGTTTGTGAGTTGTTTGCCTTTGATTGGGGTCACGGTGAGGTCGGCGCCTTTGTTGTGTTCGCCGACTATCATGCCTTCGTACACTTCTGTTCCGGGGCCGATGAAAAGAGGGCCGCGCTCCTGAAGATTGTTAAGCGAAAACGCGGTTGCGACTCCCGTGAAACCGCTTATCATGGAGCCGACCTGACGTTTTTTGATGGCTCCGCGTTTGGGGCCGTAGTGGTCGAATGAATGATACAGGACTCCTTCGCCGCGGGTCATGGTCATGATGGCGGCCCTGAATCCGAGGAGGCCGCGCGTGGGGATCTCGAACTCCAGAACCGCGCGGTCGCCCGCTTTTTTCATGTCCTCGATTCTTCCCTGTCTTATGTTTATTGCTTCTATCACTCTGCCGGACAACTCGTCTGGAACGGTTATCGCGCCCCGTTCTATCGGCTCGTACATTTTTCCGTTTATCTCGCGCATGATGACTTCGGGGCGGGACACCTGAAGCTCGTAGCCTTCGCGTCGCATCTGTTCTATCAGCACTGCCAGACACATTTCCCCGCGTCCCATCACCCTGAACGAATCCATTTTTTCATCCGACTCGATTTTCAGTCCGACGTTGGATTCGGTTTCTTTGATGAGGCGGGCAAGAATGTGGCGGCTGGTTACGAATTTCCCTTCGCGGCCAGCGAAAGGTGAGTTGTTGACCAGAAACGACATGGCGACCGTCGGCGGATCGACCCTGATGGCGGGCAGCGGTTCGGCGTCCTCGCTGTTGGTTATCGTTTCTCCGACGTAGATATCGGGAATGCCCGCGATTGCCACGATGTCGCCTGCGACCGCTTCTTTGGCTTCGATTCTGTCGAGGCCTTCAAAAGAATAGATTCTGGTGATTTTGCCGACCCTGCGCGCGCCATCCGTTCCTATTACGTAAACGGGGGTGTTGCCTCTGGCGCGGCCTTCGTACACCCTGCCGACCGCGATCCTGCCCACATAGTTGTCGTATGCGAGAGTGGCCGGCTGCATCCTGAAAATGCCGCCCGCGTCCGCGGCAGCCGGCTTGACGTGTTCCATGATGAAATCAAGCAGAGGGGTTATGTCTTCGTGAGGATCGTCCAGACTGCGAACTGCGACGCCGTCGCGCGCTATGGTGAATATGTACGGAAAATCCAGTTGTTCCTCTGAAGCGCCGAGGTTGTCGAACAGGTCGAGAGTCATGTCCAACACGGCGTCAGGGCGGGCCATCGGCCTGTCGATTTTATTGATGACCACAAGCATTTTAAGACCGATTTCAAGCGCCTTGCCGAGAACGAAACGGGTCTGGGGCATCGGCCCCTCGAACGCGTCCACAAGCAGCAGCGCGGCATCCACCGAGCGCAGAACTCGTTCCACTTCCGACCCGAAATCCGCGTGGCCGGGCGTGTCCACTATGTTTATCTTCGTACCTTTATAATTCACCGACGCGTTCTTGGAGAATATGGTTATGCCGCGCTCGCGCTCCTGATCGTTGCTGTCCATGATGCGCTCGGCGGTCTCCACCCTCGTGGGGATTGCCCCGGTGGCTTTGAGAATCGCGTCTATCAGAGTTGTTTTTCCGTGATCGACGTGCGCGATGTTTGCTATATTTCTAATTTCCATGACTATTCAAACCGGCTTTCGTTCCCGCGCGACTACATGAGGCGCAGCGCATCATTATAAGTATTTATTCGAAAAAACCAATAGAAGATGGAATTTGCCATCATTGAGGCTTGCCGATGCGCTTATCCATTGAACACTGTTTCGTGTCCGAGCCAGAAGTCGGGGGCTTCGGGGTGATTTGGTTTGAACCAAGAGCCGTTTTTGCCTACGATGCGCACTCTGCGCAGGGCATTTAAATCTTCAAGCGGGTTTCCGTCGACGATGATAATGTCAGAGTTTCTGCCCGGCTCGACGGAGCCTAGCCTGTCTTCGACGCGGAGCATGCGGGCTGCGTTGATGGTGGCGGCGCGAATCGCCTCCAGTTTTGACATTCCGGCGTTGTGGAGCCGCTTGATTTCGTCGGGTAGCTCGCCGGGGAACGCACAGACGGCTCCGAGGTCAGTTCCGGCGCATATCGGAACGCCCGCCGCGACCAGCTTGCGTGCCGTCTCCTGAACTCCGGCGAAGTTCTTTCTGTTTGCCCGCCAGAAACCGAATGCCTTGTCGTAACTCTCTCCTTTGAAGTTCAGCCAAGTTTCCGCGATCCAAGTCAAGTGCTTTAGTGGTTTCTCCTCGAACATCTCCGCAGCGCGCTCGCTCTTGAGGAAGTCCAGTTTTTCCTCGAAACGCGCCATGCCTTCGGAAATTGTCAGCGTCGGAACGACTGTGATGCCTTTTTTGAGGATTAACTCAATCTCGGCGTCTTTGATAACGCGGTCATAGACGAGGTGTTCTAGGGTGTCGATGTCGTGTCTGAGAATGCGGACGAGGTCTTCCGACCAGTTGTGGTGAACGGCGACCTTGAGGAAATGCTCGTGGGCGGTTTTGCAGATGGAATCGAACACGAAATCAGTGATGGTTGGCATCCGTTTGTGGGCGTCGAATTCCCGGGTATAGCTTGTGAAGCCGATTTTTATGTGGTCGGCTCCTAGTTCCTTAAGCCTGCGCACCACCGCGCGCGCCTGTTTCGGAGTTGTTATGTTGACTTTCGGTTGGCCTATTGCGGCGGACAGCGGGAAGTAAAGGGGATTGATGAATTCCGGGTAGCCGTCGCTGCAACTCAATACCGCGCCTGAAGCGAATATTGTCGGGCCAATCCACTCGCCGTCCGCGATTTTTTTCCTGATGGAGTTCATGGCGCGGATGGTGGACAGCATGTCGCGGACGCACACCACGCCGCAAGAGAGGGTGGCTTCGAGGTTCTTTTTCATCTGGCGGAACGTCCACGCGCCGAGGAAGCCTTTCTGCTCGGATAGGAAAGGTGAAAGGATATGCGCGTGGCAGTCGATGAGGCCGGGCATAAGAGTACGGCCTTCACCGTCAATAATGTCGCAATCCGGCGTGTTGATATCTGCGGCTACATCTCTTATGACCCCGCCGCCGCAAAGCACGTTCTTCGGCTCGCTCAGGGAGCCGCCGACAACGTCTAGCACGCGAACATTTTTAACAAGGATTTTTTCTTTTGATGTCTCAACTTTTGTAAGCATATCAAATCACCCGCAAAATTATGGCTTTTGTTACGGAATAATTCAACAGAAAACACATAAACTTAAATAGAAGCGACAGCGCGACAATCGGGGAAAAGCGATGAATCAAAACCGATTTGTTTCTAATTGTTTATTAGTATGACTTTTTAGCGGCACGGGCAAGAGGAAGATAGGATTATTCGGATTCATTGTTCCACTTCTCAATGAGAGGAACGATTTCGGAGACACATTTGATTTTGACGCAGTCGGGAGAATAGATGTCGGCAGGGTCGAGAAGGACGGGGAGAACGCCTACCGAGCGCGCCCCCACGACGTCCGCGCTGATGATGTCGCCGACATGGACGCAGGCTTCGGGGGGGTGGCCCGCTTTTTCGAGAGCTATTTGAAAAATCGCGGGGTCGGGTTTCTCTACGCCGACGATTTTGGAGTCGATGATGAAATCCAGATAACGAGAGAGTCCGGCTTCTTCCAAGAACCCGGCAACGCGGCCGTCCGCGTTTGAAATGACGCCGAGTGTGTAGCCGTTGTTTTTTAGCCGGGCCAGAGTTTCGGACGATTCAGGCGGGGCGTGTCGCCACAGATTGTGGAGCCTGTCGCGCGCGCGGAGACGTCTGATGATTTCTAACGCCAATTCTCTGTCGCCGATGCCGACGCCCGCGAACATGGTTGTGAAATATATCTCCCAGATCATATTGTCGTCGCGGTCGTCGCGTGACATGTATTCGTCGACGCGTCGTCTCGCTTCGATCTCGGCGGCGCGAAGCCCGCTCTCATCGGACTCTTTCCCCGATTCGGCCAGTTCATCGATTATCTGGGCGAAATCAAGAAACAGCAGCGTGTTGCCGGCGTCGAAAAAGACAGCTCGTATCTTTCTGTCGTTCATAATGCGGAAATTGTAACGACGGCAAGCGGGTTTGTCTAAAAAACTTGAAAAAAGGCGGGGGCGGGAACATAATGCGGAATGGATTGTGGCAGATGAAATATCCGCGCGCATCCGCGAATAATTATGATAACGGCGTGTAACTGAATGTTTTTCATGAACGTAAACAGGGGCGCGTCGTCGCCCGCGAAGGCGTCGGCGTTGTGTGTTATCGCGTTGTTGCTGGCGTTCGCGGGTTCCGCGTTCGCGCAAGTCTCACCGCAAGGCCCTTCCCCTCAGGTTTTATACGTGAACACTATGCCGATGTTTAACGCGTTCGAGGCGGGGGCCGACAACAATATACTTGCGCCCGAACACACGCGAATTTTCAACGGCAGGCTCGCGGTCGGCCCGGCGGCGGGGAACATGCTCGGATTTGCCAATCCCGTGTCGCCCCCGTTCGTCACCGAGGAGTTTGCTTTAACCGTCAAATTGGACGGCGAAACCGCGACTACGGAAGACCATGTGTGGATGCCGATAGCGTTCGAGATGAAGGCGCTTGAGCGGCCTGAGTTTGCCCTGATGTCGCGGATAACCACCGTCCATAATGAGGCGGCGTTTCTGTTTGACGTTCAGATAAAGAACCAGAGATTCGAGCCTCGCGAAGCTGAGATGGCGGTCGAGATGAAAGGTTTCATCGGCAAACCGGGAGCCGCAGAGTGGGGCATGGAGCGTCCGGCGGCGGCATATCCGGCGATGGCCGTATGGGACGAGGGATTGTCGATGCTGGCCGCAGTGTCGCCGGATGGCGGGGTGTTCTGCCGCTCGACAATGTCCGGCGCGAGTTTTCAAGACGGACGGATGGTTGCGAAAACGCGTTTCGAGTCCAGAGAGATGAAGAGCTTTAGTTTCCTGTGCGCGGTCGGGGAGATAAAAGACGCGGTTGAGACGCTGAACAGACACAAGGACAAGCTCCCGACGGATATTTTCGATGAGAGTCGGAACGCGCTCGACCTTGAGATGTACGAAACGTTCAGAAAATGGCCTTGGCTCAGGACCATGAACATGGACCTGCTCAAGTTCTACAACAGGTCGGTCATGGGATATTTTATGTCGAGGTGGAGAATCCCGGAAGCGATGGGGATGGAGCCGTTTTGGTCGAGCGGCGGCAGCGACGGCAGAGGGGTGGCGAGCGGGCTTAGGGATTTCGCGCGAGTGTCGAGGATGCTGATACTGGCGGATCCCGCAGCGGCGAGGAACCATATAAGGTTTTATCTCAATGTCGGGGCGGATGCCGCAGCGGGATTCAGCCCGATCGGCCTTGCGGGCGTCGGCGCTCCTCATCCGTATAACGATTACAGCGCGGTTAAGGCGGTATACGACTACGTAGCCATCACGGGCGACGCGCGGTTTCTGATATTCGGGACGAGGGGCGGCAGGATAATAGATGTCCTGAAGGCTATAGCCGACCGGGGCGCGGCGGAAGGAGAGCCGCCGACGCTCATCGATTACGGCCAGAACGAGACTTTTCTAAACCTGAAGAAGCCGGGATACGAGCATTTCGCGCCGACTCCGAACGCCCGCCGGGTGTGGATATACCGCGCGGTGGCGGACCTGATAGAGATGGTCGGCGATGACAACGGGACGGCTCAGGCGTTCCGGGTCAAGGCCGACGCGCTGTCAGTTCTTATAAACGAAAAGTTGTGGGACACAGTGGCGAGTTGGTACGAATCCATAGACGCTGAAGGCAAGCGCCGGCATGTGTGGGCGAGAGACGCGCTGGACGTTCTGCAGACAGGAGTCCCCTCGCCGGAACAGGCGGAGTTGCTCATAGGGCATGTAAATCAATATGATTTCCTCGCTCCCCGGGGCGTTTACAGCATGGCGTTGCGCGAGGCGGGGGGCGAAAATCCCGGACATGACTGGGAAGGAAATCTTGCCGGGATAGCGGACGCGACAGACCTTGTCGAGACGCTTTACCGTCTGGGGAAACCGGAAAAAGCGGAGGCGCTTCTGGACAGGATATT
Organism: bacterium ADurb.Bin236; assembly: GCA_002069885.1. Classification (GTDB taxonomy): domain Bacteria; phylum UBP15; class UBA6099; order UBA6099; family UBA6099; genus UBA6099. The sequence goes on along the minus strand of MWCD01000010.1, from coordinate 33,223 downwards.
GTGGGTTGGCGGGGCGATGCCTTACTATCCGGAGACAGTCAGGGTGGACGAGCCGGGCTACGACCGGCAGGGAAGGGCGAACTCGATAGCCTCGCTGGCCGGAGCGCAGGCGGTAATATTCGGGGTGTTTGGGGTGGAGTTCGGGCTGGACGGCTCCGTGACGGCTCTGCCGCGCGCTCTGGCGTCGGACTTCCGCACGGAGATAAAAAACCTTCGCGTCCGCGGCGTGGACATAACCATGAAGATGCTGGACGGCAAGTTTTATCACAGGTTGAACGACTATCCGGAGGTTTCGTCCCCGTTGGGCGAGCGCGCGACGATTCTTCCCGGCGCTCCTATCGTCCCTCTCAGCGTCATCGACGAAGGCGGCGGGTGCGAGCAGATTCGGTAGCGCGTTGTTGACACGAGAGAGCCGCGCGGGTAAATTCACTTTCACAAGGTCGGATTGGAGAACAACTATATGAGCGGCATGACGAGGTTCGGGATGTCGATGGAAGAAGACCTCCTCGACAAATTCGAGCGATATATGAAGCGCAAAGGATACTCCAACAGGTCGGAGGCAATCAGGGATTTGATCCGCGACGCGCTGGTGAAGGATGAATGGGACGGGGGCGAGGCGGACTCGATAGGAACGGTAACCATTGTTTACGATCATCACTCGCGCGAGCTGTCAAGCAAGCTCACTCACAGCCAGCACCAGAATATCGGGCAGGTGGTGGCGGCGATGCACGTGCATGTTGACGCGCACCACTGTCTGGAGGCGCTCATCCTGCGAGGCAAAGGGCGGGATATCAAAACTCTGGGAGATCATATTGTTGGCACGAAAGGCGTCGTGCACGGACAGATGACTTTCACCACGCTCGAAGCGATAGTTTGAGCGGGAGATTGCTAGGAATTAAAAAAAAGCCCGCGCGCGGGCGGATTTCCTCAACGAGGCGGACAACATGCAAAGATACAGAATTGTCGATTATTATGATTTCCCGATAGACACAGTGGTTGACCTTCTGATGGAAACCGAAGGGCTTTACGACCTGAAAGACCTGCCGAACGTCCAGACGAACACGCCCTTGGAATGCCGGGACGAAGGCGACCGCAAATTGATCAAAAATAAATGGTGCGTGCACGGGCAGATACCGAAGGCCGCCCAAAAACTCATCAAGCCGGAGATGCTCACGTTCGTAGAGGATTCGATCTGGGACCGCAGGGACAGGACTTATTCGACGAAGATTATCCCGAACTATTTGGCGAATCTTATTAACTGCCGTCACAAGTTGGAGTTTTTCGACAACGGCGACGGGCGCACAAGACGCGTGTTGAGTGGATTTTTCGAACTTAAGGTTCCAATAATCGGCCAACTGTTCGAGCTTGCTGTCGTTCAGCAACTGAAACACAACGCCGAAGAGGATTTTAAGCTGGGAAACAACGCTATAAAGAAATATGTGGTAGAACACGATTACAAGCCGAAAACCGGGAACTGACGCTCCCTGCGGATTTTGCCGGCGGTGGCGCGCAATCACCGGTAATGCGGCTACCGGCGAACATCCGGCGGCGATATGTCAGACACGCTTAGCCTGAAAGACAGTCCGCAATGAAAACGCCCAGCACCGAAACCGTTCCAGCCGTCGCGCATCGTTCAATTCCGTGGACGACTGCGTACTTGGCGGCGGACGCGATTCTTTTCATTTCCGGATTGTGGTTCTGCGCCAGAACGGCTTATATGAGAATTGATGGGGTTGCCGGGATTCAGGCTCCGCTCGCCGCGTTCACTGTTTTCTCAATATTCCTATTTGTTTCGCGAAACATCAGCTTGAGAATCAGCGGAGGAAGAATGTCTGCGGGGCTTGCCCTCGAATTTGCGGTTCTCCTTGCGGCGGTTGCGGCTCCTCCTCTGATAATAAGGACGAGCGTTCTTCCCGCGCGCATTTACGACGCCGTATATTGGCTGACAATACCGCAGGGAGCCGCGTGCTCGATAATCGAACATGCGCCGGCGGCATCGGCGGTTGCGGCAGTTTTTGTTATTGCGGCGGCGCGGCTCGGCCGCCGTCTCCCGTTTCCACGGTTAGCTGCAAGGACGGCGACGGCGGTCGCGATAGCGACTCTTGTGGCTTATCAGCATTATGCGGCGCCTAGAATCGTTCTGTCCGGCGACGATTTTTCCAGTTTGCCCGGAGTTAAGACCGTCTGCCCGGAGGCTGGAAGACTGGGAACCGTCAGAGACATCGCAGTTTCGGATGAAGGAACTGTCTGGATTGCTTCGGGGCGTGCCGGGTTGTTCAAGGTTGAAAACGGCTGCGCTTCGTTGCAAAGGGCGACGGCGGCATCGGCCCATGAGTCGTTCGACAAGGCGCTGATTCATCCTGAAACCGGCGTCGTTTACGCTCTTGATTCAAGGGCCGCGCTCGTTTACGAAGTTGAGCCTGAAAAAGCCCGGATCATCAGGACATTCTCGGTCGCGACGGACTGGAGCCGCGCTCCTACTGAGATAGGATTGCATGGCAATCTTCTGAGGGCGATATATTCCGGATTGCCGGGTTTGGCGGAATTCGAGATTGACACTGGGGAACAGGCGGGGGGGCTGCGTTTCACAAGGGAGCCGGGAGTCGGGTTTCGCGCGGGCGGGTGGGATATGTTGACTCTGAGCGGCGGAGAGGTAGTCGCATTGGCAGGCCCGGCGAAAAAGGGCGGCGGCTCTTGGGTCGTCCGCGTTGACCCGTATTCGTTCCGCGTCGAAGCGTCCGCTGTCTCGCTGGGGACTGGCGGCGCTTTGGCATTAAACGACAAAACGGCATTCGTCACATCAGTTTTCGAGCCTGTCGCCCGTGAGATAGATATTGAGCGATTGCGGGCGAGGCGCGAATTGCCGGCAGCGTCGGGCGCGCGCGTTGCGGCGGTTTCCATCCCTAATCAAGTCCTTTTCACGACAGGGAGCAGAGATGGAAAACTTGTTTCAACTGATATAGGCTCAGTGACAGTCCTGAGGGAGAACCGCGTTGGCGGAAAAGTTTTCGCGTTGAGGACGGATCCGAAAGGAAAAGAGCTTTATATCGCCGCTTCAAACGGAGTTTTTGTAGTCGACATAGATCAATACCTGAAATCTGGCGACACGGCTGTGGAGAAATGATTCATGGGAAGAATCGGAAATAGCGCTGAAAGAACCATGTCGGAAAAAGTTGTGAACGCGATGCTGTTGCCGATAGTCGAATTCGGCCCGCTTTTTTATTTCGGGTGCACGATATCGGGCGCGGCAGGGCGTCCCGCCGGTTCGCAATTTATTTTTGCGGCGCTGACGGCTTACGCGGCGTTAGTGTTTGTGGCGGCTGCTCTGGCTTTCCCAAGAAAGAAGTCCGGAGAGCTGACTTTTGTTTTTATGACTGTTTTTGTTTCCGCTTTTATGACCGGCATGGCGGTTGTGCTTTGGACGATAGTCTATTATCCGGTCAAATGGCTTGTTCAACTCTTCTGAATATCAAGAGCGATATCCGTGCCGGTTTAACTCAACGCGTCGACTAAAGAAGAAACCGGTATTCGATTTTCTTCGAATCAGATCCTAAGAAATTCTCCGAGGATGCGGTTGAACTCTTCGCTTTGTTCGTACATCGGGGAGTGCCGGGCGTTGCCGATGATTTTTACCGTTGAGTTCGGGATTTTCGACGCTAGTTTTTCCGCCGCGTTCATTGACACCACATTGTCCACCGCGCCGTGGACTATCAGGGTGGGGATGTCGTAATCCGACGGGTATTCAGGCAGAACCCAGTCTTTGAAGGATTTGATGTAGGACATCATCGAATCGGCGTCTTCCGGAGACACGATGGAGTTTCGTTCTTCTAGGAGGGAGTCGATTTCAGGAGTGAGGTTTCTGCGGTCGATGTTGACGTTGCGGGAATAGAAGTCAATGGTTATTTTGTTCACGAGAATAGAGAATGTGGGAAGGAAAGGCATAAGGGCGCGCTGGAGAGGTTTTGCTGTCATATCGGTCGGTGCTCCGACGATTGTGACGGAGCGAAGTTTTTCAGGGATGCGGGAAGTCAACTCGAGCGCCACGACCGAACCGAAAGAATGTCCGAGCAGGTCTAGTTTTTCTCCTTCGGGGACGAGTTCGCGGATGAACGCTTCCATCGCGTCGGCGGCGACGTAGAGTCCCGGCTCTTCCGAACCGTGTTCACGGCTCATGCCGAATCCCGGAAGGTCGGGGGCAAGGCAAAGTCTTCGCGAGGAAAACTCCTCGAACTGCATTTTGAAATCCACCGCGTTAGCCATCAGTCCGTGCATCATAAGCAGAACGGGGCCGGAACCGGCTTTCAAATAAGAAAGATTTGCGTTGCCCGCGTTGATTTCGAGTCTCTCAATAGTGGCGTTCATGGAGTGTTGTCCGTCCCCCCTCGAAGGCAATTGCGCTCCTAGCGCGCCGGAGCATTCATTATTATATCAGCGATGGCGAAATTATGTCGCGATGCGCGGCAACTTCTGATGAGGGCAGTTATGCGGGCCTGAGACGGAATTAATTGACAGCGCGGCCCTCTTAATTTAGGATAAAAGGCGTGCCGCGCGGCGGCACAATTTATTAAATACAAAGGAACGGTTAAATGAAACAGTATTTTACCACTGCGTTCTGGATAACTTTTTTCGGCTCTGCCACTCTCGCGCCTTCCGGTTACATCGCCCTGTTCATAATATCTTTCACCGAGTCATGCTGTTTCATAATAATGCCGGACGTGTTGCTTCCGTTCATAGCGTTCGGAAAAACGCTGGAAATGGTCGTGCTGATAACGCTTTGGACATCGTTCGCGTCGGTGGTCGGAGCGTGTTTCGGATATTTAATAGGAAAAAAAGGCGGACAGCCGCTGCTTCATAAATTTTTCAGCCGCGAGAAGACGGATAAAGTGGAGACGTTGTTCCAGAAATATGACATGTGGGCGATAGGCATTGCCGCCTTCACTCCCATTCCCTACAAGGTTTTTACCATTTCAGCGGGCGTGTTCAATCTTAACATTCCGAGATTCATTCTGGTGTCCGCGATTTTTAGGACGACCCGCTACATGTTGATAGCCATGATATCTTTTTACTTTCTCAATAAGATGGGGTGGACGCCGAAGGATGTGGAAGGCTATCTGCATAGCTCCGACTTCGCTCTGCTGACGGTAGAGATAGCGGGCGCGTTCATTGCGCTGTATCTGATAATAAGGTTCATAAGCAAGAAGAGGAAGGCGGCGGCGCAAACGGCGGCATGACGCCTGCGGGGCGCCGCGACGCCCGGAAGGGGTGGCGCTCGTCATGAAAATAGATGTCGCTTTCGGCAAAGGCAAACTTGAAGTTGACGTCCCAGACGCCAACCTGTCCGCAATATACCGCAAGAAAAAAATGGAAAAGAAGTCCGACCCCGAAAGAGCGGTCCGGGAGGCTCTTGCCGTCCCCATCGGCTCTCCGACCTTGTTCAGAATTGCGCGCGGCAAATCGTCTGCCTGCATTGTAGTCAACGACATCACCCGGCCGGTTCCGAACAGCCTAATTCTTCCTCCTATGATAGAGGAACTGACCGCGTCGGGTATTCCGAAATCAAAAATCATTCTTCTCAACGCGACAGGCACGCACCGTCCTAACATCGGCGCGGAGGCTGTCGAGCTTCTGGGCGAAAAGATAGCAAGCGAGTTCGACCTGCTAAACCATGACTGCTTCGACGACGCTGCGCACAGAAATATCGGCGTCACCGCGTCGGGCACGGAAGTGAAACTCGACGCCAGATATCTCGACAGCGATGTAAAGATATTGACCGGGCTTATAGAGCCGCATTTCATGGCGGGGTATTCAGGCGGTCGAAAAGCGGTGTGTCCGGGGATAGCGTCGATAGACACGGTCAGGCGAATTCACAGCCCGCATTTCATGGAGATGCCGAACGCGACAAACTGCGTGACTTCCGAGAACCCGCTTCACGCCGAATTGACTGAGATAGCCAGAATGGCCGGCGTGGATTTTATTTTGAATGTGGCGCTGGACGAGGAACGGGATTTGTGCGGGGTATTCTGCGGCGACCTTGAGGCGGCGCACCGCGCGGGAGTCGAGTTCGCGATGCGGCACGACATGGCTCAGGCAAAAGAACAGGCCGACATCGTTGTAACCTCGGCTGCGGGATATCCTCTGGATAAGACGTTCTACCAGACAATTAAAGGAATGGTCGGCGCGCTGAACGTCGTCAAAGAGCGGGGAACTATTATAATAGCTTCAGAGTGCGGAGAAGGGCTGGGAAACGACACTTTCTCCGCCTGCTTGGACAAGTTCGGCGAAATCGGCGACATCGACAAATACATAGAACACATATCGAAACTGGAGAATTTTACGCCGGATCAGTGGCAGGCGGAAAAGTATGTGGCGGCGCTTCGCAAGGCGGAAGTGGTTCTGGTGTCGCGGGGCCTGACGGAGAAAGACATAGCGCGGGCGAGAGTCGGCTCCGCGCCGACGTTGCAAGCCGCGTTGGACGCCGCGCTGAAAAAGCGCGGGCGCTCCGCCCGCGTGGCGGTGATTCCGGAAGGCCCGTACGTGGTTCCCTGCCTGTGCCGATGACGCCGGCGGGGCGAAAAAACGGAGGTTCTCCTATGAAAACATTCGTCTTTGCGGCAGCCGTTGCGGCGCTGCTATTTTCTGTTTCTCCGGTTCTCGCTCAGGTTTCTCCGGCGCAGCAATTCCTTGCCGAAATCGGCTGCGAAAAGGGCCTGATAATGAATGGAGACGATCTGGGCAGGTCGAAGTGGAGCAATGAGGGCGTTCTCAAAGCCGCCACAGAAGGAGCGCTGACCAGCACGAGCCTTATGACCGCCGCGCTCGGCGCGCAGGAAGCTTATGAAGTAATCAGAAACAATCCCAAGCTCGATGTCGGCGTTCACCTCACGCTAGCCCGCGACGACGCGCCCGGAAACCTTTATTCTCCGCTGTCCCCCGCAGACAAAGTCCCGAATCTCCTGAATGAGCAGGGCTTCTTCATAACCGACCTGAATACTCTTTTTGCAAAGGCGACTTTAGGCGAAATGGGGATGGAATTGACCGCGCAGGTGGACGCGGCATACGCGAACGGCGTGGACGTGACGCATCTGGACTGCCACAAGGGTTTCTATCATCTTTACGACAAGAAATCGCTTTCTGTGACGCTCAAACTGGCGGAGAAACACGACCTTCCGATAAGATGGACGGGACGACCTAACGACCCGGCTCTGGTTCGCGCGGGCATCATCGTTCCGGATTTCACGACTATGGTAAACATGAAGGATCCTTACGACAAGAAGAAGGAAAGTTTGCTGAAGGTTATCAGCGAGCTTAAGCCGGGGGTAACGGAGGTCGTGTTTCACCCGGCGGTCGGCGGATGGGACGAGGCGGAAGCGGAAATGAGAACGGGAGACCTCGGACTCGCGCTTGACCCGGATATTCGGGCGGCTATAGAGAATTCGCCCGGTCTTTGCCTTGTCGGCTGGCGGCAGCTTCGGGATTTCCAGCGCGCCAGAAGGAAAACCGATTGAAAGAATGATTTGAAATTCTCACGTCACACATTCGGGGAGACGGCAATGAGAAACACAATACTGAGCATCGTCGCTGGGGTCGCGATACTATCATCCGCCGCGTTAGCTGCATCTTCGCAGCCGCAGTCGAGGCCGGGAGGGGACGCGCCTGTTTTCGCGGACGGCGCCAAGGCTCCTTTCGCCACTTTCCTTTTCGACGCAACTCCGGTAATCGAGCGCGTGTCTCATACGCCGGCGGAACCCGGCGCGGGCAGCCGCGTGAAGGTGAGCGTGGTGGCGCGGCAGGACCAGCTCAAGGCGTCTCTCCCAGTGTCTCGGGTAAAACTTTTCTACTCCGTCGACGGCTCTCCGTGGCAGGGAGTGGATATGGCGCGCGGCGACGCCGATCCCGATTATTTCTTTGCGTATCTGCCGCCGCAGAAAGCGGGCGCGGAGGTTTCGTACTACGTCGAAGCGGCGGATACGGCGGGCAATAAAACCACAGAGATGCCCGGCCCGGCGAGTTCTGCTCCCGGCGGCGCGTCGAATTTCGTCGGCGTGGACGACGCGGAAACTGAAGACTATGTTGTCCCGAAGGATATAGACATTCTGAGGCTGGAGGTCGCGTACGATCAGGATTCGTTGCTGGTCAGGCTGAAGACCGCCGGGAAGCCCGGAAAGGGAGACGCGGCGGGCAGGGGGGCCTATTTCTATTTCATGCCGATGCTGAACGCGGAGGCGGGCGGGGGCGGCATGGCGGAACTTTTCAACACCCCTCTTCTGGCCTACGCTCCGTTGCTTTCCAGCTATCTCGGCGTGGAGCCTCAGGGCCTCTTCCTTCTTTCGAGCCTGCTTGAAACCAAAAAACCGATACCCGGAGCGGATGTAAAACTGCGCCGGGGCGACGACGAGCTTCTTTTCAGATTCAACCGCGCCGCGCTCGGCCCGAACAATGGCGGCGAATACAAGACGATGTCTATGACCGCCGCGGTTAAAACTCTCGACGGCCTGCTCCCGTGGGAGGCGTCCCCATACTTGACTTTCATAATGAGAAACCACAAATATCGAGTGAGAGAAGGCGCTCCTGACGCAACGCGGATTTATGCGGGCGCCGCGGAGATAGATATCACCCCGCCGGTAGGCATTCCTCTTGCCGGATACGCCGGGAGACAGGGAAAGCCTTCGGGCGGAGTTCTGGACCCGCTCATGGCGCAGGCTCTGGCCCTTAAAGCCGGAGAAGAGTCTTACATATTCATCACGTCGGACACGTTTCTTCTCAGGCGCAAATTTCATCAGGAAGTGGCGCTCAAACTGGAGCGTTCTATCGGAATCCCTCGCGATCATGTCGTGATCTCCGCCTCGCATTCGCACTCGTCGTCCGGGGCGATGTTCCCGGAATTGGCGCTACTGGCAGGAGACGCGGACCCGAAGCTATACGCGGACATTGTCGACAGGTTCGTGACGGTGGCGAAGGAAGCGCACGGAAAAATGCGTCCGGCGCGAGCGGGCGCGGCGTCTGCTCATGCTCCCGGCCTGACGCTCAACCGGCGGCAGGAAGGCGGCCCGGTGGACGACATCGTCCGCGTCGTCCGCTTCGACTCGGCGTTGGACGGCTCGCCGATCGCGGTCATATTTAATTATTCGGCGCACCCGACTGTTCTCAGCGAATCGAACATGAAGTTTTCGGCGGAATATCCCGGCTCGGCTCGGCGCGCGCTAAAAGAGGCCTTTCCCGGCGTAGTCGGCATGTTCATGAACGGAACGCTTGGCAATGCAGGCCCGGCATGCCCCGGCGACTGCGGTTCAGGCCCGGATAAAACGCGCAGACAGGGAGAGCTTCTCGCCGCGGCGGTCGCGGACGCTATGAAAACTATCAAAACTTCCGATTCCCTCCCTGTACAGTTCGTGACGCAGGAAATCCTCGTTCATCCTGAATTGGGGTTGTGGACGACGATGGCCGGGTTGCGGATGGGCGAATTCGCAATCCTTGCCATCCCCGGTGAAATGTTCGTCGAACTGGGGTTTCCGGTCAGGGCGCGCGCCGCCGAAATGGGCGTCGAGACATGCGTTCTGGCGGGTGTGACGAACGACACTATGGGTTACATCATCCCCGAAGAATGGTATCACAAACATATTTACGAGGCCACGTTCGCCATGTTCGGGCCGAAGCAGGGCGAGTTCGTCAGGGATATGCTTCTGGACATACTGGCGCAACTCAAATAAGGCCGCGAGGCATAACCGGCGGCCGTCGCTTGTTTCCGTCAGTTTTTGTTGTATTAAACTTTTATCAGATCGTCCTGCGACATGCTCCAGCGCATCTTTCCCGCGCCTTTGCCGGGGAACCCTTTGAATGAGACTTTAATCATGCCGCCTTTGTCGATGCTGATGGATTCTTCCGGCGGCATACCTGTGAAATAACCGACAAGTTCTGTCAGATGAGGCTGATGTCCGACGACCGCGACATTTTCCTTGCCGATGAGTTTGTTCAGCATGGTATCCACGGCAATTTCAGAGCCGGGGGCGGCGAGTTCGGGCATTTCAAAAACGAAGTTCCTGCATTTCTGATGTGCGGCGATAAGATATGCCGTTTGCGCGGCGCGCGCTGCGGGGCTTGTCAGGATGTAATCCAATTGTCCGGTAAGTTTGAATATCCCCGGAAGACTTGCGAAGACCTTTTTCTCGCCTTCGCAGGAAAGCGGTCTTTCGGAATCCGGTCTTCCGCCTCCGGTAGGTTCCGACTCGCTATGCCTTATGAAATAGACGTTCATTATAATCCGCCGCCGGTTCAGCGTCCGGTTTCTTTGGCTTTGCCGGCCGCAAGTTTCATGAACCACTCGGCGCGTTTGTTGTCAGGCTCAAGCTCAAGAACTCTTTTCCAGCTCTTTTCCGACAGCGAGTATTGCTCGGTTTCGAGCAGGATGCGCGCGATCCAAACGTGAGCGGCGGCAAAATCAGGATTCAGTTCTGCGGCTTTAGAATATTTTGTCAGAGCCTCGTTGAGCATCCCTTTTTCGTATAGGTTGAAGCCTTCCCTGTATGCCACATAAGCGTTGCCGCCGACATCCTTCATCCCCTTAGCTTCCTTCAGCAGCCAAGCCGCTTTCTTGTCCTTCGGATCCATTGATGTGAGCTTTTCGAGAATGGACACCGCCTCGTCGAGCATTCCTTCCTCGACATAAACCCTGCCGAGCCAGTAGTATGCCTCAAGCAGGGAAGGGTCGAGTTCCACGGCGAGCTTCAACTGGTGGATGACTTTATCCATGTCCTCGCCGAGGTTGTAGAAGTTGACGCCCATCCATCTGCGGGCCGCGGCCGCCCGCTTTTTAGCTCTGTCAATGACTTTGCCGTTAGGAAACAACTCGATATATCTTTCCCAAACCTGAACCGACATGCCGTGCCATTTCGCGGCTTCGTAAGCCTCCGCGAGTTTTACGACCAGAGCCTCTTTTTCGCCTTTTGATTCGATAACTTTTTTGTATTCAGCGGCGGCCTTTTTATATTCTTTTTTCTGCATCAGGGCGTCGCCCGCAGCCTCGTCCGCGCCCGCCCGCGCTGCCGCGAATAACATAGCCGCCGCAACAATCAGAACCGCCACCGCGCTCAACCTGTTTTTCATTGAATCTCACCTCTGTTTTTAATTACCTTTTATTGTAGACACGCAGGCCCGCCGTGTCTAATGGTGATGACGGGATTTTCTAAAAACTTTCACTAGCGTTATTCAAATCCGGGCGACGCGACCGGGATGCGCTCCGAATCGAACGGCGCGGTTCATGTTGCGCGGGCGGAGCGGATGTGTTTGAATATTCGCGGACGGCATTTCTTTAGGAGGATTATTGCGGGAATGAATAAGATTAAAGCGTTTGCGATAGCGGCGGCGGTTTGCGCGATTATCGAGATAACGGCGGTGGTCGATTCGGCGGCTCAGAATATGGACTTCTCGTTCGACGCGGAAAAGATTTCCCAGTTTATGAAGTATATCCCGCCGATAATCAGTTCGGTGAGGTTCTATCCTGCGAATCCGAAGCCGGACGATGCAGTTAAGGTTGTCGCGCGGGTGGGCAGGCTTAAGCTTTCAGACGACGATTTCGAGACCTTGGACGAAGTAAAGCTTTTTTATTCGACGGACGGCGGAGAAACATGGGAAAGCGCGGACATGGTGGAAGATGAAGACGGGCTTGAGTGGGAAGGCGAAATACCGCCCCTCGGAGCTGCGGGCGGCGTGGCGTTTTACGTGTCCGCCACAGACACCGCCGGGAACGTCGCGCGAGTTATGTCGCCTGAGGATACGATGCCGGGCTGGGAGCCGGGAGGGCCGGGGTCGCCGTTCGATTATCTGGATTTGATATTCGAGCACGAAGAGGCCGACCCGCGCGAAATACCGGCGTATATGGACGTGCGGGCCGTTTGGTTCGGCTATGACGACGACAAGTTTTATTTCAGGGTGGGCTTCAAGGAACAGCCTCGCCCCGGCACGGTCGCTCCTCTCGACGCGAACGTGTATCTGTTCGCGTTGGTGAACAGGTCTCTCGTGTTTGATCCAGCATTGCTTCAGAAGGCGCGCGCGGGCGCGCTTGAGGGCGCTATGTCAGAAGCGCAGATAATGGAAATGGCCCAGAGCGTCTGGGCGTGGTATTACGCTCCGACCATCGAAATAGCTCCGGCTATCGAAGGCGTGAAGTTCCCGGCGTCCGCGCTGATACATCCCGGTAAGATAGACTGGGAGGAATCCGAGGCGAACAAGGCCGATTACAGAGTTCAGACATTGAAATTCAAAGAATACGCCGCAGAAGTTTTCGACAAAGGCGCGTTCGGATACAAGATAAACGGCGACAATATGGATATATGGTTCGACCGCCGGTTGATCGGGCCATCCGAGCGAGACACGATCAATTTCGTGACCGGCAATCTGCGGCTGGCAGGTTCTGACATTATGAAAGCCAAGCCGCTTATGGGAGACATCTCTCATTCCGCGTCGATTGTGATGCAAGACTACTATTACGAGGTCGAGTAGGCGGATTGCGGCAGCCGGTTCGCGGGGTTATTTCGCAGAAGCGATGGATTTGCCCACTGCGGCGGCGACGGCGGCGATCTGCTTCATCGTCTGAGCGAAACACTCGAAATCCAGAGACTGAGGGCCGTCGCTAAGAGCCGCGCGCGGATTCGGATGAACTTCTATCATAAGTCCGTCCGCTCCGGAGGCGACAGCAGCGAGCGCTACTGGCGCTATCTTGTCCCGCACTCCCATCGCGTGGCTGGGATCCACCACGACCGGAAGATGGCTCTCGGCTTTGATATACGGTATCGCGCACAGGTCGAGCGTGTTGCGGGATGCGTCCGAAAAAGTCCTTATTCCTCTCTCGCAAAGCACGATTTTCTCGTTGCCCTCGCTCATTATGTACTCGGCGGACATCAACAGGTCTTTGACAGTGGCGGACATCCCGCGTTTGAGCAGCACGGGTTTTCCGCTCTGGCCGACCATTTTCAGCAGAGAGAAGTTCTGCATGTTGCGCGCGCCGATTTGAAGCATGTCGGCGTCCTCCGCGCAGACTTCGAGAGACTTCTCGTCTATGACCTCGGTGACGAAAGGCAGCCCGGAGGCGGCGCGAGCCTCCGCCAGAAGTTTCACGCCTTCCGCGCACAGGCCCTGAAACGCGTATGGCGATGTGCGGGGTTTGAATGCCCCTCCGCGCAGCATGGCGGCTCCAACAGAAGCTATGAACTTTGCGGTCGATACTATCTGCTCTCTTGACTCGACGGCGCATGGACCTGCCATGACCGTAAGCGTCCCGCCGCCTATCTTCAACCCGCCGACTTCCACCGTCGTGCACGTCTGCCTGAACTCGCGGCCAACAAGCTTGTACGGGCGCGACACATGAATGACATTGATGACTCCCGGCAGTCCCTCTATGGTTATAGAATCCACCTGTTTTTCATTGCCGAGCACGCCTATGGCCGTTCTTTGAGAGCCGGGGATGGCGTACGGGGTGAATCCTAGTTTTCTCACTTCTTCCTCTACCGCTGAAATCTGTTCGGGTGATGCGTTGTTTTTCATTACTATCAGCATGGCGGCTTGCTCCGTGGTTGTTGTCGGGCGCGCAATGGGCGCGGATATAATATACGCCAACGCGGGCGAGAGCGCCACCCGCACGCGAGCTTCCTCTTTGCGGCGAAAAACGCTGTCCCGGAAATAGCCCGCATCTGTGGAAATGGCGGGGTATTGCTCTTCTTGGCTCGTCATGCTTTAATTTTGTTCATGAACCGCGTGGAAAATGGAAAGAAGCCGAAAGGCCTGCTTATGAAGCCCGTTCGCGTCGCCAAGCAGGACGTTTACGACGCGGACGAGATATCGGCAAAAATCAGGGAATTTCTGGAAGCCGACGGCGTGAAGCTGAAAGGCGCGCGCGCGCTGGCTCTGTTTTGCGACGACGCCGCAGGCGGGGGCGACGCAGACGCTAAAGGCGTCCGGCCAGAGGTCGTCATAGCCGCCGCCGAAGCGATGGCCGCTCTTGGCGCGGAAAAGATAGCGGTCGCCGGAGTCGCGCATCCCGGATGCGCTTCCCGAACGAGCAGGTTCACAGCCGAACAAACCGCAAGGCTGCGCGCCACCGCGGAAATCGAGGACATCCGCTCGATGAGCCGAGCAAGGGCGAATCCGGACAACCCTCTGACCCAGATGGAATTCAGGCTGCCGAAGATATTGCTTGAAAGCGACTTTGTTCTGTCGCTTCCGAAAGCGAAGACCAGCTTGACCACGACTGTGTGCTCGTCTATGGATTTGACCCATCAGACTATGAGGGACCCCGACAGGCTTGCGTTGCATGACTTTCGCATGCATCAGAAACTTGTAGACATACACGCATGCCGAACGCCTGACTACGCGGTCTATGACGCGATAGTCGCAGGCGAAGGGCAGGGGCCTATGAATCCGTCGCCGCGAAAGCTTGGGCTCATAGTCGGCGGCTCCAACCCGGCCAATGTCGATGTCGCGATGGCGAACCTGATGGGGTACGGCATTCACGATGTCGCGCATCTTAGGCTGCTGGCGGATAGAGGGGAATGCGCGTCGAGCGCGGCGACGATGGACGTTCGGCCCGAGGGCGCGATAGGGCGCTCGGCGCGGTTCAGAGACGCCGAATGGGATATCGAAGGAGCGTGTCCGTGGATAAGCGTCACGGGAGGCGCGGAGAAATATTGTCCCGGCGGTTGCGTGGGTTTCATCAGGCAGGCGATGGACGCTCTTTTAGGCGCGTCCGCCCTGAACGGGACTCCAGCGCATATTATCGCGGGCAGGCCGGTGGGCCATCCCGACACGGTTGTGGATAGGGAGCGGACGCTTGTCGTCGGCGATTGCTCTCAGGCGCTAGCAAATATCGGCGTGTTCATTCCCGGATGTCCGCCCGATATCTCGGCCATCGAGTTTGAGATGATGAAGATATTTGGAACAAAAGGCGCGAACGGCTTGAAGACTAGAATGGCCGTCAAAGCGGGGATGCCTCTTGATGCCGTAGTGGACGCTCTGCGGCGCGGCGTTTTCGACGGGAGCGGTCCGGGCGGCGTATCCGCGTCCGAAATCGCCATGTCAGCCGTCAAGCGCGTTCTCGATCAATAATGAGTCGCGAAGTCCCGATCAGGGAAATGCGGTTCGAAATATTTGGCCGTTTTTGTTGATTTTGCTTGTATAAGCGGAAAAAATAAAATATTATGAAACGGTTCAGGCAGTATTGTTGAATATATAATCAGAGGCGGACGCCCAATCGGGATTCGCCAGACAATGACGCGGGGTGATTGGCTGTGGATATAAATCAAGTAGTTCAAGTGTTCAAAAAAAGCAGAATCTTCGACGGGTTAGGCGACGAAGACCTGAAAAAAATGGCTACTGGCTGCTCGGAGCAGTCGTTTCCCATAGGAACGGTTATTATTGAAGAAAACGACCCGCCGAAAGAGATGCTTTATGTCATAAGGCAGGGCGAGATCGTGGTGTCCGTGGCTCAGGCGATAGTTGACAGTTGCGAAGGAGCCGACGGCTCGGCGATGATAACCACTCTCGGCGAGGGCGACGCGTTCGGCGAGATAGCCATAATCGACGAGATGCCTCATTCGGCCACCGTCACCGCAATGTCGGATTCCATTGTCATTCTGCTTCCGATGTCACATTTCTACTCGCTCGTCGAAAAGGATAAGAACATTGGCTATGTGGTGATCCGGAATTTGGCCAAACTGATATGCCAGAGGCTGAGAGGCTCCAACTTCCTGACGAAACATTTCGTGTCTTGGGGAGTGCCGGACGCATTCGAAGAACAATCGAAGTCCTGAGGAGAACAAGCGATGAAGTTGAGCATAGCGGTGTCCGAGCCGGACGCCAAGTTCAGCGCGCTCGCGTTGAAGGGCGAATTTGAGGACACTTTCAGAGCGGCTTCCGGAGCCGGGTTCGACGGAGCTGAACTGCATGTGCGGAATCCGGCGACCGTGGACGCCGGACGCGTCAGGACTCTTCTTGCGGATTTCGGGCTTGTCGCTCCGGCCATAGGAACCGGAAGGGCTTTCGGCGAGGACGGATTGTGCTTTTCGTCCCCAGACGAGAAAACGCGCCGCGAAGCAGTCGAGCGGATTAAATCTCACATCGACTTCGCCGCCGGTTTCGGCGCGCTTGTCATCATTGGCCTCATAGTCGGCAAGAACCCCGTCACGCCGGAATCGGAACGGTGGGCGACGGAGTGTCTGGCCGAATGCGCGGGCAGGGCGGAGAGGCGCGGCGTCAAACTCGCCGTCGAGCCTATCAACAGATACGAAACATCCTTCATTATCACCGTCGAGGACTGCCTGCGCTTCCTTGACAAAGTGGGCAGCCCCGCGTGCGGCGTTCTCCTCGACACTTTCCACATGAACATTGAAGAAGCCTCCATCGAAAACAGCATACGTCTGGCGGGAAGCCGCGCGGCGCACGTTCACATCGCCGACAGCAACCGACGGCATCCCGGCGCGGGGCACATCGACTTCCGCTCAATCGTCGAAGCCCTATCCGACATCGGCTACGATGGGTTTCTGTCCGCCGAGATATTTCCTCTTCCAGACCCCGAAACGGCCGCCGTCAACACTGTCGAACACATGAAGAAAATCCTTGCTTGGTGAAAACCATGGGGCGGACAAGCTCTCCTGAAAAGGTTCAACTCTTCTGCGGAGCGATATATTCCCCGCAAGCAGACATGGAGCGCGCCAAGGCCGACCTAGAAGCCGCTTTCGGCCCAATCTTTTTCTCAAGCGAAGTGTTCGACTTCGATTTCACCGAATACTATTTCGGCGAGATGGGCGCAGGATTGAAAAAAATCTTTTTTGCATTCGAGAATCTTATAGAACAGGACTTTATATCAGAAGCGAAACTGACCGCCAACGAGATAGAGGAGAGACATTCGAAACTTTCCGGCGATGGCGTGGCGCTTCTCCGAACGGTGAACCTCGACCCCGGATACCTTTCGTCAGCCAAGGTCGTTCTTCCCACCACAAAGGACAACTGTCACAGGATATATCTAAAGGACGGCATTTATGCTGAAATAACTTTGAGTTACACAAAACCGGTGTTCAAACCCTTGAGTTGGACGTATCCGGACTATGCGACGCCTGAGTATATTTCTTTCTTCAACGAACTGAGAGCAAGATACAGAAATAAGCTTCCGAAGATGTAACGCGGGGAATTTCGTTTGGGATCGCGGGAGAGGGCGGCTATTGCGGGCCTTTGGGAGCGCCGGCGCGGCGCGGCTTGTTCAGATGCCTCACCATCTTCGCCATGCACCCTCCGTTGATATACTCTATTTCATCCACAAGCTGGCTCACCAGATATATCCCTCTGCCCCGGTCTCTTCTTATTCCTTCGGGAGCCGTCGGGTCGGGTATGCTCGAAGGGTCGAAACCTTCTCCCTCGTCTTCTATTACGAATTCAAGTTTTTCAGTGTACAGAGCGCAGGAAACCTTAACCTGTTTTTTCGGGTCAAGCTTGTTGCCGTGCTCGATAGCGTTGATCCCAAGCTCGTGCATGGCGAGCTTCAGGTTCCATATTTCATCCGGAGCAAGATCCGTCCGCAGAAACAACTGGCTGATTAGCTCGTTTACCTTGTCAAGATAGTCGTACCTGCTCTCGAACTCGAACTTAATCTCATGTTTTATGCCGAGGTCCTCGCGGGCGCGGCGGCGCTTCTCCATCGTGTCGTTTATCGCCTTCATCAACTTCTGAATCTCAAACGGCTTGGTAACATACTCGTCCGCGCCTGTCTTGAATCCGGTCACAATGTCCATCTCGGCGCTCTTTGCCGACAGCATGATGATTGGGATGTGGTTATACTCGCGCTGAGTTTTCAGCCGCCCGCACACGTCGTATCCGTCTATGCCGGGCATCATAATATCTAAAATAATCAGATCATATTCTTTCTTTGGAACCAGCCGGAGCGCGGTCTCGCCGTCATACGCCTGATCGACCGCGAATCCCTTCACCGTCAGGTATCGTTCGAGCATCCGGCAGAGGTCTCTGTCGTCGTCGACAACGAGTATTTTTTTCTGCTCAGACATTGCAAAAGTCCCGCGCCGCGCGGACGTCAGCACGGCTATTCTTTCAGCATTTCAGTAATGGCGGGGAGGGCTTCCTCCACCTTTTCGCGCAGAACCACCGCCGCATGCGAGTCAATGTAAGTGTTTTGAAGGTTTATCACTATGACGGATGCCCCGCCGGCCAGCGCCGCCTGCGGAAGCATGGACGCCGGAGCGACGGTCAGCGATGAGCCGACCACCACCATGACGTCGCAACTCTCAGCGTCCCTCTCCGCCTGCACCAGTTGTTTGAAGGGCAGAGGCTCTCCGAACAGAACGACGTCGGGCTTGATAACCCCGCCGCAGTCGCAACGCGGAACGCCTCCGCCTGATTCCAGCCTCCGCACAATCTCGGCCTGCTCGATTTCGGCGCGGCAGTTCATGCAGTGAGCGAACGCTCCGTTGCCGTGCAACTCTATGACTTTGCGGGAGCCTGCCCTCTGGTGCATATTGTCAATATTCTGCGTTATCACCGAATGAAGCTTTCCCATCCGTTCCCATTCTGCCAGCGCAAGATGCGCCGGGTTGGGTTTGGATTTCTCGACCACTTTCGACAACGGCCCCATGAACGAATAAAACTTTTCCGGATTCCTTCTGAACGCGTCTATCGTGGCCACCTCGATGGGGTCCACCTTGTCCCACAACCCTGAGCCGGGGCTTCTAAAATCCGGTATCCCGGACGGAACGCTTATTCCGGCTCCGGTGAGCGCGACCGCTTTGTTTGCGTTCTTAATAAAGTTGGCGGCTTTGCGCGCCAGTTCGACGTTCAAGATTTCCCTCCGGACTTGCCGTCGTCTTTCACTTCCTTGCGGCATGACTTCATGTCCACTCCCAGCGTGTCGTAAAACTGAGTGAACCTGTCGTAGCCGTGAGGATATCCGGTTCTGAGCCTGAACACCCCGTTTCCGTCCGAGAGCAGGGTGACGGGAATCCCGGTTGCCATGTGAGGATCGACCATCTTCGGAGCTTTGTCCACATCCACCATCGTCACGTCCACACAGTCCGCATACTCGCGTTTGAACTTGTTTATCTCAGGCATGAGCCTCATGCAGTAGCCGCACCATTCGGCCATGAAAAAAGTCAGGTGCGGTCTTTTCTTTTTTAACGAGTTGGAGATGGATTTCTGATATTCATTAGGTTTCGCCGGGGCAGCCAGCGCCGAGGATACTTCTTTTTCCTGAATATCCACCACCCAAACCGCGTCAAGCCCGGTTTCTGGTCTCAAAAGAAAAACCGTAGGAACGAACTGCACATCATAAGCGCCCCTAAGCGCCGTGTTGTCTTCGGCCTTTATCTCGAAAACTTCCGCTTTGCCGCCGCGCGCCGCTTTTTTCACCGCAGGCAGCGAGTCCCGGCTGTCTTTTATCGTGTCCGAGTAGAAATAGAGAATAGCCGGAGTTCCCTTGCGAAGAGAATCTCCCACTTTTTGTTCAATCCTTGCCGAGGCCGATGCGGCCGGAGCGGGTTTTGCGGGCTGAGACTTTCCCTTGGAGGCTTCGCTAATCTGAGCGCCCCACATTGCTATTGCCATCACAATTACCGCTGCTGCCGCAATTGCTGATGTTCTTCTCCTCATGACGCATGCCTCGCTGTGTTGTTCATCAAAACATTATAACACATTTCTGCCGTTTTTCTCTGTTTTTTACGCCTAATAGCTCTTTCGATGCCTCGCGTTTTAACCCGTCGCCCCCACATTATGACAATGATTGTTTTCGCAAGCTTATTACACTTGCGAGTAATTGCGTTATTACAAAAATCGGCTGATTCACTATTTTATATTTGACACGCGCCGCGTCCTCAAGGTACGATGAAACTCGTATTATGACTATGTCAACTTTATGGGAGGCGCAAATGGAAGGAGATTTGTTGTGGAGTCCGTCTAAGGAGCGCGCGGCAGAAACCAACATGTTCGCGTTCATGCAGAGAATCAACAAGAAATTCGCCAAGGATTTCAAGGAGTACGAGGACTTATATCAGTGGTCTATAGACAACATGAAAGATTTCTGGGCGGAGATGTGGGACGCCGCAGGGATTATCGCATCTGAAAAATACACAGCGGTTATCGACGATGAAAAGAAAATGCCGGGAGCGGAATGGTTCGTCGGCGCGAAGCTGAACTTCGCCGAAAACCTTCTCAGGCGCAGAGACGACAAAACGGCTCTGGTATTCTACGGCGAGGGGATGGAAGAGCCGGAGCGGATGACATACGCCGAACTGTACGACAATGTGGCGCGCATCGCCAAGTCGCTAAGGGAGGAAGGCGTCGCCGCAGGAGACCGCGTCGTCGGGTTCATGCCCAACATGCCGTGGACAATCGCGGCCATGCTTGCAGCCACCAGCATCGGCGCGATATGGTCTTCCTGCTCGCCCGATTTCGGAACCAAGGGCGTCCTCGACAGGTTTGGCCAGATCGAGCCGAAAGTCCTGTTCACCGCCAACGGCTATCAATATGGCGGAAAGAAGTTCGACTCGCTGCAGAAAGTGAGCGGCATTTTCGAGCATCTTTCGTCCCGCCCGAAGATAGTTGTTGTTCCGTACACCGAACAGAACGCTGACATCAGCGCCGTCCCGAACGCCATCCATCTGAAAGATTTCATGTCGAAAGAGGAGGGGCTTGAGATTAAGTTCGAGCAACTCCCGTTCATGCATCCCCTTTACATTATGTACTCATCCGGAACGACAGGGCTTCCCAAGTGCATGGTTCAGAGCGCCGGCGGAATTCTCATCCACCACATAAAAGAACTCATGCTGCACACGGATGTGAAACCCGACGACAAGCTTTTCTACTTCACCACCTGCGGCTGGATGATGTGGAACTGGATGGTCTCCACGCTAGCGCTTGGCGCCACCCTGATTCTGTTCGACGGCTCTCCGTTCTTCCCGGACCCCGGCATCCTCTTCAAAATCGCCGAAAAGGAAAAGATGACCATCTTCGGCACGAGCGCGAAATATATCGATTCGGTGCAGAAAGAGGGATTGAAGCCGAAGGAGAAATACAATCTCGGCTCCCTGAAAGCGCTGCTCTCCACAGGGTCGCCGTTGTCGATAGACAACTTCGAATACGTCTACAGCGGAATCAAGGACGATATATGCCTATCGTCGATATCCGGAGGCACGGACCTGAACGGATGCTTCGCGGCGGGCAACCCGATGGGGCCGGTTTACGCTGGCGAGCTTCAGTGCCGATGTCTCGCGATGAAGGTCGAGGCTTACGACGACAACGGCAAACCGGTTCTTGACAAGCAGGGCGAGTTGGTCTGTTCAATGCCTTTCCCCTCCATGCCTATCTATTTCTGGAACGACACGGAAGGCAAGAAATACCACGACGCGTATTTCGACGTTTACCCCAACGTGTGGCGGCACGGGGACTTCGTGAAGATAACCAAGAACAAAGGCGTCATCATGTACGGCAGGAGCGACGCGACTCTCAACCCCGGAGGGGTGCGCATCGGCACGGCGGAGATATACAGGGTGGTCGAGAACATCGGCGAGGTCGCCGACAGCCTAGTCATCGGACAGGAATGGGAGGGCGATGTGCGCGTCATCCTTTTCGTCAGGCTTCAACCCGGCGTCGAACTGTCAGACGACCTTGTCAAAAAAATCAAGACCGCCATCAGGAACAACTGTTCGCCGCGCCACGTCCCCGCGAAAGTTATCCCCATCGCGGATATTCCTTACACCATCAACATGAAGAAAGTCGAAATCGCCGTGAAGAAAATAATCCACGGACAGGAAGTGAAGAACAGGGACGCGCTGAAGAATCCGGAGTGTCTCGAACTTTACGCTGGACTGCCGGAATTACAGAGTTAATCCGGCGCGGCGATAACAAACAGCAACCCGAACGGCGCGGGCGAAAAACCCGCGTCGTTTTTTTTGCTCGGCAGATTGATAACCGAATGTTTATGACATCGCTGAAGGGGGTTATACTAATCAGAGGCGCGGCCCGGCGGGCGAGGTTGTGAATGGCTAGAACAAAAAAACTTTCTGAAATAGAGAAGCTGATTGACCGCCTTCGCGAATCTGAAGATTATCAGGACCAGTTGGTGTTCGCCCGCAGATATCCGCCGCGCAAAGCGGCGTATTCCGATTTGAAACCGTCGCCGCCGGGGCTGTTGGCGTCCAACCTGAAGGCGCTGGGCATAGAGAAGCTTTATTCGCATCAGGCGGAGGCGGTGAGGTTGGCGC
This sequence comes from bacterium ADurb.Bin236, assembly GCA_002069885.1. Classification (GTDB taxonomy): domain Bacteria; phylum UBP15; class UBA6099; order UBA6099; family UBA6099; genus UBA6099. The sequence goes on along the minus strand of MWCD01000010.1, from coordinate 10,979 downwards.
GGGCGGGCCGGAGCTTGGTCCTCGCCACCGACACTTCCAGCGGAAAATCTCTTTGCTACAACATCCCTGTCATTGAGACTATGATGTCCGACCCGGAGGCGCGCGCGCTTTACATTTTTCCGACTAAAGCTCTCGGTCAGGATCAGACGCGGATGATCCACGAGATGGCCGACCCGGAATCGGAATACGACGAGACGCGGGCGTTTCATTCCGTCAGGATGGGGCGCCGTTCGTTGAAGTTCGGCACGTACGACGGCGACACTTCGAAGGAATCCCGCTCTGCTCTGCGCCGCGAAGCCAACATACTCCTCACCAATCCCGACATGCTTTCGCTGGGGATACTGCCGAACCATTCGCGCTGGTGGAGCGGCTTCTTCCGCAACCTGCGTTATGTCGTACTGGACGAGATACACACATACCGTGGAGTGTTCGGGTCTCACGCCGCGAACCTGATGAGACGCCTGCGCAGAATTTGCGCGGCATACGGTTCCGACCCGGCGTTTATATGCTGTTCGGCAACCATCGGCAATCCCGGCGAGCACGCCTCGCGCCTTGTCGGGGGCGATGTCGCGGAGATAACCCGAAGCGGAGCCCCGGCGGCAGGCAAGCTGTTCGTCATGTGGAATCCTCCACTGGCGCGCGGCTCCAAGGAGGATCGCCGAAGCCCGATAACGGAGTCTATCAACCTTTTTTCGCACTTGGTCGGCTCAGGGCTGAGGACAATCGTTTTCGGCAAAGCCAAGCCGACGGTCGAGGTGATACTTCGGATGACGCGCGAGAAGCTTTTGAAGAACGATATCGGGCAGGACGCCATCGCGTCATACAGGGGCGGATATCTGCCGTCTGAGAGACGCGCTATTGAAAGAAGCCTCGCGCGGGGCGAACTGCTGGGGGTGGCATGCACGAACGCTCTCGAACTCGGCGTGGACATCGGCAGCCTAGACGCGGCGGTCATCAACGGGTTCCCCGGCTCGATATCAAGCGTGTGGCAGCAGGCGGGCCGCGCGGGCCGCAGACACAAGCAGTCTCTCGCCGTGATGGTCGCCTACCCTGAGCCGCTTGACCAGTACCTGATGAGAAACCCCGATTATTTTTTCGGCTCTCCCGTCGAGCGCGCGGTGATTCACCCTTCTAATCCGTACATATTGGAGGCGCACCTTCGCGCGGCGGCGGCGGAGCTTCCCCTGAAGCGCTCCGAAGAGCCCGCGTTCGGCGAGAACTTCGTGCCCGTCGTCCGCAAACTGATAAAGAAGGGCGAGCTTGTGGAGAGGCGCGGCGGCGCATGCTATGCCGGCGATGACTATCCGGCGGCGGACATCAATCTGCGCTCCGCCGGAAACTCCCGCTATTGCATCATGCTCGAGGACGGCAACGTTATCGGCGAGATGGAATCATCGACCGTGCAATGCTATCTGCACGAGGGAGCCGTCTATCTGCATCAGGGCGAAAACTATTACGTAAAGAAGCTGGACACCGAGAAGAAAATGGCGGTCGTGTCGAGGAAAGACATGCCGTACTACACGCGCTCGCTCAGCAGGGAATGGATAACGGTCGACCGCGAGACGAAGCGCGCGCGAGTCGGCGCGACGGATATTTTCTTCGGCTACGTGTTCGTCACTTCGCGCGTCCACTCATACAGGAAAATCAGGAACAAGGATAAAAGGACTATGGGCACGGAGGAGTTGGATTTTCCAGAGGAGCGGCTGTGGACGCAGTGCTGCTGGTTTTCTCCGAGCGAGAAATTGGAGAGGCGGTTGCAGGAGCGCGGAATGGACCTAGCGGGGGGGCTGCACGCTCTTGAACACGCGACTTTGGCGATGCTCCCGCTGCTTGCGATGTGCGACAGACAGGACGTCGGAGGAGTGTCAACAGACATGCATCCCGACGCCGGAAACAGGCCCGCGATTTTTCTCCACGACGCCTACGAGGGCGGAATGGGGCTTGCCGAGGCGGGTTTCAACAGAATCGAAGAGCTGTTCGAGAAAACGCTGGAGCTTATTTCCGGATGTCCCTGCGAAGATGGATGTCCGTCGTGCGTGCAGTCGGCAAAGTGCGGCAGCATGAACAATCCTCTTGATAAAATGGCGGCGGCGGAAATGTTGAAGACGATTCTAAAAGGCGGGTGAGGGCGGAGGACGGAATCAGGCTTCTTTCAGCGTTCTGCTGACTATGTGCGAAATATTGTCCGCGTCGTCGGGCAGCTCGTAAATCTTGTGTTTCAAAAACACCTTCAGCACTTCCGGATCGAGTTTTCCGGATTCCGATTCCATGCGAAGAATATCAAGAGACCTTTGAACGGGTATGGCTGGTTTGTACGGCCTGTCCTGCGCTGTGAGCGCGTCGTAAACGTCCACCAGAGCGAGAATCTTTCCTTGCAGCGGAATCTCGTCGCCGCGCAGTTGATGGGGATATCCTGTTCCGTCTATTCGCTCGTGATGACAGGCGGCAAACTGAGGCACGTGGCGCAGCCTCTTCGAGAAAGGTATCTGGCTGAGAATTTTGAAGGAGCTTTCAACGTGCGAGTTCATGTTGCGGCGCTCTTCTTCGGTGAGGTTGCCCTTTTCAATTTTAAGAACTTCCGCTTCGCGGGGGAGCAGGCAGTGATGTCTTTCGCCGTCCGAATCGATGAAAGTTTTCGCGGCGATGGCGTCTATGCGCTCGGCTTCCTGAGGCTTCACGAAACCGGGTTTGTTAATTCTCTCAATGAATGCGAAATCCATGTCCACCGCGGCTTTTCTGCGCTCAAGCTCTTCGGCGAGGGCGGCGAACTCTTTTGAGCCGCCGCCACGCTTGAGTATCTCCGCCTGTTTTCCAAGCGAGGCGACGTCTTCGGACAGCTTGACGCTCTCGAATCGCTCCCGGATTTTCGCCAGCTCTTCGGGATACAGTTTGTTTTCTTTCACAAGGATGTGCTCGCGCACTCCTATCTTTCCCACGTCGTGCAGCCACGCGGAGTATTCCAACTCGCTGATTTCCTCTTCAGAGAAACAGCCCATCGCGCGGGCTGTGGCGGCGGCGAACCTCGCCACCCTTCTGGAATGGCCGGCGGTCGCCGGGTCTCGCTCGTCGATGGCGCTCGCAGAAAACCTCACCAACGCGTCGAACAGGTCCGTCACTTCCTTGTACAATTGAGCGTTGTCTATCGCCACCGCCGCCTGCGACGCCAGCGACATCAGTATCCTCTGGTCCCTCGCGTTGAAAGCGACCACCTCGTCGCCGATCACCTTGTTTATCAACTGGACCGCCCCAGTGATGTCCCCATTGCGGTTCACCATCGGCACAGTCAGCATCGATTTCGTCCTGTATCCGGTCTTCTGGTCTATCTTGCGGTTAAACTTGAAAGGTTTCGTTTTGTCTATTTTATACACATCGGGGATGTTGAGCGCCTCCGAAGTGGAGGCGACGTATCCGGCGATGCTCGAATGATCGATTTGAATCCTTATTTCCTTGAGCAGATCGACATCCACCACATGGAAATAAAGCTCCTCCTTGTCGGGGTCGACGAGGTACAGAGTGCCTTTGTCGGCGTGAAGGAGTCCTTTTGCTTCGTCGATGATTCGTGTGAGAAGAGAGAAAAGGTCGATTTCCGAGCTGATGGCCACGCCTACGTCAAGCAGTTTCGTGGTCAGAGTCTGAAGTTCCTCAAGCTCGGACTGAACGTGCCTGACGTGTTTTTCAAGCGAACTGAACCTGTCTCTGAACTCATTGAGCGAGCCTTCAACGAAATCCTCGTTGCCCGCCGTGTGCTTATTCAATTTTTTTCTGACAGTCGCCATCCGGTGAAACCGCCGATCAAGAATTCCTATGATATTAAATCACAATTCTGTGATTAGCGCCACCTCGTTGCAATTAGGAAAATGCACGCACTTTATGCAGTCCGCCCACACCTTGTTGGGAAGCTCGCTCATGGCTATCCGCTCGAAGTCGAGTTTTTCGAAGAACTCCGGCTTGTATGTCAGAGTGAAAACCTTAGGAAGACCCAGTTCTCCGGCTTCCTTGAGAGCCTGCCTGACGAGTTTTGAGCCGTATCCTTTGTTCTTATGGCGGGGAGCGACGGCCAGCGACCTTATCTCGGCAAGGTCGTTCCAGCAGACGTGCAGAGACACGCAAGCGAGGACAACGCCTTTCTTCTCGACCACCATGAACTCGCGAATCTGTTCGTAAATGGCGTTGAGCGAGCGGGGGAGCATCTCGTTTTTGCGCGCGTAGTTCATTATTAGTTTTTGAATCTGCTCCGCGTCGTCCACAGTTGCGTGGCGCAACAGAACGCCGTTCGCCGACACGCTTTTTCTTTTTGCCATCCTGTCAACTCCAGCCGCGCCTTAGCCTTCGCCCGAAAAGAGGATTAATCCTGATCGGGTTTCTGAACATCCGGTTTATTCGGCGAGTCCGGGGCGGACGGTCCCTTCGGCCCCTCGATCTCGCCGCCTTTGATTTTACTTTGTTTTTTAAATCTTTCCAGTCTGAGAAAATTTTCCGGGCTGTACGGGTTCTTGTGCAGTTCCCCTCTTGTCTGGTGCAGAGTGTAAACAACGTCCGTCAGCAGGTTGAGCGCGCGGTTGAGCGCGGCCTGAGTTTCGGAGTCAACTGTTTTGAAAGAGGCCCCGCGCCGGTACGCTTCGTAGATGATGGAGCCTTTTTCGTTTGCGAAATCCATATCGGCGTCCACCCTCGCCGGTATGTCTTTAATGACCGCAGAGCCGTCAAAAAGAAAATCGAATTTTTTCGCCGTCTGCTCGAAATCGGAATGAAAAAACATTCTATGTCCGGCGATTTCGAGAGGGCGGAAACTTGAGGAAGGAGGCGCCGGTTCGAGCATGTCTAGAGCCACGCGAGAGAGCGCGCCCAGTTCCGCCGCCTGAACCGGGCCTTCGGCTTTAGCGTCTATCAGTCGTTGCATTCTTTTTATGTGATATATGAATCTTTCCATTCCTCTGAATCTGAGTAGCTCGGTGGAAAACCCTTCTTTTTGCCTGACTAGCTCGTCGTAGAGTTCTGGGCTGTTCTTTACGCCTTCGAGGTAAGCTTTCTGGTTGGATTTAACAATGTTACGGAGTGGAGTAGGGAAGTGAGCCGAGGCGGAGAGCGCGGCATTTTCATGAACCGCGTCAGTCCATGCCGCGGCTCTGACGCATACTGCGGAGGCTATCGCCAGCGCTGAAACGAAAACCTTCAACGCGTTCATCCGTCAACCTTCTCAGGTGTTCCAAGTTCGTAAACTTTCCTGTTAAGCTCCTCCATCTGCCTTCTCATCCGGAGGATGATGCGGACGCCGGCGAGGTTGACGCCTTCCTCGCGGGTCAATTTCCTGATTTCCCGGACGTCGTCGAGGTCGCGCATTGAGTACATCCGGTTCTGGGTGTCGGTTCGGCGGGGGACCACGAGTTGTTCCCGTTCGTACATTCGGAGAGTCTGCGGATGCACGCCCAGCAGTTCCGCCGCGACGGAAATTATATACACAGGCTCATCGTAACCGTGGAAGCTCATAGACTCATTCCTGATGGATTGGAAAAGCGGCGGGAGCGGTCAGCCGCTCACGCTTTTGACAAGCGGCACGCCCCAGCGGAAAACCCACACCCATATCAGGGCTATCAGCCCTATGCCGACGATGGAAAGCGCTATCATCTTCCAGTCGTCCGCTCCGGCTTCGCCGGGTTCCGCCGCTGTTTCATGAACAAGCCCGCATTGCCCGCACACTTTCCTGATTTTTATTTCTTCTTTATCTTCAGACATGGCGTTTTCCATCCGCGTTTTGCTTAATGATATACCAAATGCGCCGCCGAATTCAACTTAGAACAAATAATGACCGGCGTCGTTTCTCGGCGCGCGCAGCGGAATCAGGAGAGAACAATCCGTATTGCGGCAAACAAAAAAGCGAATGCAGGAGCGGCTTTCTCATCGCAGAGAATCATGCAAAAATCATTTTTCAATCGTTGACTGGTGAAGACGCTGAACATATAATATCAACGGTCGCGCGAAGGAAACGACGCGCGGCTGTGGCCGAAGTCTGAATAATATAGACACACAAAAACCGGCAGCTCGAGGATTTACGGCAGGCTGTTTGAAAGTCCGCAGACCAACCGAATCCCATGCAAATGCTCCGGCGGGCGGCGGTCGCGCGCGGCAACGGTGAGAGAAACGCTACTTTAATTATAGATAGGGGGAATGACCTATCAGCGACGCTGCTGCAAGCGTAGGTCTTGTAAATTTCAACATTAATCCCAATTTCGCAAATGTATTAAAAGCGCGCGGCGCGAAGAATCTTTCGCGTTGCATTCAATGCATGCGATGCGGCGTGGGTTGTCCGGTGGAATTCGCAATGGATTACAACCCGACGCAGATAATCCGCATGTGCGCGCTCGGCATGGAAGACGAGGTTCTGAAGAGCAGAACCATCTGGATGTGCTCTTCGTGCGTCACATGCACGACGCGTTGCCCTATGGAGATAGACGTCGCGGGCGTAATGGATATCCTGAAAGAGATGGCGGTCGAGCGCGGGATCGAGTGCCCGGAACCTAACACCAAGCGGTTCCACGACATTTTTATGGGCATTGTGAGAGCGCGCGGCAGGATGAACGAGCCGATGCTGTTCGGCCATTATAAGCTCAGGACGAAGTCTTTCATGGACGACATGGAAATCGGCAAGGAAATGATGAAAAAAATGAAGATTAAGTATTCGCCCAAAGTGAAAGGGCATAAAGAAGTTAGAAAAATCATAGACAAGGCCGGACCGAAAATATGACCGAGACGAAGACTGCGGCAAAGCGGTTCGCGTACTACCCCGGATGTTCGCTGAAATCGTCGGGCGGAGAATATGACCACTCGACCCGCGCCGCGCTGAAGCATATCGGGGTCGAGTTAACGGAGATACCCGACTGGGTGTGCTGCGGGGCCAGTTCCGCTCACAACCTGAGCCACGAGCTTGCGTTGGCTCTGCCGCTAAAGACTCTGATACTTGCGGAGCCTGTCGGGCTTGACGTGCTGGCTCCCTGCGCCGCCTGCTACAACAGATTAAAAGTTGCGGAAACTTCGGTTGCGCAGGACCCCGATGTTAAAAAGCGGATGGAAGAAATTGTCGAAAAGCCCTTCGGCGGCTCGATAAAGACGGTGAACATCCTCGACGCTCTCGAACAAATCGGGCTTGGCGAAACGCGCGCCCGCGTGGTGAAGCCGCTGGCAGGGCTTAAGGCCGTCTGCTATTACGGTTGTCTGCTGACTAGGCCGCCAAAGAAACTGACGGGGTCCGACCCGGACAACCCGACGGGGATGGACAATCTTCTGGCTGTGCTTGGGGCGGAGCCGAAATTCTGGTCGTACAAGACGGACTGCTGCGGCGCGGGGCACGCTATGGCAAGGTCGGACGTGGTCAAAACGCTTGTCGGCAAGCTGAGGGAATCCGCCGAAGAGGCGGGGGCAGAGGCTATCGTCACCGCCTGCCCTATGTGCCACGCAAATATTGACATGAGACAGGAAACGGAGCCGGGAAACAGGATGCCGGTGTTTTTCATCACTGAACTGATGGGACTGGCGTTCGGACTGCCGCAGGCTCAAAGCTGGCTGAAAAAGCATCTGGTGGATCCGCTGCCTTTGTTGAAAAAACTGAATCTGCTGTGACATCGCGGCGGCGGCCGCATATCGCCGGAAGGACACCGAACATGACGGAAGAGAACGTCAATCAACAAGAGAGCGAACCGAAAACGGGAAGCGAAAAGATCGGGGCGGTAATGGTTGTCGGCGGCGGCATAGCGGCCATGCAATCTTCGCTCGATCTGGCCGACTGCGGTTTTCAGGTTCACATGGTCACAAATCAGCCCTGCATCGGCGGCAACATGGTGCGGCTTGACAAAGTGTTTCCCACCAACGACTGCTCCATGTGCATTGTCTCTCCCAAGCTGGTCACGGTCGGCAACCATCCGAACATCAACATAGTCACTATGTCGGATGTGCAGAAGATTGAAGGAGAACCCGGCAGGTTCGACGTCTCGGTGAACAAGCGGGCGAGGTTTATAGACGAGGGGAAATGCACAGGTTGCGCTGAATGCGCGGGCGTGTGTCCGGTGCATATACCGAATCCCACGAACGAATATCTGAACGAATTCGGGGCCGCGTTCCGGCTCTATCCGCAGGCGGTCCCCAACTGGTTCGCCATCGAGAGGGAGAGGACGTCTCCATGCAAGAGTGCCTGCCCGGCCCACATAAGCTGCCAAGGGTATGTGCAGCTTATTGCCGAAGGTCGCTTCAAGGACGCGCTCGAAGTTGTCCGCGCGCGCAACCCGTTCCCGTCGGTGTGCGGCAGGGTTTGTTTCCATCCGTGCGAAGAACAGTGCGCGCGGAACAAAGTGGACGAGCCTGTCGCCATAAATAATTTAAAAAGATTTATAAGCGACCTTGAGCTTGAGGAAGCCGGGATAGTCGGAAAGGCGTCCGGAATCGACCGCGCGACCGACCCTTCGAGAGAACCGTGGAAGACGAAGGAAAAAGATGTCGCCGAGAGAGAAGAAAAAGTGGCGGTGATAGGGGCTGGCCCGGCCGGGCTGACGGCGGCATACAGGCTGGCTCAGAGCGGATTCCCGGTCACGGTGTTCGAAAGACTGCCTGTGGCGGGCGGAATGCTCGCTGTCGGCATCCCCGAATACAGGCTTCCGATGGCAATCCTGAAATACGAGATAGAAAGAATCGAGCGGGCCGGAGTCGAGATTAAACTCAACGCGAATATCGACGGCGCGGACGGCGTGGACAAGCTTTTCACCCAAGGGTTCAAAGCCGTGTATATCGCCGTCGGCGCGCACAAAGACATGAAACTCGGCGTCAGCGGCGAGGACGCGGCGGGGGTTCTGTCAGGAATCGATTTTCTGCGAAAAGCAAAACTTAACGAGGAAACCGGAATAGGGAAAAAGGTTCTGGTGCTGGGCGGCGGGAACGTGGCTATCGACTGCGCGCGCACTGCGATGAGGCTGGGCGCTTCGCAGGTGACGCTGGCCTGCCTCGAATGCAGGGAAGAGATGCCCGCGTGGCAATGGGAGATACACGAGGCCGAGGCTGAAGGCGTGTCGGTTATGAACTCGTGGGGCGTCAAGGCTATCCACGCGACGGACGGCAGGGTGTCTAAAGTCGAGTTTAAGCGCTGCTCTCAGGTGTTCGACGAAAAAGCTTGCTTCAATCCGATGTTCGACGACAGCGTCGCAACCAGCGTGGAAGTCGACACGTTCATAATCTCGATAGGCCAGAGGCCGGACGTCAATTTTGGAGGGAACGGTTCAGGGGTCAAAGTCAGCGGGCGGGGAACCGTGATAGTCAACGAAAAGACGGCGGAGACGGACAGGCCCGGAGTTTTTGCGGGCGGGGATTGCGCGCGCGGCCCGTGGATGGCTATCGGCGCGATCGCGGACGGACAGAACGCGGCTGTTTCAATTATGAGATACCTCAACGGCGAAGACATGACCGCGCCGAGATATGAAGACGAAATGCCTCCGGCGACGGACGCGGATCAAAAGACGATTTCTTCTGCCGCCAGAATATCCCGCAATAAACAGGCGGAAGTTGATCCGGAAGTCAGAAGAAAAAGTTTTATCGAGGTGGAAAAGACATATTCGCCGGAACAAGCGGTGGCGGAAGCGAAAAGATGCCTTTCATGCGGCCCGTGTTCGGACTGCCGAATGTGCGAGATGATATGCCAGCAGAATGCGATAGATTTCAATCAGACCGATGTTGACATGAATCTGGAAGTGGGAGCTGTGATCCTCGCTCCCGGGTTCGAAACGTTCAACCCGAAAGGCAGGCTCACCCAATACGGCTACGGGGTTTACGACAATGTGTACACCAGCATCGAGTTCGAGAGATTTTTGAGCGCCTCCGGGCCGACGGTCGGGCACATTCGCAGGAAGTCAGACAATAAAGCTCCGAAAAATGTGGCTTTCATACAATGCGTCGGCTCTCGAGACGCTACTGTCGGGAACGAATATTGCTCCGGCGTGTGCTGCATGTACACGGCCAAAGAGGCCGTCATAGGCAAAGAACACGAGCCGGATATGGATTGCACAGTGTTCTGCATTGACGTGCGGGCGCAGGGCAAAAACTTCGACCGTTACTATGAAACCGCGAAAAATGTATATGGCGTGAAGTACGTGCGCAGCGCCATCTCCGGAATAAAAGAAATTCAGAAGACCAAGAACTTATTGCTCACGTATATGGGGGAAGACGGAAAGCAGGCCACTCAGGAGTTTGAAATGGTTGTGCTGGCGGTAGGCCTTGAGCCGACGAGCACGAACAAAAAAATCGCCGACATATTCGGAGTCAAACTGAACGAATACGGATTCTGCGAAACGGATCCGTTATGCCCGACCAGCAGTGGGAAAGAAGGCATATATGTCGCCGGAGCGTTTCAGTGTCCGAAAGATATCCCCGACTCGGTGACGCAGGCGAGCGGAGCGGCGTGCGCGGCGATGATAGACTTGGCTGCGGAGCGCGGCACCCGCATTACTCCCGTGCAGTATCCGCCTGAAAGGGATGTCGCGGGAGAAGAGCCTCGCGTGGGCGTTATGATATGTCGCTGCGGATTCAACATAGGCTCGGTGGTGGACGTGCCGGCTGTCGTCGAATACTGCAAAACGCTGCCGGGAGTGGTTCACGCCGAGGAGAGCCTGTACACATGCTCGCAGGACAATCTGGACCACATCATCGAAGTCGTCAACGAGCATAAACTTAACCGGTTTGTCATTTCCTCATGCACGGTGCAGACGCACCTTCCGCTTTTCCAGCAGACTTTGCGGATGGCGGGCTTGAATAAGTATTTGTTCGAATTCGCCAACATTCGCGAACACGATTCATGGGTTCACAAGGAGAATCCCAAGATAGCCACTGAAAAGGCGAAGGAACTGACCGCCGGAGCGGTGGCGAGAGTCAAAGAACACAAAGCTCTCGAGGTTTTTAGAAATGAAGTCATTCAAAAAGGTCTTGTTATCGGCGGAGGCCCCGCAGGG
>MWCD01000009.1 GCA_002069885.1 bacterium ADurb.Bin236 | reverse complement strand
AATCGGAAGAATAATCGCGCCGATAGCGGCCCTAGCAATGATGGCTGCGTTGGCGACAGGCTGCGGGGGCGGCGGAGGCGGAAGCGCCGCGCAGTCTTCGAGCAACCTTAAACTCAGGATCGAACTGCCCAGAGACGCGAATTCGACAGGAGGATCCTACACGTACAACGCGCTCATCAACGTGACCAGCTATGACGCGACCGGAGCGCCGACGACGGTGGCGAGCACGACGTCCACGCTGGCTTACAACGAAACGACGGAAAAGATGACGGGGACGTTCTTCATCTCGCAGATCCCGGTCGGCTCCAACTACATTGTGGCGGCGCACGTGTCGTCGAGCGACAGCCAAGGAGCCATCCGCGTGGCGGGACAGACCTCATCAACATTCGCGCACGTGGGAGCTGTGGTTGACACAATCAGCGACGGAGTGACTGCGGATGTGGCGGTAAACACCGCTTCTACTATCAAGGCTCTTGCCCTGATGTACTACGCACAGAGCAACGGCGCGGCTTTGTCGAACACGAGCGTGATCACGTCCGCGGTGAAAACCGCCATCGGAACGAAGGTTGACGCCATGTTAACTGCCAATCCTGAAATCGGGTATCAGTTCACTAGCGATTATTACACCAACGGAGACCCGTTCGATCCGGCGAACTGGACGGAACAGCTTGAAACCAATCTTGCCGGAATAATCAGCGAGGCGGGACTAGCGCCACGGGCGCTCGGGATCATTCCGCCGAACGGCGCTCTCAATGTGCCTTACGATGAAACGGTCTTCGGGATTGTTTTCAATCGCAGCATGGACACCAAAGTGAACCTCAATGACAACGCGACGCTGCAGGCGGCCGCTTTCAGCGTGACGATCACGGGCGGACAGTATCCGGTTACGATAGACAGAACGAACGCGATGTACTACGGGATGTTCTCTTGGACGACGACCACCGTGCCGAACGACACGCTCTCGTTCACGCTATTCCCGACAGAAACGCTGATATCCAATGAAGTGTATCCGCTTGTGCCGGAAACAACATTCGGCATCAGCCTGATAGTTCCCTCCAACCTGCTGACGTCGGGTGGGGAGCCGATGCCGGTTCCGGCGTCGCCTTTCACGGGCACATTCACCACAATGCCGGAAGTGGATAACCGGGTGTACGACAACGCGCGGCTGACTGGCCAGTACGTCGGCATGAGCATCTGTCCGGGCGGCTCGCAAGGCTACACATGGTTCGACACGCAGAAGTATCTCATAGTGTCCAACGGCGACGGCACAGGAACATGGGAGAGTTTGGCAGAATCACATGTTGATCCGGAAGACGAGACAACAGGGACTTTCACGTACTATGTGCTCGCGGACGGCACGTTGATGATAGTCGACAGCAATCCGGAGGAATCCGACCCGTATTTATATGGAACCATAACTTCTGATGGGAACATAGTGGTTAACTCCGAATATGAACTTATTGAAGGATCATCGAACTGTCTGGATGTTGTGGTGAAAAAGGGAACAGGGATGACGATGTCGGCGGCGGCGGGGTCTTATATCATTAACGAATATGGCGCCGAAGTCGGACAGAGCCTCATGCCGAGAATCGCGGCGGTAACTGGAACTTGCTCAGATTACACCACCATGCAGGATTGCGAGCTTGCGTCGGGCTGCTATTGGGACGGATATTTCTGTGAGACCGACTCATATAGCAACTCCGGATATCCGGTCATCAAGAGGCAGCGGGCGACGCTGGACAGTTCGGGCAACATAAGCATGACTCAGCTTTCGTCTTCATCGGCGCGAATAGCCAAACAGGGCGGGTCTTACACCTACACGCTCGCCTCGGACGGAGCGTTGGGCGTTTCTTACGAAGGACAGCCGACGGGAATCGGCGGCTATGTGGCCATAGGCGGAAACGTGGTTGTAATGGTTGACACGGACGCGACGGACGGATACATCTCCCTGATGGTGGGCGTGAGAGAGAGCACATCCTTCTCCGCGTCTTCGATGGTGGGACACAGCTATGTGCTTCACCAGACCGGAGCCGATTACTATTATGACGGTTACAGCGCCAGTTCTTGGTATATGAATCCTGAACTCGGATTGTTCAGCGCCACCGGCAGCGGAACCGGGACATACACCACGCTCTGCCCGCAATACTGGGTCAATGGAACCACAGAAAACCCCAGCGAATCTGCTGAGTTCACAGGTTCTTCCGACGGAACATTCTCGCTGATAGGCGACGACGGAGTGGGAATCGTTTCGCCCGACGGCAAAATAATCGTGATGTCCGACACCAATCTGTCGAGCGACGATTGGATCAACTTCACAGTCGGAGTGAGAAAGACGCCGACGGGAAACTGATGTTTCAGTCGCGGCATCGACGACGTAAATAGCAATCAAAAAGCCCGCCCGAAAGGGCGGGCTTTTTTTTGCCAGACGAGCGCTTCTTCTATATATTGCTGATTCCTTATATAATGGATAATCGGGAAACGTCCGCGACAGACTGAATTCGCGGCGGAGGAGCGCGCCGATGAGGATAATCGGGCTTACCGGCACGATAGGAAGCGGAAAGAGCGCGGTGGCCGGAATGCTGGCCGAACTCGGCGCGGAAGTAATCGACACGGACAAAGTCGCCCGCGAGGTCGTCGAGCCGGGAACTCCGGGATTGAAAAAACTTGTCGAGACGTGGGGCGAAAGTTTGCTGACAGGCGACGGCTCTCTCGACAGGGAGAAGCTTGCCGCGATAGTGTTCGCGGACGAAGGGCAGAGGCGCAGACTGAACTCGATCCTGCATCCGCTGATCGGAGCGGAAGTGGCGGCCCGGCTGGCGGCATCGCGCGCGCCGGCGGTCGTCTTGGAAGTTCCTCTGCTTTTCGAGAGCGGATTCGACAAGATGGCGCATGAATGCTGGGTGGTGACGGCCGACGAGGATTCGCTTCCGAAGCGGATAGCCGCAAGGGACGGGGCCGGAGAGGACGCCGCCCGCGCCAGAATCGCCAGCCAGATGAGCCAAGAGGAAAAAGCGCGGCGCGCGGATGTGGTGATAGACAATTCAGGAACGCTCGCGCAGACCCGGACGCAGGTGACCGAGGCTTGGAGGAAAATTGAAAAACTTTAATTTCTCGCTCGCGCTCGCTCTTTACATCTTTATTGTTTTCAGCGCGTTCACGTCGACCCGGGACTTCGCGGCGGCGGCAGCGGCGGCGCTTGCGGCTTCGCCTCTGATATGGCTGGCTCTGTTTTTCATCGGGCGCGGCGCGCCGAGGTTCGAGACTTCGCGAACCCCAACGCAGGCTCCGATATCGCATTTCGTCGCCCTGCTCTGCTCCGCCCTGCTTTTCGCGATGGTGTGGAAGATGAGAACAGGCACTTATTTCGGCTCGGCGATGCAGATGTTCGGCAACTATAGAGTCGGCTGGAGCCTCGCGATGGCTCTTCAGACGCTGGGGCTAAGCGTGGCGATATGCGCCTCGGCGCTGACGATCTGGACGGGCTACAGGTTCAACGACGCGCCGGGCGGGCGCGCGGCGCGCGCGTTCTTCGCCGGCTCCCCCGAAATCATCAGACTCCTTATCTTCGCATACGTCATATTGGCATCATGGGCGATAGGCGTCTGCGCGGTCGCGGTCGCGTATAAATCCGCAAGCTATTCTTTCGAATTTCTGATAATGATAACGGGGCGCGCCATGATTCCGGCGATGGGCTGCATCGTAGTGGCTCTGCTCAGATTAAAATTTATGGGAATCGCCGTCATTGCGGCTGCTGCGGCGGTTTTTCATCTCGTGTCTATAAATATTGACGGAGGCTCCGCGGCGGTATTCGTCGCGGCGGCGGCGGGCGCGGCGGCTGTTCTGTTCGCGGCGCGCTATTTTCATAAGGCCGGCGGCTCTGACGGAGCAACCCCGGTTGTCGCAGCCGAGCCGGTTTCCGGCTCTCAATCCTCGCCTGAAAGCGGAGAAACAATCGAATGAAGAAATACGTTGAATGGGGCCGAGAGACTATCGAAGCCGAGATCAAGGCGCTAAGCGCTTGCGCGGCCCGGCTAGATGAAAGTTTTTCGTTGGCGGCGCGCGAGATTGCCGCCTGTAAAGGAAAAGTAATCGTCTCCGGCGTTGGAAAATCGGGACGCGTGGGAGAAAAGATGGCCGCCACTTTCGCGAGTCTGGGACGCCCTTCGTTCTTTATGCACGCCGGGGAGGCCCTGCACGGCGACTCCGGCATGATGGACGGGCGCGACCTCTTGATAGTGGTGTCGAACTCCGGCGAAACGGTCGAGGCGGTGGCGACCGCGCGGAAAGCCAAGGAACTCGGATTGAAAGTGATCGCGATGACCGGACGCAAGGGGTCTGCGATAGCGAAGATAGCGGACGCGACGATCGACATCGGGGTCGAGCGGGAAGCCGACCCGCTGGGGCTGGCTCCGACATCCAGCTCGACGGTGACGATGGCTGTCGGGGACGCGCTGGCGGTGGCCGTCGCGCGCGCGAAAGGGTTCTCGAAGGCGGACTTTGCGGCGAGGCATCCCGGCGGCGCTCTAGGAAAAATTTCTTCCCGGCAAACCGGCGGCGATAGAAAAAAATGAGAGATTCACAAACGTCCGGCGGGCGGGCCGCGCGGCTGGCGCGGACGCTCCTCAGATTTTCGGCTTTTCGCCGGAACGCGGCGGCGGCCATCTTTGCGCTTTCTCTCGCCTTCTCTCCGCTCATCTCCTTATCCGCTGAAACGGAACGGCCCGACCGCCAACAACCCCCGGCTCCGAACAATCTCGTCACTGCGGATTTTCTCTCGAATCTCTCCGCCTTGAACTCCACTCACGCGGTTAGGCTGGAGGACATCAGCCGGGCGATGGCGGCTGAGAAAGCGGCGGAACGAGCCGGAAAACCGAAGCCTGAAATAGCATCCGCAAAACCAGAAAGGCCGGAGCCTCCTGAGAGGGTGTTCGCGGTTTTTCAGGACGGCGACGCGCACATAATCTGGGACGCCTCGGCGCGCGCCTCGCGGGGATACAACGTGTACAGGGTCGGCCCGGACAGGTGTTTCGAACTGCTCACCCCCAACCCCGTCAAAACCGAGAGATACACCGACCCCGCGCCGGGAGCCGACTCCAATGTCGTCTATTACATAGAAGCCGTCGGGGCGGACAAATCAAAAAGCATGCTCAGCGTCCCGTCCGCCGTCATAAAGACCGGCCTTAAGATTGTTCCCTAACCGCGCGGCCCGCTGAAAGGCCGACCGACAAGATGCCGAAAAGCGACCCGAAAAAGAACGAGCGCGAAAAATCGCATTTCGCAGGCGACGGCGTTTACGTGATCTCCTTTCTCGAACGAGACTCTTCTTTTTTCGGCAGGCTGATTATCAGAATCGTTCTGAAGTTCTGGGACAGACATCTGCGCTTCATAAAGCCGGAGTGGATAAAAGGAAAAAAAGTTCTCGAAGCGTCATGCGGAAATCCGAGGAATGTCCTCTACTTCAAATCGATGGGAGCCGAACTCTCGGCGGGTTGCGACATCAGCGAGTCGGTGATGAGAAGAGGATTAGCGTCCGAGCGGGCGTATGCGCTTGACCGCCGCATGCCCTGCGAGCGCCCGCCGGTGTTCGTCGCGGACTGCGAGAATCTTCCCGTTGCGGACGGCTCGCTGAACACGATTCTGATTTTTCAGGCGGCGCATCATCTGGACATCGACAGGTTTATATCCGAGGCGCGGCGCGCGCTAGCGCCCGGCGGCGTGCTGTTTATTTCCGACCCGAACGGCGCTCATCCTCTGCGCCGCCTTGCGGACTCCGTAGGCAGGGCGTCCAGCGTTATGAGCGACGACGAACGCGCTCTCGCGCCCGCTCTCCTCGCCGAAAAACTCCGCCTCTCCGGCTTCGATATCGTCGAAAGCCGCGCGATCAATTTGTTCTCCGAGTTGTTCTTCCTTTTCACAACACTCGTGGAACAGAAGTCCGCGCCTGCGGCGGACATCCTGCGCCTTCTGTTCCTTCCTCCGCTCTCCGCGGTCGACGCGCTTCTGGAAGTCTCTCTGTTCAAAGCCCTGCCCTCGCTCTCTTGGCGTCACGCAATAGCCGCGCGAATAAAATAATTCTCCAGCGCGCCTCCGGCGGATTGAGGATGAAACGCGGAACGCAAGGCGCGTTTTTGCGGTTGATAGACCACAGGGTTCCTAGACAAAAAATGCGGGGGCAAAAGAGAAGCTTTTGAAAAAGCTTCTCTTTGTCGATTCTCTCTTGTTCAAATTAGTCTTTGCGTTCAGCTTCCGGGCGGCCGTTCGGCAAGGCGTCAAGTTTGCGCTCCAGCGCCGTAAGTTGCGACTGTATGTGAACGACGCTTTTATATAGGTATTCCAGTTGGATGCTCAACACTAGGAAAAAGAATATGAGGAAAGCAATGACGCAGATGATGAGGCCGTAAATGACAAGGTTGGGAAGGGGAAAAGGGAGGAAGCGGTAGATTTTGTGGAGCGCGCCGACCATAACTGTGAGGACACCGACGACGGCGAAGAAGGCTGCTAGCCAAGCCATCATCCTGACGGAGGCGCGCTGGAATGAGATGAAGAGGTGTGAGGAAACGAACTTGAAGATGCCGAAGCCGCCTCTGGCTTTGCCGCCCTCGCCGGGAGGAGCCCAGCTTATGGTGGCTGGAATTTCCACTATCTTATAACCCAGCGCGAGGGACTTCGCCACTATTTCGAGATGTATCTCCTTGCTGTTCTCTTCAAGGTGAAGGGATTTAATCGCTTCCCGCCTGTAGCCGCGCGTCATGCCGGTTATCATGGTAAGGTTGTTGCCGAAGGCTCTCTTCGCGACGGAGTTTCCGAATTTGCTGAGCAGCGACCTGAAGAGCGGGACGTTTTCCATGCCGCCGCCGGGCAGGTGCACGCTGGCGATAACGATGTCCGCGTTGGTTTCTTTGAGCGCGTTCAGAAGCTTGCCGACAATCTGGAACCCCCAAGAGAAATCGGACTCGGTGGCGATGACGAACTCGCCGCGCGCGGCGGCGAACCCCTGTCTGAGAGCGTATCCGCGCCCCCGGTTGGAGTCGTAGTGGATGACTCGGCAGTTCGGCTCGTCTTTGGCGGCGCGCCGCGCCTTTTCGAGCGAGTCGTCGGTCGAGCCGTCGTCGACCAAAATATATTCCCAAGAGACGCCTAGCTTTTTCAGGGCTTCAATAACGCCTTTGACGTTTGCTTCAATGCGGTCCGACTCGTTGAACATCGGAGTTATGAGAGACACAACAGGGGCGTCAGCCGCGCCCTGCCCTTTGCCTGTTTGCTGTTTCAACGGTTTTCCCTCCGTTTCGCGCCGGGGTCTTTCCCCAAGCGCCTGCGGCCCAGTAGCATCTTTCTGAGCCAGCTTCCCTCGCGCTTTCCGGCAATAATCTGGAATATGTATCCCCGCATCGTCGGCTCTCTCAGCGCGCAGAGAATCAGTTCCATTATTTTTGACGGCCTCAGATAAAATCTCCGGTACGCTTTTTTTGACAGCGTCTCAAGGCGCTCCGGAGGGATGTCGCAGTACGATTTGCCGACGCGCAACTGGTACACGTCCCAGTCGTCGAGGGGTTGCGCGTCCTCCTTCTTCATCAGCGATTCAAGAGGGATGCCCGGATAGGGAAGAAACACATGAAACGTGGCGACGAAAGGCATAATCTCCATAGAGAATCGGATTGTGTTTTCAGCGCTTTCTTCAGTTTCTCCGGGAACTCCCAGAAGGAAAGACGCTTCCGGTTTAATCCCGGCTTCCCGCGTCCTTCTGAACGCCTCTCTGACATCTTCGAGGGCGGCTTTCTTGTTCATGACTCGAAGCATCCGGTCGTCGCCGCTTTCGACGCCGTAATATATGTTCGCGCAGCCTGCCGAGCGCATGAGCTTCAGCAGCTCAGGCTTCACGCTTTTGGCGTGGGTCACAGCTCTCCAGCGGAGGTCTTTGTATCCTTTTGCCAAGATAAGCGAGCAGATGTTTTCCACTCTTGCAGAGGAGGCGCAGAACTCGACGTCGCTAAACTTGATCCCCCTGACGCCCCACCTATCGTATAGCAGGCCGATTTCTTCGACGACCCTTTCAGGCGAAGCGCCTCTGAAGGGCGCTCCTGAATTGACGCTGTTGCGCCTTGATGTTCTCGCCCCGAAACAGTACGAACAGTTGAATGGGCAACCCCGGGATGTCAGAACCTCCGTTGTTTGCGGCGAAAAATAGCTGTGCGCGATATGCTCTTTGAAGTCAATGGCGTCCCTGTCCGGGAAAGGAAGCGCGTCCGGGTCGGGATATTCTCTTATCCCGGTCATCGCGGCTCCGTCCGGGCCTCTGAGCGCCAGACCGGGGATGTCGCGCCACGGCTTGCCGTCGCGGACGGCGGCGGCAACGTCCGCGCAGATTCCCTCAGGCTCTCCGAGAGCCGCCGCGTCCACAGCGGGCTCCTTCAGCAGAGAGTCATAGAGCGCCGCGTTCAACGGGCCTATGAGAAGGACCCGCCTTCCGGGGTCGCTTTCTTTTGCCGCGCGCGCCACCGCCATCGCGGATTCTATAGTTGACGAAGGGCAATTATTATGAAACTTGTAGCTAGTTCCGGTGACGACCAGTTCGGCGCCCGTCGCGTCTATCGCCTCGGCGAGAGTTTTCGTTCCGGCTTCTTCGCCGGCATCCGACTCGACCGCCACTGTCTGAAAACCCGCTTCTTTCAGAGCGGCGACCACATATAGGTACCCCAGAGGAACCATGTGGCCGTGAAATGTTGGCTTCGTTATGATTACGGCGGCTTTAGTCGTTTTTTTCATTCAGCCTTTTCTGTCGCTTTCGGACAACTGTTTTTTTTTGCGCATACCGTCATTCCGCCTCCGTAAAGCGGGAGAGAGAGGCCGGGAACGATTTTGCGGAGCGGCCACAGAAGCCATTGAAATCCCCTGCCCCAAGTTCCTAGCTGTTCATACACATAGCTCGCGGAGAGGAACTTCCATTGGCGGCTCGCCTCGATTTCCACGAACCCCGCGCGCTCCAAGGCTTTAATCAGGCCCCGGCGCGAAAAAATGTAGATATGTTCCACAGGCTGGTAAGCGAAGAAGCGCCGGCCCATTATTTTGGCGACCGCGCTCTCGCTGTCCGGAGTCTGTATAAAAATCATGCCGTTGTCTTTTATCCTTTCTCGGCTCTCGGCCAGAGCGGCCGCCGGATAACGGAGGTGCTCAATGACTCCGAGCATGGTAAGGAAATCCGCCTGCCCTCCGTAATCTGATTCGTCGCGGCTGATTCTCTTTTTTAGTTCTTCGCAGCTTATGTCGTCCGGGTTGACGTACGGGTCCAGCCCGCAAGCGTCCGCGCCCAATTCCAGAAGCGCCTTCACAAAACCGCCGATATTGCATCCGACGTCGAGCGCGGAAATGTTTTCCAGTCCCTCGACCCCCATTTTTCTCTTCGCGGCGTCTTTGACTATCCTCGCTGTTCTCCTGTAAGTGGCGGCGTAGCTTTCCTCGTATTTTTTCAGAACTTTATAATTCTCGGCCTTCGCGTAGTGGTCGGCCAATTCCTCGTCTGTCGGCGGCGGATGCGTCCCGACAGTCCCGCATTCAGGACACCTCCCGTACTCGAATCTTCCTTTTTTGAAGGCGAAACGAAGCGGGATGTCGCAGACGGGACATAGGGCTGTTGACGCTGCGGATCCGGGATTCATTATTTTCTTTTCCCCGACAGCGCGTTGAAGGCTCCGATAAGGACGGCGAGGACGTTCTTTATCCCCGCCCTCAGCCCGGCGCGCTTGAAAACATTATACCAGACGCGCCTCGGAGTCAGATAGAAGTAGAACAGGCCGATGGTCTGAAGCCGTTTCAGGTCGCGCGACGACAGGTCGTTGACTTCTATCACCGGGTCTCCGTACCGTTTGTATTGCGTGTAATCGGTGGTGAGCAGCCTCATGCCGCCCTCTCCTTTCACCGCGCATTCGTAAAGTTCGGTTCCGGGATAGGGGCATGCCACGTTGAGGTATATCTGGAGGCATTCCTTGATGCCGCGTATGAATTTGAGTGTGCGCCAAGCGGTTTTCCGCGTTTCGTAGGGATGTCCGAGCATGGCCGAACCGCGTGTTTCAATTCCGACTTTCGCGGCGGCCTTGTACGCAGCCTTTATCTGTTCGAGCGTAACGCTTTTCTTGATTTTTTTGAGAATTTCAGGGTCGCCGGACTCGATGCCGAAGCTAAGGCGGATAAGGCCGGCTTTCTTCATGGCGGCGAGCAGTTCCTCGTCTATCGTGCTCGCGTGTGTCCAGCCCTCCCATGTGAATTTCAATCCTGAGGCTTCGACCGCCGCGCAGAAATCCAGCGTCCGTTTTCTGTTCAGCGTCAGGGTCTCGTCCATGATTATGATGTGCCCTGCCCCGATTTCCTCGACGATTGTCCGTATTTCCGAGATTACGCGTTCCAAGCTGTGAAGCCGGATTTTGCGTCCGAACATGGTGTGCTGGCTGCAGAAGACGCACTGGAACGGGCAGCCGCGCGAGGTGAACACAGTGCCGTAAACCGCAGACTCCTTGCCGGGGAGGCTGTGCCTGTAAAGGTCGTTGCGAAGCAGGCGACGGGCGGGGACGGGAAGCTCGTCGAGGTTTTCGACTAGGGGTCGGGAGGGGTTCTCTATGATTTCGCCGTTTTCCCTGTAGATGACGTTGGCGACGCCCGCAAGGGAGCGGCCTTGTTCGAGGGCGGCCGAGATTTCCTGAATCGCGCGCTCGCCCTCGCCGCACACCTGAAAGTCGAACATGGGGGACTGTTCGAGGACGGCGCGACGTACGACTGTGGAATGAGCTCCGCCGATGCCGACAGTCAGGTCCGGGAACCGGTCTTTAATCATAGCGGCGATGCGGCGGGCATTCTCGAAGACGGGCGTTGTGGCGGTGATGCCGACTATGCGGGGATTTTCAGCGCGTATAATTTCGAGAAGGTCTTCGGGAGAGACGCTTTCCGTTTCCATATCGACGATGCGGCATTCGCCGCCCGATTCTAGAATCGCCCCGCCGAGGTAGGCGAGGCCGAGGGGCGGGCTTACGCAGCCGAGCTTGGCCGCCTCGCGGTAGTTCCCGTAGATGTCCATCCACGGGGGAGCGACGAGCAAGATTTTCATCCGGAGGCCGCCTTATGAGACCGTCTCCTGTATCGCTCTTTGGCAACGAGGCTGAAGAAGCCTCTGAAGTAGCCGGAAATCATCCGAGGGCCGGCGGAGCGGAGCATGCGGGCGATCTGCGCGGGCCTGAGATAGAACCGCCTCTGGGCGCGCGCCATCAGGGCCGGCAGCTCTTCGGGGGTTAGGCCGTTCATCCCTGTGTACGCTCGCGTGTAGTGTATGCCTGAGGAGGCGACGAACGAACTGTAATCCGCCGGGCCGCAACCCTTGTCGAAATGCTCCTCGTAAACGGTCGTGCCCGGATAAGGGATGAGAATCGAGAACCCGGCCATTGTGAGCGGAAGCGAGCAGGCGAACCTGATGGTTTCCTCGGCGGTCTCGCGCGTCTCGCCGGGAAGTCCAAGTATGAACGCGCCGTAAGTGCGGATGCCTAGGTTGCGGCAAGCCTCCACCGCGTTCCTAGACTGCTCCGGGGTTATGCCTTTTTTCGCCCGCTTGATTATCTCTGCGTTCCCTGATTCTATGCCGAAGAAGATGTCGTTCAACCCGGCTTCTTTCATCCTTTTCAGCAACGGGAAGTCCACTGTGTTCGCGCGGCCCATGCAGTGCCATTTTAGTCCGGGGTGATTCTTTTCGATGGCGTCGCAGAACTCGTAAACCCTTGTTTTGCGGAATGTGAAAGTGTCGTCTTTAATCATGAGGTAGTCCGCGCCGTAAGCGGACCTGATATGCTCGATTTCGGCCATAATGCTTTCCATGCCGCGCTCTCTGACCGGGGCGCGGAGCCTGTGGCCGGAGCAGCAGAAGACGCATTTGCCGGGGCATCCTCTCGATGTGTAAATGGTCGCAGTGTTCTTCGAGTATGAGAAGAAGCTCTGGACTCTGTATAGGGACTGGTCGATCAGGGCGCGGTCGGGGAACGGAAGCGAGTCGAGGTCGGCTACAGGCGCGCGCGCCTCGTTTACAACTATGTTTTCCCGGTCTCGCCAGACAAGGCCGCGAATGTCCTTCAGCGCCGGCGCGCCCGTTTCGAGAAATTTCATCAACTCTAAGGAGGTCTCCTCTCCTTCGAGAACCACGGCGAAGTCGGCCTCCGGAATCTCAGAGAGGGTTTCCTCCGGGAGCGCGCTCGGGTGCGCTCCTCCGAGGGCTATCTGGACTCCGGGAGCGCTTTTTCTTATCGCTTTGCAGATGTCTTTTGCGGTGTGGAACTGCGGAGTCATGAAGGATATGCCGACCAGCGCGGGGTTGTCCGCCGCCACCCGCTCGGCTATCTGCTCTTTTGAGACAGACTGGACATCCGGGTCGATTAGGGCCGCGTCGTATCCGCGCTCTTTCAGATATGATGAGATATACCCCAGCCCCAACGGAAAATATGTCCCGGCGGCCTTTTTCATCGGCCCGTAGTCGTCATAGTATGGCGCTTTTATCAACAGGAGAAGTTTTTCGTTTTTCATTTATCAGAACCGTTAAGCGGACGCGGGTCGCGGGCTTTGTCCCGCCGCCTCTGATGCCGCTTATTCATATTGTATCAACATCCGCTCAAAAATGAACCCGGAGCATGGAATATGCTCTATTTCATGCGCCTCTTTCCATGTGGTTGCGGGTTAAGCGGCGGTCTTGCAAAAACATGTAAACCGCTCCATAGTCGCGAGCCGCATCGGAGTTCCCGGGTTTATATTCCTTCCGGCGTCGGATATAATGGTTTCGTATGACTCTGTTCAGAGGGGAAAAGAGATGATTGTTTTTTATGGAGGCGGCGGCTGAATGCGCGAGGATATTTACGGCCACGCGAAAAGGTTTCGCTGGATAGCCTCCCGGTTGAGCGGAGAAGACCGGATTCTGGAGGTCGGCTGCGGCACGGGATACATGATTGCGTATCAGCTTGCCCTGCTCGGGCGCGACGTAAGGGGATTGGACTCGCACGAGGATAGCGTGGCGCTGGGCAGAGAGATGTTCAAGAGCGCGGGGCTTGATCCGGACAGGCTGTCGTCGGGGGACATCGCGGATATCGAAGGCGATTTCGACGCGGTCATAGCCTCGGAAGTCTTGGAGCATATCCCGGACGGGGATCTTAAGCCTTTTCTGGTCGCTGTAAGAAGCAAGCTGCGCCCGGCGGGAAAACTGCTCGTCACCGTCCCCAACGGGAGGCGGTGGGCGGACGTGGAAAACTTCTTCTGGAAGAAGCTCGGACTGGGCGCGGCGCTCGAAAAAATCAAATTCGTCGCCGCTGTTAACCGCTTGAAAGCCTTCCTGTTCGGGCGCGAAGCCGCGTTTCCGCACGAGTTCCCTTCAACGCTCTCAAGCTCGCCGCACGTCCAGCGGTTCACTCTCGACGGGATAGTCGGGTTGCTGTCCGACAGCGGGTTCGATGTCGAGGAGACGGACGGCTCGGTCGTGTTCAGCGGGCCGTTCAGCAACCTGTTTTTCACCGGGGCCGGGCCTGTCATGCGGCTGAATACTTTTCTGCGCCGGATGTTTCCGTCGTTGTCGGCCAATTTCTACATATCGGCCCGGAGGAGATGAAGCCGCGCGGAAGACCGGCGCGGCGGCGGATGAAAAAGAAACTGATTGTCAATATGACATACGCGCCGCAGGCTGAGCGCGAGGACGCGGAAGTCGTGTCGCGGGATGAGTTCGCGCGGCTGGCGCGCAGCGGGGAGCTGTTGCGCGGGGCGCTCAAACGCGGCGGGGCGGAGATCGTCGCGCCGGACATCGAGCGGATTCCGAGGGCGGCGTTTCACGCGGCGGCGCTGAGGCTGTCGACTCTGGGGCCGTGCCGCATCAGCGAGCCGGGAGGCGGGTCGGTCGCCGTCGGCCCCGCTTACATGGCGCGCGCGGCGGCGAGGATGGCGCGGGACTTCGCGAGGACGCCCGCGCTGCTGGCAAGAGTCAGAAGGGATATCGCCGCGCTCGAATCCGGGCGGCCCGGAGAGGGCGCGCGGAACCGTCCGCTCGACCTGTCGCTGCCTCCGGTTTACCTGCGGACGGACCCATCCATCGGGGTGGTCAGCGGCGGCTCTGTCAGCCACATCACGGGAGTTCTGAATTCTCTGGACGCGTTCGCGGCCCGGCCTGTCTTCATCTCGACGGACGACACGCCCGGCGCGCGCGCGGATATCGAAAAGGTCATCGTGCGCGCCCCATCAGACTTCCTTGATTTCAACGAGCTTCCGGCATTGTTCTCAACATATCATTTCCGCGACGCGGCGCGGAAAGCGCTGGGCGAGAGGCGGATTTCTTTCATCTATCAGCGTTCCAGCCTGAACAACTTTTCCGGGCTTCTGCTCGCGCGGCGTTTCGACTCGCCTTTCATTCTCGAATACAACAGTTCGGCGGTTTGGGTTGGAAACAACTGGGGGAAAGGCCTGAAGTATCCTGACATCGCGGCGGATATCGAGGCTCTCAATCTTCGCGCGGCGGACGTCATAGTGACGGTCAGCGCGGCCCTGCGGGACGAGATTGCCGCGCGCGGGATAGACGAGAAAAAAATACTTGTGAACCCGAACGGGATGGACCCGGACGTTTACCGCCCGGACATCGACGGCTCGCGGGTCAGGGAGAAGTTCGGTTTCGGGGACAGGACGGTGGTCGGTTTCATAGGCACGTTCGGGCCGTGGCACGGGGCGGAGGTTCTCGCCGAAGCCTACGGCGCGCTGCTGGAGCGGAGGCCGGAACTGCGGGAGCGGACGCGGCTGTTGCTGATAGGCGACGGCGCTCGCATGCCTCAGGTCAGGGCGGCTCTGGAGAGGCGGGGCGCGGCGGGTTGTTGCGCGCTCGCCGGGACTGTCCCTCAGGCGGAGGGGCCGGAGTTCCTTGCGGCGTGCGACATACTGGTTTCGCCGCACACGCCCAACCCCGACGGGTCGCCATTCTTCGGTTCCCCCACGAAGCTTTTCGAGTATATGGGGATGGGAAGAGGAATTGTGGCGTCGGCGCTCGACCAGATAGCGGAGACGCTGGAGGACGGGCGCACGGCGCTGCTGGTCGAGCCGGGAGACGCCTCGGCGCTTGCCGCCGGAATAGAAAGGCTGGTCGACAACGCGGCTTTGAGGGCCGCTCTGGGCGCGGCGGCGCGCGCGGCGGCAGTCGAACGCCACTCGTGGACGCTGCACACTAAGAAAATCGTCGAAAAGATAAAAGAAACCTGCGAAGGCGGAGGCCGGGGCTGATGGGCGCGGCAAGCTTTCTGTCATTCGCTATGAAGAATCCTCCGGCAGCGACTATTAAAAAGGCGCGCGCGGCGTTCGCCCGCGCGGCGGAGCGGCGGAAGTCGCGCCTGCGCGACGCGCGTTTTTCGACATTCGGCCCGGAAGAAAAGCCGGGCGCGGCGCTCAACCGCTTCCTGTCCGAAATCCCGCTGGAAAGTCTTCGCCCGCGCGCGCGGTTAGCGGCCGCAGAAGCGCGGTTGCTTCTCGACCACAGATTCGACCTGCTCGGCTCCGGGCCTGTCCGGGTCGAGAGAGGAATGAGATGCGCCGGACTCGAAGGGATTGTCTATCCGCCGGGGGCCGCCGCGAAACCTGACCCCGAAGGCCTCTGGCTGAAGGAGGTCGTCAATCCGGCGAACTTCCCCGACAGCGCCCGTCTGTGGCGCATGGTCTCGCCCGGATACGTTCCCATCGACTGGCAGCTTGATTTCAAATCGGGCTACAGGTGGAGCGAGAAGACGTGGTCGCCGGACATAGAATACGGAAACGCGCGCGGCGCGGACATAAAAGTTCCGTGGGAACTGGCCCGGATGCAGCATCTGCCTCGTCTCGGCTTAGCTTTCGCGCTCGCGTCCGACGGCGCGGAAGGCTTCGCCCCGCCCGATTTTTACGCAAGAGAGTTCCGCAACGTCCTGCTGGACTTCGCGGCCTGCAATCCTCCCCGCTTCGGCGCGAACTGGGTTTGCGCGATGGACGCCGCCATCCGCGCCGCCAATATATTGCTGGCGCGCGACACATTTCTAGCCGCCGGGGCGCGTTTCGACGATGACTTCGAGAGAGCCCTCGCGCGCTCCATCCGCTCGCACGGCGAGTTCGTCGCGCTCAACCTCGAATGGCAGCGGTCTTTCAGAAGCAACCACTATCTTTCAGATATCGGCGGACTGCTGTTCATCGCGGCCTATCTGCCTCAAGACGCCGTTACGGATGCGCGGCTCGCTTTCGCCGCGCGCGAGCTTCGCGACGAGTTTTTCCTGCAGTTCAACGCAGACGGCTCGAACTTCGAGGCGTCGACATGCTACCACAGGCTGTCGCTGGAAATCGTTCTGTTCTCTGCCGGACTGACGCTCGGACTGCCGCAGGACAGGGCGTCTGCGTTGTGGCGCGGGGGAGATTCGGGCGCGTCGCATCCGAATCCGATTGTCGCGCCTATGGAGTCGCACAAGCTTCCGTCAGGCCGCCTCAGTCCGTTCCCGCATGCCTTCTTCGAGAGGGCGGCAAAAGCGGTCGCCTTCTCAATGGACGCGACGCGGCCCGACAACCGCGCGGCTCAGATCGGAGACAACGACAGCGGCCGCTTCTTCAAGCTGTCCCTCGCGGGACGCGCGCAGGTTTCCGGCGGCGCGGAGATATTCTATGAAGACCATCTCGACCACAGACATCTGGCGGCGGCGGCAGCCGGCATTTTCGACTCGGACGCGCTGAGAAGTTTCGGGGCCGGACATGAAATAGAAACGGAAATAATGAAAGCTCTCGCCGGGTCTCCCGGTCTCAAGTTCGCTCCTTCGCCGCCACCGTCTTCGGCCGGCGATCCCGGAGCGCTCGAACGCGCGCTTGCCGAGTCGAGAGGGGTTCCGGCCTCCCGGAGAATCGTGTCCGTCTTCGAATCCGGGGCGAACCTTCGAGACGGCCTTGAGGCGCGCGCGTATCCCGATTTCGGGCTGTACATTCTCCGCTCTCCCGCGCTCTTTCTGGCCGCGCGCTGCGGCGCGGTAGGACAACTCGAAAACGGCGGCCACGCGCACAACGACCAGCTTGCGGTCGAGCTTGTAATCGAGGGGCGGAACATCTTCGCCGATCCCGGCTCTTATCTGTACACCCCGCTGCCGGAGAGGCGGAACGAGTATCGCTCGGCAAGGGCGCACGCCGCGCCTCTTGCATCGGGCGGGAGCGAGCCGGGCCGACTGGACCTCGGCCTTTTCAGGCTGGAAGACAGAGCCTTCGCGAATTGTTTGCATTTCAGCGTCAAAGGTTTCGCAGGCTCTCACGCCGGGTTCGGCGCGCCAGTGTTCAGATGCGTCGAAATCCTCGACCGCGCGGTAAGAATAACCGACTTCTCGCCGACGCTCGATTTGGAAAAGAATCCGCCGCCGCCGCCGTTCTCTCCCGGATACGGGAAGAGAGAAACGGAATGACGCGCCTCTTCCCCGCGCGCCGAGCACAGGCGCTATAATGTTGTCGAACGACAAATTACGAGCGAGGCTTTCATGAGAATATTCAAGGACGGAAAAAAGACGGTCGCCGAAGGAAAAGAGATAAGAGTCGTCGCGACCGAGCTTGAGAGCGGCGGCGCGATAGCGGACGTGTTCGCGCGGGGCGCGCGGGGATGGACGCTGGTGGCAGGCTCCGACCGCACGACCGTCGCCCCGCATCCCCGCACCGAGGCGGGCGGACCTTCCCTGCGCTGCAAAAACAGGTCTCTGATGTTCCCCCAGCGACTAGCCGGGGCCGAGGCGCGCGCGGGCCGCGCGAAAATCACCCTTATCGGCGAAACAGCCGGGAACTCCGCCGCGCAGACGTTGTCATTCAGCGATAACGACCTCTTCGTCAACGTCGCCGTGACGATAAAACTCGAAAAACCCGCCCGTGTGTCGTCCTCCGGCTCGTACTACGCGTTCCTTCCCGGCGGCAGGCTGTATTCCCAATATGAGCCGCTTGATTATATCTGGATACCCCATCTGCGCCGCGACTCCGAGCACGTCATCGGCGACCAGATATTCAGGTCGCCCGCCGTCATATACGTGAAAGGGGAAATAGGGGCGGCGCTCATCCCCGATCTGGACATATTGAAAGCGAACAGGCGGCTGCCGACCGCGCTCGACGCGAAGGTCGAGAACCCCGGCCTCGACGCTCCATTGTTCGGGTTCGGGTTCAGGCAATACGAAGTTGACGGACACGTTTTTTTCAAGGCGAAAGCTCCGGGCGACTCCCCGATTTCCGGCGAACTGAAATACGGATTCGACATACTCGCGAACGCGCGCGAAAAGGAGCGCCGGATAACTCGCATGGTCAACGAGCATCTATGGCGCAGATACGGCGCGCCCCTGCTCAAGGGAACCGACCCGCAGGCGCTTCCATACGAGGAATGCGCTCGCAGAGTGTTCGGATTCGCGTTCGAGCGGGGGAATATCTGGCGCGAGGTGGAGACCGGCGGCGCGCCCGCCGGAGGGACTATGGCCCTGACCTTCGCAGGCCCCGCGCCCGCTTCGTTCATGAAGGACGCTCAACTCAAGGCATCCCTGAGCGCGCAGCGCTTCATACCGAAAATTCACTCGATAGCAACCGAGAAACTTATGAACAAGCCGGCCATAAACGACCTCGGCGAACTGTTGGTTCACCACGCGCCGATGAGCGCGCCCCCGCAGGTCATGTATCAGTCATGGTTCTGCAACATGAGGACGGCGCACGGGGCTTATTCGTGGGCGGAGCGGCTGGGCGACGAAGAGATGAAAAAGAAAGCGCTCGCCATGAAGGAACTGGCGCTCGCCGCGCCGGTCGAACGCGGCTTCATGCGCTCGGCGTGCTTCTGCCCAGAGGACGCCCCCCCGTTCTGGTTTCAGGGAACGAAGGCTTTTCAGGCGGTCAGGGAGTATCACCTGCCGGACAACGCGTGGACGGGATGGTGGATGCTCCGCTGGCACGAGGAACTGGAACCGGACAAAAGGCTGATGGATCGGTCGGCCGCGCTCGGCGCCGCATTTGTCGAAGCGCAACTCAGCTCCGGGGCGATTCCCGGTTGGGTTAGAGTCAGAAAATCCGGCCCTATCGCCTGCTCCACTCTTAGGGAGAGCGCTCAGACGGCCGCGCCGGGGATGTTCCTCGCCCGCCTCGGAGCCGCCACCGGCGACAAACGCTTCTCTCGCGCCGCCCGCCGCGCCGCCGATTTCCTAATCAATGAAATCTTCCCGAAAAACAAATGGTGGGACTTCGAAACATTTTTCTCCTGCTCGAAAAAAGATTTCGGCATGCGAGACGCCGGAACTGGCGTCGAGTGCATGAACAACCTGTGCGTGTTCTGGACGGCTGAACTGATGCGCGAACTGGCCGCCGCAGGCGCGGGCGCGAAATACCTCGAACACGGACTCATGGCGGTTGACACCCTGACCATGTGGCAGCAGGTCTGGGATGCCCCTTACGTTTCCATCAACACCTTCGGCGGGTTCGGCGTCATGAACACGGACGCGGAATGGAACGACGCGCGGCAGAGCATGTTCGCCGAATGCCTAGCCGGATACTACGAGCTGACGGGGAACGGCGAATACATGGAGCGGGCAGTCGCCGCGCTGCGCTCCTCATTCACAACCATGCTCGCGCCGGAACACAGGCGCGTCGCCCCCGGCAACATGGGCATGTACATCCCGAAGGACGAGGGCGCGGTGTATGAGAACTACGCCCACATGGGATTCGACAGGCGCGCGCCCGGCTACATCATGTTCGACTGGGGCGGCGGCGGAGCGTGCTCGGCCGCGGCGAATATGACTCGCAAATACGGAGACGCTTTCATCGACGCTTCCGCCAGCGCGGGATTCGGCCTCGACCTATGCTCGGTGACGTCCGTATCCGTCCGCGCCGGAAGGCTGGACATCGGGCTGGAATCGCCGGACGCGGCATCGCGCCCGCTCCGCGTCAGGGTGGCCAACCTTGAACCGGGCGAC
The DNA here is from genome assembly GCA_002069885.1 of bacterium ADurb.Bin236. Lineage (GTDB taxonomy): Bacteria > UBP15 > UBA6099 > UBA6099 > UBA6099 > UBA6099. Next base: position 61,690 of record MWCD01000009.1, on the reverse strand, counting down.
TGGAAACTCGTCGTGAACGGACAACCGCAGGGCGTGTTCTCAGCCGAACGGCTCGACGCGGGGACTACGGTGTCGCCGGAGCGAAAATCAGCCGCGCGCGCCCGCGGCGGAAAACGATAGTATAATAAAACTATGAAAAGAATCAGCGGATGGCTTCCCGAAGCGGCGGTGTTGTTAGCGGCCTGCGCGATCAGGCTGCCGGGAGCGGCGCGCGCCGCGATCTCCGAGTCCGAGGCCCGGCTCTGGATGTTCGCCTCCGAGCCGTGGAATTCCCTGTGGAACATTTTTTCGCTCCGCGCCGAGCATCACTCCGGCGACTCGTTCGCGTATGTCGTCCTGCTCAAACTATGGATGGCCGCCGGAGGAGACGGGCTGCTGTGGATGAGGATTCCGTCCATAGCGGCCGGGATAGGCGCGGTGGCTCTAACGTACGCGCTCGCGCGGCGCTTGTTCGGCCGCTCCGCCGGTTGCGTCGCCGCCCTCATGCTCGCCCTCATGGCGTCCCACATCGGAGGCAGCCGTCTCTCAGGCGCGGCATCGATATCCATCTTCCTGTGCCTGCTGACTCTGTTGCTGTTTCACAAAATATTTGAGAGCGAATCCGGGCGCGCAGCGTCCGCCGCCTTCGCGGTTTCCGCTCTGGCGGGCCTCTGCTTCGGCGTCCAGACCGCCATGCTGCTTGTCCCGATAAACATACTCTTTTTCGGGTTCGCGAAGGAACGGCGGCGGCGGCTTGTCTGGTGGATTCCCCTCAATATTTTCCTGCTCGCGGCGGCCGCATATTGGATGACGAGATGGGCCGCGCCGTTTTTCATGCCCGCCGGCGTAGACCCCGAGGAAGCTATATTTCACATCTTCCCGAAGGAAAGCTTCCTGTCTATGAACTTCAGGCTGATGTTCATGATGAAATACGTGTCCGCGCTATACACGATAGGCGGATTGCCGGGTGGGGCGTCCTCGCTGCCCAACGGCTTCGCTTTCATCGGCGCGGTTCTGCTTCCGATTGTCTATCACTATTATCCGTTCGTCGGGTTCAGGGAATACCCGGAAGGATACCGGCCGAGACTGTTCGCGTTTGTGACGCTGGCGGGACTGCTGGCGTTCGCCGGACTTTTAAGCATAACGGTGTATCAGGCAAGACTTTGGGAAGCTCTGGCTCCGGGAGCGGTCATGCTATACGCTGTTTGCGCGAACGGAGCCGCGAGATTCGCCGGATGGCGCGCCCGCGCGCTGCTCGCCTTGATGTTGCTTTGCGCGGCGGCGGGATTCGTTCCCATGCAGCGCGCGACAGAAAACGCGCGCCCCGACTGGGCGGGCGCTTCGGACGCCGTAGCTTCTGTCCCCGGCGCGTCCGTTGTGTTCATCGACGGCTCAATCGCCGCCCCGGCATACTACGCAATGCGCTCCCGCACGGATTCCCGAGACCGGATAATCGCTCTCTGGCACAACTTCGACCTGACACAAACTAAAGACGGCGGATACAGGCAGAGCGCGGTAGCCCCGGCTCTAGGCGCGACCATAGACTCGCATCCGCCCGACGGAGCCGCAGAGGCTCTCAGCGACTACCGCGCGGTTTCCGCCGGCGGAGCTTGGTTCGCTTTCAAAGGCTCCATCAACATCGACGAGAACATGGGCGGCTACGTCGTAGACCCGCCGCAGAAGCCGCGTTGGGCGCGAGAGTACGCCATTTGGCTCATCAAAAACGCCCGCATAATAAAAGCATACCGAATGGACGACGGCTTCAGGGACGCAGACGCTGACGCCTCGGCCGCCGTTGAAAACACTGACAAATATTATCTTCTCTGGATGACCGCGCCGCGCTGACATCGGCGCGCGACCCTCGCTCATGGGCGCTCTCAACGACCTCATAGACGACTTTCTCGCGAGCCTCGACGTCGAGAAGGGATACTCGCGCAACACGCTCGACGCTTACGCGCGCGACTTGGCGGATTTCTCCGCTTTCCTTGAAGAAAAAGGCCTCGCGGACATCTCCCGAGTCGACGCCGAATCGGTGAGCCTTTTCAACCAGCGGCTTCGCTCCAAGGGAGTCTCGCAAAACACCGTCGCGCGCAAAGTTGCCTGCATCCGCTCCTTCATGAAATTCGCGTTCCGGGACTCCGCCAGAGGCAGCCAAGCGGTGGAGGACGTCGAGCGGCCCCGCGTCAGAAGAGGACTCCCGCGCGCCCTGCCGGAAAACGAAGTCGCCCGCGTCATCGACGCAATGCCCGCCGACACTCCCGTCCGAATCCGCGACCGCGCTATGCTGGAGCTTCTCTATTCCTCAGGCATGCGCGCAAGCGAGCTGACAGGCGCTCGTCTGTCCGACCTCAACTGGAGCGAAGGACACATCCGCTGCGTCGGGAAAGGCTCCAAGTCCCGAGTCGTCCCCGTCGGCTCGAAGGCCCTGCAATGGCTGAAACGGTATCTCGAAGAGGCGCGCCCCGCCCTCGACTCCGGCAAATCCGACAGGCTGTTCATCAACACGCGCGGAACTCCCGTCTCCCGCTCCACACTCTGGCGCGTCGTGGACAAAGCCGCCGCCGGAGCCGACCCCGCAAACCACGTTTCGCCCCACACGTTCCGTCACTCTTTCGCAACCCACCTCCTCGAACACGGAGCCGACCTGCGCGCCGTTCAGGAAATGCTCGGCCACGTCGATATCTCCACCACCCAGATTTACACCCGCGTCACATCCTCCCGCCTCAGAAGCGTCTACGAACAACATCACCCCCGCGCCCGCCTCGACAACCCCGATGAATAATCTTAAACACATGTTTTAAAGAAGGTGAAAAGATAAAAGACCAAAGAGAAACTTTTGAAAAAGTTTCTCTTTGAATCTCTTCAAAACGTTTCAATGGTCGTCGGGAATAGACGCTTAAAACGCGTCTATCCCCGACGCCCCATGTGAAATCATTTATAAACAAGATTCCACTGAAAACCCTTTACCAACATCTTTTCACATGAGAGCGGCGAAGCGAAGGCGCGAAGGCGCCCGCTTCGACGCGCGCATTGAATTGTTTTGAAAGGGATTTTAAGGGAAAACTTTTTCAAAAGTTTTCCCTTAATAAATTCCCATAAATTTCCGGTCGCGCGATTGCTTTAATGCGTTTTTGATTTATCATTATCTTGTCACGCTGAAAAGACGGAGAAACCGCGCGGGCCGCCGCGCGACGGGAGCGCAATAATGGGACAGGACAAACGCAAACATCCCAGACTCGATCTCGATTGTCCGGTCAAGTACAAAGTGCCCGAACAACTGGAGATAAGCATAGCCAGCCTGAAAAACATAAGCGGCGGCGGCTTAGCCTTCATGTCCGAAAAACACGTCGAAGCCGGCTCCACCATTGAAATGGAGTTCGCCCTTCCCGGAGACTCCGAGCCGTGCGTGGCTCGCGGCGAAGTCAGGTGGAGCGAAACCATGGAGGAATCCGAGGGCCGCTTCACACACCGCGTCGGCGTAGAATTTATCGAAATCTCCGAAAAACGCAGACAAGCCATCACCGGATTCGTCGTCAACCGCCTCCGCTCTCAGGTCAACCGCGAGATCATGGACGAAAACCCCCCCATCAACAGGCGGCTCTCCATGCTCGTTGTCGACGACGACCGCGTCGTGCTCAAACTCATCGAGGAAATCTTCAAAGACAGCTTCAACGTCATCACCGCCCGCGACGGCTACGCCGGCATCGAAAAAGCCCGCGAATGGCGCCCGGACATCATCCTCCTCGACATCGTCATGCCCGACCTTGACGGCTTCTCCACCCTCATGCTGCTTAAAGACTTCCCCGAAACCGCCAACATCCCCGTCATAATGCTCTCAGTCCTCCGGCAGAAAAGCAAAATCTTCCAAGCCGTCCAGCACGGCGCACACGACTACGCCCTCAAACCCTTCACCGCCGAATCCCTCCTTCGCAAAATCAGAAAAGTCCTCGGCGAATCCGCCCTCAAACAACCCTGACACAACTCTCTCAAGCCGCGCGCTAAATGAAGATCTAAGAAAATCGCTCTTCCGTCGTCGGCGTATGACAAAGGAATCCGAATCCGTCATTAGGATTCGGGAGCGATTGTTCAGAGCGGATGAAATGCGAGGCGCAAGGCGCATTTTTGCAGTGAATAGAACATAGGGTTCATGAACAAAAAAATGTGGCGGCAACGAAGCAGTTCGCTGCTATGAAAATCGCCCCCGTTCGTCGGCTCTATCGACGAATCCGGGATGAATTTGAAAACAGCTTCGAAAACGACCGCTTCAGCGGACGAATCCGAAACAATGGCGGCGCGAGGGATTGCCCCCTGAACGGCTGGAGAATATTGTTGATAAAAGGCAACAAAGCGGACATTGTGAATGATTTCACAAGCCTTGGATATGAAAAAGGTTTTTTAATTCCCGCCTATACAAGGGTTATCCGCTTTGCGATAATTGCATTGTCAGAAAAAAAGAAGCGGTTCGCACAGGAACCGCCTAAGGTGTCGTAATAGACACTAAGAGGAAATTGAGGATTTAAGAGGCCTCGTCAACGCGCGCAACACTCCCCGCGCGCGCCCAGAACGAAATTTAAGATTTATCCGCCTTTCAAAACGCCTTTTCAGGCGTTATTGTGTCTTTTTAACAGCCTCGCCGCCCTTAAAACCTATCCCTCAGCCATCCGGCTGTCATACGATGTAGGGATTCAACACCCCAATTATACCAGCTTCTTTTTAAAAATCCAGACTTTTTTTAATTTTTGACCTAGAGGTCAAACCGCCGGATTGACGCCCCCTGTCAGGCCGGTTAGACAGGGGGCGTCCCGGACCGTGTCCCGCCGCTCCGACTATGATGCCGCGGAGACCCCGGAGAACCTGATGCCCCGCAAACGTTCCCTCGCTGACTTTAACAACATTCCCCGGTTCATGGCCTCCATCGCCTGTGTTGCTGATGGAGCTTCGAGACATTCAAAAATCTGTAAATTATCATTTTCGGCATCGGCTTCGCTGTCGCAGCCGACGGTTATAACAAAAACATCCGGATGAAGCTCGTTCACTCTGCGGATGAACTCCGCCTGTTTTTCGGGCCGACCGTCAGAGAGAGCCAGCACGCAATCGAACCCGCGCTCATTGAGTAGTTTCAGGGCGATTGAAAGCTTAGACGTGGACTGCGCGCGCCATCCGGCTTCGCGCAACTCGTCCGTCAGCGCCATTCGCCTGAAATCCATCGTCCCCGCTATGAGCGCAGAACCTATCTCTCTCATCAGCCCGACTCCTTTATCGCCTTGTCTCTGCCGCAAAATCCATTTCTCTTATCATGTTTTCGAGGACGGAGGAGTCTATCGGCTTCTTGAAGAAACTCTTAGCTCCCGCCTTTATCGCCCTCGCTATCATGTCGTACTCGCTGTGGGCCGTCATCGCTAGAACGTTCGCTCCCGGCTTCTGTCCCATTATCCTGCTCAGCGTCTCCACCCCGTCCATCCCCGGCATCACCAAGTCCAGCAGAATTACGTCATACCTTCGGGAAGTGACTTTTTGCAGGGCGTCGAATCCGTCCTCTGCCGTGTCGGCTTCAAATCCTTTGACGTTCAGCAGTTCGCTCAAGCCTTCCCGAACGAATCTGTCGTCGTCGATGACCAACACGCTTTTCTTTCTTTCGTCCATTCGGGCCTTCCCTCGATGATCTTCTACTTATATAAATCAAAACCCGTGCCAACCTTTCATAATACGAAATATTCTTTTTACAACTGGATTTTATATTTTTCGCTTGCTTTGAGAAAAGCCGGGGTTGCGCATTATGACAAAGGCTTTTTACATTGTCTTAACCCGGCACGTTAAGTTTTCTTTACATGGGTTTTAGGGCCTTGTTTTCAGGCTTTTCAAGCAGCTATTTGTTAAATGTTTTTAACATCAGGGCGTGACGACAGTAAATCGAAATCTGGCAAGTGGAAGATTTGTATTTTAAAAATGCATATAAATTACTAGATATCGCTGCCGGAAAGCATTTTTTTGATTGTGGCGACCAATTCTGAGCGGGGGGCTGTGACCTGAGCAGGGCGGTCGTCCACCCATGATGCGCGGTCTTTGATGTCTTTGGACAGCTCGCGTCCGAGTAGAAGGTCTTTAATGGAGACGGTTCCGGCGTTGAGTTCGTCTTCGCCGCAAATCACCGCCAGAGGGAGGTTTCTGCGGTCGGCGTATTTCAGTTGTTTTCTGAATCCGCCGGAGCCGGTGAAAAGTTCGGCGGGTATGCCCGCGCTCCGGATTTCGAACACCAGCTTCTGGTATTCGGGCATAAGGGAGGGGTCCATTGTGGTGACGAGGACGGGGGCGGAATATGCCGAAGCGTCCGGCGGAAGGAGTTGTTTGAGGGCGGACATCAGCCTGTCTACGCCGATGGAAGCTCCGGTGGCGGGGACTTTTCTGCCGAGGAACCGTTCGACGAGGGTGTCGTATCTGCCGCCGCCGGCGACGGAGCCGAACTGTTTCTTTTCGCCGCGTTCGTCGGTTGTCTCAAAAGTGAGGGCGGCTTCGAACACCGGGCCGGTGTAATAAGCGAGGCCCCTGACGATGAGAGGGTCAAACATGGCGCGGTCTTCGCCGAACCCGGCGGCGGACAGCATGTCGTGTATGGCGCGGAGTTCGGAAACCCCTTCGCGGCCTGTTTCGGAGTCTTTGACGGCTTCGAACAGCGCGTCGCATACGTCCGAGCGCCCGTCTCCCGATGCCCGCAGGTATCGGACGATGGAATCAATCTGAGAGACTGATAGGCCGGCGCCTTTGGTAAAATCGCCGGACTCGTCTTTTCTGCCCTCTCCGAGAAGCCGGATAACGCCGTCCATGCCGACGCGGTCGAGCTTGTCGATGGCTCGCAGGACGACAAGGGAGTTGTCCGAAGAGGATTCGGCGCCTGATGCCGGGGCGACGCCTGCGGCTTCCAGCGCGCCGTTGAGGGCCTTGCGGTTGTTGATTTTCACTATATAGCCGCCGCGTTCGACGCCTGCGGCTTCCAGCGCGTCGGCCAGAGCGCAACAGGCTTCGGCGTCAGCCGCCGGGGAGCCTGCGCCCACCGTGTCGAAGTCGCACTGATAGAATTCCCTGAACCTGCCGGGACCGGGTTTTTCCAGCCTGAACACCGGGCCGACCTGATAGCGGCGGTAGGGGAAGACGATTTCTTTTTCGTGTTCGGCCACATAGCGGGCCAGAGGCGCGGTGAGGTCGTATCTGAGGGCGACCCATTCGGCGCTGTCGTCGCGGAAGGCGAACACGCCGCCATCCGGCGCGTCTACGTCGGGCAGGTGCTTGCCGAGAGCGTCCAGATACTCGATGTGGGGAGTTTCGAGCGGTTCAAAGCCATATCTTCGATATACGGAGCAGACGGAGGCGATCATGCGTTCGCGCAGGAGAACATCCTCCGGGGGGATATCTCTGAAGCCGCGCGGGAGGCGCGGGGCGGGGCCTGTTTCGATGTTCATGACGCCATCCTGTGAAAACGCCCGGCCGTCAGCCCGAATGGGCGTCCGCCGGGCCGGGTCTTTGAAGTACCGAGGAGGGGATTCGAACCCATGCTCTCTTGATCCACAGTCAAGCGCTTTAGACCAGCTAAGCTACCTCGGCATGTTCGCGCAAGATTCAGCGCATTATAAAAATACATAAAAACCGGGCCGTTTTCAAGCGCCTTGCCAACTGCGTCTGTCTGGAATCTCCAGACGCGCTGTTCGGGGGGACAAATCTATTCCTGAAATCCGCCGACGAGCGAGACTTCCACCAAGCCGCGGACGGCGTTGCAGCAATAGAGGGCGGAGGCGTTTTTAATGTCGCGCTCAGAAAGGATTCTTTCCTTCGCCAAGCCGCGTTCGAGGAGGGTTTGCCTGAACACGCCGGGAAGCAGTCCGCAGGAGACAGGCGGGGTGAAGAGCGCGCCGTCAATCTCGGCGACGATGTTGTTCCACGCGCCTTCCGTAGCTTCTCCGCGCTCGTTGAGGAAAAGGATATCGTACAGCCCGCGCGCGCGGGCTTCGGCGAGGCGGGAGTCGTAGAATTCCCTGCGGGTGGTCTTGTGGCGCAGAAGAGGGTCGGCGCTGTCGGCGGCGTCCGCGCTGAACGAAACGGAGCGCGGAGGCGCGGCAGGCTCAAGCTCGACAGGCTCCGCGGTGATGTCCAAGGCTCCGTCGCTGGAAAGCAACAAGCGGACTTTTAGGGGCGCGCCGGGGCTGGAATATCCGGCGGCGGCGGCCACGCCCGCGCGGGCCGCTCGCTCGTCCAGCGCGAATCCGAGAGCGGACGCGGACGCCCGCAACCGGCTCATGTGAGACTCCATCAGCGGGAAGCCATCCCCGCTCATGCAAAGCATGGTTTCTATAAGTTTGAATCCGGCGGCGTCGCGCATTTGTCCGTTTCTGCAGCCGTCGGGACGGCGCGGAGGGTTTATTCCTGCGTGTATTCCGGTTTGTCCACGTTGAATTTTTTTATCAGCCGGTAGAAACAGCCGCGGTCTATCCCGCTGCGCCGGGCTGCTTCGCTGATGTTGCCTTCGCACTTTTCAAGAAGCTCCTCGAAATATTCGCGCCCGAACCTCCGTATGACCGCTTCTTTGGCGTCCTTATAGTTGAGGTCGGTCAGGTCGGGGACCGCTTCTGTTTTCGCAAGTCCGGCGATGGTTTTCAGCGGCTCCTGAAGGTGGTGCACGCGCATGACGTCGTCGTCGCAGAAGATGAAGGTGCGCTCCATGAGGTTTTCCAGTTCGCGAACGTTGCCCGGCCAGTCGTATTCTGCGAAAACAGCGAGCGCGTCGCTGGACACCGAAGAGATGTTTTTGCCGAATTTCTTGTTGAACTTGGAGAGGAAGAACTCCACCAAGTCGGGGATGTCCTCAATTCGTTTCCTTAGAGGGGGGACGTTTATGGAGATGACGTTGAGCCTGTAGAAAAGGTCTTCGCGGAAAGCTCCGGACCTGACCGCCTGTTCGAGGTTGCGGTTGGTGGCGGCGATGATTCTGACTTTGACACGGCGCGAGGCGGTTTCGCCGACGCGGGAGAACTCGCCTTCCTGAATGACGCGCAACAGGCGGGTCTGCAGGTGCGAGCTGAACTCTGCTATTTCGTCGAGAAACACGGTTCCGCCGTCGGCTGTCTCGAAGTAGCCCGTTTTGTCCCTGTGGGCGCTGGTGAAAGCCCCTTTCACGTGGCCGAAGAGTTCGCTTTCCAGCAAATTTTCGGAGAGCGAGGCGCAATCGACGGTGACGAAAGGCTTGTGCTTGAAAGCCCCGCTGAAGTGGACTGCGCGGGCGACAAGCTCCTTGCCTGAGCCGCTTTCGCCGGTGACCAGCACGTTGGTCCACGTGTCCTTAATCCTGTCGATGACGCGGTACACGTCGCGCATGGTCTCTGAGCCGCCGATGATGTTTTCATAGGAGTTGGCGCGCCCGATTTGGTCCTTGAGGGAGGCGTTTTCGACGAGCAATTTCCTGTGGGCTACGGCGCGGTTGACGACGACCTCCACCGCGTCGAGGTTGAAAGGCTTGGTGATGTAGTCGAACGCCCCGTCCTTGATGGCGGAGACGGCGCTCTCAATGGTTCCTCTGCCGGTGAAGATGATTACGACGGAGCGAGGATGGCGCTCCTTAGCGGCGGCCAGCAGTTGCATGCCGTCCATGCCGGGCATGAACAGGTCGGTGATGACCACGTCCGGCTCGCGTTCGGCCATAGTGTCCAGCGCCTCGGCGCCGTCGGCGGCTGTCGCCACATCGTGCCCCATCGCCTTGAGGGCGCGCGACACGCCTTCCCTTATTCGTTTCTCGTCATCCACCAGCAGTATGGTCGCCATGTCACATCTCTCTTCCCACGATATCGCTCCATATAAATAATTTCAGATTTTGTGTCCACGTGTCAACCAGTTCGTCGACGGAAGCTGCGGAATTGGCGGCGAGGTCGCCGGGGAGAGCCTCGGCGGCGCGGTTGTTGCGCACGAGAAGCTCGGCGCGGTCGCCCGTGGTTTTTTTGCCGAAGTCGAAGAAGGCGGTGGGTTCCGAGAACAGGCGGTTGAGAGCCGCGGCTGCGGATAGGGCGCGCAGGTAGGGGTCGCCCGCAGGGCCGGGATCGGCCATTCGCATCAACTCTCCGCGAGGCCCTTTGACCACGCCCGCGCACGGCCCGCCGCCCTCCGGACAGACCTCGCCCGCCACCAGCCTGCCCTTCGCCGTTCCCCGCTTCTCCTCCGGCGGCTCCAGCCCGATCCGCCGGTAGTTCTCCTCGACGAGCGTCTGCCGCACGTCCATCGGCGGATGCGTGTAATAGTAGTCTTCGAGCAACTCCGGCCTGTTCTGCTCCACTCTGGCGAGTTTTCTCATGAAGCGCATGAAGGCGTCTGCTTCGTATCCGGCCTTATGCATGTATTCCAGCCCCAGCCGGTCCGCCTCGATTTCCGCCCTGCGCCCGAACACCTCCTGCCGCGACTGCTCTATCATCTGCCCGGCCATCACCACGTTCGGGTCTTTCGACACCGCGAAGAGCAGCAGGTTTATCATCGTGTTCCTCATGTCGGCCTTGATGAGAGTCATGCTGTGTTTTTTTGCTATGTGGGCTATCTCGTGCCCGATGACGGAGGCCAGTTCGTCGTCGTCGTCGATGATGTCCATTATGCCCCGCGTCATGAATACGAACCCGCCGGGGATGGCGAACGCGTTCACCATTTTCGTGTCGAGAAGATAGAAGTTGTATTCGATGTCCGTTCTGTCGGAGAATTCTACGACCGTCTTTCCGACGGCTTCGACGCGGCGGGCTTCCGCTTCGTTTGCGTAAAGCCCGTAATGTTTGATGAAGGCGTCGGCGGCCTCTTTTCCGAGTTTAGCCTCGCGGGCGTCGCTGATGTCGAACATGCCGGCGAGGGCGGGCGCGGACGATAAAGCCACGGCCAACATGAGGGCCGACAGAACCGCTACGGCCCGCGCCGCGGCGTTTTTTGCTGTGTTTGCGAACATTGCCATATTCTAATTATATCAGCGCGAGATTCAGGCTCATAGGGCGGACGGTCTTGACCTGACGGACACCGGGGAGCCGACCGGCTTGCCGACGATATCCGACGCGCGCCCGCGCGACACTCCTATCTCCAGTCTGCCTGAACTGCCGACGTACGCGAGCAGTTCTCCCGGCGGCCTTGATTCATACGTCTCGGACAGCCCCATGATGGTGTATTCGCCGATGGTAACGAAGAACGCCTTGCCGCCCGCGCGGTCTATGTGCTCGTCCATCACGTTTGTTATGAAGTTGCCGAATCTGTCGATATGGACGACGGCGCCGGAAACCGAGCCGGGGGCTATGGATACGGACGCGGCTTTGAGGCGCTCAATCCTGAATGTGGCCGGGCCGACTTCGGAGAACGGGAATCCGGAAACAAGTCTTGCGGCCGCCGGGGCGAAGACGTCCCGCCCGTGAAAAGTCGGACTGACTTTCGGAGCCATAAGGGCCGGGTTCGCGATTCTTCGCACCTCCCAGCCGTCGCCCGCCGCATCGAGCGCCATCCCGGCTATGCCATTATCCGGCAGCAACAAATAGCGCCCCGCCGCCTTCACCGCCAGACAGTCTCTCGCGCCGCCCACCCCCGGATCTATCACCGCTATATGAGCCGTCCCCGGCGGGAACTCGGCGAAGTATGTCGTCAGAAGATATGCGGCGGACAGCAGGTTGAAAGGAGGTATGTTGTGAGCGATATCCACCACTGCGGCGTCCGGGACTATTGATAGGATGGCCCCTTTCATCGCTCCGACGTATGCGTCGCTGTCGCCGAAGTCCGTCATCAGAGTTATTATCGGCCTCGCGCTCACGCCCGCTCCCCATCCGCGTTGTCCGTTATCCACTGAAGATATCTCGGCTCTCCGTCCGCGATAGGAACGGCCACTATCTCCGGAACCTCGTAAGAGTGGGCTTCAAGCACGGCGTCGCGCAGCGCGCCGAACATTGCCGCCGTCGTCTTGGCGATGAGCAGGACTTCCTTTTCGTCGCAGACCTCCTCTTTCCACCTGTAGATGGAGCGGATGGGAGAAACGAGGGCCACGCAGGCGGCGAGGCGTTTGTCGACGAGCATTCGAGCGATGCGCTCCGCTTCTTCTTCATTAGGAGCGGTGATATAAACGACGACGCGGCCGGTGTCTTGCATACGAAAAGCCTCCTGAAGGTCGGTCTTGCGCGCGGATCAGCCGGAGCCGGCCGCTGATATTATTATATGACAGATTGGACGCCGGGATGGTTAATCTTCGCTGTGAAATTTTCCCATGCGGGCCGCGCTGTGGGACACCACGCGGTTTCTGCCAAGAGCCTTCGCGAGGTATAGAGCTTGGTCCGCCTTGTTCACCAGCGCTTCGGGATTGTCTCCGTCTTTGGGAAACACCGCGACTCCGATGCTGATGGTTATGGTTTGAGTTATCTGGCGGCAGTCCGCGTCGAACACGTAAGGGCGGGAGCCGGAGGCGTCGCGGATCGTTTCCGCCTTCGATTCTGCTTCGGCAAATTCGATTCCGGGCAGAAGGATGGCGAACTCCTCGCCGCCGACGCGGCAGACTATGCGCCCGTCTTCGCGGCCTTCGAGCATGCGGTCTGCCAGTTCCCTCAGCACTTGGTCCCCGGCGGGATGCCCGTGCGTGTCATTGATTCTCTTGAAGTGGTCCAGATCGAGCATGAGCAGGGCCAGAGTGGTTCCGCGCTCTCGCGCCCTCTCCATCTCTCGTTCAAGCCTGTTGTCGAAATACCTTCGGTTGAACAGCCCGGTGAGCGTGTCAGTGATGGCGAGCTGGTAGAGTTTGCTGTTGTCGATTGACACCGAGCAGTAGTTGGCCATCGTGCGGAGCAGCCGCCATTCGCCTTCGTCGTATTCGGAGCCGCGCGGCCTGCCCAGCATTATGAACCCAATCTGGCGCGACTTCAGTTCGAGCGGGATGAAAGTCGATTGCAGGCCCTTTATCTCCTCGCGCCGCTCGAAGAAATCGTTCCATTCCTCGGTGGCTACGACTTCGTCCCACTTTATGGAGTCGTCCATCGGAAAAGGCATGGCGATTTTTTCGGCCATTGTGGAGCCGCCCCGCGCGGCGTATCTCACCGCCAGCCCGGCATCTTCGTCGAACAGCGCTATCATGCAGAACCCGACCGTCGGAAAGAAACTCATCGTCAACTCGATAATGATGTCCTTGACTTCTTCGGCCTCCATCACGACGTTGACGCGGCCTATCACCGTGTACAGCAGGTTAAGTTCCCGCTCCCGCTCGTCCAGCCGGTTTTTCAGATCGGCGTTTTCATGCACAAGGTCGAACGCTATAGAGCGGAGAAGCTCTAGGTCCTTCGCCGTTCTTTCATGGTTGTCGCCGTTGCAGGAATTGTTCCGGCTCATTTAAACGCTCTCGTCCGTCATGGGCGGGAAAAAGAGGGCGCGGGCTGTTCCGCCCGCGCCCCCGGTTAAGTCTCACATAACGCAAGTAATCTTGCAGTCCGTCCTGTTGGTGCGAAGCTTGATAATCTGTTCGGGCACGTTGTCCATTTTCACCTTGCGGGTGATCATGGGGGTCATATCCATGCCTGAAGACATCATGCTGATGACGCGCGGGAAAGTGCCGTGTCCGGAGTGGCCCTGAGCGCCTATAATCTCGGCGCGGCGGACCTGAAGGACTTCGCCCGTGACCGGCATCTTGGCGTCCGCGCGGGCCACAACCACAACCGTGGCGTTCACCGTCCGGCCCTCCCACACGCACTGCTCAATAAGCGGATAAACCACCGTGGGAAGCCCTGTGGCTTCGAGGTAAAGGTCCGCGCCCTGCCCGTCGGTGTATTTAAGGACTTTCTCGACGAGGTTTTCTTTTAGCGGATTGACAACATAATCGGCTCCGAATTTTTTGGCCATGCGCGCGCGGCCCGGTTCGGGTTCGGACATGATGACGTTGGCGGCTCCCATGCGTTTAAGAATGGCGGTTGCGGCCTGCCCGATGGGGCCTCCGCCGCAAATGACCACATTGTCGCCGGGACGGATGCCCTTGCCGCGCTCGATTACCGCGTTGTACGCCACGCTCGTCGGCTCAACCAAGCTTCCGGCGAGGAACAGGTCGTTGCCCTTGTAAAGTTTCTTCAGAGGCTCTAGGCTCCACACCACCCGGTCGGGAACCACTATGTATTTGGCGAAGGCGCCGTCCACGTTGAACCCCAGCTCGTCCAAGCGCTCGCAGTGGTTCGGCCAGCCGTCCGCGCACGGGCGGCAGGACGCGCACCACAGCATCTCTTCTGCGGTGACAGGCTCTCCGCCCTTGAACGGCTTGTTGGTGCGCTTGTTCAACGCTCCCGGCCCGCCCTTCACTACCACTCCGCTGAACTCATGGCCCAGCGTGCACGGGAAACCGGTCAGCCCCGGATACCAGATATATCCCTTATCGTCGGGCTGCGCCATGTGCACATCCGACCCGCATATCCCGCACGCCATCACCTCTATCAGAACTTCCTTCGGCCCCGGCTCGGGTATCTCCACGTCCTCTATAACTATCTTCGGAGTCTTCCACACCAAGCTTCCAAGATACGTCTGAACTCCGTCCACGTCCTTCGCCCCAAGTTTGAATCCCGGCTTGGGAGCCCACTTCGCATGCAGTCTAACCGCTTTCATCTTCATGACCCGCAATCCTCCTAGGATTGAAAAATGCCCGCCGGCACAAAGGCAGGCGGTCCACGCCGCCGCGCGATCGTGGGCCTGTCAATGATTATACGGATTTTTCAGAAAATAATCAGCGCCCCGCGCCCGGAATTCCGACACCCGCTAACTCCGCGACGCGGGGGCTTTGCGGCAAGCCCGCTTCAGAAAGTTTCCTTTACGAACACTTCCTCGAACGGCTTCCTGCCCGCCCTCGGCAGCAACGCCTTCGCCTCGTCGTGTTTCCCTATCGCTATCAGCATCACAACATCGTAGTCGTCCGGAACATTGAACGCTTCCCGCACCGCGTTGTTGTCCATGCCGTCCATCGGGTGCGTGTCCACTCCCAGCGACTTTGCCGCCAGCATGAACGACATCGCAAACAGACCCGCGTTCCGGCTTGCGAACGCCCTTTCGTTCTCTCCCGCGTACAACCCCTTCGCCATCCCTTTCAGCGTGTCGCGCATCTGCTCTCCGAAGAAACCTCTCGCTATGAAATCGTCCAGTATCGGGTCCATCTTCTCATACGCCTTCTTGTCGCCGAGAACTATGGCCACGTGGGACGCTTCCGTCACTTTCGGCTGCCCGCCCGCGCATTTCTTCAGTTTCTCTTTCTGCTCCGGGTCGCTCGCCAGTATTATCTTCCACGGCTGCAAGTTGAACGACGAGGGAGCCAGTTTCGCTATGTCGTATATGCGTCTTATCGTTTCCTCGTCGATTTTTTTCTCTGTATCGAAAAAGTTCACCGCTCGTCTCTGTTCAAATACCTGATTCAATTCCATGAGTATCGCCTCCTTAGTCCCGGCGGATAATAGCGCCGGTGTATAACTTGGCCGCGCTTCCCTGCTCGCGCGCCGATATCTTATTAACCGCTGAACGCGCGCAGAGGTTCCCCGGCTAGCGCGGTAGTCATGTCCTCGAAGCTCCGCCGCGTCCCCCTGTAGATGATTCCTACTGGGATTTCGTCGCCCCATTTGAGCGCGGCGGCGAACGCCGCCTCCCTGTCCGATGGGTCATAATCCGCAGGCAGCTCCTTGCATCTTTCCTTGTACCATTTTGCCGTGTTAATTTTATTGAATGACACGCAAGGCTGAAGAATGTCCAGCAGCGCGAACCCGTCGGCCTTTATCGCCTCGGCCATCATCGCCGTAAGATGCTCCGGCATAACCGAGGACGAGCGCGCGACGAACGAGCAGTTCTCTGCCACTCCGAGCGCCAGCGGGTTCAGCGGCTCCAGCACGACTCCCTTCGTCTGGATTTTTGTGACGAAGCCCGGCTCCGAAGTAGGCGACGCCTGCCCCTTCGTCAGCCCGTACACCTGATTGTTGTGCACGAACGCCTTTACTCCGATGTTTCTCCGCATCGCGTTAAGCAAGTGGTTGCCGCCCTCTCCGTACATGTCGCCGTCTCCGCTTGCGACGATGACGGTCAGGCTCCTGTTGGCGATTTTGATGCCGGTGGCCGCCGGGAGCGCGCGCCCGTGCAGCCCGTTGAAAACATTGGCGTCCGTGTAGTGCGGGCATTTCGCCGCCTGTCCTATGCCTGAAACCATCACGAGCCGCTTCCTGTCCAACCCCGCCGTATCAATAGCCGCGTCCAGCGATTTCAGTATGTTGAAGTTCCCGCATCCGGGACACCACGCCGTCTCTTTCAGTTTTGCCGTTCCGCTCATGATTTGAACCTCCGCGCGATCTCCGCGCCCGTGAATGGCAACCCGTCGTAGCGAAGTATCGAGTCGAACCGCGAAACCGCGCCGCATTGCCTCAGCAACAGCGCGAACTGCGCCGTCGAGTTGCCTTCCACCGAGACGACTCGCCGGCCTTCCAGCGCCCCGCCCGCTCCCGCCCACACAGGCCACACCTGCGCAAAATGCGCCATGCACACCTTCCTCCCCTTCGCCCTCAATATGTCCACCGCCTCCCTGCACGGGCCGTATGTGCTGCCCCAGCACAACAGAACTGTCTCGTCCGGCTCCGGATAAAATTCCGGCGGCATCGCCTCCGCCGCCGCCAGCGCCGCCTTCCTCATCCGCTTTTCCTGCATCGCCTTTCGCGCCGTCAAATCCTCCGTCAGATGCCCGTCCGGCGTGTGCTCGTCGGACGCGCACACCACGAACGCCTCCCCCCCGGGCAGCGCGCGCGGCGACACCCCGCTTTCCGTCACGGCGTACCTGACATAATCCGCCCCCGGAGCTGTCTCGATATGCGCGTCCACTGGGTCGAGCGCGCCGGGAAGTTCCGGTATGTTTTTCTTTGCGTCCGTCAGGAACTGGTCCGTCATCACGATGGCGGGCGTCTGGAATTTGTGCGCCGACTCGAAGGCCCGCCGCGTCATCTCGTACGCCTGCCCTATCGTCCCCGGGGCGTAGATTATCTTCGGGAACTCGCCGTGCCCGGCGTGGACCGCGAACAGGAGGTCTTCCTGCCCGGTGCGCGTCGGCAACCCCGTCGCCGGCCCGGGCCTCTGCGACAGCATTATGACAATCGGCAACTCAAGCATCCCCGCCAGCGACAGCCCTTCCGCCATCAGCGCAAACCCGCCCCCGCTCGTGGTCGTCATCGCCGTAGCCCCCGCGTACGCCGCCCCGCATATCAGGTTCGCCGCGCATATCTCGTCTTCCGCCTGCTCCACCACTATCCGGTATCTGTCCGCCACCGACGCCAGATATGTCAGCGCCCCCGTGGACGGCGTCATTGGATAGCTGCACACAACTTTGACCCCCGCCGTCGCCGCTCCCAGCCCGACCGCCTCGCTGCCCGAATACAGTTCCCCTCTCCTTTCGCCCGGAACCGGCGCTTTAACCAAACCCTCATGGCCCGCCGCAAGCGCCACCCCCCTCCGCGCCGCCTCTATGTTCGCTCCGACGGTTTCCTCTCCCTTCTTGGACATTGCTTTCCCTATCGCTTTCGCCAATGGCTCGATGTCGTAACCGAGGAGAGCAAAGACAATGCCCGCGGCGACGCTGTTCACCATCCGCGCGCCGCCCGCCTCCTTTGCCGCCGCCGTCATGTCCAGCGACAAAGCGTCCGGCCCGGCGGCCCCGTCCAGCGCCACCAATCCGCCTCTCGCAACATTCTTTTTTTCGGTCGCGAACGATTCCGCCGTTAGCGCCGCCAGCACGTCGCAGTCCTCCCGCCCGGAATGCAGTTCCTCGTCAGATATTCTTATATCGTAGCTGTTCACCCCGCCCCTGATGCGAGACATGTAGCTCTGCGTGGAAAAAACGTGGAGGCCCATGTCGTGGAATGCGCTTGTCAGCAACTCGCCCGCCGACTGCACCCCCTGCCCCGCCTCCCCTGCTATCCTTATATTCGCGTCCATAGCATTCTTCTCCATTCGCGATTCATATCGGATTCTGAATAATTAATATGTATATAGTTTATCCATGCGCGGCGCATTTGTCCGCCCCCAGCCTCTTTTCTCTGGCTCATCCCTGATTGACTTTTCTCGCTAACAATGGCGTTTTTTATAAACACACTGAGAGTTTTAACCATGAGACAACTCCATTATTAAGGAACTATAGCGGTTCTTAATTGTTTCCACCCGCCCGCTTGCGCGCCATGCGAAAGATTCTTTCTTTTGCGAATGAGCGAAACCAGCGACAATTCATGGGTAATTCCAAATAATAAGTCGTTTAAAACGCCGCGCCGAACGCCGCAAGCAGGAACGGCGCTGTCAGCAGGCTGGCGACGGTCACGCCGAAAAGCGTCCGGCCCGCCAGCGCCTCGTCCCCTCCGTATTTGCCGGCCAGCAACGGCAGCAGAACCGCCGACGGCATCATCGATTCCAGCGCGAGGAAAAATTTCACGTCCGGGGCGATGTCCGCGAACTTCAACGCGGCGAACGTCGCCAACGGCAGCGCCACAAGTTTCAGCGCCCCGGCCTTCGTCGCGTATCTCCACGGAAAAACCGCTCCGCTCCCGTAGTTCGCCACTATTATTCCGCCTATCACCACCATTGACAGCGGTATCGTCGTCTCTCCCATCATCTGTATCGACCTGAAAAGGAACCGGGGGATGAGGCTCCCGGCGTCCGCGAGCGCAACCGCCAGCCCGGCCACCGTCGCCACCGTCGTCGGATTCAGCAGCGACTTCCAACTTATTTTCGCCGCCCCGCCCGCAGAAAACAGCTTCTCTCCGAGCGTAAACAAAACCGGATTGTACGCCAGCAGATATAGAAAAACGTAGATGAAAAGTTTGTCTTTTATTTCCGGAGGAGCCAGCGCGCCGATGAGGATTATCGGCAGGAAACCCGAGTTCTGGAATGTCGCCATCGCCACGAACTCCCGCTTTCGCTCGATCCCCTTGTCCAGCCCCGCGACCACCGCCGCCATCCCTGCCCCCGCCGCAAGCATCATCAGGCAATACACCGGGAACATGTGCCACGCGCTCCCTCGAACCTGATGAAAATTCGCCGCGATGTTCGAGAACACGAAACACGGCAGCGCGAAGTCCGTCACCAGATTGCTGATTGTCTTCAAACAGCACTGGCCCAGTATTCCTTTTTTTATTATATAGAAGCCGAACCCGCCTAGCGCGACTATCTGCGCGACCGCCGCAAAGTTGGCTTTCAAAGACTCTATAAAATCCAATTATCAGTTCCCCGCCTGACCTTACGCGCCTTAGCCCGCGCTTTTTACCAATGCGCTCTGAAATCGAAGTTAATCACCCGGCGGTCTCGCGTTTCCAGAACGCCACAAGCCCGTCCCTGCCGAACGCCACGTTCACAAGCTCCCACCCCTGCGCCCCGTACTCGTTCAGCACGCGCTCAAGCGCTTCCGACTCGTCTGCCGGAACATCCTTCAGCTTGCACTCGCCGCTCTCCGTGCAGAAATAAACCAGACTGTCGAACTCGCCGGCCAGATGTTTGGTTATTCTATGCTCGAATTTTTTCATGCCGGTCCGCCCCCTTCCTCTATTGCGGTTTTTAACTAATAAAATTATACCCGCTCCCTATGTGAAAACAGGAGCGGGTTTGATTTCCAACAAACAGCGCGGCCGGCGGCCCCGCGTTATTCCGCCACCGGCGGCGCCGGAGCCGGCCTCGTCCCCAGCTCCTTGTCCAGCATGAACAGCCCTCCGCCTCCCGCGTTCCCCAACAGCCTGAACTGCCTTGCCACGTTCTGCGTCGACTCTTCCTCTTCCACCTGCTCGGTGACAAACCACTGCAAAAACGCGTTCGTCGCGTGATCCTTTTCCTCTATCGCCAAGTTTACCAGCCCGTTTATCAACCCGGTCACTTTCACTTCATGCGCGTACGCCGCCTCGAACGCCGCCAGCGGCGATTCCCACTCGAACGGCGGAGCCTCTATCGCCTTCATCTCCGCCCGGTTCCCCTTCGCCACGATGTAGTCGAATATCTTCATCGCGTGTATATCTTCCTCTTTCTGTTGCATGCGCATCCAGTGCGCCGCGCCCGGAAGATCCGCCGACTCCAGATACGCCGCCATCGCAAGATAAATATATCCCGAATACAATTCCGCGTTCACCTGCTCATTTAGAGCTTTCGCCATTCTATCGCTAAGCATGATTGATTCCTCCAGATTTTCAGTTCATCCGTTCCGTGTCACAACGCGGCTTTCGCAGCCGCCAGCGCCGCCTCGTAATCCGGCTCGTGCCCTATCTCTTTCACTATCTGCGCGTGTTTGACTATGCCGTCCTTGCCGACCACGAACACCGCCCGCGCCAGCAACCTCAGCTCCTTTATCAACACGCCGTACGCCGTCCCGAAAGACGCGTCCCGGTGGTCCGACAGCGTGGTCAGGTTCGTCACGCCCTCCGCCGCGCACCACCTCTTCTGCGCGAACGGCAAGTCCATGCTTATCGTCAACACCCGCACGCCGTCCCCGAGCGCCCCCGCCTCCTGATTGAACTTCTTCGTCTCTATCTCGCACACAGGCGTGTCCAGCGACGGCACGCTCGCTATTATCAGCGTCTTCCCCTTGAAATCAGCCAGAGACGCCGCAGCCAGCCCGTTGTCCAACGCCGTGAAATCAGGAGCCGCGTCGCCCTCCTTCAACTCGTTCCCCGTCAACGTCAACGGAGCCCCTCTCATCGTTACCGCTCCCGGTCTGTCCATCCTCTTTTCCTCCTTCTATTCGACTTTTATTTTTACGCCGCATTCCTGCGCGCCCGCAAGCCTCAATATCGTCATCATCGGACACCAGTTCGTGAACGCTGACTGCAACAGATTAACCCCCACGAACGCGGTCAGTATCAGCCACAGCGGGCTTGCCAGCCACGCGAGCGCCACCGACGCCATCACCACCGCCCCGGCTATCAACCTCAGATATCTTTCCACCGTCATGACCCATCACCACCTTCACATAACGATAAACTCATAACACGCGCGCCCCCCGCTTTGTTCCCGCGCCCAACCCGAAATCCCCTCTTTTGCCCTAGAATCGGCAATGCTTATACCGTTTCCATAGAATACTTTCTTTCCCTAAAGGCATTTTCAACTTCAATAAGAAGAATTGTCAAATCTGGAGACGTTTATTTGTCAACGGGAATTGATGATTTGAGAATAATATTTCGAAATGTTTGCGCCGATAGAAATGTCGCTTTCCTCTTCCTGACACATTTCATTGCGATTTGATAGCGCTAAGGCCGTAAGCAGTTCTGTATCGACATACGTGTTGAAACTTATTCCTGTATATCGCCAGACTTCCCCTGTCTTTACCCACAAATAATTATTTCTTGCGCTGATTTGGCCGCCTTTGTTTTTGTAAAACGCTATGATAACCGCTACATCGTTTGATAAATGTGACGGTTCGATTTCGACATTTTCAATACTATTATTTAAAGAGAATTCATTTGCTTTTTTTGAATCAATAAATATTTTTTCATTCATCTGATTGTTTCCGCATGCAGCGCCGAGGAAACATTCATCAATATAAATTCTTTGAAACTCGTCCATCGTGAAAGTTGCCATTTCCTTTCCAATAATAACTCGTTCGCAGTATTCGGCCTTTTTTTTCAGGTTTATCATTTCCTTCTGAATCATTTCGATATTTTTCTTCTCGATTAACGATTTGCTGAACAACCCAAAAGTCAAAGTCAAAACAACACCGATTGCTACACCCATTATGACATATGTCAAGTTGTGATGTTTCTTCTTCGTCATGTATCTCTCGATATGCTTCTCAGTCCTATTCTTGATAGCTTAATTTTATTATACGTGTTGAGACGAGTTAAGGAAACAATATTTTTCCGATTGGGTAATTGGAAATTGAGAAATAGGGGAAATAGGGGACTATCGCATTTATGGCGTTGTGTTCCCCGTGACGGCGAAAAGCGGGTACAGGCATCGCTGGGATGCGCGTTGCCAGTCCCCGTTTTTCGCAATTGGCAACACCAGCAGGTGATTCACGAACCGCCCGGATCAGAAACGACACGTGAGAATATACATATTATTAGATGATTCCACCCACTTAAATGTGTGCCATGCACAAAGCTTTTCCTTTGTGCATGATACTGTTTTATAAAGTGGCTAATGGGAAGTTTCATTTAATTCTTCGTATAAACGCGGTAGGCAGCCCGTAGGGGCGACCCGTTGGGTCGCCCGAATGGCGCATAATCCGATATGGCAACCCATAATGGAAATAGGTCATGGGAAATTAGGGACTGTCGCATTTATAGCGTTGTGTTTCCGAGGGGAACTGAGGTCAGGCCGAGACTATTGACACATATTTGCTTTCCCGCTGCCCTAGTCATTCTTGTTGCCCCCAACGCCTATTAGTCTCTTTCAACATCGGCTTATTCTGTCATTATTCTCGTCTGCGCCCGCCCGCTCGGCCTTGCACTCCGCTCCCCACCCGGCAACCGCGCCTTTCACCTCTAACAATCTTCTTAATAGGTGACTGTCCCTAGTTTTCCAGATTAGATTTCTAGATTCACCACAGATTCTCACATCTAGTTACCTATTACTATGGGTTCCAGTTCTTTTATGCCAAATTTTGACTTGGATAAATCCAGATACCAATTGCCATTATCAAATATCCAGAATTCTGTTATTGAAAGGTTGCGTATTGCTACTGTTGCGGTGTTATTATTCATATCAATATCGAAATCATTTCTGTCAAAAACAGTGTCAATATTTTTGTATGAATTGGCAAATGCGCTTTTATTGACAACCTTATCAAAGCCGTTCTTAACTTTGATCGGATCAATATCATTGATATCTGTATTATAAAGATGTGAAACAAATACGACATACTCGTCTGGCGAAAGCTCATCCTTTAGCGCTGATATCATCATATTGTGGTATGTTATCAGTCTTTTTTCTAAAAGTTTATGTTTTTTTTGTGTTTCGTAATAACACAACATAATGATCAAAGTAATCGCAAAAAAGAGCAACAGAATAAATGATTTCATTTTCATATATGAAACGTCCTTATTCACAGTATTATGACATTAATTCCATGCAAGTTGTTATTGCATACTGTCCGCCGTATGCTAATGCGCGATTGCCAGTTCCTTCCGAAAAAGCGTGTGCGGCGCCAATCGCGCCACATGACAGATATTGGGGTCAGGCCGAGACTATTGACACATATTTGTTTTCCCGCTGACCTAGTCATTCTTGTTACCACCTATGTCTCTTAATCTTCTTTCAAGATCGGCTTGCTTGAACCACATGTCTTCCATGATCTTGCACGAAAACTCCGTCATTCACTCGCTTATCGGTTATGTTGTTATTATGAACGAAAGAGGGCGATTTGGCAACGGGGCGCCAATTGCGGATAGATTGTTGTGTTGTGTGTGGTGGAGTGGCGGGGCATGGTTAGGGGGGAAGACGGAAATGATGGATGTTATCTGCCAACGCGGAGACAAGTATAAATAGTAAAAGAATATGAACCACGGAGTCACGAAGGCACAATGGGAAAGTTTTCTGGGAGGGGAGAAGAGAAGGGAATGAATTCCCGGAACAGCAAAGCGGCAATGAATTGCCGCGCTCCAAAGCGCGCAGAATGCGCGCGCGTTATTAGCGTAGGGAAATAGGGGAAACAGGGGACAGTGGGGCTTTTGAAAAAGCAACAGAGTATGGATTTGAGTGTTGGAGAAGGCATAAGATTTAAAACTTTCGCGCATGTTTACATACATATTCAACACCCCCAAAGCAAGTTTGGGGGTGGCGCCCGAAAGAATATGACTTTTTCAACAGCCCCACTGTCGCATTTATCCCGAATCCTAATGGTGGATTCGGGTTAATAAAACTCCTCCACCGGGGTCAGAATCATTTTGAGGCACGGCTCCGCGGAGCATTTCCCCGCGTGCGCTTTAAGCTTGTCTATTATCCAACGCAACTTCTCCTCCTCCGCCGGGACGATGTACACGCATGACGGCCATGTGAGGTCTCTGTACAGCGATGATTTTTCCAGAATGTTCGTGCCTGTTCCGTCGAATCTGGCGAAGCCCGGCGCTCCCGACTTGGTCAAAACCTTTCCGACCACTTCCGACAGTTCGGAGCTGCAAATAATCGTCAGTTGTTTAATCACGACGGCGAATCCTCCTTGTCCGGGGCGGGCGTGTCTTCGAACGCATCCGCGGCTTTGTGCTTCCCGCCCGCGCTTTCTATCATGTAGTACAACAGGGGAACGAGAACCAAGGCCAGCGCGGTGGAAGCCAACGCGCCTGTCATCAGGGACACCGCCAGCCCCTGAAATATCGGGTCGAGGTATATCGGAACCGCCCCCACCACCACCGTTCCGGCGGTAAGGACTATCGGGCGCAGCCTCACCGCCCCGCTCTCCAGCACAGCTTCCTTCAGCGGCATCCCTTCGTCCGTCCTCATCTTCGCGAAATCTATCAGCAGTATGGAATTCCTTACTATTATTCCGGCGAGCGCTATGAATCCTATCATCGACGTCGCCGTGAAAAACGCTCCGAGCGCCCAGTGCCCCGGCAGTATCCCGATTAGCGTCAGCGGTATCGCCGTCATCATCACCATCGGCCTGATGAACGACTGGAACCACGCGACTATCAACACGTATATCAACAAGAGGACCGCCGCGAAAGCTATCCCCAAGTCCCGGAAAACTTCGTAAGTGATCTGCCATTCGCCGTCCCACTTTATCCCGAAATCGCTCTCGAACGGCGGCTGCGTCGAGTAATGCTGCGTCACGCTGTAGCCTTCCGGCATCTCAAGCGCCGATATCTTCCGGCCCATGTCCAGCATTGCGTAAACCGGGCTTTCGTATGTGCCCGCCACGTCTCCCGTCACATATTCGACCCGTTTGAGGTTTTTCCTGAAAATCGTTTTGTCCTCGACGCCGTCGCGCGCCGTGGCAAGTTCGGACAGAGGGACCATCGCGCCGGACGCGGAGGCGACTTTGAGGCTCATCAGCCGCGCCGCTCCCGACCTTTCCTCCGGCCTCAACCTCACGTTCACCATCGCCGGCTCGTAGTCGTCCGGGCTGTGCGCCAGCGCCACATCAGCGCCCCCGACCGCCATTCCTATCGTCTCCGCCGCCTGCGCGGGCGACACCCCGGTGAGCGCCGCCTTCCTCTTGTCTATGTCGAACGACAGCTTTGGCGCGTCCGCCTCCGTCATCGCGTCCGCGTCCACCACTCCGTCGGTGTCGTCGAAAACCGACAATACTCTCGCGGCCAAATCCCTGCGCCCCGCGTCGTCCGGGCCGTACACCTCGGCCACCAGAGTCGCCATCACAGGAGGCCCCGGCGGGACCTCGGAGATTTTCACCCTCGCGCCGTGCTTGGCCGCCGCAGCCTCCGCCGGCCCCCGCGCCCGCTTCGCCACGTCGTGGCTGCTCGCTTTCCTATCATGCTTGTCCAGCAGGTTCACCTGTATGTCCGCCACGTTCGAGCCGCGCCTCATGTAGTACTGCCTCACCAGCCCGTTGAAATTTATCGGCGCTCCCCGGCCCGCGTATATCTGGTAGTCCGTCGCCTCCGGCAGGTTGTCGAGCGTCGCCGCAACGTCCTTGGCGGCCGCCAGCGAGCTTTCCAGCGTCGCCCCTTCCGGCATGTCCAGAACTATCTGAAACTCGCTCTTATTGTCATACGGCAACATCTTCACCTGAACCGCCCTGAAACCGAGCAGCGAAACCGACCCGGCCAGCAGCGCCCCCACCGCCCCTATGAATATCCACCTCTTCCTCGGGCTCTCTATCATCGGCTCCATGATCGACGCGTACGCCTTGAACGTCATCGTCCGCCGGACGTCGTATTCGTCCTCCCCGCCAGCGTCCTCCCGTTTCAGCAACCTGAACGCCAAGTACGGAGCCGCTATGAACGCCACCAGCAGCGATATCGTCATCGCCAGCGACGCCCCCACCGGCATCGGCCTCATGTACGGCCCCATCAGCCCCGTCACGAAATACATCGGAAACACCGACGCTATCACCGTCAGCGTCGCAAGTATCGTCGGGTTCCCCACCTCGTTGACGGCCGTTATCGCCGCCTGCAACGGAGGCAGCTTCCTCATCTTGAAATGCCTGTGTATGTTTTCCACCACTATTATCGAGTCGTCTATAACTATCCCCGTCACGAAAACCAACGCGAACAGAGTTATCCTGTTGAGCGTGTAGCCGTACATGTAATAGATGAAAAGAGTCAGCGAGAAAGTTATCGGAACGGAAAGCATGATAACGAGCGCGGCGCGCCAGCCCATGGACAGCAGCACCACGACGGTGACGGCTATTATCGCTCCGGCCAGATGCTTGATAAGCTCGTTCACTTTTTCGTGCGCGGTCGCGCCGTAGTTGCGCGTGACGGTCACATTCACGTCCGACGGCATGAAGCCGCTTCTGACAGCCTCGACGCGCGCCATCACCGCGCCAACCAGCCGCGCGGCGTCCGCGCCCTTCCGCTTGGAGACCGCTATCGTCACCGCCGGGACAGGCTCGCCGGATTCGATGGCGATGCCCTTCTGCGCCGCCGCCGGCCCCGCCCCCATCAACACGTAGTCCGTCGCCTCGTCAACGCCGTCCTCAATGTCCGCCACATCCGAAACGTAAACCGGCCTTCCTGCGGCGGCCCCCACGACCACCGCCCCGACCGCCTCCGCGCTGTCTAGAAATTCGCCGCTCTCGACTATTATTTCCGCGTTGCCGCTATCAAACGTTCCTGCCGGAAGCTTGACGCTCGCCTGCTGCAGCGCCCCGGCCAGCCCGGTCAGCGTCACCCCTCTGGCCGCCATCTTGCCGACGTCCGGCCTCACGTTTATCTGCCGCTTCCTTCCTCCCGCTATCTCGATCTCGGACACCTTCTCCACTTTCTTTATCTCGTCGGCCAACTGCCCCGCAAGACGCCTCAGTTCCCCCCAGTCCCTCTTCTCGCTCCACATCGTCAGCGTCAACGCCGCCACATCGTCTATCGACTTCGTCTTCACCATCGGCTGCGACGCGCCCGGCGGCATCTTGTCGAGGTTCCCCATCACCTTGTTGTACAGCTTCACGAAGCTGTCTTCCTCGTTCTCCCCGACGTAGAATCTGACGCTGACCACGCTCAGCCCCGGACGAGACATCGAGTACACGTACTCGACGCCGGATATCTCCCACATGAGCTTTTCCAACGGCATGGCGACGCGCTTCTCCACCTCCGCCGCGCTCGCTCCCGGCATCGCCGTTATCACGTCCGCAAACGGAACCGTTATCTGCGGCTCCTCCTCGCGCGGCGTCTTCATAATCGCCTGAACGCCGAGGACTATCATCACGACCACTATGATGGGCGTAAGTTTCGAGTTGATAAAAAATTGTCCGATGCGCCCCGCGGGGCCTATTCTCATCATCGCTGTTCAATCTCCACTTTCATTCCGTCGCGCAACCTGTCCGTTCCGGAAGTGATAACCGCGTCGCCGTCGGAAAGCCCCGACAGAATCTCGACCCTGCCGTCGGCGTGCCGTCTGCCGACTTTCGCCACCCTGAAATAAGCGCGCCCGTCCGCCCCCGCCACAAACGCTCCCTCCATCTGCCCCCTCTTCACCATCGCCCCGGCGGGAGCCGTCAACGTCTCCTCTTCGCCGAGGGAAAACCTCGCCCGGCCGTACATCCCGCTCCTTGCCATCGACTCTCCGGGCAGCTTTATCTTCACTATGAATTTTCTTGTCGCCGGGTCCACCGTCGGCGATATCTCAATCACGCGGCCCGAGAACGTCTTGCCGGCCATCGCGTCCAGTTCGATCTGCGCCTCGTCGCCGACAGACACCCGGCTGAACATCGACTCTTCCACCGCCGCCTCCAGCCTGTAGTCCGCGTCGTCCTCTATCGCGTAAAGCGGAGCGCCGGGTCCCGCCAACTGCCCCGTCTCCGCTTGCTTTTCAGTCACAATCCCCGCGAACGGGGCCTTCACCGCCGCGTGGCCCCGCATCACCTCGGCCTGCCTCAGCGCCTGTCTAGCCTGCTCCACCATCGCCGCCGCACGCCTCTTTCCCGCCTCCGCTCCCGCCAGCCCGTTCCTCGCCCGCGCAAGCTCCGCCGCCGCCATCTTCCTCTTAGCCTCCATCTGCTCGTACTCCTGCCGCGACACCGATTTATCCGCCAGAAGTTTTTCGTATCTGGCGAACGTCGCGGCGGCAAGTTCGTCCGCCGCCTTCGCCGCGTCCACTCCCGCGCGCGCCGCCGCCACCCCCTCGTCCGCTTCAAGCGCCCCCTGCTCCGCCGCCTCCACGCCCTGCCTCGCCTGCTCCGCCGCCGCTTCGATTTCCCTCGAATCCAACTCGACCAACAGGCTCCCTTTCGCCACCCTGTCGCCGACCTCTGCCAGCGTCCGTTTCACGTGCCCGGACACTTTTGCGGACAAGACGCTCCGCGCGCCGGACGTCACCGTCCCCGTCGCTTCCACCGTCGCCGGCCTCATCTCAAGAATCACCCGCTCCGCCGTCGCCTTTATCGCCGCCGCGTCTGGCGCGATGACGCGCTCGGCTTCTTTTTTGTGCGGGGAACACCCGCCCGCCGCGACCGCCAACAGCGCCGCAATAGCGACCGCTCCCGCCGCTCTCTTCATTCCTTCTTTTATCTTTTCCGCTCTTCTCATTTCCGTCCTCCGGTAGTCTTTGTCGCCTAATTTTTCAACCGCGCGCGCTAGGCCGCCGTCATTTTCCCGCCGCCAGCGCCAGCGTCTCCACGCCGACGACGAACTCGCTCAGCGCCGCCAGACGTCTCAGCTTCGCTCGCGTAAGCTCCGCTTCCGCCGATAAAACTTCCACGCTGACGGCCAGCCCGTTCGCGTATCTATTGTTGACAATCCGCGCCGCCGCCTCGGCTTGTTCGACCGCCCGCGCCGCCGCGTCCATCTTCTTCTTCGCCGCGCTCGCGCCGTAATACGCCCGGCGCGTCTCCATCTCCGCCGCCTGCCTCGCCTGCTCCAGCGCCCACTCCAGCCGCTCCCGCTCCGCGCGCGCCGCCGCCCGGCGCGCCCCGGCGCGGCCTCCGTCGTACACGCTGAAATTCGCCGCCACTCCCGCAAACCAACTCTCCCCGCCCCCGCTTCCGATCCGCCTGCGGTCGACATCCGCGTGCGCCGCCGCCCCGACCGTCGGCCTGCCGGCGGCGGCCTCTATCCGCTCCGCTTCCGACGCCGCTTTCACCGCCTCTTCAATAGCTTTCAAATCCGGCCTGTTCTTCATGGCGGATTCTATGTATTCCTCCAACGCGCCGTCGAACTCCACCCTTTCGAGCGCGCTCCGGTCAACTTCGATTTCTCGTCCCTGATACGCCCCCATCGCCATCAGAAGCTCCGCCTTCGCCAGCGCCGCTTCGTTGTCAGCGGTCAACTTCAACTCTTCCATTTCCGCCAGCCGAGCCGCGGCGCTCAAAGAGTCCGACTCCACCGTCAGGCCCGCGTCCCTCATGCTCGCCGCCAGCGCAGCGTGCGCCCGCGCCGCCTCTAGCGCCGCGCCAGCAGCCTCCGTTTTCTCCTCCGCAACAACCGCCCCGAAATACGCCGCCCGCGCCGAGCGCCTAGCTCGCCTCCTCGCGTCTTCCTCGCTATGCGCAGCCGCCCCGGCCGCCGCCCGCGCCGCCCGTATCCCGTGCCTTATTGCTCCTCCGGCGCTCAACGGAATCTCAAACCCGAACCTCGCGTTGAAATTCGCCGTCGCCCCGGGATCGTTTATGCTCCCCATCATCGCCGGGTCAAACCTCTCCTGATTCAACACGGACATGAACGATATAGTCGGGTTGTCAGTTGAAACCGCCGAGCCGCTCAACGTAAACTTCGGCAGCCTCGCGCTCTTCGCTTCAGCGCGGCGCCACTCCGCCGCCGTGCGTCCTTTCTCCGCCGCCTTCAATCCCGGATTGTTTGCGGCCGCTTCCGCCTCGCATCTTTCGAGCGTCAGCAACTCAGCCGCTCCTGCCTCTCCGGCAAATATCGCGCACGCCAATGCAACAGCCGCCACCGCAGCCAATCGCCCTCGGCTGACGGCACATTCTCTTCTTTCTATAATCATTTTCTTCTCCATTGATGTTTTGATGTCTTCTTTTAGTTTCTCTTGTCAATCTCCCCGGCATTGAAACTAATCGATACAATATCGATGACGCTTAAAAAGTTCCCAAATATTTTTTTGGTTGGTCGTTTCGACTATTATAACATGCGTCCTCACATTCGTAATCGCCAAGTTGTGATATAATTTTATTATGAGTCGACGCGAACCTGAAAACAAACCTCGCGGAGCGGAACGCGGCGCAGCTTTTTTAATCCTTCTTCTTATTTCAACTGCCATAATTGGCATTTTGGCAGCCATCGCCGCCAACCAAATCTCCCGCTCGCTTAAAGACAAGGAAATCGCCAGACTTCAAACCCTCAGCGTCAAATGCAACCGCGCCATCGAAATGGTCAAAGACGCTATGGATGTCGAATTCAGACTGCGCGGCTCCTATCCATACAAATTCGACGACGACTTCCTCGACCGTTTCCAAACGTTAGATCGATGGATTTATAACAAGGAACTTTGGGCTCCCGAAGTCGAAAGCGAACTCATCCTGAACACTTTTTTCGGCGAATCCTACGAGCTTACCGGATGGTGCAGAGACGGCTTTGTCTATTTTTTTGAATCTGACACCGGAGAAATATCGAGAGAATCTTATCGACGGAGCGATCTGGTTGGGACAAAGACCGAGAAATGACTCATAGACAGACTTTCACTTTGTCATTGACTGTTTAATGAAATTGAGTAAAATATAATTAACAATCAGTGGAGGTGGAAAATGAGAGAATGGCGACCGGCTCCCAAACCCAGACCCAAAGGCAAGTAACAATCGCCTTGTTTATCGATTTTTTCTGTTTCACCAGTTATCGTTTTTTTATTTTAAATTGATTTATTTACATTCTAGATATGGCTCAATATGTGTCTAATAGACTTCTTTGGTTTCTTTAAATCGACTTGTGTCGGGTTTAAAATCGATTGCGCAATCAACGGTTTTTATACATCTTTCTGTTAATCGCGCTTACGTCTGACAAATGATGAAACTTCGCGTCAAAATATGGCTTGAAGAAGACGGTCAACCTGTTTTCGGAGACGGCCGCCTGAAACTCCTCAAAGAGATTCAAAAAACAGGCTCCATCACCGCCGCCACCGAAAACCTCGGCGTTTCTTACCGGCACGCATGGGGCGAGATAAGAAAAATCGAACAACGCCTAGGCTTTAAACTTATCGACACACAAACCGGAGGCCGGGGCGGCGGCGGCGCTTCACTCACCCCCCGCGCTATCGACTTCCTTCAATCATATGAAAAAATCAGCAAATCCGTCTCTGCCGAAATCACGAAAAAATTCGGAATATTAAATCTCTAACTCCATAACAACACCTTTCTGCCCTAAAACCGCGCCGTGCGTTACCGTGTCCGTTTTATTATTTCCTTTTATACGGCGCGTTTTTCGCGGCCATTGCGCGTTGCGCCATGTCTTTTCGCTAGTCAATTACTTGCGTTCTCTTTTAACTGTTAAACAAATCGTGTTTTTTAGCGCTTTAATGCCGCCGTGTTTTAACTAATCACAAGACATGACAGCTTTTTCCTTTTTTCATCTCTTTGCCTCAAAAAAAGCTGCCTTTCAGTTTAAGCTCTCTCAAAATATAAAAAAGCGCTAGTTCTGTTCTGGTGTGATTTTACCCTGTCACAGATGATGATTATTTCTGTCCGACTCACATGTCCGTAAAGAGAACCTGTTTCAATCTCTCTCAGAAAACTTTCAGATACACGAGACGGAGCATATAAAACGAGGCGTGTTTTTGATTGTAGATATATTGAGAAAGCATTTATTAAAGAAGATATTTGAATTTTCGAGCGAAGCCGCCGATGAACGCCCGAAAGGATATGAAACATTAAAAAACAAGCGCTTCGTGTTACAAGCGGAATGTAAATAAACAAAACACAAAAAAGAAGGCCGCCGGCTTGTACTAAGTCGGCGGCAAGGGAGAAGGAGAAAAAGAGTTAAAAAAACGCGTCAAATCATATTAAATGCCACTCTCTCTGAGGAACGGCGGGATGTCAACGCTGTCAGAGCCGTACTGTGTGCTTTTGTGCGTTTCCCTGACGGTTTTTTCGCGTTTTTGCCGTTCCCATGCAGATTCATCCGTTGATACGACAGATCTGGCGGCTTCGCCGAACCCAGTCGCAACTACGGTGACCCTGATGACGCCTTCCACGCTTTCGTCTATGGCGGTTCCGAAAATTATGTTGGCATTCTCATCTGCGGCATTGCTTATTATCTCTGCAGCGGCGTTCGCCTCGTGCAGAGTCATATCCCTGCCGCCGGTGACGTTGACGAGCAGGCCCTGAGCGCCTTCTATCGTGTTCTCGAGCAACGGGCTGGTCATGGCGTTCTCGGCAGCCTCGACCGCTCTATGCTCGCCTTTGCCCATTCCAATGCCTATGAGAGCAGAACCGGCGCTGGACATTATCGTTCTGACATCCGCAAAGTCCACATTTATGTCTCCGGGAATCGTTATCAGGTCGGAGATCCCCTGCACGCCCTGTCTTAGAACGTCATCCGCTCTCTTAAAAGCATCTTTAATAGTCGTTTCCGGGCCGACCACCTGAAGAATCCTGTCGTTAGGGATTGTGATCAAGGCATCAACTTTGCTCTTGAGAACCGCCGCGCCTTCTTCGGCCACCATTCTTCTCTGTCTGCCTTCGAAAGAGAAGGGTTTGGTGATAACGCCGACGACGAGCGCGCCGAGGTCCTTGGCAATTTCAGCCACGATGGGAGCCGCGCCGGTCCCTGTTCCGCCGCCTGTTCCGACAGTCACAAAGACCATGTCTGATCCTTCAAGCTCCTTTTCGATCTCGTGACTGCTTTCCTTTGCGGCTAGCAAACCGATACCGGGATCAGAGCCTGCGCCGAGGCCGCCCGTTGTTTTCGGGCCTATTTGTATCTTGGTGCGCACTTTTGAGGCAACCAGCGCCTGCGCGTCTGTGTTCACGATGATGAAATCCACGCCCCGGAGGCCGTGCTCTATCATCCGGGACACAGCGTTGCTGCCTCCGCCGCCCACTCCGATTACTCGGATCCGGGCAAATCGATCGACTTCCGGATTGAAGGTTTCTGTCATTTTTTCCCCCTTAACTAATGCCTTCTATTTTTATTTTTCAGCTTCGAGCTTTCCGAAGCCTATTTTCCATATCAACTCTATTACACAAAACATCTATAAACTTGTACAAAAATCGGTTTCAATCCGATTTTGAACTCTTTATCCGCTCTCTGCGCGGACCTCTTTTTCACTCCCAAATCCCTTCTTTTCTGCCGTTTTCCATTCGTTTTGTCTAAATATATGTCTGTTTTAGCCACATCGTCTTTTTTGGCTCTTTTTAATTTTATACTTTTTGATGCTTTCTAATCCCTTGACATATCTTTTAGATTCTTTCTTTAGCGATGTCCTGTAACTTTTTGTCTTTTTTCTCTATCTCTTATGATTGTCGTTAAAGTTCTTTTTTGTTTCTTATTGCGGTTTATTATTAGTCAATATCTTCAGAGAGTGCGCCCGCTGCATTTTCAGCCGACAGATTGAATGAGAGCTGGTGAATTTTGTCGTGATACCCTCTCACATTATCGATGTCCTCTCTCAGCCAAACCCTCCAATTGCGGCCGTCCCGTTGTTTTACATCAGGGATTTTTCCCTGTCTGATCCACCGCAGGAGAGTGGACTTATCGATATTGAGCAAATCGGCGACTTGCTTGGTGTTGTATTTTTCCTGCATCAGTGTACCCACGATTGCCTATAGTTAATGAGATGATATACCTTTTGGCATATTGATGTCAATAGAGTCAGAATAATAATTGTGTATTGCAAATTTTATTATATTTATCATTATTATTGTGATTTATGAGTGTCTCTATCACCATCGGATTCGATTTCTTATTCTTCTTTTCGCATATATATAAAAGCGTGGGCGAGTATAGGCAATATTCTAAGCAATGAAATTAACACGCTGAGATCTCTCCTACAAATCGTTTGATGCAATTCATTTTTGACGTTATTGAGATTTACCATATAAACGTATGTTGTAAACCTAAATGAACTAGCCGATTTCGTTTAGAAAAATCATAAATATTTGTAGATTAAAAGTCTTTTGAAAGAGGAGCTAAGGAAATCTGTTTTTGAATAAATGTTTTCTGCGCAAACTCATCAAAATTTATTTGGGCGCGAAAGAGCCGTCATATATCTAGCGACGATGTTCCCTTTTGCCTCGGTCTTGACTTGCGGGTATTATCGCATAAAATGTAAATGTTGTGCTCTGGCAATAACCGTCGTATTTCGAAGGGTCGGGAGGCTTAAAATGTTTCTTGAAGAAGTTCTCGGAAGCAAAACAAAGGTAAGAATTCTTTATACATTATTTAAGAAAGAAAAAGACAGTTATTTTGAGAAAGAGTTGGCCGAGATGTGCGGCTCGTCGGTGTCCGAAGTGAACCGGCAGATAAGCTCTCTCGTGGAGTTCGGGCTAGTTCATTTCTACAAAGAGGGCCGATTGAAGATGTACAAACTGAATCCGGCGCATTTTTTATACAAGCCGTTGAAGGAATTGTTCACGGCCACAGGGTGAGAGAGAAAAGAGCCGCGCGGGCGGCGTCCGTCCACCCTTTGGACGCGCGGCGCATGTGCATGACGCGGACATCCCGGTTTGTTTTTTCAAGTATGACATGTTTTCTATCCATCATTTTCAAATCTTAAGTCATAAAGTCCTATTTCTATTGTTTGAACCCGGATTCGGGATAAATTGTTGAACGTTTCCCAAGTCGGCCTGAGTTGAGCAAGATGATGCTGGGAACAAAAGTCTTCGCGCGTTTGTTTGGCGATAAGGCGTCGCGTATGGCGATATCTTTCGATTAACATGGAGGTTCGGCATGAAAAAGACGGTAATCGGATTATTGTGTTTTCTTATCGGGGCGGTCTTAGTATCGTTTGCGGCGGGGTCTGCCGCCGCGCCTGAGCCGTCGCCGTTTGCGCCGGAGGATGTCAGGCTGTTCAGAGACAAATGCGGATCGTGCCACGGGTGGAAAAAAGCTGTTGATTATTTTCCGGGCAAGACCGCTGAAAAGCGGTCGGCCGTGATCGAGAGGATGAGGGCGAAAAAGCCCGGATTCATAACGGACGCGGAGTCGGCGCGGATAAAGAAATTGTTATCCGGAGATAACCTCAAGGCGGTCGGCGCGGCGGTGGAAACGCTTGATAGGAAGACAGGAGCCGAGCCTTCGCCAAGCAAATCATCAACAGCAAAACAGAAGACCTCAAAGGGAAAAGCGAAAGATTCGGCGGACAAGAAGGCGACTGAGGCGGCCGCGTTTGCGCCGGAGGATATCAGGCTGTTCAGGGATAAATGCGGGTCGTGCCACGGGTGGAAAAAAGCGGTTGAATATTTTCCGGGCAAGACTGCTGAAAAGCGGTCGGCTGTGATCGAGAGGATGAGGGCGAAGAATCCCGGATTCATAACTGACGCAGAGTCGGCGCGGATAAAGAAATTGTTGTCCGGCGAGGACCTCAAAGCGGTCGGCGCGGCGGTGGAAGAGATGGAAAAAAAGGAGTCTGAAAAGAAAAGCGAAGGGGAACGGGAGGACGCCGGGGCGGCAGCGGCGGCAGGTTTCACGGGGGGCGGAGGCGCGCCCAAAGCGATGAAGGTTTCGCACGGGGCGGCGATGTTCGTTTCTTTTCTCTTGTTGGGTATTTATGTGGTTGCGACCGGGGTTAAGCGCAGATACAAAACTGCGGCGGCCTCTATTAAGTTTGATTGGAAAAAGCATGTGTTCAGAGGGAAGCTGTATGTTGTGATAACGCTTGCCGGATTTGGCGGAGGGCTGCTTATCTACGCGCTGGACGGGTTCGGCGCTCCCGGCCCGCATTTTATCGCGGGCGCGGCGGTGGCGTCTTTGTACCTTATCGGGGGAATCGCGGGGCTTCGCCTTGCGCGTGGAAAAGCGCCTGCGGGCATGAAACATCTTCATTTTGCGGCAACTATTTCAGCAACCATAATTTATCTTTTCAGCATCGCGTCCGGCGTGTCTTTGGCGATCAAATCGTAGGAAGAAAAGAAGGATAAGGAAAGAGCAAACAAGGAATACAAAGAATGGCTGCCGCCTGCGGCGGTTGGGGGAAACCCTTTGAAAAGGGTTGTCCCCCAAACCCCTTTCCAAAACTTTTTATTTTTGTTTGTAAATAGCTGATACGCAATATGTGTCATTTGCCGCGACCGAACGCGCATCTGCGCTGGAAAAACCGTTTTTATTTCCTAAAAACGCTAATGTGGGGGTTGAAGACTATGGTTTCGGAGTCGGTGACGATGGCGTCGATTTTTCTGTCGTGTTCGCCGGTCGGGACGGAGTCGAGAAGCTGAAAAGAGAAAGCGAGAGCGACGAGGGGGACGCCGGGGCGGAGGCGGGAGACGAATCTGTCGTAGAAGCCGCCGCCGTAGCCGAGGCGGTTGCCGGAGCGGTCGAACGCGAGTCCGGGCATGGCCACAAAGTCGAGTTCCAGAGGGGAAACAGGGCGCATGAATTCAGGTTTAGGCTCAGGGACGCCATATGCGCCTTCCGCAAGTTCGGCGTCGAAATCTTTCAGTTCCGATGGAACAAGCTCGCGCTCTTTGATTTTCGTGACTGGAACGGCGACGCGTTTGCCGGAGGAGAGGGATTTTTTTATCATGCCTTCGGTGAGGACTTCGCTGCGGAACGAAACGAAGAACAAAGGGAACGAGCAAGAGGCGAAAGGGTGGAAGTCGAACAGGCGGCGTTCGACAGAGGAGCTTAGGGCGGCAAGCCGGCTATGAGAGAGGGCGTCGCGCGCGGCGGATACCTGTTCGCGGACTTGTTTTTTTGTCATCATCGAGAAGACCTCCGGAGAGCGGGTTGATATCTCGCGAATAATGAAAGCGCGTGGCAAAACGCGGTCAGTCCGCGAGTCCGTCGCGCCCTTCCATTTCTTGGTCGGCGGCGAGTTTCACAGTGATAATATAATTCATAATCTCGCGAATCGCGTGGGAGGGGCGGAAATTTTCGTGCATGAGGCGGACGCGGTCGGGGAGATAAACGACTTCAATCGACATATCCGAAGGGTAAGGGGCCTCGCGGAATTTTTTGAACGAGGGGGCGTCGCTGAAAGTGATGTCGGTGAGGCCGCCGGAGGCGTATGTCTTCACGCGGTCCACGCCGATATCCGGGGCGATGAGACGGATTTTGGATTGGGCGAAGAAGTTTGCGAGAGGGGCCGGGGCAGGGCCGCAGCTTTCGATAATTTCTTCGAGGACCTCATCGAGCGCGTCCGTCGAGGAGCATGAAGAAATCTTTTTGTAGAAGGCCGCGCGTTGGGCGGGGTCTTCGACGTAGTCTTCGGGGATGAACGAATCGGCGGCGAGTTCGACTTCGACGGGAGAGGGACGAAGAGAGGGAAGGCCCTTAAACTTATCGACGCTTTCCGCGAGCATCTGGCAGTATAGGTTGAAGCCGACCTCGGTGATGAAGCCGTGTTGTTCGCCGCCGAGGAGGCTGCCTGCGCCGCGAAGTTCGAGGTCTTTCATGGCTAGCCTAAAACCGGAGCCGAGTTCGGCGAACTCGCGGATGGCGTCAAGGCGGGCGCGGGCTTTGCCGCTTAGCGACTCGGCGGGCGAGTGGAAAAAGTAAGCGTAGGCCTGTTTATACGACCTGCCGACGCGCCCCCGCAACTGGTACAACTGCGACAGGCCGAAGTTTTCGGCGGCGTTGACGACGAGCGTGTTGACGTTGGGTATGTCGAGTCCGTTTTCTATGATAGTGGTGCTGACGAGGATGTCGTATTCATTGTTGTAGAAGCTTATCATTGTTGATTTGATTTGTTTTTCGGGCATTTTGCCGTGGCATACGACAGTCCGCGCGTCGGGGAACATCTCGTCGAGGAGGGCCTTGACGGAGGAGATGGTCTCGATGTTGTTGTGGACGAAATATACTTGGCCGCGGCGCGCCAGTTCGCGCCCGACGGCGACGTAAAGGGAGTCGCGGTTCCATTCCTCGACGAAAGTGAGGGCGGCCTTGCGGTCTTCGGGGGGCGTCTCGATGACGCTCATGTCGCGCAGGCCGATCATTGACATATTTAGGGTGCGGGGGATGGGGGTGGCGGTGAGGGTGAGCGCGTCAACGTTGCTTTTCAGCATTTTGAGGGCTTCTTTGTGTTTGACGCCGAAGCGCTGTTCCTCGTCGATTATCAGAAGCCCGGCGTCCTTGAAGAGAACGTCTTTGGAAAGCAGCCTGTGAGTGCCGATGACGATGTCGATTTCCCCGGCGGCGAGCCGCTTGAGGATGTCTTTCTGCTCTTTTGCGGACCTGAATCTTGAGATGACCTCGACTGAGACTGGGAAACGCGAGAGGCGCTCGCGGAAAGTTTCGGCGTGCTGGTGCGCGAGGATGGTGGTGGGGGCGAGGATGGCGACCTGTTTTTTATCGAGAGCGGCCTTGAACGCGGCGCGGACGGCTACCTCGGTTTTGCCGTACCCGACGTCGCCGTACACCAGCCTGTCCATAGGGGCGGAGCGTTCCATATCCTTGAAAGTCTCCTCGATGGCGCGCTGCTGGTCGGCTGTTTCCTCGAATGGGAACGAAGCCGCCAGTTCGCGTATGAAGATATTGTCGCCTGAGAATGCGTGGCCGGGAGCATTCTCGCGTTCGGAGTACAGGCGAAAAAGCTGTGCGGCGAGTTCCTCGACTTTCTTGCGCACCCTGCGCTTGACGGCCTCCCAGCGCCCGGAGTGAAGCGGGTAGACGCGGGGTAGAGCAGCCTCGCCGCCTACGTATTTTTCGATGCGGCCTATCTGTTCGACGGGGACGAACAATTCGTCGCCGCGCGCGTATTTGATTCTGAAAAAATCCTTGCCGTGGCCGTCGCCGAGCTGGCGGCGGCAGATGCCTGCGTACAGGCCGATGCCGTGATCGACGTGCACGACGTAGTCGCCCTCCTTGATGTCCTCCGGGGCGAGGATGGGGGCGCGGTCTTTGGGGCGGGAGGGTCTTGCGGCGCGTTTTTTAGCTGCGGGCGCGCGCCTGAACATCTCGGCGTCGGTGAAGGCTGACATCTCGCCCGCGATGGAGAACCCGCCTCTGAGGTCGCCGCTCATCACGTTGGCGGACGTTATCCCTTCGTCTTCGAGGTATCGTTCGAGCCTGTCCCTGTATTTTGAGATGACGAAGACGTCCGCGCGGCCGGATTCCTCGCGGATGCGAGCGGCGATATCGGAGAGGCTGATTGGCAACGGAGGCAGCGGGCTAAGAGGAAGCCGCAATCCTGCGGCGGGCGCGCCGGGGGGGTCGAGAGAGACTGACGGAAGCGATATGGTTCCTCCGTCCGCTTCGTAGAACCCGGCGGCCATTTCCTCTGTGTCCGTAAATTCGTTGCGTTGCAGCCACACGGAAGCGACCTCGCGGCGGCGGCGGGTTTCATCAGCGGCGCGGCGGGCGTCCACCCGCATGAGGATAGAGAAGGCGTCCGGGCGCGCCGGCCCGCGTAGGCATCCGAAAGTTTCGGGATAGAGGATGGAGGCGTCGAAGAACGCGCGGCGCTCGGCGAGCGCGCGGTGGTCGCGGCGGAGGGAGTCGAAAGAGGCGTCCTCGCCGGCAGGCTCCATCTCGTGGCACGGGCAGGCGGTCGCTTCGCGGAGCCGTTCGCCGGAGCGAAGCGTCTCCATGTTGAGGGAGCGGATTTCCTCGATGGCGTTGCCGGACATTTCGAGTCTGACTGGGGAGTCGCCCTGAGCCGGGGCGATGTCAATGACGCCGCCGCGGACGCAGAACTCGCCCTCTCGCTCGACGGAGCGGCGGCGCTGATAGCCGGCGGCGACGAGCGCGCCGACAAGTTCCTCCATCGGCCACGAGTCGCCTTCCCGCAACACGGCGGTCAGTTCGGCGAACCGGGCGGCGGGCATGGTTTTCCGCCGCAGCGCGTCTTCCGTGGAAACGAGCCACAGGCGCGGCCCGTTCAGGCGAGGGGCGTAGATAGCGCGCAATGCCCTGACGCGGGCCGCGCGGCGGCGGCGCAGAGAGTCCGGCGCGGTGTCTATCTCGCACACATCGTAGTCCGGAAACGCGACGATGTCCCAGCGGCCCTCAAGGCCGGACTGTTCGAGCAGGCCGGAGATGTCCCGCTCGAACAGGGCCACCGAGTCCTCGTCCGGCAGCGTCGTTGCGATATCGCCGCCGCAGTCGTCCGCGAGCGCGGCGCAGAACAGCAGAAGCGCGACGCCGTCTAGCGGAGAAACGGAGACCCCCGCGCCTCTCGACGCCTCGGTCAGAGCGCGAGACACGCTATCGTTTTCTCTGAATCTGTCCAGCAGGCTCACGGCGGAAACAGCCCTCAATCGAATTCAAGCTCTCCGCCCCTGCGCGCTCTCGCGACGGGGAGTCCGAGCAATTTTTTCATTTCTTTAGCGTTCTTCGGCGCGTTGCCGAAGTGGCAGTTATTGAAGAACATCAGCACGCTTTCACAGCGCGCCGAAAGCGACTCGATCTTAGGGACCCATTCGAGCAGTTCGCGCTCAGAATAGTCGTATAGATACCTGTCCGAGCCGGGGCGCGGAGTCCACCAGTCGGCGGAGTTGCGGCCGTGGAATCGGACGTAGGCAGCGGGAGCGGTGGCCTCGGCGACCGGGGGCATCAGCCCCTTTAGTTGCGGTTCGTCAACGCTGCACCACCCCGCCCGCATCTCTCTCAACTCCTCAAACGTCTCCGGCCCCAGCCATGAATCATGCCTGAACTCGGCGAAAAAGGGAAATCTTTCCAGCCTGCTTCTTGCGAGGCGGAGGTATGAAAGGTTGTCGTCCGAGCGGCGGAACTCGTAAGGGAACTGCGCCAGCAGGCCGAGAAGCCTGCCGCTTTCCTCAAGAGGGCGCAGGGCTTCGGCGAAGTCGGCAAACGGAAACGCCGAGCCGTCGCGGCCGTGCGTCATCGACGCATGGAGTTTGACGACGAAGCCGAAATCCGGGTCGGTGGCGCGAACCATCCCGGCGAACATCCGCGCCGTCGGCATCCTGTAATACGAGGAATTGATTTCCACCGCGTCGAAGAAGCCGGAGTAATACTCGAGCATCCGGGACGCGGAGATGGATTCCGGGTAGAAAGGGCCGCGCCAGTCCTTGAAACTGAAGCCGGAAGCGCCGACGCGGACGTTGTCAAAAGCCGCCACTGTTTTTGCCTTTCAGCTCCACGAAAACGACGCCGCCCGCCTGACCGCGCGAGAGGGAGCCGTCCGGGTTCTTTTTTACGCGGAACATGTCGCCGCGCGACTGCGGATAAAGCAGGACGCCGCCGGGTTTCAACTGTTCGAGCAGGGGCGATTCGTCGAAGCCGAACCCCGCGCCCGCCGCGAAGTATATCCTGTCGAAAGGCGCGCGGGCCGCAAGCCCGGCCGATCCGTCTCCTGTAATCACCTCGATGTCCGCGCCGAAGCTGAACGCGGCGAGGTTCGCGCGCGCGGTCTCCGCCAGTTCGGGAAGAAACTCAACAGCGAAAAGAGAGCCGCCGGGGGAAATGAGGGAGGCCGTCACGGCGGCGCTATATCCGCAACCCGCGCCGACTTCGAGGACCCGCATGCCCGGAGCCAGTTCGAGCATCGTCGCCATCGCAGCCACCATGCTCGGCTGCGAGCATGTCTGCCCCGCCCCGATCGGGACGGGCGCGTCCGCGTACGCGTCTCGCTCTCCGGGCGGCGCGAACTTTCCACGGTCTATCCGGCGCATAGCGTCGATGACTGCGGCGTCGAAACTCGGGATGCCGAGATACAACCTCCTCGACGCCACGGCGTCGCACAGCGAATCGTTGTCCGGATAAACCATTCCCATACTAGCCCCCGCTCTCCGACGCTTTAAGTATAAGCCGATGCGGAATTGTTTTTAAGAGGCGGCGGCGGAGAGCGCGGCGAGGGGTGTCACTCGCCGTCGACGAAGGCTGCGGGCATGTGAACGGCGGTCAGCCTGCCCCGCTCGTCCGGGCTGACGGCGACCACATCGAAGCGGCCTCGAAGCCCGGTCAGCCTCTTGTGTTTCATGTAGGCGTTGGCGAGCTTGACGATTTTCTTCTGTTTCGCGGGAGTCACCGCTAGTTGAGGAGGCCCGTATAGGCCGCTCGCGCGGGTTTTCACCTCCACAAACGCGATGAGGTCTCCTTTTCTGGCGACGATGTCCAACTCGCCGATGCCGCACGACCAGTTCGTGTCGAGGATGATGAAGCCCTGTTTTTTGAGAGCGCGGACGGCAAGTTTTTCGCCCTTAGCGCCGAGAGGTTTTCGCGGGTCGCGGTCGCGGTCTTGAGGCTCCGTCATCGCTCAAGGGCCTCCTTCACGGGAGCGAAGGAGCGGCGGTGGATGGGACACGGCCCAAGCCTGCGCAACGCCTCCATGTGTTCGGAGGTTCCGTACCCCTTATTGCGGGCGAACCCGTAGCCGGGATAAATCTCGTCGTACTCGACCATCATGCGGTCGCGGGTCACTTTCGCCAGAATCGACGCCGCCGCCACCGAGCAGCAGAGCGAGTCGCCGCCGACCAGCGCGTGTTGCGCAATGTCAATATCTATCCTCGCGTTCCCGTCGATGTACGCGAAATCAGCGGCCGGAGAAAGGCCTTCGACGGCTAGCTTCATGGCGTAGAGCGCGGCGCGGTAGATGTTAATCCTGTCTATTTCAGGAGCGCCGATTGTGATTATCGAGCGCGCGGCCGAGCTTTCGATTATCGTTTCATATATCCGTTCGCGGCGTTTCGGGGCGATTTTTTTCGAGTCGCGAATCCCGGCGCCGACGCAACCGTCCGAGATGACGACGGCGGCGGCCACGACAGGCCCCGCGAGCGGGCCGCGCCCGGCCTCGTCCGCTCCCGCAACCCGGCTGAATCCGCAAGATATCGCCGCTATCTCGAACGACTGCGAAAGTCCTCTGTTCTT
The DNA here is from genome assembly GCA_002069885.1 of bacterium ADurb.Bin236. GTDB lineage: Bacteria > UBP15 > UBA6099 > UBA6099 > UBA6099 > UBA6099. The sequence continues at coordinate 18,740 of MWCD01000009.1, read as the reverse complement.
TTTCGCCATAACGGGAACATGATATCACAAACGGAGCCGCGCATGGGGGGCGGGCTGTTTTTTTCGCTAGCGCGCTGTCCGCCGGATGTCCTGATGCCGGGTTATTGTATATTGAATTCTGATTTGACGGCGTCGATTATTTCGTCCGTGAAAGACTCGGCGGAGGCGGCGTCCCATGTCTCCACCATGACCCTGATGAGCGGTTCCGTGCCAGACGGCCGCACGACCACCCTTCCGCTGTCGGCTAGGCGTTTTTCCACTTCCGCCACTTTGTCTTGTATGTTTTTGCTCTGGTAGAAGGCGTCCCGGTCGGGGACCCTGACATTTTTCAGGAATTGGGCCGAGCGTTTCATCGCGGTCTGCTCAGAGAACGGTTGTTTCGAAGCGCAGGCGCAGCGCAGGACTTGGGCGGCGGACAGCAGGCCGTCTCCCGTCGTGGCGTGGTCGAGGAAGATAATGTGACCCGACTGCTCGCCGCCGATGTTGTAGCCACCCTTGAGCATTTCGCGCAGCACGAACTTGTCGCCCACCGGAGTCCTCAGCATGCGCGCGCCGATATCTTTGAGGGCGGCTTCGAAGCCCATGTTCGACATGACGGTGGCGACCACGGTGTCGCCCGAGAGTTTTCCCTCGGCCTTCATGCGGCGCGCGCACAGCAGCATCAACTGGTCTCCGTCCACCACCGCGCCGGTCTCGTCAACGAACAGGACGCGGTCGGCGTCGCCGTCGAAAGCGAAACCGAGCGCGGCTCCGGTCTCGCGCACTTTTGCGGCGATTATCTCGGGCTTGGTCGAGCCGCAGTCCACGTTTATCTTCAGCCCGTCTTCGTCCGAGTTTATGAACACGACTTCCTCGGCGGAGTCCTTGAACACCCGCTTGGCGTATCTTGAGGCGGCCCCGCACGCGCAGTCCACCACAATCGTCCCTTCCAAGAACACTCCGCGAAGAAGCCTTCGCAGGTAGTCCACGTAAGTTCCGGCGGTCTTGCTTTTGTCGACGAACCTGCCGACAGCCGCGCCGGGAGCCGGCTTGATGCCGCCGCCGTTGGCCTGTATCAGCGCCTCGATCGCCTCTTCGTCCGCGTCTTCCAGCTTGTAGCCGTCCGCCGAGAATATCTTAATTCCATTGTCCTCCACCGGATTGTGAGAGGCCGATATCATAATGCCGCAGTCGCAGTTGAGCGCGCGGGTCATGTGCGCGAGCGCGGGCGTGGGCGTGATGCCGATCCGCCACGCGTCCACCCCGACGGACGTTATCCCGGCAACAAGCGCCGTCTCTATCATGTCTCCGGACACCCGAGTGTCTTTGCCGACCAGCGCCCTGCGCGCCGAGCCTTTTTTCGACACCGACATGTAGTGCGCGACGCATCGCCCGACTGTGAGCGCCACGTCGGCGGTCAGCTCCAGATTCGCCACTCCGCGAATTCCGTCCGTTCCGAATTTTATCTTTTTTCCGCCTGTTCCGTTCGAGGTCATTGTCGCTGTTTCCCCTGTTGTGATATCTGGACTCTTATTTTCTGGTCGAGCGTTTTTATCGATGCCGTCTCCGCGAGTTTTGAGAGCGCGGCGTGCGGCTCGGTCTCATGTTCTCCGGCTCCCAGCCCCGCAAGGTCCACGAACGCCGAGATGTCCGACGCCCGAATCTGGTTGACATCCCTCGCCGGGCCTGTCACCAGCACGTCCACCCCGCCCGGCAAAAGCGTCGCAGAACAGCCCCTGCACAGATTTATTTGCGACAGCGTGACGGTGAACTCGCGCGACACCGTCTTGTCCGCCGAGCACGTCAGCGTTATCTGCGAGAAGCCTGCCGACACTCCGTCGGGAAGCAAAATGTCTATCGGATACACGCCGCCGGATTCGCATTTTCCAAGATCGAACTCGGAGGTCGTCACGAATTTCACCGCCGCCAGCGCGGTCTCCTCTCCCGTAAGCTCTATAGACGACGGGAAGAACTCCGCCGCAGGGAAATCTCTGAGGATGTCGCCCCCGACGAACGCTGGCTTAATCGGGACGCTGTTGGTGCGGACGCTTTCGACCGGAACGCGGATGTTCGCGCGCGCGGGCGACACCGTCACTCCGCCGACGACCGCGCCGGATTCGTTCACCGCCCTCAGCGCGGCCTCCGCCGTAAACGTTTCCCGCCTGTCATCCAGAGACACCGGCGCGATAACGCGGGCGACGTCCCCGACATCTTCCCTCTCGCCGTAGATGGTGGCGCGATCGGGCCGGACCGCGATGTCGCCGCCGAGCCTGTACCCTTCGGGAAGCTCTCCTATGAACTGAATAGAGACCACGGTTTCCGCCGAGTGCGTCCTCTCCAGCTCGACCGTTACCGACGGCAGGCGTCCGTGCGGGCGCGCAGCGGTTCCGGTGTCGATTCTTAATGTCACGTCATACGTTCCTTCGTCCAGCCCTTCGAGGTTCGCCGTCGCTTCTATGTTTTTAGATGTAAGTTTTTCAAGCAGCCGGGAGTCCGCCCGCAGCTTTACGCTCGCAGTTTCCGGAGCCTCGACAATCCGCAGTCCGGGCGACAGGTTCTCATAGACAACGGTCGGGGTGAAAGAGGCGGTCGCCATCGGCCTCTGCCCCGCGTATATGAACCACCACACCCCGAACCCGGTAAGCAACGCTACTATCTTCGTCTTATAGTTGTTAAGCAGCAACGCTTTCAGGCTCATGTCCGCGTCTTCGCTTTCTCCGCGCGCCGGGAGGAGAATCCCGTGCCCTGCGTTATGCATATCGAATACAGAAGCTCGCGAAGCGCGTCCGGCTTGATGTCCCTTATCAGCTTTCCGCTGTGCGCGAGCGATATGAATCCCGTTTCCTCCGAAACCACCAGCGATACCGCATCGGACACTTCGGACACGCCGAGCGCGGCCCTGTGTCTTGAGCCGACCTCCTGCGGAAGCTGCGGGTTTTCCGACAGCGGCAGGAAACACCCGGCGGCCATCACCCTGTTTCCCCTAACCAACGTCGCCCCGTCGTGCAGAAACGTGTGCGGGAAGAATATCGTCTTCAGCAGTTCGGGCGACAGCCGGGCATCAAGCTCGGTTCCGCTCCTCGTGTATTCGTCCAGAGGCGTTTCCTGCTCCAGCACTATCAGAGCGCCCATCTTCACTATCGCCAGATCCTCGGTCGTCACCACCAGAGAGTGTATCAGTTTGATGATGTCCTCTTTCTCCAGCCCGCCCAGCCTGCGCTGCCAGAACCCGCGCCGCCCCATGTGTTCGAGCGCCCGCCTCAACTCCGGCTGAAACACTATCAGCAGCGCGATAAGTATCACCGCGCTCAGTCCCTGAAGAATGAAAAATATGGTGTCCAGCTTCAGTATGCCCGCGAGCGCCGCGAACAGCAGCAGCACTCCCAGCCCGCGCAGGATCGCCACCGCCCTCGTCCTCTGCAGAAACGATATGATGTAATACACGGCCACGCTGATGATGACTATCTCAAGCGCCGCTTTCGCCATCTCCAGCGGCGTCATCCCAGTCGGGAAGTTGAGAAGCTGCGTGAAATCGCTCATTTTTCGCCGTTCTTGTTCCTATGATATTTTTTCAATTGGCCTCTCACCGAAGCCGGAGACGCCGCTCCGGGAGCCTTGCGCCGCCCCATCGCCGCCCGCGCGTCCAGCGCCTTCCGAACATCGCTTCCGAACATCGGCGAGAACGCCGCGAACTCCTCGTCCGTCAAGTCCCCGAACTCCTTGCCAGCGTCGATGCAATGCCTCACCAGCCTGCCCACCACCGAGTGCGCTTCCCGGAACGGCATACCTCGCAGCGCCAGATAGTCCGTCAGGTCCACCGCATTGAGAAAACCCGTCTGAGCGGCCTTCTCCATAGCAGCCGTGTTGAACTTGGCGCCGGAGACCAGCTTTGCGTACAGCCGTAGACACGCCGCGGTCGTCCGCGCCGCGTCAAACGCCGGCTCCTTGTCCTCCTGCATGTCCCTGTTATACGCAAGCGGCAACCCCTTCATCGTCATCAACAGAGACATCAACGCCCCGGTCACGCGTCCGCTCTTTCCTCGTATCAGTTCCGCCACGTCCGGGTTCTTCTTCTGCGGCATTATGCTGCTCCCGGTGCAAAGCGCGTCCGGCAAATCCACAAAACCGAATTCGGATGTCATCCATATTATCAATTCCTCGCACGCGCGGCTCAGATGTATCATGCACACCGCGCACGCGGATAGAAACTCGAGCAGAAAATCCCGGTCTGACACCGCGTCCATGCTGTTTGGAGCCGTCGCCGAAAAACCCAGCGCAGCCGCCGTCAGCGCCGGGTTCACCGGCAACGCCGAACCCGCCAGCGCCCCCGCCCCCAGCGGCAGCGCGTCCATCCTCGCAGCGCAGTCCGCGAACCTGCCCGCGTCCCTTTCCAGCATGTGATAGTACGCCATCAGATGATGCCCCAGAGGAACCGCCTGCGCCCTCTGCAAGTGCGTGTATCCGGGCATCACGTCGTCCGCGTGCTCCGCCGCCCGCGCCGCAAGCGCCTCCTGCGCCCCTCTGACGGCCCGCGTTATCTCCTCCACAGCCGCGCGAATATACAGCTTCATATCCGTCGCCACTTGGTCGTTACGCGAACGCGCCGTGTGCAGTTTCCCCGCCGCCGGCCCTATCAACTCCGCCAGCCGCGTCTCCACATTCATGTGCACATCCTCAAGCTCGCTCTTGAACTCGAACTGTCCGGACTTGATTTCCGAGCCAATCGCCTTCAGCCCGGACACGATTTCCTTCAGGTCTTTCTTCGATATCAGGCCGCAGTTCTGCAGCATCGCCGCGTGCGCCAGCGATTGCTCAATGTCAAATTTCGCAAGCTCCCGGTCGAAATGAACCGACGCCGTGAACGCCTCCACTTCAGGGTCCGCCCCGCCTTTGAACCTGCCGCCCCATGGTTTTTCATTGAGTTTCTTCTTCGCCATAATCAGATTATCTCCGGGCCGCGCCTCTTTCTTGAACAATAACCAGAGCCGCCGCCCCGCGATTCGCGCGCGCTCGCGCCTGTTTCAATCGCCGAAAAAAGCGATGTCTCTTTATAATATCAATATATTCATCAATTTATTTACGGAAAAAATTGAAAAAATAGCTCCCTCCGATAAATCCCCCTTAAAATCCCTCTGTTTTACAGTCTTAGCCCTGTTTTCCGAAACAGCCTTTTGCGAAGCCCATATTTTGCGCGACGCGGCAGCTTGTTTTGTAATAACGAAACGCCCTGAAAGAGAAAATAGTTATGGGGGCTTAAGGGAAAACTTTTTAAAAGCTTCTATTTGCTTTTCGCTTTTTTCTATCTTTTCACGCGTTCTCTAGAGAGGCGAATTCATCGGGGCGGGATTGAGCGTGGTTGAATTTATACAGGAGGAAATCGGCGATGCGGCGGGATGCAAGGCCGTCGCCATAGGGATTTGAGCCGCGAGTCATTGAAGCGTAGAAAGCCTCGTCGTCCAAAAGTCGGGAAGCGAAGGAGAAGATTTTTTCGCGGTCAGGGCCAATGACGGCGGCGGCTCCGGCGGCGACGGCTTCCGGGCGTTCAGTGACTTTTCGGAGCACCAGCACAGGGGTTTTAAGGGAGGGGGCTTCCTCCTGAACGCCGCCGGAGTCGGTAAGAATGAGGCGGGCGCGTTTCATTAGGGAGACGAACGGGAGATAGTCTTGCGGGGGCAGGATGTGGGCGCGCGGGAGTCCGCCGAGGATTTCGCGGGCGACGTCCTTAACCGCAGGGTTGAGGTGGGCCGGGAAGACGATGTGGACGTCCGAGCGTTTTTCGGCGATGTCACGCAGGCCGAGGCAGATTTCTCGCATGGGCGCGCCGAGGTTTTCCCGCCTGTGCGCTTCGACGAGGATGATGCGGGCGTCTTCCGGAACTCCGTCCGGCAACGCGGACGGGGCCGACATTTCGGCCGCTAGCAGAAGCGCGTCTATCACAGTGTTTCCGGTGACGAATATGTTTTCCGTCCGTTTATTTTCGGCGAGCAGGGTGTCGCGCGCGCCTGATGTGGGAGCCAGAAGGATATCGGCAAGCGAGTCGATCATGGCGCGGTTCATTTCTTCAGGGAACGGATTGTAGCGGTCGCCCGTTCTGAGGCCGGCTTCGACGTGGCCGACGGGGATGCGCGCGTAGTATGAAGCGAGAGCGCCGACGAAGGATGTCGTGGTGTCTCCATGCACGAGAACAATGTCGGGAGATATGGTTTCGAGCGCGCGTTCCATGCCTTCTAGCGCGCGGGTGGTCACTTGGGTGAGAGTCTGGCGGTCGAGCATTATGTTCAGGTCGATGTCGGGTTTGAGGCCGAACAGCGACAGCATCTGGTCCAGCATCGCGCGGTGCTGGCCGGTGACGACAATTTTGTGGTCGATCTGCGGCCGGCGGGCGAGTTCGAGGGCGACGGGGGCCATTTTTATCGCCTCCGGCCTCGTTCCGAACACCGAGCAAACTTTCAGTTTCTTCATCGTTTCACGCCTTGGGCTTGTTTTTTTTAACGACTTTGCCGATGCCGATGAGCAAAAGCGCCACGGCGGCGACGGACAGCATGAGATAGAGCGCAAGCAGCCATTCCTTGATTATAGCCAGCGAGACGGCGCTTAGCGCGAACGTTATCAGGTAGCAGAGTATGACCGCGTCCCGGTGATGCCAGCCGCGCGCGAGGAAGCGGTGGTGGAGGTGTTCCTTGTCCGCGCCCGACATCACGGGCTTTCGGCTGTAGAGCCTGCGGACGATGGCGAACCCGGTGTCGAAGATGGGCACTCCGAGCGCGAATATGGGAATGAGCAGCGTGAGGGTGGATGTGATTTTGAACGCGCCGGTGACGGCGAGCGCGGCTGCGGTGAATCCGAGAAAGTACGCCCCTGAGTCGCCCATGAAAGTCTTTGAAGGAAAGAAGTTCCAGCGTAGAAAGCCCGCCGAGGCGCCGACGAGGGCGAGGGCCATGAGCGCGCTTTCGGTCTGTCCCCGGCTTGCCGCCACGAGAAAAAATGTGAGCGAGGCGATGTTGACGATCCCGGCCGCCAGCCCATCCAATCCGTCTATGAGGTTCACCGCGTTTGTTACGCCGACCAGCCACGCCACAGTGACGGCGAACGACAGCCAGAGGGGAAGCGGGAAGACGCCGCCGGCGGGGTTGGTGACGAACTGAACGCGAACGCCGAGCGAGAATACGAGGCAGGCTACCGCGATTTGAGCGATAAGCTTCGGGAGCGCTCGCAGAGAGCGAATGTCGTCCGCAAGCCCTATGCAGAGAGCGAGAAACGAGCCGAGGATGACCGGGCCTCTGAGGGGAGCGTCGCCTCCCGCGACAAGCAGCGCCGCGGCGAAGGCGAAGAACATGGCCGGGCCGCCCATGCGCGCAGTGGGTTTCACGTTTACCCTGCGCGGGCCGGGCATGTCCACCGCGCCCCACTTGAACGCCAGCCGCACGAACGTCGGCGTCATCAGCAGCGACACCGCCAGAGCTACCGCAAAAGTGACAAGATAGTTTGATGTCATGTTTTATGCGCGCGCGCGCCGCGCTTTCAAACGCCGCGCTTTCATTTTTTCTTCTTTACGGGGGCGCCCGACAGCTTCAGGTCCAGCGGGACTCCGACAAGGTCGAACACTCCGCGGATCCTGTTTTCCACCAGCTTGACGTAAGCCTGCGGGAAAAGATCAGGATCGTTCACTTTGATTATTATGCGAGGCGGGTTGGCGCTGTCGTGCACCACGCCCCTTATCTCGCCCACCTTCCTGCCTTTCGAGCCGGGGGAATACATCGAGCGGACGTCATAGACGACGTTGGTCAGCAGTTCGATGGGCAGCATGAATCTCATGCGCGCGCTCACCTCTGAGAGCCGGTCGAGCAGCGCCTCCATCCCCGCGCGCTCCCGCGCCGACACGAACAGTACGGGCGTATGCATCAGGAACGGGGCTTCGGTCTTGATGTGGTTCAGGAAGTTGTCGTAGTCGGGGTTGTCGACGAGGTCCATCTTGTTGCACACGATTACGAGGCCGCGCTTCAAATCGATGGCCTCGTTTATTATTCTCTTGTCGCCTTCCAGCAACCCATCCCGCGAGTCCAGAACCAGAGCCACGACGTCGGATTCGGCCATCGCGCGCCGGGTGCGCGTCGAGCTGTAGAACTCCAGCCTGTCCATCTTCGACTTGCGGCGCTTAAGCCCGGCGGTGTCCACTATCACGAACCTGCGCCCGTCGTGAACGAATTCGGCGTCCACTCTGTCCCGAGTGGTTCCGGGAACGTCGGATACCACGCACCGCTCCTCGCCGAGGACGGCGTTGACGATGGAGGATTTTCCCACATTCGGCCTGCCGACGACGCAGAACCTCGTCTCCGGCGTCTCGAACGACGCTCCGCGCGCCTTCGGAAGCAGCGCCGCTACGCGCTCCCTGAGCGCCTCTATGTTGTCGCCGTGCAGAGCGGACACGGCTATCGGCTCGCCCATGCCGAGAGCGAAAAACTCCGAGGCTCCCTGCGCTATCTTTCCGCTGTCGGATTTGTTCGCGGCCAGAATCACCGGCTTATTGTGCTTGCGCAGGACATCGGCCACAATCCTGTCCTCCGGCATCACGCCCGCCGCGGCGTCCGCCACGAAAACGAGGACGGCCGAGCTTTCAAAGGACATCAGTATCTGTTTTTCGATGTTGCGGTCCAGCTCCGATTTTCCGCCGGGGGTCAGCCCTCCGGTGTCCACAAGAAACGCGGGAGCGCCGCCGAATCCGCATCTGGCGAATATCCTGTCGCGGGTCACTCCCGCCATGTCGTCAACTATAGACACTCTGCGGCCCAACAGCCGATTGAACAGAGTGGACTTGCCCACGTTCGGCCTGCCGACTATGGACACCAAGGGAGGCGTTTCTGTTTTCAATATGCTATTCTCCGACAATCTGCACTATCAGATTGCGCATCCTCGCCCGCGTGTCAAAATCCACGAAGACAATCTGTTGCCAAGTTCCGAGAGCTAGCGCGCCGTCCGTCAGCGGGACGGTCAGCGACGGGCCGAGCAGAGAGGCGCGCAAATGCGAATGCCCGTTGCCGTCTCCCCACCGCGCGTTGTGCGCGTAATCTTTCCCTTGCGGCGCCAGCCGCTCCATAAGCTCGGCGAAGTCTTTCACTAGCCCGCTCTCATACTCGATGGTGGTGACCGCTCCGGTAGCCCCCGGCACAAACACCGTCACTATGCCGTCCTTGATGCCCGACTCCTCCGCCGCCCTCGACACCTCGGCGGTGATGTCATTCATCTGGCCGTTGCCTTCGGTGTTCAACTCCAGTTCGGACTGTCTGACCATTTCAAGTTCCTCCCGTCGCGCTCTCCCGGCTATTCATTTTACATTACCCGGCCTATAATGGAAACAGCGGCGGCGGCAACCTCGCCCGGCGCGGCTTGACGCCGACCGCGCGGGAATATTTCCTCCGGAGCCGGACGTTGAGCTTCTTCGACAATATCCAGAGCGCGGCAGCAAGAGACGAAGAGGTCGAACTCTTCGACATCCTCGGTTCGGGCTATTACGCCTATCTGGAGACCGGCGAACGACTCGACATCCAGCGCGCTTTCAACTTTCAGCCCCGCATCGACGACTTCAACGACTATTACTCGGTTATGTTCGCGGAGACGCCCTCCGCGTTTTTCGTGTTCCGCCAGCGCGTCACGGAAGGAAAAGCCGCCCCGTGGAGAGCTTTCCTTGAGATAAAGACGCGCAGACCGAGCGTGTTCTATGCGCAGGCATGCTCCCTCGCCTGCCGTCTCCGCGAACTTTACGGCAGACCCCGCGACGCCGCCCCTCCGGGTTGAAGACTTTTGAAATGGGTATATAATTAGTTCAGTGGCGGGCGACCGCAATCTCTACTACGGAAGGACTCTCAACTTTGTCCAGCGACGAAATGGTCCCGGTCGAGGTATACTGCGTCCGGTTCGACATATTCAACAAAGTCCCCGTCGTGCTGCTCAAAGACAGCGCCGGCGACAGGTTTCTGCCCATCTGGATAGGCATGTTCGAGGCCACCCAGATCGAGATAGCCCTCGAAGGCGTCTCCGTCCCCCGACCCATGAGCCACGACCTCATGAAGTCTCTGCTCGAAAGCTTTGACCTCAAACTCAAGGAAATCAGGATACACGACATAATAGAGGGCACGTTCCACGCAAAAATGCTCGTCAGCAAGGAAAACGGCGACCCGGTGCTGGTGGACGCAAGGCCCAGCGACGCCATCGCCCTTTCTCTCCGCACTGACACTCCGATATATGTCTCCAAACGAATCATAGACGAGGCGGCCATCGTCGGCGGCCCCCCGGACGACGAGGAAATTCAGAAATTCAAAGAGTTCGTCCAGAACATCAAACCCGCAGACTTCAAAGAATCTTAAAATATTCATAAAGCAAAACGCAAAAGAAAAGAACCAAAGAGAAACTTTTGAAAAATTTTCTCTTTGAATCTCTTCAAAACATTTCAATGGGCGTCGGGATTGAATCGCTGACGCGCTTCTTCTCCCGACGCCCCATGTAAAATCGTAATCGTAGGGGCGGGGCTTGCCCCCTCCCTTTTAACATTTCGGGCGACCGCAAGGGTCGCCCCTACGGTTGCGGTTACGCAACGCATGATGTGAAATCGTTTATGTGCAATATTCCACTGAAAACCTTTGCCAGAATCTTTTCATTGACACGCGCCAAAGGCGGAGGCGAAGCTCCGCATTCGGCGCTGGCATGAAATGTTTTGAAAGGGTTTAAGGGAAAACTTTTTCAAAAGTTTTCCCTTAATGAACACAAACGCATTTAAAAAACAAAAGAGAAACTTTCATTGAAAGTTTCTCTTTTTTTCAAACAGCTTGGGTTATTCTTCCGTGTCTTCCACTTCGTCGCCGGGTTCAGGCGCGCAGGCGTTGACGGAGGCGACGGTGTCGTCATAGTCCTCCTCTTTGAAGACCTCGAAGGCGACGACTTTGTCGCTTTCGTCCATGCGCATGAGGCGGACGCCCTGAGTGCTGCGTCCGATTGTGGCGGAGATGGTTCTGACAGGCACTCGGATGATGATGCCCTTTTCTGAGATCATCATCAGTTCGTCTTCCACGCCCGCGACCGCGATGCCCACGACATCGCCGTTGCGTTCGCTCACCTTTATGTTAAGGATGCCTTTTCCGCCTCTGTTCTGGCCTCTGTAGTATTTCAAGAGCGTGCGTTTGCCGTAGCCGTTTTCGCAGACTGCCAGCATTGCTTTGTCGTCGTCCACTATGCTCGCGCCGACGACCTCGTCGCTGCGGTTGAGCATGATGCCGCGCACGCCCGCCGCGCCTCTGCCCATCGCCCTGACGTCTGATTCCTTGAACCTGATGCTGAGGCCCTTCCGAGTGCCTATCACGACTTCGCGCTCTCCGTTCGATATTATGACATACCGCAACTCGTCGCCCTGCCTGAGCGTTATCGCCCTGATGCCGCCCTTGCGCGGAGTGTCGTACTCGCTCAGCTTGGTCTTCTTCACGAGGCCGTCTTTGGTAATCATCATCAGATAGTGCTCGTCGTCGAACTCTTTGATCGGGATGACAGCGGTTATTCTTTCCGCGGGCGCAAGCTGCAGGAGGTTGACCAGCGGGATGCCCTTCGCGGTGCGGCCCGCCTGCGGAAGCTGGTATGCCTTCATCCTGTATATCTGGCCCCTGTTCGAGAAGAACAGAATTATGTCGTGGCTGCATGTGACGAAGAGGTGTTTGACGGTGTCTTCTGACTTCTTTGTGAGGCCTATGACGCCGCGCCCGCCCCGGCCCTGCGTGCGGTAGGTGTCGACCGGCAGCCGTTTGACCCAGCCGTCGCGCGTGACGGTGATGACTACGTCCTCGCGCTGAATGAGGTCCTCGATGTCTATCTCGGCTCCGCCGACCACTATCCGGGTGCGCCTCTTCTCTCCGTATTTCTCCTTTATCTCCGTCAGCTCCTTGACGATAATGGCGTCGACTTTTCTCGGATTGGCAAGTATGTCCTCGAGTTCCGCGATTTTTTTGATCAGTTCGGCGTACTCGTCGAGTATGGCTTTCTGTTCGAGGCTGGTGAGTTTCTGCAGCCGCAGGTCGAGTATGGCCTGCGCCTGAATCTCAGAAAGCTCGAAGCGTTTCATGAGGGTCTCGCGGGCCGTCGCCACATCCTTGCTCTTCTTGATTATGGCGATGACCTCGTCGATGTTCTGGAGCGCGATGCGAAGGCCTTCGAGGATGTGGGCGCGGGCCTTCGCCTTGTCCAGCTCAAACTGGGTGCGGCGGCGCACGACATCCCGCCTGTGCTCGATGAAATATTCAAGCATCTCCTTCAGAGCCAGCGTCTTCGGCTCGTTGTTCACGAGCGCCAGCATGATTATGCTGAACGTCGTCTGCATCTGCGTGTGCTTCATTATAAGGTTCTGGATGACGTACGGGTTGGCGTCTTTTTTCAGCTCGATTATGACGCGGATGCCGCCCCGGTCGGATTCGTCGCGGATATCGGATATGCCTTCGATTTTCTTGCCGCGCACGAGGTCCGCCAGCCCCTCGATCATGTTGCTTTTGTTCACCATATATGGAATCTCGGTGATGACGAGGCGCTGCTTGCCCGTCTTTGTTTCCTCCGGCTCGATTTTGCCTCTCAGAGTGACCTTGCCCCTGCCTGTCAGGTAAGCGTCCTTGATTCCCTGTTTGCCGACAATCTCGCCATAGGTCGGGAAGTCCGGGCCTTTGATCATCTTTATGAGTTTCTCAGGCTCGATCTCCGGCTCCTCGACGACCGCTATGGTTGCGTCCACCACTTCCTGCAGGTTGTGGGGAGGGATGCTGGTGGCCATGCCGACGGCGATGCCCGACGAGCCGTTCACCAGCAGGTTCGGGTATCTGGCCGGAAGCGCCAGAGGCTCTTTCTCCGTGCCTTCGTAGTTGTCCACGAAGTCGACGGTGTTCATCTTGATGTCCGCCAACAGCTCCATTGCGAGCTTGTCGAGCCGGGCCTCGGTGTACCTGTATGCCGCCGCGTTGTCGCCATCGATGGAGCCGAAGTTGCCGTGGCCGTTGACTAGCGTGTGGCGCATGTTGAAGTCCTGAGCCATCCTGACGAGGGCGTCGTATATGGCCGAGTCGCCGTGGGGATGGAAGCGGCCCATGACGTCGCCGACGATCTTCGCCGATTTCCTGTGCTTTGCGCCCGGAGTCAGTCCGAGGTCGCTCATGGTGTACAGTATCCTGCGGTGCACGGGTTTCAGCCCGTCTTTGACGTCGGGCAGCGCGCGCCCCACTATGACGCTCATGGCGTAGTTGATGTACGCCGTCTTCATTTGCTCTTCGACCGGAGCGTCCACTATAGTAGATCTGTCTTCGTATTCTTCTCTCTTCTTGGTCATCTGTCGGATTTATCCTTTCAGTTCGGTTCGCTGTTTTTCATCGCTCCGCCAGCGGCGGCGCGTCGTCACACGTCCAAATTCTGAACCATTCTCGCGTTGGATTCGATAAACTCCCGCCTCGGCTCCACTTGGCTGCCCATCAGCACTGTGAATATCTCTTCGGCGTCGAGAACGTTCTCGACCGTCACCTGATACAGCTTGCGGTTTTCCATGTCCATGGTGGTCTCCCACAACTGCTCCGGGTCCATTTCGCCGAGGCCTTTGTATCTCTGTATCGAAAGTTTGTCGCCCATCTCCTGAGTGATTTTTTCCTTTTCCTCGTCGGTGTACGCGTAGACGGCCTGCTGGCCCTTCTTGACCTGATAGAGAGGGGGACACGCCACGTACACGTTTCCGGCTTTCATCAGGTCGGGCATGTATCTGAAGAAGAATGTGAGCAGCAGGGTCATGATGTGAGCGCCGTCAACATCGGCGTCGGTCATGATTATTATCTTGTTGTAGCGCAGGCGGGAGATGTCAAACTCGTCGCCGATGCCCGTGCCGATGGCGGTGATGAGTGTGCGGATTTCTTCGTTGCCGAGGCTTTTGTCGAGCCGGGCTTTTTCCACGTTGATGATTTTGCCGCGGAGGGGAAGGATTGCTTGGAAACGCCTGTCCCTGCCCTGTTTTGCGCTGCCGCCGGCGCTGTCTCCCTCGACGATAAACAGTTCTGATTTCGCCGGGTCGCGCTCTGAGCAGTCGGCGAGCTTGCCGGGCAGAGAGCCGCCGTCGAGCGCGCCCTTGCGGCGGGTGAGGTCGCGAGCCTTCCTTGCAGCCTCCCTCGCCCTCGACGCTCTCAGTCCGACCTGCACCACCTGTCTGGCCACCGCCGGGTTCTCCTGCAGGAACGTCCCGAACTCCTCGACGAATATCGACTCGACCACGCCCTTGACGTCGTTGTTGCCTAGCTGGGTCTTCGTCTGCCCCTCAAACTGCGGATCCTTTATTTTAACGCTCACGACCGCCGCGCAACCTTCGCGCACGTCTTCGCCGGAAAGCTTCTCGCCTTCCTTTAGCAGTTTGAACTTCCTGCCGTAGTCGTTCAGCGAGCGGGTCAGCCCGGCCTTGAACCCAACAAGGTGCGTGCCGCCCTCGATGGTGTTGATGTTGTTGCAGAATGAAAGGATATTCTCTGTGAAGCCGTCGAAATACTGAAGGGCGATCTCCACCACGATGTCATTCTTCTCTTTAATCGAGTAGAAAGGCCGCCGCCCCACCGTCTCCTTGTTCTTATTGAGCATGAGGACAAATTCCTCGATGCCCCCGTCATATTTGTATTCTGCTTTGTTTTTCCTGTCGGGGCGCTTGTCCTCGAATACGATGCGCAGGCCCCTGTTGAGGTATGCCAACTCGCGCAGCCGCTTGGAGAGCACCTCGAAGGAAAAATCCCTGTCCGGGAAAATATCCGCGTCCGGAAGGAAAGTGACCTTGGTTCCTCTTGTCTCGGTCGCGCCGAGCACTTTCAAGTCATGGGCGATATTGCCGCGCTCGTAGCGCTGCATATATCTTTTTCCGTCCCTGCCGACCTCTACCTCGCACCACTCGCTGAGAGCGTTAACGACGGATATGCCGACGCCGTGGAGGCCGCCGCTGACCTTGTAGCCGCCGCCGCCGAACTTGCCGCCCGCGTGCAGCTTGGTCATGACCACCTCGAGCGCGGGCCGTTTCACCTGCGGATGCAGGTCTACCGGGATTCCGCGCCCGTCGTCTATCACCGTAACGCTGCCGTCTTCGTTGAGAGCTATGGCAACATTCTCGCAGTAACCGGCCATCGCCTCGTCTATGCAGTTGTCGACCGCTTCGTACACAAGGTGATGAAGTCCGCGCGCGCTCGTGCTGCCGATGTACATCGCCGGCCTCCTGCGCACCGCCTCCAGACCTTCAAGCACCTGTATCTGTTTTGCCGTGTATTGCGTTTCTTTTTCGCTTCCGCTTTTGGCCATTGCCATTCCTCCGTAAATTCAACTGCAGGGGGCTTGCGCCCCGTATTCGCCTTTTCAGTTGCTTGGCATGCCGAATTGGTTTCTACAAATAAAAAAGTGTCTTATCGATGCCAAACAGGTCGCATTTGCATATACTTGCCTATTCATATCTGAATTAATATATTATATATACAATAATATGTCAACATATTTTTTTGTAACAAAAAGAAGAAAAAAAAGAATGCCCCGGAAGCACAAAGCATGTTTAACAATGCTTACATATAGTTGCCCATCTGTCCGCTTAGGCGCTGTATTAAATATCGAAACTTCTACTCAGCGGGCGATTTCGCGCAGGTATTTGAATATGTGGAATTTGCGTTCTATAAGGATGGCGAGCACGCCGATCACGGCGGCCGGGCCGGCAAGAACGAACAGGATGGTTCCCGACACGCCCAGCGCCATCAGACACACGAATATCTTCCACGCGTTGAACAACAGGAACGAGACTGGCAGCGACACTCTGAAGAATGCGGCGAGCGCGAATGTTACATCGGGAAGACTCACGGCGGCCGTTAGCGCCAGCAGGGAATAAAACTCCGCGCCGGGCATGAAGAAGCTTAGCAGCGTGGTGTTGAAGAACCAGAACCATATCAACGACGCGTAAGTGACCAAGAACAGCGTGAACTCGTTTCTAAAGACGCGGGAAATGAGGATGAGGAAGGGCATGTCGATGGAGCCGAGCAGGACGCGCGGCGCGCTTCTGAAGAAACGATTGAACAGCACCGCCCAGCTCAGGGCGGTGAATAGCGTGACGTAGAACACCGCAAGAGTCGGCGAGGGATAGGCCGACACGAAGCCTTTGGGGTCGTAAGCGAGTTTGGAAATGACGGACGGGTTCAGCGCCAGAAACAAAGCGGAGAAGGCGATCCACAGCAGGGCGAAGCTTTTTGAGATGGTGGTGATGGGAGTGCGCAGGCGGGCTACGGAGATTTCAGGCCTGACGTTTTCCTTTATATACGTCGCCAGAGCGCCGAAAGCGAGTTTATCCCGCCTTTCGATGGTCATCAGCCCTGTGCGCCGCATGAAGGGGTCCGAGCCGTAAAAAATGCCGGGGTCTCGGTGGTCGTTCAGGGTGGAGACAACCCAGCCGCTGTCGCGCTCGCTGGCGTCGAGCCTTTCGACCAAGTCGAGGAGGGCGACGGCCTGATTTTCCTCCGTGCCGGGAGCGCCGGCTTGGCGGGAGCCTGCGGAGCGGAACGCGGCCGCTCCTGGGAGGAACACGACGCGGGGGATATTAAGAGCCGCCGCCGCGTCTACGGCGGCTTCCACGCGTTCGGGGGATTTCACGTCGGGTTCGACCGCAAGAAAGTCCACGATGTCGGCGCAGGTTTCGCGCGAGGGGTCGGAGGTGGAGATGTAAACCGGGCGCGCGTCTAGGCCGCGAGCTATGGCGGCCATGCGCTCTACGAACCAGCGGGCCTCGCTGGTGTCGCTCTCGATTCTGGCTGCCAGCCCCCACGCCAGAAGACAGGCCCGGTTGCGGTCGCGCAACACCATCTCGCGCAACTGGGTCTCGGCGGCCTGTTGGTAGCCGGGATCGCTCAGGTCGAGCGCCAGCGTCCTCCACACGGGTATCTCCTGAAGGACGAGCAGGCCCATCCTGTCGCAAAGCTCCAGCGCCTTCCTGTGCGCCGGCATGGGGCCGAACCGCACAGCGTTGAACCCGGCGGCCTTGACCGCTTCGAGGTCTTTCTTCAGCGCGTCCGCCGACAGCGACGCCCCGCGCGCCGGGGAGTCGCTTAGGACGGAAACTCCGCGAAGCCTTGTAGGTTTTCCATTCAGCAACAATCCGTCAGGCCCCGCCTCGAAGCTCCGCACTCCGAATTTAAAGTTCAGCTCGTCGCCGCCCGGCTCCGCCACGCTCACCCGGCATCTGTACAGCGCCGGGTTGTCCGGCTCCCACAGGGACACGAACTGGGCGCGGAACCTGTGCTGCAGCGTCTGCATCGTCCAGCCTTCGACGACGTGCTCGTGTATCACCGCGCCCTGCGGCGAATATACCTGTATGGAATAGTTCCTCGGCTCGAGTTTCGGGTTGTGTATCTTCGCAATGAAAGCGATATCGGCGCGGCCCTTGAGGTCCGGCTCGGAATAGATATAGATGTCGTCTATGTGTATAGGGGCGCGGGTTTCGAGATAGACCTCGCGAAGAAGGCCCCCGTCGTTGCTCCAGCCTACAACGTTGGGCACAGTGGACCTGCTCAAGGAGTTGTCCACCGCGATCTCAATCTCGTGGTCTCCGCCGTCGGCGAAGAAGTCAGCCACGTCGAACTCGAAAGGCGTGAAGCCGCCCGTGTGGGTTCCCACAAGTTTGCCGTCGATATAAACCTGAGTGAAGTAATTTGCGCCGCGGAAGCGGAGAAACAGGCTGCCGAGGGACCATCCGGCGGGCGTCCGCGTTATGCGCCGGTATCTGGCTTTTCCGGTGTAATATTTCAGGCCGGGCACGGAGTTCCAAGGTTTCGGAACGTCGAGCCGCCGCCACCTTTTTTCCCGCTCTATCTTGAACTCCCACGGGCCGTTCAGCCAGATGACTTTACGTGATGGGTTCGAGAGGTCCTCGATAGGCTCGGCGGGGGAAGAGTCGTCGGAGGAGAAGTCGGGGTTGGGAGCGGACCAAGAAAGCCCGATAAGGAGAGCCACAGGCGGAGCCAGCAGCGCCGCGCTCTGCCAGAAGCCTAGTCCGGGCGCGATGGAAAGCCCGGCCGCCGCCGCCAGATATGCCGCAAACCATGTCAGTGAAAGCGCGTGTTTTCTATGCATCGAGCAGGTTTTTTCTATAGTCCCTGATGTAGGCCGAACAGAACGGGTCCTTATCGGTCAAAGCTAGCGCCGCGCGAAGGGCCGACCTCAGTTTTATGTCCGTCGGGTCCATTATCGCCGAGTCCAAACCGGAGGCGATAAGCATCGCCAGATATGTCCTGTTCAGCAGATGCCGGGCGGGAAGACCGTGGGAAACATTCGTCAGCCCGCACGTGATGTGAATGCCCGGAAACTCGTCCCTCAACTCGCGGACCGCCTTGAGTATCCCCGCCGCGAGCGCCGGGTTTACTCCAGCGGGCATTATCAGCGGGTCGGCGAAAATCCGCTCTTGCGGAACGCCGTCGGAGACCAGCCGTTTCACAAGCGCCCTGCCCGTCTCGATCCTTTTCGCCGCGTCTTCCGGCATTCCGGAGTCGTCCATCAGCAGCGCCACCACCGAAGCATTGTGTTTGACCGCCACCGGCAGGACTCCGTCGTATCTGTCTTTTTCGGCGGACAGGGAATTGAGCAGCAGCCACGGAGCGCCGTCGGGTTCGAGTCCGTTTTCCGGCGGCGGGCCGCTTCGTTTGGCCGAGATTTTCGCCGCGGCTTCCGAGAGCAGAGACGGGTTCGCCGAATCGACGCACAGAGGT
>MWCD01000008.1 GCA_002069885.1 bacterium ADurb.Bin236 | reverse complement strand
GGCGCTGCGGCGCGCGGGGATTCCCGCCGCCACAGACAACTTAGCAACCATCGCGTGCAAACGCGGCGCGATATCCGGCGGCAACTCCTTCGCCTTGTACATCGCCAACACTATCCTGTCGCTGAACCAGTACATCGTAAAATTCATTACGAGAGCCACAACGAAAGCGAACGCCATCCCGGCCTCTCCGCCCATCAGTCCGCCTACAAGCAGAAAGAACCCGAACAGAGCCCCCATTAAAAATGTCGTTTTCAACGTGTTCATATCTTCTCCTCCTCAACTAACAATCGCGCCGACCCTATTTCCGCGCGTTGCAACCAAACGAGCGCGCTAATTAATACTAATGAAAAACGCCCCGGCCAACAACACGCGTCGCGGCAACGACCCGCGCGCGCTCCATCTCCCGCCTCATCCAGCGTTTATGCGTAAACGTTTTTAGTGCAAACTCGATATTAGAAAATTCTGTGATTACTGAGCTAATTGAAAAAAATCTTTAGACTATGGTCGGTATCAGGAAATATATTACTAAAGAAGTTGGTAAACAGTAATAATATCGCTTTTCCCCTTCACGGCGGCTTGAAGCTTATCGCCGAACCGGAACTGGTCTTTCACTTTTGTATATGTGCTTTCACTGACCAGAATCGGAATGTTCTTTGTTTTTGACAGGGTTTTGATACGAGCAGTGACATTTACTGTGTCACCTATGACCGTATATTCCATTCTTCTAATACTTCCTATGTTGCCTGCGATGGCTTTTCCGGAGTTTATGCCGACGCAAATGTTGAATCTCTCTTTACCTCGTTGCTTCCATGATTGGTTGAGTTGTTCCATGTTTTTCTGGATTCTTGTGGCGCAATGCAAAGCCCTCATTTCACAGTCGGGCATGGGCAATGGCGCGCCCCAGAACGCCATAACATTGTCGCCGATGAACTTATCAAGAGTGCCGTCAAACTCGAACACCGCGTCAATTGAAAGAGAAAAATACTCATTTAGCATCGTGACAAGCTCAGAGGGATCGAGCGTTTCCTGTAATTCCTGAAAATTAATCACCTCGGTGAACAATACAGTCACATCGTGGAGTGTTCCGCCTAAATCGACCTTGTCAGGGTCTTTCAGAATTTCCTCGGCAACAGATCTGGACACATAAGAAGAGAAAGTGTTCCGAATTTTTTCGCGCTGAATTTCGCTTTGTATGGTCAACCTTTGATTTTCCGCAATTTCCAGAATCCTTTCGACGCTTTGTTTAACTGAAATCAAAAAATGAACAGCCTCATCGTTCAAATACTCATGGGCGCTGTTGACAACAGAAATAACGCCGCGCGGAATCCCGCCATATTCTATGGGAAACACGGCAATATTTTTGACCAATCCCTTTTCTTCCATAGGGCCAAAGTGGTTGAAACGGTAATCCTCTTGCACAAAGTTGCTGACAATGAACTCGCGGCTAGCGGCAACATCATAGTAAATGTGCCTCATCGGCAGAGCCGTCTCTTCCATTTCTTTATAATTCTTCAAGTTGCCATGTTCGTCGAAAAGATATATCTCCACCGTGTTTGAACATCCGAAGTCTCGGAACTGACGCTCCAATAATAAGAGGGCCGCATTTTCATCATCGCTTCTCCTGATTGATTTTTTAACTTCTTCTCCCTGCGCGACAACGAACCTTTGAGCCGTTTCCCTACGGATAACATGGCCCAGAAAAACGCCTGCGAGTCCTGAAATCAGCGTCGCTATAATGTAATTCACCCCGGACGAAGGCAAACGGTTGAACTGAAGTATGATAAATGGCATTTGAAAAACAATAACAACCGCCATAATCGCAATCGACCCGATTCGCCGGAAAGCTACTCCTGCGTAAATAATAGGCAAACAAATAAGCGGTCTAGTCCATTCTCTCGCTGGCACATCAAAATAATGCGCCATGCCGATGCATGCGAGACATGCCGCCGACGCTACAGCAAGAAAGATGATTTTCCTCACTATGCTCCCGCCATGACAAGAATCTCATGAATAACGGTCATCATGATAGCCGCTGGAAAAGGATTTTTCATGGTTCTGAAAGTTGTCCAAATTAATAAAACAAAAAGCATAGCGGACGACACAAAGGCAAGCGCAAAGCGTGCGCCGCTTAAATCCCCCGCCCAATATGCCGCAATAAGCGTTGGGGCCTGAAAAAACATTACAAGCGTAGACGACACAAGTATAAGGCCGATTAGCGATAGGCCTTTGTTTAAAAGACGATTCCAAACAAGGTAAACAAATGAAAAAACAACCACATAATCGCCCGCCAAAGCAGCGTGAGCGGCCATCCTCAAAGGGTCTACTTTGAAGGTGTAACCATAAGCTTTAAAACCGAGAATCGTGTAAACCGTGATAATAGCAGACAGAATCAAAGCCATTGCTAAATCTGCCGCTATCCGGTTTTTCCTCAGCCCGAAATTCGCCATTATTTCCGGTTCTGTCCATGTTAAATAGAACGCGAGCCATAAAGTCACAATAATCGTGAACGACGCGAATAAAGGTTGTTTGTAAAATATGATATTCTGCCAAACCACTATAATGGCAGCGTTTACAAATATTAAGACAAGTATTTTTTTATTAAGAAATCGAATAAGCCACATGCTTCCCGCATAAAGGCCGATATAAATTGTAAGGCTAAACAAGTCTTTGACAAAAACCGGTATTTTACCAACCATATAAAAAAACTGGAGAAAGCCCGTTATTCCGCCGCAACAAAGCATCAGAAGCAGCGCCTTGATGAAAAAGCCATCCTTGAAAAGGCGGTACGTGGTCCAGCCCGCATAAGGGGAGCCCGCAAGCTTAATATCACCGAGCGATTTCATATCGCAGGCGCGTCTGTTGCCGTTGTCGAACTCAGTATCAAACATCATGTCACCAGCGATTTATAGAACAGATAGTAAATCCAATATGAGAACAGAAGCATCCTTGTCGAACGGCAAAAATAAAATGCGATGCCAAGGACAAATTGCGATACTACGCACACGCTCACTACGCCTGTCAACGCCTTGCCCGTGTTGTCGTATCCGATTGCATTTGGGGCCCATAGCAAAAATAAAAGCACGCAGTTTATTGCGATGGGATGCAATGCTACGATCCCATAGTTCAATAACTTTTGTGTCAACATGCCATACATCGCCCCATAATATACACCGTATGTCAGCAGACAAATTAATGAATACATAACGTATTCCTGAAAACCCAGAAAAACTATTTTATAAACGTCATTCACGACAACCGCATAATAAGTCAGCACTATAAAAACAGCTACCGTCAGCAACGAAATAGCAATTTCTTTGGCTAATTGAGGGGAGGCAAGATACCCAAGGGATTTGATAATCTGCGGATTTGTTCTGTGGAACATATATAAACACACAATAAAAGGAGGAAAACAAAGGAATATGTATATATATATTTGACGGTGAATTGCCGGCATCAATCCGACGCCGCTGAAGAGTGAAAGTCCGATGAACCATAACCACCCGGCTCGAGAAAGTCCGCCAAGGTGCGAGATAATCATCGGGGTAAGAAATAATATAGTTACCCAAACGTATACTGATTCTCTTGACCGTCCTTTGACAAAAAACATAAACATCGACACTATAACGGCCCATGAAACAAAAGCCGTCAATACAATCAGAAATGTTTTATCAGATAGAAGCCTTACCCTCTGAAAACCCGGGTAGAACTTCTCGGTTTTCTCTAGGCGGACAAGCATTGTTTTACTGTGTTGCGCAGCCTCCCGGGATAGGAATCTCGAAAAGGTCGCCGTATTTGACCATTTCGAGCTCAGGCAGTTTATTTATCGCGAAACGGCTTGAAATAAGGTCTGCGGTAGCCTTAGTCGCGATGATTTTCGTCTTGTGCGTTTTTGTGAGAGATTCTATTGAAACCACTTTCTCAACTTCTTTTCCCATGATGGTAAACACTCTTCTGCGCTCATCCCCAAGACTGCTCATCAGGACAGGGCAAGTGTGAAGGGCGATTCCCGCGTTGAAAAGCGGTTTCCCGGCAGACTTCCACTTTCTATTCAAAGATTCAATCTCTGCGATTATATTCACAGCCGCCTCTGCGGCATGAATCGCATGGTCGTCATCCGGCAATGGCGCCCCCCAGTAAGCGATGACACAGTCTCCGATGTATTTGTCAATCGTCCCTTTCTTTTCAAATATGACATCCACTATGGCCGTGAAATATTCATTAAGTTGCTCGACCACCTGCCTCGGCGTTAAACGCTCGGAAATACTCGTGAAGTCCCTTATATCGGACACCAACGCCGTCACTTCCCTCCATTGGCCTTTCATCAGGTCTGGATTGCCCAAAACATATTCGGCGACAGATGTTGAAACAAAGCGCGAGAAAAGTTCTTTCATGCGCTCCTCTCGCATTTTTTCCATCTGTCGTTTTCTTTCCTGTGCCATATTGAATATTGTGTCGCCGGCCGTGTCTGCTAAAAAACTCACAAGCGTCATGTCGTTTTCAGAATAAGTCTCTCCAGATTTTCTTCCGGCAACCATCAACGCGCCGTTAACATCATTTTTAAAAGCCACCGGAAAAACCATTACAGACTTCAAACGCCCTATTACGGCATGCGGTTCAAATCGTTCGTCGAGCCCAGCTCCGTTGGTTGCCAGACGCTTGTTATTCTTTGCCGCCCAGACCAACGGATGGGAAGGAGCAAAAGTCGCAATCGCTGCTTCATTAGCCATATGGCGATTTATGCCGAGCATCGTCCATGAAGCTGGATCGTTGTCGGCATCAATGCGTATGAGAACCGCCGCGCATTCCGCTTCCAACAGCGCCATAGATTCTTTCATTAGTTGAAGCATGACAGCCCGTTCATTTGTCTCTTTGGCGATATTATCCGATACGATCGAGAGCAAGGAAAGCTCTTTGTGGGTCTTTCTTCCTTTTCCTATAACGCCGCCTATGAAGACGCCGAAAAGATTGAAGAATATTATCATGCCTGCAACAGAGGGATATTCTGTTGTGGAGTCCTTTGCTATCGAAGGATCTAACGGTATAAGCGGCAAAAACAACAGAGTTGTCACAATACTTCCGATAACGCCGCCAATATACCCGAAAACAACTCCAAACTGATAAAGCGGGAAGAGAACCAAAAAACGATAGTATTCATGTTTTGGCCAATCTTGCAAAGCTGAAACATAAATAATAACGTAACAAAAAGCGACTTCAAATAAGATCAGCGCCCAGCGGCGACTGTCTGAAACGTTGACAATGGAGTTTGTATTATCCATTGAAACGCACCTTTTATGGTGACATCCGAAACTATATATTTGGACAATTATATCAATCCTGAATATTTCCGCAATTGTTTTGAAGCTTTCAATCGACATGATGTTGTTATCACTGTCGCTTAGTTATAGCAACTAACATTTTCTTCATGGTTCGGTTGAATTGATTATCTGAAATAACGGGGTGAAGAAGGCGGATGCTCCACGGTTTTCTTAGAGGATGCGCGCGGCGTCAGCGGGGCGCGGGGGATATGGAGGCGGCGAAAGCGGCGAGGCAGAGTATGGAGGCGGCGTAAAGGGCACCGAACGCGCCGAGGGTGGGGATAAGGAAGGAGCCTGAGAGGAGGGCGGCGGCGCATGCGCCTGCAAGGTCGGCGAAATAGAGCGAGCCTGCGGCGGAGGTTTCGAGCGCGGCTCCGGCATGCCGCCGCGCGGGCCTGACTCTTTCGACGGCAAGCGGGAATATTGCTCCTGAGCAAAAGCCGCAGACGATGGCAAAGCCGAAGAGGGTCAAGGCGGCGAATGAGGGGGATGCTGAGGAGGCCGCAGTGTAAACCGCGGGGAGGGCAGCTGTGGCGGCGCACAAGCCGAGGGCTGCCGCGCCGAGCGCCGCTGGGCCTCTTCGCAGGTCTTCGCGCCGCGCGCGCGACATCGTTCCGGCTCCCGCCGCGCATCCCGCCAGATAAGCCGCGTTCACAAGTCCGAGATACTGATAGACGACGCCGAAAGATATCTGAAAGAGAAAGACGACGACGAGAACGACGATGAGGGCTACCGCTCCGGCGGCTGCGGTTGTGAAGTGGGCGGCTGCGGCGCGGGCGGCGGGGGATTTCGCCGAGGCCGCCGCGAGTAGGGCCGCCAAAGCCAAAAGGACGAGCGCCGCTGTCCGTCGCGCGCGGGGCGTGTTCGCGTTGCCGACCGCGTCCAGAACCGCCGCAGCGGGCATGGACTTATACATTCCGGCCGACAGCTTGTTCTTGAGGAATACGGCATTGGGAGATAGGTCGGAGTTAGGGGCCGCGCCGGGTCTGGACGTCAGCCATCGCGCCGCCGCCGCCGTTTTGTCCGCCGCCATTAGATGTTCCATCGGGTCGTCGCTGAACTGCATGAGAGCGGCTTCTGCGCGTCGGGGGTCGAACAAGAACGCGGCGGTGTCCGCCGTGAAGCGCTCGGAAACCAAGCCGCGGGAGCGGAATCTGGCGGCGGCTTCTTCTGGCGTCGGGGCGGGCGCTCCGTCGCGGCTTATTATCAACAGCGGCTTCTGTCCGATTATGAAGAAGAAGGGGGCGCGGGCAGGTTCGACCGGCGGAGTCGTGTTGCCGTGCCGCAACTCAGGAGCCGCCGCCATGAGCGTGCCCGCAAGCAGCGCCGCCTCGTGTTCGGACATGTAATTCTCCGTGAACGGGACAGTTATCGCGAGGACTCCGTTTTCATTCAGGCGGGACTTCATCAGGTCGAACGCCTCGCGGGTGAACATCCTGTTGAGGACGATGGTTTCCGGGGGGGCGGAGGAGATGACGATGACATCAAATTTTTCGTTTGAGCGGGAGAGCAGGCGGCGCGGGTCTACGGCGGCAGGGAAGACGCGCGAGTCGTCGAAGACGGGCGCAAGCTCAGGAGGGGCGTGTTTGCGCCGCAGGGCGAACATCGCCGGGTCAAGCTCCGCCCAGACTACGCGGTCGAGTCCGTGGTTGAGGGCTTCGCGGATCGTCGTCGCGTCCACTCCTGCGAACATGGCGGAGCGAGGGGCTGGGTGTGAGAGCAGGGGGACGTGAGCCATGTATTCGCCGACGGCGAAGTCCGGGGTGACGCCCGCGACGCGCCCGCCCTCGTAGAAAGCCTTCTGTCCGCCGTCGTCGAGGACGGTGATGTTGCCGTAGCCGGACTCTAGGCTGTCCGCCGCCGGGCGGCCCCACGAGAGCGAGCGAAGGAAGTTTTCCGATGGAGCGGCCCACAGGGGCGAAAGCAGCGCGGCGGCAGCGAGCGCGGACCACGCCGCAAGGCGCGCGCGCCTCTGCAACCACGACGCGCCGATGATGGCGGACATCCCGCCTGCCATAGCCGCGCACGTCACAGGGGTCGTCGCCTGCGCGAGGATGAAACAGAACGTCATCCCGCCTGCGACCGCTCCGCCGGTGTCCCACGCAAACATTCTGCCCGCCGCGCCGGACATCAGCGGACGGTCTTCCAGCGCGCTGAGCGCGGGAAACAGGAATCCGTGAACAAAACAGAGAGGCCCCAGAGTGACGAGCGCCATGAGGGCGACGATTTCTACCGGGACGGCCTCGCCGCGAAGATATCCGAACAGAGGGCCTTGCGCGCGAGCGAGCGCGATTGAAGCCGGGGCGAGAGCGCCTTGAAGAATGAGAAGGAATCCGGCTGAAGAGGGAGCGGGCCTGCGTGAGCGGAAGAAGAGGCCGCCCGCCGCGCTGCCCGCCGCCGCCCACGCCATCCAAGCGAACAGCGCCAGCCCGACGCTCAGCTCGTCTCCGAGGCTGACGACGATAAGCTCGCGGGTCAGGGCCAGTTGCGCGACCATCGCGCAGAAACCGCTTATAGCCGCGGACAGGCGGGTTTTCACGCGCCAGCGCCTCCGGGCTTTTTTCCGGCAGCGTCCGCGGCGAGATCAATGTATATCCCTATCAGCGCCGCCGTCTTGAGCGACGTCATGAATGCGGTCGAAACCTTGAACCCGTGCGTGAGCGCGTCGAAGTTCCACGGGAACAGCCATTGAGAAGCGAACCCGGCGGCGGCGAACAAAGCGAGCCGGGGGATTCCCCTGCGTTGAGTCGCGAGAGCCGCCAGAGCGGGGGCCGACCACGACAGGAATTGCGGGGATGAGATTTTGAAGCCGATTGTCGCCGCCGTCAGGATGAGCGCCGAGGCGACGAGGAGGCGGCGGACGCTCTGCGTGTCAGGCTCCGGCGCTTCGGGGGCGAGCGCGGGTCTGCGTTGTAAAGCTGTCGCGTATGCCCCGTACGCGCGCGCAACGAGCAGAGCCAGCGCGAACGCGGACAGCTTCATCGCTAGGTCGGTGGCCGCGCTCTCGCCGGGGGGCCATGAGAGGTTTCCCATCGCCGGAGGAATGTTCGCTCCGGCCAGTCCGAGCGTCAGCAGAACGGCCCCGTATGCGGAATGTTTTTCGACGCCCCGCGCGGCGTGGAACGCGAACGACCCCGCCACTCCGTCCGGCGACAACAACGCCGGGATGCCGAATAGAAGCGCCGAAACGGCTACGAACGCCGCCGCGCCTTCGAGCGCGCCCCGTTTGCCGGATTTCATCGCGGCTTCCGCCAGAAAAAGCGGAAGCAGAACGACGGGGAATCCCTTCGCGGCGGTTGCGGCGGCGAGCAGCGCGAATGCCGGGACGCGTTTTCCCCGCGCAAGCTCGACCATAGCCCATGCCGAAAGGGCCATCGGAATGTAGTCGAGGGATACCATGCCCACCGGGCCTGCCGCGAGGATTATGAATGTGTAAGCGGCGGCGACGGCAATCTTCGCGCATGTTTTAGCGCCGTCTCCGGCCAATATCTCCGACAGCTTGAGCGCGGCCAGAAGTCCCGCGACTGACACCGCGAACATGCCGACCGCAAACACTGCGTAATAGACGTAGAGGTCTTTTGAGAACGGAGCCATAGCCCATAGCCATGCGGCTCCGAGCGGGGGATACTCCACGGCCACGTCCCGGTATGGCAACAATCCCGCCGCCGCCGCTTCCCCGAACTTCCTGTAGTAGTTAAGGTTTACAGAGACATGTCCCGCAAAAAGCCTGCCGCCTGCGGGCGTGAAAAAAAGGATCCCGACTACGGCGCAGTATCCTGCGGCGAGCGCGGTTGTTAAAAAATCGATATTGCCGAAACGGGCCAGATTAGTTTTCATTATTGAGACGCTGGCGCGGTTGCTCGCGCGGGACAGTTTCCTCTCGAAAAAGGATATACCGAAACGCGGCAATCTTCAACGCGCGGGAGCGGGGAGCGGAGCGGCGTTCAGCCCGCCGGGGCGGTTTTGCTCAACTCGGCCAGAATGTCGCGGCAGAAGGCGGGCAAGGTGTCGTCGCGCGCCCCCATTACGACCACGATGTCGCCGGGGCGGGCGGCGGCGGCGATGGGAGCGGCGATTTCCGCGCGCGTGGCGAAGAACTTGGCGTCCGCCCCTCGCGCTTCGACCTCGCCGATGATGTCCGCTGACGATATGGACTTGTCGGCGGAGCCTCCCGCGTAGAAGATTTCAGGCATGTAAAGAATGTCTGCGCCGGGGCGCAGCATCGCCGCGAACGTTTCGACAAGCTCGTCTCGCATAAACTTGGTCGGGCCGAATCCGTGCGGCTGAAACACGATGTGGCGCGCGCCGGGCAGGGCGTCGAGAGCTTCTAGCGTCGCCCTTATTTTGTCGGGATTGTGGCCGAAGTCGTCAATGATTTTGACACCGCGCGCTTCCCCGATAAGGTCGAACCTGCGCGCTATGCCGGAGAACCACTCGACTCCGTCACGAATTGCCTGCGCGTCTAATCCAAAATGCCTGCCGACGGCAATCGCGGCCAGCGCGTTCGACACGTTGTGCGCGCCGGGGACTTGCAGTTTATGCTCCACGCCGTCAACTGTGAATGAAGCGGAGAAAGGCCGCAATGACACCCGTTCGGCGACAATGTCCGCTCCGGGTTTCAAGCCGTAAGTTACGACATTCGAGGCGAGGCCGCGCAACGCGGACGCCTTCGGGCAGTCAGTGTTCAGAACGGCAAGCTCGCGCGCGGCGGCGACGAATTTTCCGAATATCTCAACCAATTCGTCTATGGGCTTGTGATCTTTGGTGATGTTGGAGACGATGGAGACGGCGGGGGCGTAATTGGCGATTGAGCCGTCGCTCTCGTCGCTTTCGATGACGATGATGTCCGAAGCTCCGGCGCGCGCGGAGCCGGACAACCCGTCTGCGGCGAAATTCTTCATCACGCCGCCGTTGATGATGGAAGGGTCGAGTCCGGCGCGGGTCAGCAACGCTCCGGTCATGCCGCAGATGGTAGTTTTTCCGGATGTGCCGCCAGCGGCCACGCCGCGCTTCTCGTTAAAAATGCCGGCTAGCGCCTGCGACCTGTGCAACGTTCGAATGCCGAGCTCTCGGGCGCGCGCCATGTCAGGCACGGTGTCCTCTATCGCGGACGACGCCACTACGAAATCGCATCCCGCCACTCCGCTTCCGTCCTGAGGAAACAGTTTTATCCCGGCGGCTTTCAGCCTGTCGAACGAAGCTTGGTTCAAACCCCTGTCGTTGTTCCTGTCGGAGCCGCAAACGCCGTGTCCCTGAGCCGCTAGAGTCTGCGCTATCGGGCTCATTCCGCTACCGCCGATTCCTATGAAAAAGTAGTTTGCCATATCGTCTCCGAGCGTTCGCCGGCGTTGTTCTCCGCCGCCGTTTCGCCGATGGATTATAACACACGGCGGGCGCGCCGGAAATCGCGCGTGGACAAAGGCTTCCGCGCCGCGTTATAATTAAAAAAAGAAATCCGAAAGAGGCGCGCGGCGTGAAAATCGACAGGACATCGAAAGACGGAACTGTTCTCGTCAAGGTGGACGGCGACATAGATTACGATTCGTCGCGCGATTTCGCGGACGAGCTGATGTGTTGCGTTGCGGCAAAACAGCCGCGCGTTGAGATAGACATGTCCGGCTGCCGGTTCATCAACAGCGCCGGGCTGGGGGCGGTCGCGGCGGCGGTCGCTGTGGCTCGCGCCCGCGGCGGCGACGTCGTCCTCTCAGGCGTTTCTCCCTCCATAAGAAAACTTTTCGCAATCACCGCGCTGGACAATATCATCGAGTTTAAATGAATCGCGCCGCGTTTCCTGCGCGGCCCGGCTATGGAATATGAACGCCGGGTTCGGTACAATATTCGGCGTATGCTCGAGCCTGTGTATGTCGAAACATATCGAAGCGGCCTGTTGAGAGAGCGGGCCGAGTCGGCGCGCGAGATTCTCAAAGATTGCGCGCTGTGCCCGCGCGAGTGCGGAGCGGACCGGCTTGCGGGCGAGACGGGGGTGTGTCGCGCGGGGGCGCAGGCGCGCGTCGCAAGTTTTAATCTCCATCATGGCGAAGAGCCGCCCATCTCTGGCTCGCGCGGCAGCGGAACGGTCTTCCTCTCCCACTGCAACCTGAGGTGCGTTTTCTGCCAGAATTATCCGATCAGCCATATGGGCAACGGGGTTCCAGCCCCGCCGCGCGAACTTGCGGACATGATGCTGAAGCTTCAGAAACGCGGCGCTCACAACATCAACTTCGTCACGCCGACTCACTACATGCCGCAGATAATCGAGGCGTTGGAGATAGCCGTTGGGGACGGTCTGAGGCTGCCGATTGTTTACAATTGCGGCGGATACGAGTCGGTGGAAGCTGTGCGGATGCTGGACGGGATAGTAGACGTGTATCTGCCGGATATAAAATACAGAAGCGCGGAGCCAGCCGAAGCGCTGTCGGGCGCGCCGGACTATTTCGAGCGCGCTTGCGCGGCGGTCAAAGAGATGTTCTCTCAAGTCGGCCTGCTGGCGACGGACGAAGAGGGCGTCGCCGTTCGCGGGTTGATAATCCGGCATCTTGTGTTGCCCGGCGGGCAGGCGGGCAGCAGGGAAGTATTTGAGTTCGTCGCCCGCGAGATTTCGCCGGATGTCAGCATGAGCGTCATGAGCCAGTATTTTCCGGCGCACGAGGCTCCGCTGAACCCGGCGGTATCCCGGCGAGTGACGGTCGCCGAATATCAGGAAGCTCTGGACGCGCTGGAAGAGTTCGGCATGGACGAGGGTTGGACGCAGAGCGATCCTGAGCTGGAATAGCAAACCCGATTCGCCGGCGCTATAGGCGAATTCGGGATAATGCGCGCGGGCCGCGCGAAAGGTTGAGAATGGAAGATATTTCGCCTCTTGCGGTGGACATCAGAGAGATGCGGCTGGACGACCTTGACCACGTCTACTGCATCGAGACGTCCGCGTATTCCAACCCGTGGCCGTTCCAGTCCTTCATTGACGAACTGACCCGCAACCACTGGTCGCGATATATCGTTGCAGAGTCGGAAGGGCAGATACGCGGATACGCGGGGATGTGGCTCATCGCGGGAGAGGCGCACATCACGAACATCGCTGTGGATTACTCGTTCAGGCGGCGCATGGTGGGCGAGCAGTTGCTGTTGCGGCTGATTGAAATCGCCCTCGCGGAGGAGTGTTTTTCGATGTTCCTCGAAGTGAGACGATACAACCTTCCCGCGCAGCGGCTATATTCTCGTTACAGGTTCAAGCCCATCCGCGTGCGGGAAAAATACTATCAGGACAATCTGGAAGACGCCATCGAGCTTAGAGTGGAGGACACAACGTCGGCAGATTTCGCCGACGCCTGCCGCGCAAGGCGCGTCGCGCTGGCCGCCGCTCTTGGCAAGGAAGATTTTTACGACGATGATTCTTCTTGTTGAGTTTGGAATATAATAGGATTATTAAGCCGCGCGCCGTAAATTTTGTTTATGTTGGAACTTATCGCGGCTGAGGGAAGTTAAACATTTCGACGGGCTGACAAAATAACGCGCGAAAGCGTTTCGGGAGGAATTAAAATGGCGGCGGAACTTCAATCTTCAAACTTCGACCAAGAGGTAATCAATTCTGCGACCCCGGTGGTAGTGGATTTCAGCGCGGTGTGGTGCGGGCCTTGTAAGATGCTTGCTCCGACGATAGACAAGCTGGCTCAGGCGTACGAAGGCAAGGCGAAGGTTTTCAAGATGGACGTGGACAACTCGCGCGATATCGCGACGAAATTCGGAATCCGGGGCGTGCCGACAGTCATATTCTTCAAGGGCGGAGCCGAGAAAGACAGAGTGGTGGGGCTGGTGCCGTACGAGATGCTGGACAGCAAGCTAAACGGATTGCTCTAAGAAACAATAGCGGATAAGTCAAATTGAGAATCCGGCGCGGAGTCTCGCGCCGGATTTGCTTGTTTTAAATCCGTATTCGTCGATAGAGTCGACAAATCGAGGCGATTTTTATAGCGGCGAACTGCTTCTGGCCCCCAAAGCGAGTTTTGGGGAGACACCCTTTTTGTTCATGACCCTATGTTCTATACATGCTATTAGATGATTCTACCCACTACCAAGTGTGCCATGCGCAAAACTTTTTCTTTTGCGCATGATGCTTTTCACCAAATAGTAAATGGGAGCTTTCATTTAGTTCTTCGTATATTCACTGCAAAATTGCGTCTTTTGGTCCGCGTTTCATCCGCTCTGAACAATAGCTCTCGAATACTAATTACGGATTCGGGTTGAGGTTAAAGTTTTCTTCGGGCGGAGATGACATCGATTATGGAGGAAATGCGGGGGAGGATGCGGGAGACGTCTTCGATGTCGCCTACTTCTAGGCGGATGGTGGTGAGCGCGGTGGTGTCTTTCATTATTTTGGAGGTCATTTCGACGACGTTGAGTTTTGATTCGCTGATGATGGCGAGTATTTCCTGAAGCACGCCGACTCGGTCGATGGAGTTGATTTCGATTTCGGCGATGTAGAGGTTGCCGGAGGTTTCGCCCCAACTGACGGGAACGATGCGGTCTCCGGACTCGACGAAGGAGCGGACGTTCGGGCACTGGGAGCGGTGTATGGCGAGGCCGCGTCCGCGAGTGACGAATCCGACTATGGGGTCGCCGGGGGCTGGGAAACAGCATTTGGGGAAGGAGACCATGACGTCGGGTAGGCCCTCGACGATTACGTCCTGTTTTCTGCTTTTGCGGATTGTGGTTCTGGCGCGAGCCGCGCCGCGGGAGGCGGGTTCCTCGACAGCCAGCAGTTCGCGGTAAGCGCGTCTGTATCTTTCCATCACCGCGCCGAGAGAGATGTCTCCGCAGCCGAGGGCGGCGTGGAAGTCGTCTTCCGACTTGAAGCTGAATGATTCGAGGAGGTCGTCGATGTCGATTTTTTCCAGCAGGTCTTCACGTTTGAGGCCCGCTCGCTGAAGCTCCCGATGGAGCATCATTCTTCCCTGAACGATATTTTCGTCGCGGTCCTGTTTTTTGAACCAAGCGCGGATTTTGTTTCTGGCCTGAGGGCTGACGGCGAAGCGGAGCCAGTCGCGGCTGGGCGAGCCTGTTTTGGATGTGAGGATTTCGACGACGTCGCCGTTGCGGAGCTTCTGGTCGAGTGTGGAGATGCGGCCGTTTATTTTTGCGCCTCGGCAGGTGTGCCCGACCTGCGTGTGGATGTTGTACGCGAAATCGACGGGGGTGGCCCCGGCAGGCAGCGATATGACTTTGCCAAGCGGGGTGACGGTGTAAACGGTTGCCCCGGCGTCGACGGAGATGTCTTCGGAGCGGCTGTGGGCGGTCTGCGCGGTCTCCGACGCGGCTGCCATTTTTCGCACCCATCCGACAGTGTCCTCGTCCGCCTCTCTTTTTCCCTGAGCTTTTTCCTTGTACTGGAAGTGGGCGGCGACGCCGTACTCGGCCAGCATGTGCATCTCCCACGTGCGGATCTGCACTTCGACCGGCTGGTTGTTCGGCGCTATCACCACGGTGTGAATGCTCTTGTAGCCGTTCGGCTTCGGCTCTGCGATGTAGTTGTCGAACTC
This sequence comes from bacterium ADurb.Bin236, assembly GCA_002069885.1. Taxonomy (GTDB): domain Bacteria; phylum UBP15; class UBA6099; order UBA6099; family UBA6099; genus UBA6099. Next base: position 74,877 of record MWCD01000008.1, on the reverse strand, counting down.
GTCGGGGATGGGCGTCCACAGCATGTGCAGCAGGGCGAGGACTCGGTAGCAGTCTTCGACGGAGTTGGCGATGATGCGGACGGCGGCCAGATCGAACAGTTGGTCGAAGTCCTTGTTTTGCCGGAGCATCTTCAGGTATGTGCTGTAGAGTCTTTTAGTGCGGCCGGTGATGTGGACTTTGAGGTCGTGCTCTTTGAATATGCCGCGCAGGAGTGAGACGACGCGGTTGATGGCCTCTTCGCGCTGGGCGGCGGACTCGTCGGCCTGACGCTTCAGCCTGTTGAACTCTGCCGGGAACAGGAACTCGAAACAGAGGTCTTCTAGTTCGGATTTGAGCTGCGACATGCCTAGCCTGTGGGCGAGAGGAGTGTAAATGTCGATGGATTCCTGAGCGAAGTTGTCGCGGCCCTCTGCGGGCGCGTTTTTGAGATGTCGCATCAGGTCGAGCCGGGAGGCGAGCTTGATAAGAAGTAGCCTGACGTCCTGAGACATGGCGACCATAAGCTCGCTGAGTTGTGTCGCGCGGGCGCGTTCCTCGGCGGAAAAATGTAGCGAGCGCATCTGGGCGAGACCGCGCGCGAGCGCGGCGGCTTCCGGGCCGACTGCCGACTGGACGCGGGCGGCTGCTTTTTCGCCCCCGATGTCTGCTGTTCCCATGAGTATCGCCGCCGCGAGCGTGTTCGCGTCCATTGAAAGAGACGTGAGCGTGAGAGCCGCTTCGAGGCAGTGTTCGAGCAGGGGGCGTCCGTCGGGGGTCGCGCGGGACGCGTAGATATCTGCCGCCGTCTCAAAGGCGCGGTCGAGCAGGGATGTGTCCGCCGAGGGGTCGTATCCGGCGAGGTTCCGTTTGATTTTGTCCAGAAGCGTTTTCATAGGTTTATTTATTAGACATTATAAAGCCTTTGGCGTTCCAGCGTCCGTAATGAAAATAATTTCGGGCGCTGCGCGGATCAGAAGCAGAGCAGGGAGAATGCGTCGCAGTCGCCGAGGGCGGCGCGGCCATTGAGCGATTCAAGCTCGATGACAAAGGCGCAAGATGCTACGGACGCTCCCAGTTCGCGGACGAGAGCTATAGCGGCCGCGGCTGTGCCTCCGGTGGCTAAAAGGTCGTCCACTATCAGAACCCGGTCTTCCGGCCCCAGCGCGTCCTTGTGAATCTCTATGCTGTCCGTCCCGTACTCGAGAGCATATTCCTTTTTTGCGGTTTGTGCGGGAAGTTTGCCGGGTTTGCGGGCGGGAACGAACCCGGCTCCGAGGGCGAGCGCCACCGGCGCTCCGAAGATGAATCCCCGCGATTCTATTCCGACGACTTTGGTGATTTTTTCATTCTTAAATTCGTCGGATAAGAGATTGACGCATTCGGCGAACGCGGCGGGGTCTTTCAGCATCGTCGTGATGTCTCTGAACATAATCCCCGGCTTCGGGAAGTCCGGGATGGCTCGGATGACTTCGGAAAGATTCATTTTGCGCTCCTTTCGGCGGATTCTATTTTCTTATGTCTTTAAGATGCAGTTTCGGTCTGGGCCTGCCCCCGAACGCGTCTTCTTTCAGGACATAGGCGATGTCAATGTTCTCGCCCATAAGCTGGTCGGGGGACCAGTTGTTGCAGAACCTGAACCCGATGCAATCCTGAACGGAGTTGCCTTTGCCGACGCGGATTTGCAGATGGCTGTTGTCTGCGCCGACGGCGCGGCACATCAGGACGGCGACGCCGATGGAGGCGAAGACAGGTTCCGGGTTGCCGACGCCGAAGGGTTTGAGTCTGCGGCACTGGCGGATGAGTTCGAGGTTGGCCGAATTGAGGGAGAGTTCGGCGTCGATGCGAAGGTCTGACGCGGCGGCCCGGCCTTCGGCGCTCTGCGCGGCCATGCGGTTCATTTCGGCCTTGAACGCCGGGATGTTTTTTTCGTAAATTTTCATGCCCGCCGCGAGGGCGTGCCCGCCGAAAGTTATCAGCAGATCGGAGCAGGCGGACAGGGCCTGAAACACGTCGAATCCGGGGACGCTGCGCATTGTGGCTTGGCATACGCGGCCCAACTCCGGGTGGGGCGATTTCATATCTAGCGGGTTTTTCGACAGGGTGGCCAGAGCGACGGGCCGACGTCGGGTCTCCATCAGTTTTGAGGCCACCACTCCCATGATGCCGATCTGCCACGACGGATCAAACATGACTATGAACGAGCCGCCGCCGTCGTCGTCGGACGACTTGATGGCCGCCGCCGCGCTTTCGAAGACGCGGTTTTCCTGAACCATGCGGCGTTTGTTCTGGTCGTCGAGTTTGCGGGCGAGCAACCGGGCGCGCTCCGGGGATTTCGCCAGCAGAAGCTCGACGCCCGCGCGCGGCCTCCACACGCGGCCCGCCGCGTTTATCCGGGGAGCCAGCCCGAAACTGATGTGGTCCGTCTCCATTTCCGTCCGCTCGCCTATGCCCGCCACTTCCAGCAGACTGTATATGCCGAGATGTCGGCTCTTGGGCATCTTTGCCAGCCCGTAGTTTGCGAAAAACCTGTTCTCATCGACAAGCGGAACCATGTCCGCAACAGTGCCGAGCGCCACGAACTCGCCATATCTTTCCAGCATGGTTTCCATCGGGACGCCGCGGGCCTCGCCGACGGCGGCGGCCAGTTTGAACGCCACCCCAACCCCCGCAAGCTCCCTGAAGGGGTACTGCGAGTCCGCCCGTTTAGGATTTATCACCGCCACCGCGTCCGGCAGTTGCTCCGGCGGCTCGTGGTGGTCGGTGACTATCACGTCCACTCCAAGCTCTCTGGCGAGTTGGATTTCCTTGAAGGCGGTAACTCCGGTGTCAACGGTGATGACAAGGCCGTAGCCCGCTGTGCCTGTCTTTCTGACCACGTCCGAACTGATGCCGTAGCCTTCGATGTCGCGTTCTGGGATGTAGTAGCGGACGTGGCCGCCGAGGGATTCGAGAAAGGAGACGAGCAGGGCGGTCGAGGTGATGCCGTCCACATCGTAGTCGCCGAAAATGAGGATGCGCTCGTGGTTGTCGAGCGCGCGCAGGACCCGCTCCACCGCCGGGGTCATATCGTGAAAAAGGGCGGCGCTGTGCATGTCGTCCGCCGATGGGTTCATGAAAGCGAGCGCCTCATCGACGGAAGAGACGCCCCGGTTGGCGAGCGCGCGCGCCGCCGGTTCGGGCATCTCGAGCTTATTGCTCAAGTTTTTCGCGACGGCTGTGTCGGGGTCGCGAAACTGCCAGTTATATAAAGATTTCATTTTGCTGCGGCTGCGCCGGGCGCGCGGCTTGGAGGCGGAGATTCTGACTGCGGCTTGCGTGTTTCAATGGCGGAGTCGCTCATCGATGTTTAGATGCCTTGAGCGTCGGGGGCAAAGACTTTATCGAGAGTCGGAATTCGTCCCGGCGATGGTCGTCCTTTCGATTTATATAAAAACGAATTGTAAACTTATTCAGGAGACGCGCCCCGGGGCGCGCCCGCGCCCGGCGTCACCGCCTGCGCTGTTTGCCGTGCTTCTTGTTGTCTTTCTTCTTTTTGTCGTCTTCCGTCGAGTCCTGAGAAGCGGTCTGGGGCGCGCGAGGCGCGGAGGACGCCGCAGGAGCGGTTTTCTCCCGCCTTGTTTCTCTTTCCTGAACCGGGGCCGGAGCGGAGGCTTTCTTCGACTTGCTTCCGGCCGTTTGCGGCGCGCTTGCCGCGCCCTTCTTCGACTCGAACGTCTTGAACAGGTACACCATCGAAGCTGCGAGGAATATCGACGAGTATCCGCCCGCGAACACGCCCACGCACATGCCGAGCGCGAAGTCTTTTATGCTCTGTCCGCCGAGCAACAGGATGGCCACTATAGCCATTTGCGTCGTCAACATGGTGTTTATCGAACGCGCCATGGTTTCCCAAAGGCTCGTGTTCACCACGGCGTCGAGCGACATCTTTTTGTTTTTCCTTATGTTTTCCCGCATCCGGTCAAAAATGATTATCGTATCGTTTATGGAGTAACCGAAGACAGTAAGGATTATCGCCACGAACGCGCTGTTCACTTCAAGCTGGAAAATCGAGTAGAAGCCGATGGTGATGATGCAGTCGTGGAGCAGGGCGATTATGCCCGCGACGGCGTACCAGAACTCGAACCTGATGGAAATGTAGATAAGCATGCACACGATAGCGATGATAAGAGCGGTCGCGGCGTTGTTGCGAAGCTCGATCCCGAACACCGGGTCCACTTTGTCCTCGCGGGTGAACTGGCGGAATCCGCCAAGCCCGTCGTAGAGGGCGGTCGCGAGTTTCTTCTGGTCCTCTTTTTTATCTATTCCGTTAAACCTGAAAGTCATGTTGTAGCGAAGGACATCGCCCTCTTCAACCGGCGGGACTTCTTCCATGTCGACGAGTGTGACGGCGTCTTCAGGGAACCCGGCTTTTTTCAGGACGTCTTTGAGTTTGGAGGCTTTTATCTGGTCCTGCATCCGTAGGAGTTTGAAGGAGGCCGGGTCGATCTCGTGGAACTCGACGTTGAAAGCGATGAGCAGGGAACGGATTTTTTCGCCGAATGCGATGGCTTTTTGGGGGTCGGCGAACTCTTCCGTCTTGACGGTGAACTCGTAGCCGCCCGCCATTATCTGCACGGGGTTGTGTTTGATATCGAAGGGAGCCATGACTTTTTCGACGTCGGCTGTTTTCACCGGGACGCCCGTCTGGAACCAAAGTATGCGTCCGCCGGTGAAGTCGATGCCGTAGTTGAGCTTGCGGATGCCGAGCGACGCCAGCCCGGTCGCCATGAATATCAGCGCGATGGCGAACCACACGTAGCGGGTTTTTATGAAGTCGAATCTGATTCTGGTCTGCACTTTTTAAAGCCTCCTGTCAATCTTCGAAATGTCAATGAGCCGCAGCCGACCGCTGATCCTGCTTTGAGGGGCGGACGCCGTATAATGAGAGCGGCTGCAACCCTTTAGAGTTCGATGCCAGCATGAGAAGGACGCGCGTCACAATCAGAGCCGAGAACATGCCGACCACTATGCCTAAGCTGATGGTGACGGCGAAGCCCCGGATCGGGCCTGTGCCGAACGCGTACAGGACCGCCGTGGCTATGAGCGTTGTGACGTTTCCGTCGAGAATGGCCGTGAACGCGCGGGAGAACCCGGCGTCGAGGGCGGCTTTCAGGGTTTTGCCGATACGCAACTCTTCCTTGAGCCGCTCGAATATAATTATGTTCGCGTCCACCGCCATGCCGATGGAAAGTATGAGGCCGGCTATGCCGGGCAGGGTGAGCGTGGCGTTCACCAGCGAGAGCATCCCGAACGACACGATGATGTAAAAAGCCATCGCAACGTCTGCCAGAACGCCGGGCAGTTTGTAGTATAAAGACATGAATAAGAAGATGAGGACGACGCCGAGGATGAGGGCGTAAGAACTCTGGCGAATGGAGGTCGCGCCGAGGGTCGGCCCGACCACGCGCTTCTCAAGCACTTCCACCATCACCGGCAGCCGCCCCGCGTTCAACTGGTTGACCAGCTCGCGGACCTGTTTCTCGGTGAAGTTGCCCTCGATGATGCCGGTTCCGCCGAAGATGGCGGTCTGTATCACCGGGCAGGAAATCATCACGCCGTCGAGCGCGATGCAGAGATATTTGTCGATGTTGCGGGCGGTGAACTTGCCGAACTCGTCAGCCGCCGATTTCTTGAACTCAAACTCGACCACGGGGCGTCCGTATTTGAAGCCGACGCGCGCCGACGCGAGGTCGTCTCCTGAAAACACCACTTTCGCGTTTTCGGGCTTCTCGGTTCCGGCTTCCCAGAACTGGCCGCGGCTGTCCAAGAACTCCAGCCAAGCCATGCTGACCAGATGACGTTCGACCTGATCGGCGTCCTGTTCGCCCGATATCTCGACCAGCACCCGGTTCGTGCCCTGCTTTTGGATTGTGATTTCGCGGACGCCGTCCGGGTCGAGCCTGTTTCGCAGGACTTCGATAAGCCCTTGAACCTTTTCGTCCGTCAGAAGCTCATTTTTCGGCGGCAGGGCCTGCACCAAGAAGTGCACTCCGCCCTGAAGGTCGAGTCCGAGGTTCACTGGGAACTTCTTGGACTTGACTGTCCTTTCCACCATCTCGTCCCCGACCTTGACCTTCTCGACTTTCGTCTCGATGTCCGTCAGGAAGCGGACTGTGAGCAGTCCCGCGAAAAGAAGCGCGACCGCCGCAATCAGGATTACCTGCGGTAAAAGTTTTTTCTGCATGCCTTCCACTCCCGGGCGGCGAGAGCCGCCGCCGCGCAATTTTTATCCCGCATTCAAGCCGGAACCGACTCTATCCGGTTCCGCAACATCAAAGTATTCTATTTGAATTCCTTCCCTATATCAACAGGAGATTTAAATTTTGCGCATATCAAAAAAAAAGCGTTTTCCAATATTGAAAATGCATTTAACTATATATCTCCGAAAGAAATGCGGTTGATGATATCGTCCTGAAGGGGGCGGCCGAGGTCGGTGAAATAGGCGCTGTAGCCGCTGACGCGCACAAGGAGTCCTTTGAACGCCGCCGGGTCGCGTTGGGCGGCGCGCAGGGTTTCGTCGTCTACCACGTTGAATTGAACATGTGTTCCTCCCAGCGAAAAGTATCCCCGCAGCATGGCCTCGAACTTCCGCCTGTTCTCTTCATTTTTAAATATGCCGGGCATCAGCTTCATGTTCAGGGAACTGCCGTTTGTGATTTTAGAGTGTTCTAAAGAAGCGACTGAGCGCATGACTGCCGTGGGGCCGAGAGATTCCGAGCCGTTGACGGGAGAAAGGCTGTTCGAGACGGGTTGTCCGGCGAGGCGTCCGTCCGGAGTCGCTCCCAGAAGGGAGCCGTCCAGCACGTGCATCCCGTAAGAAAAAAATCCCGGTCTGAAAGCCCCGCCTTTTCGGATGGATTTGTGTTTCGCAACCTCTTCGCAGAACATGGCTGCTATCCGGCGGGCCATGGCGTCCGCTTCGGGGTTGTCCGAGCCGTAGCGCGGCGTTCGGCTCGACAGAAACGCTCTCATTTTCTCGCGTCCTCTGAAATTTGTTTTCAGCGCGGCCGCGAGTTCCTTCATTGTGTATTTTTTCTCGTCGAAAACGAATTTTTTAATCGCCGTTAGCGAATCGGCGACGGTTCCAAGCCCGCGCGCGCTGATGGAGGCGTAGTTGTATTTCGCTCCGCCTTGAGTCATGTCTTCGGCGTTCCTTATGCAGTCGTCGAGGGTGGCGGATATGAATGGATTGTGGAACCCGGCGGCGTAAACTTCGTCTTTGACGTTCACGCAGCGGGCGATGTGCGCGACGGTGAAGCTCAACTGCAGACGGAAAGCGTCTAAGAACTGCTCGAAGGAGTTGAACGTGGAGGGGTCTCCCGTTCGCGGGCCTGCGCGGCGGCCAACCATCCTTATTCTTCCTTGCGTGAAAACCATTTCGAGTACGCCCGCCAGCGAGATGTCGTTGCCGGAGGTGCAGCCGAACGTGTTTCCCTGCGACGTCGGCTCCACGCACCCGATTATTGTGTAGTCTCTCGCGTCTTCAGCGGAACAGCCTAGCTTTTCGAGCATCGGGATTATGACATCGTCGTTGAACAGCGCGAGACCCGAAGTGGCCGCGTGGACTTCTGAAATCTTAGAGATGAACTCAGGGGGCGTCTTAGAACTGACCCGGACAGAATACGAGTTGCTCATACCTTCAATATTTTTCACCGCGTCGAGGAAAAGTAGGGAGAGTTTGTTTGAGACGTCTTGGCCGTCGAGGCCGACGCCGCCGAAGGTTGGGGCCATGCTGTCCGCGCCCATTTCCGACCCGGAATTTTTTCCAAATGAGGGCAGGGGGATAAGATTGACGCTCAATTTGATGAGGAGTTCCTCTGCGAGTTCGAGGGCGCGGGCTTCGGACAGCGCGCCGGATTCAACATCTTTTTTGTAGAAGGGAAATAGTGTTTGGTCTAGCCGTCCTACGGCGCAGATGCCCGCCAGACCGTAGCTGACTCCGCACATGACTTGAGTGAGCCAAAGGGACTGGACGGCTTCGTGGAAAGATTCTGGCGGGAGCCACGGAGCGCGCGATGTGTGCCGTGCGATAAGGAGGAGTTCTTCTCTCCTCGCGGGGTCTGGATGGTTCTCCGCCATCCGCGCGGCCAAATCAGAGTATCTTTTCGCGAACATTCGCGCCGCTTCACAACAGATTATAGTCGCTTCGAGGAATCGCTTTCCGTTTTCCGTCGCGGGCTGTTCGAGTCTGCGCGCCGCCATATCACGTAGTCCCTTGAACCCGTAACGCGCAACATTGTTGTGCCCAATCACAAGATGTCCCTGCGTGTCGAATACGTTGTTCACCATGTTGGGGTTGTTCACCGGAAGCTCCACCGCCGAGCGGGGCAGAGCGCGCCAGCGTCCTTTGGCGAACACTGACAGGCTTTCCGCCAGCCGGGCCGCTCCGAAGCTCCTGACGAGATCGAACAGCGCAAACGGCGTGAAACCCGGCTTGATGATAAGGCCGTCGCGCTCGAAAAGGCGGCGCTTGCCGTCCCGGACGGTCTTCCCTCTCCAATAAGGCAATATGTCGTTAAGCAACTCTTTTTTGTCGTCGGGGTCTATGCGGTACGGCCTGTCCGGGCGGTTCAGCAGGTTCTCGATGTCCATTTCGAGAACGAGATTCATCTCCCCGCGTTCCACGGGAAGCAGCGTTCCGACGAGCGCGCTGTTGTGGTTGCCGGCTATAAGCTCATCGTCGAGTATGAAAACGGTTTTCTTCCGGAGCGCGTTCTCAAACGCTTTCGCCGCGCGGATAGACGGATGCTCTCCTTCCGTATGCCGGTAGGACTCGGTCACATATCTCGCCCGCTCAACGCAGATAGTGTACTGTTCGTCAAGAATCTTCTTCCTGAGGCGCTGAGTCCGCGATATCCCTCCGGCAACCGTCATGTCGATACTCCCCTCGTCAGCATCCCTTTTCGGGGTATCCGGTTATCTGCTGCATTTCTTTGAAAATCGGGAGCAGTTGTTCGTAGATTTTGGTGTAAACCCGGTCGTAGAGGGCGGAGTAGAGGGCGACGTTTTTCGCTATAGGCTCAAAAGTGTCGCCGGGGCGGGTCATGGCGGCGACGGCGTCGTTGAAGCCGTTGAAGAAGCCGAGGCCGACGGCGGCATCGATGGCGGCGCCGAGGGCGGAAGTCTCGTGGTTGCGGGGTCTCTGCGCGGGCATCCCGAAGACATCCGCGCATATCTGCATGACCGAAGAGCTTTGAGAGCCGCCGCCGGACACGCGCAACCCCGTTATTGGGATTTTGTTCTTTTTCTCGGTCAGTTGAGCGCCTTCTTTCAGCGCGAACACCAGCCCTTCGAGTATGGAGCGGTAAAGGTGGGCGCGTTTGTGGAAATCGCAGAAACCGATGACGGAGCCGCGCGCGCATCGCGCTTTGTCGGGGGTGGGAGTCCAGTAGGGTTGGAGAGTGAGTCCCATAGCGCCCGGCGGGATATCTTTCACCAGCGCGTCCAGCAGTTGCTCCGGAGCGACGCCTTTTTCGCTCGCTTCGAGGCGCTCCTGAAGGCCAAACTCCTCTTTGAACCATGTTATCATCCATGCGCCGCGCTGCACCGCCACCTCGGTGTAATATTTACCGGGGATAGCGGACGGATACGGAGGCCATAACGGTTTCAACTCCACATATTTATCGTTCATTGTATTTATTGTTGATATGGTGCCGAAGCTGACGCAGGCGTTTTCGGGGGACACGCAACCCGCGCCGAGAATCTCGCATGCCTTGTCGTTTGCCGCGGCGATGACCGGAAGCCCGGCGGGGATTCCGGTTTCTTCTGAAGCTTTACGGGTCACATGGCCCAGAAGTCCTGTGGGTTTCACGAGGTCCGGGAGTTTTTCCCGCTCGATGGGAAAAAGAAGCGATTTCGGGTCGAACTTTCCGGCCCAATCTCCTTTTTTGACGCTGAACGGCGTGTAGCCGACGATGCTGCCGCTTGAGTCGGAGAACTCGCCAGTCAACTTGAGGTTGAACCATCCGGACAGGTAGATATGTTTATGGACGCGCTCCCATATTTCCGGTTGATTCTGTCGAATCCATTTTGATTCGCAGTCTTTTACAGCCCCGTCGATAAGAGTGTGGATGCCGAGGATTTTGAGAGGGAGGCGGAGCGCGGGGGGGAGAGCGGCGCGGGAGTCCGCTTTGCGTTCGTCGAGCCAGACGATGGCCGGGCGCAGAGGAGAGCCGTTCTTGTCGACGTCTATAACCGTGTTCCGCTGAGTCGTCACCGCCACGCCCCGGATGGAGTCTTTGCTCTCGGAGGTTTTAGCGAACAACTCGGCGCACGCGGCTCGCAGGATGTCCCAGAAGTATTCCGGGTCTTGTTCGGCCCATCCGGGCTGGGGCGAGTCGCTCATTCGCATCGGAGTTTTTGCAATGCCCCTTATTTCTCCTTCGAGGTCGATGAGGGCCGCGCGGATGGACTGCGTTCCGGCGTCTATAGACAGTATCAGGTCGGAGTTGCTTTTCTCGCGTGTTCCCATGATGTCCCTTTGCTCCCGGACGGGTTATTTTGCGACTGTGTATGACGAGGCGGCGAGCCGCGCGCGGGTCAGTCCGGTGATGTCCACGAAACTAAAGTGATCCAACTGTTTGTTTCTCAATACGCCGGTGTGGGCGAATACGATGAATTCGTTCAACGGCTGTTTGCCCGGCCACAGGTTTCTTTTAACTTTAAATAGAGCGTGGGAGTCTCTGATTTCGCAGACCGCCGAAGAAGAGTTCTCAGTCGGGACGCCATCCCGGTTGATAATGACTGAGCATGGGGGCGCTATACCCGAAACTGAGTAGCCGAGGGGCAATAAACGGATGAGCGCGCCGTCGAGCGGCAGCCCCTGTTCGGGGTCGGGCGCGGAGGAAGCAGGATTCATCACAGTAACCGCATACTGATTGAGCGCGATGGGCGTAAGGCTTCCAGGAGAGATTCTTCCTTGGACCGTTATGTCGAAATAGAGCCATTGGGAGTCGTAGCCCATGCGGAAGTCGAGGATGTCGAAGTCCTCGCCCGCTCTTGAAGGCGGGTCGTCTACCGGCGTCTCCTCTTCGCCAAGAGCGAACAAGCAACCTCTAGGACGTCTGTCGGCGAGACATTCGGCGAAAGGCCTTTTGGCGAATTCGTCGCAGTCCTGTTTGAAATTGGCGGCGGAGGGCGGCCATGAAGTCTGAGCGCACGCAAGGTCAGCCAGCGTCCCCCCCTTTTCATTTCGCGCCCGGAGCGCTGTTAAGACTTTTGCGCCCGCGGACCTGCCGGGCAGGGACGCGATCATCCGCCCCCTCTCCGGCGCGGCGGCTAACTCAGACACTCCCCATGTCTTGCCGCCGTCCGCGCTATGGAACACGTTCGCGGAATCCATCTTTAGAGGGATGGCGGACACATGAGCGAATGTCGCGCCGAGGATGGCGGGTTTTTTTGGCGCGGGCGGAGACGGGTTGAACTCAAGCGCTGTGGCGGAGGGCAGGGGGATGTCTTTTAAAAACAATATGTGTCTGTGTTTCAACTGTGAGGGGATAAGAACGACCGCGTCGGGGTCGGAATCTACGGAGGCCGGTTTGGTCTGCGCGGCCGGCGGGACGCTCAACAAGACGGCCAGAGCTAAAACGGCCAACGCGGCGGCTGTTTTTCCGTGTTTAATTTCAGACATGCGAGTCTCATCCTTTCTTATCCGGCGGCTGCGCTATCCCCGGTTTCACAACAAAGATTTTCCGTCCACGCCGGGCGTTTCAAACCCCATGATTTTTCCGATGGTCGGAACGATGTCCACAATGCTCGCGTCGCGGACAGTGGAGTTCGGGATGCCGGGGCCTGAGACCGCGAACGGGACCGCGGAGTCCAAGATATGAAGCCCGCCGTGCTCGCCCGCTTTCGGTTTGTCCCCGAAGTAATAACCTTTTCGGCAATCGAGAAGAACCATCATGTCGCCGCAGCGGGAGCAGTTCACGCCTTTCAGCCGCCGGACGGCGTCGGGATATTCCGATTCCTTGCCGGAGAAGAAATTTTCGAGGGAGATTAGGGAGCCGCCGGAGAACACTTCGTAGTCCGCGCCGAAGCCTCGTCTGACCAGAACAATGTCGACAAACGGCATCTGTCCGTTTTTCAATTTCTCGAAAGCGGCGGCGGCGGGGAGCGTGTCGCGCTCGAAGTCCGGCTCGTCCGCCCAGCGCCCGGTCTGCCTATTCTTTAGATGGACCTGCGCCGTGAACGCCTCGGTGCATATCACTGCGGTGTCGGCGTCGCGCACCGATTTCTTGTCGAACAGCGCGAACCCGCCGCCGGGAACGCCATTCATTACTTCCGCCAGCATTTCGTTGGTCACGATGTGGGTCTTCTCTCGCACGGTCTTGGCTTGGCAGTGGTCGGCGGCCAGCAGAAAATGGAATTCTTCGAGCGGCCGGATTTTTTCAAGCTCGGCGATGAACAGCCCGAAAAGCGGGTCCACGATCTGGCGGTAGTAGTCGTTTTGAGTGTCCGGGCCGTTTTCATGGCTGCTGTTGTCGTGGCCGGAGATGTAGAACACCGTCAGGTCTGGCAGCGGGTTCTTCCGCATGTCCCGGAAGAGGTGTTTGAAAGTCGCCTTGTCCCAATGTTTGTTATGAACAAGTTCTTCGTGGCAGAGCGCGAAAAGAATCATCTCCGGCCGGGTCGGCTTTATCCATTTGCCAACTCCCCGGCTTATCTGGTTGAAGACCTGCCACGAGTCCAGCCCGGCGGCGGCGGCGAACTGATAGACCGTCTTGACGTCTGTGGCCATGTCGTTGTTCGCGTATTGAAGTTGCGGCCTCTGGGGCAGAATGATGGTGGGGAAGCCGACAAGGCCGAACCCGTAGACCCCGGCGGCGGTGGCAGCCGTGGTGTACCTCCGGTACATTAGCGGGTCGCTGTGGCGGTCAAACCAACTGTTGCCGATAATGCCGTGCCTTCCGGGGAACACGCCCGTGAACATCGAAGGCTGGCATGAGAGAGTGACGGCTGGGAAAACGGCGGACGCGTTTTCAGCCCGCAGCCCAGTTCCGGCCAATCTTGAAGTGTTGGTCGTCTTGTCGTCGAGAAACCCGTACAAAACATCGGGATGAATCCCGTCGATGTCTATCATTATTAGTTGCTTTCGAGAATTGTCAGCCATTATTCCCCCGTTCAGAGTGGCGCAGCGGCCCTTTCGCTTATTAGAAACCTCGTTTTACAGATGATTTAGGCATCGAGCGTTTGATGGAATCCTCGGCGTCCTCTCCCGCGTTGGCCGGATGCAGGTCCCAGTACGCGACGGCCCCGCCTTTAAGATTGAACACGTAGTTGAAGCCCGCTTTCCTCATTCTAGCCGCCGGCGCAACGCTCTCGTCTCCCTTTTCAGACACCACGATGTAATCCGCGTTCGGGTCCATGTCGGAAAGAGCCTCGTCAAGCTCGTCGTCGGGAATGTTTATCGAGTCTGGGATGAGAGGCGCGCCGCTCCAAATATCATCCGAGTCCCTGATGTCTATTATCACCGCGCCTCTGGAGACCATGCCTTCCACTTCTTCGGCGCGCACTGAATACACCGCGCGGCCGACGACCTCTTTAGGCTTTCTGTCGTCCGCATCTTTGTCGTAATCGCCGGAATTGCGCTCAGACTCCGAATTGGCGGGAGCTTTAGCCTGAAGTTTTGCGCCTCCGCTGCAACCCGGCGCGAATGCTCCGGCGGTCAGAAGAAATGCCAGCGCCAGAGCCGGCAATGTCATGCGCTGCTTTGTGTTCATCGGCCACCTCCGGTTATTGACACATTGTAACCGCGCGGGGCCAAACAAGCAAAGGGGCGGAGCCGGGAACCGCGCGAAAATCGACGATGAAAGCAATCTCGCGCCGCACAGCGCGCCGAGGGCAGCGGAGTAAACTATTCAAGAATACAAAATAGACATAATCAGCACGGTCGTAGCGCATGGTTTTTCATGCGGGCGCAACAAATGTTGCAGTCGCGGCGGCGGGCGCGAAACTCTCAACAAAAACACTTAGATTGCTTTTCTATAAATATCAATGAAAACAAGATGTTTTTTAGGATAGAAGCTTCGCGCGGCGGAATCTCCGATTCATGGGCTAAAATCACTTTTGGTAAAAACTGTTGAAAATTGTCGGATGCTATATTAAATTGAATACTATAGATAGAGAGGCTCATGGATTTAGCGATAGTAGGAACAATGGCTCTGGACACAGTGGAGACGCCCTTCGGGAACGTGAAGGACGCATTGGGCGGCTCCGGATCGTACGCGGGATGCGCGGCGAGCTTTTTCGCCCGTCCGGGGCTTGTGGGCGTGGTGGGGGAGGACTTCCCCGAAGAGCATCTGGAGGCTCTGAGGTCTCGCGGAATAGACACATCCGGGGTCGAGCGCGCGCCCGGCGGCACTTTCAGGTGGGGCGGACGCTATGAGACCGACGTCAACGTAAGAACTACTCTCTTCACCGAGCTTAACGCTCTGGAGAGGTTTGACCCCAAGTTGCCGGATGATTATAAAAAAACAAAATATCTTTTTCTGGCGAATATCGAACCGGGACTTCAGAACAAAGTTCTGGACCAGTGCGGTTCGCTGGAGTTCACTATACTGGACACGATGAATTTCTGGATAGAAGGATACAGGGCGGAACTGGACAGAGCGCTGAAGCGGGTGGACGCGGTGATGCTCAACGACGAAGAGGCGAGGATGCTCACCGGATTCGGAAACCTAAGGGCGGCGGCTGCCGCCGCTCTGGAGATGGGCCCCCGGATTGTGGTGGTGAAAAAAGGCGAGCACGGCGCGATGATGTTCACAAAAAGCAGCCACTTCGCTCTTCCGGGATACCCGCTGGAGAAATTGAAGGACCCGACGGGAGCCGGGGACTCGTTCGCTGGCGGCTTCATAGGCTACGTGGCCTCGCGCGGCACGGCGGACGAAGAGACTCTCCGGCAGGCGATGGTCGCCGGAACAGCCACCGCTTCCTACTGTTGCGAGGATTTCAGCATTGACAGATTCAGGACATTGAACATATCTGATGTAGCCGCGAGAGCGGCGTCGGTGGGCGAAGCCGTGAGGTTTTCCCCGCTAGGATGGAAATGAAATAAACCGCGCGGGGCGAATGGCCTGTAAGCGCGGCATTTAATATCGGAGGCCGAAAATTGGCGAAAACAAGCGGCAACAAGGCGAAGTTTGACATCAAGGACATCAAGCTGGCGGACGAAGGCAAAAAAAGAATCGACTGGGCGGAGCGGGAAATGCCCGTTCTGCGCTCGATAAAGCAGCGGTTCGAGAAGGAAAAACCGCTTAAGGGAGTGACGCTAGCGGCATGTCTGCACGTGACCACGGAGACGGCGAATCTGGCTCGGACGCTAAAGGCGGGCGGGGCGCGAGTGATGCTTTGCGCGTCGAATCCGCTAAGCACGCAGGACGACGTGGCCGCCTCGCTCGTCAAACACGACGGGATTTCAGTGTTCGCCCGCAACGGCGAGAACAACAAAGTTTACTATCAGCACATTATGGCGACTCTTGAGGCCAAACCGCAGATAACCATGGACGACGGCGCGGACTTGGTGGCCACCCTGCACGGCGAGCGCCGCGACCTGCTCAAGAGCATAGTAGGTGGAACGGAAGAGACCACCACCGGGGTTATCCGGCTTAAAGCTCTCGAAAAAGACGGCCTGCTCGAATACCCTATAGTCGCCGTAAACGACGCATGCACCAAGCATTTCTTCGACAACAGGTACGGAACCGGACAGAGCACGATTGACGGAGTGATTAGGGCGACCAACCTGCTGATGGCGGGCAGGAAAGTCGTCGTGGCCGGATACGGCTGGTGCGGCAGAGGCGTGGCGATGAGGGCGCGGGGAATGGGCGCGCGCGTAATCGTCACGGAGATCGACCCGCTGCCCGCGCTCGAAGCGGTCATGGACGGATTCGAGGTGCTGCCGATGAAGGCCGCCGCCAAGATCGGCGACGTGTTCATCACCCTCACCGGCAACAGGGACGTGCTGCGCAAGGAGCATTTCGAGGCGATGAAGGACGGAGCCGTCATGTGCAACTCCGGACACTTCAACGTCGAGATAGACATAACGGCCCTCGAAAAGATGTCCGCCGGCAAGAAGGAAGTCAGGCCGATGGTGGACGAGTTCCGCATGAAGGACGGCCGCAGGCTGATGCTGATCGGAGAAGGACGGCTCGTGAATCTGGCCGCCGCCGAAGGGCATCCGGCGAGCGTTATGGACATGTCTTTCGCCAATCAAGCCCTCTGCGCGGAATATATGAAGCTCAACGCCGGCGGCCTGCAGAAAAAGGTCTACGCCGTCCCGGCGGAGATCGACGCGGGAATAGCCCGCCTGAAGCTTAAGTGCATGGGGGTCGGCATAGACAAGCTGACGCCCGAACAGGAGATATACCTGAACTCATGGTCGGTCGGAACCTGAGACATCCGCATAAGACAGCCCGAGAGACGGCGGGAGGAACGTTTTGGAGATAAGAGATTACTGGGCGATTATTTGGAAGCGGAAATTCATCGTCTTCCTGTGCGTCATCGGCGTGGCTTTGATCGGCTTTCTGTACACTTTCATTTACCTGAAACCCGTGTACAGCGCCACCGCCAGAATACTCGTAGACCAGCCTAGCAGGGTGCTTCTCATAACGTCGCCGACGCCCAACATGCAGTCTCCGATGAGCGTCGAGACGCAGCGCAAACTGCTCAAGAGCAGGGCGGTGGCAGAGCGCGCCGCCGAGAAGCTCAACTGGCCCCCGGAAAAAGCCATAGAGCTTGTCAACAGGGTGATGGACAAGAGCGACGAGGACACCGGAATAATCTACGTGACGATAGAGGGCGGAAACCCCGCAGAATGCTCGAGCGTCGCCAACGCATACGCCCGCGCTTTCGAGGACTTCAGCAAAGACCTCTCCGAAAAGTCTTACCGCGAGACCCTCGAATTTATCAAACAGCAACTGGACCACGCGCGCGAAAGCCTAGAAGAGAAAGAAAAGAACATCTTTGATTTCAACCTGCAGAACGGCGTCGTCATGCTCGACGAAACGGCGATTCAGAAAAACAAGAATATAGCCGATTTCGAGACGGAGAAAATCATGGCGGACATAGAGGTCAGGCTTCTCGAGACCCAATCCGCAGGCGTGAGATCCGCCTTGAGGGACAAGACTCTGCTGGTGGCGCAGAATGTGGAATCGCTCGCCGAAACGACCCAGTTCACTTCCGGCGACTCGACAAGCGTCACCTCAATGCTGATGAACCTCAAAATGGAGAAGGAATCGAAACTTAAGAAGTACAAACCGGAACATCCCGCCATAAAAGAGATTGACGACAGAATCGCGGTGCTCGAAAAACAACTGGACAAGCACGCGGCCGACCTTATAAACAACAGGGTCATATCGCCATCGAAATACGTCAAGGAGCAGGAAGCCCTAGAGGAGTTGAACTCCCGGATGCAGTTGGCGAGAGTTAGATCCGCCAACCTCGAATCCAACATAAACAAGCTGAAAGCCGAGCAGCTTGACTACCCGCAGTTGCAGTATGAACTGAGCCGGCTCATCAGGGAAAAACAGATAGCCGAGGAGTTGTTCATGATGCTGTACGAACAGCATCAGAGGATAATGATCGAAGAAGTCCGCAAAGACGTAAAAGTGAGAGTGTTCGACGAAGCCGAAACGCCCAATAGGCCGATTAGGCCGAACAGGGCCAAGAACATGGCGGTGGCTCTCATGTTCGGCCTGCTGTCAGGCATCGGGCTTGCCTTCATCCTCGAAGAGATGGAAGAGACCGTCCGCACAAGCGACGACGTCAAGACCTATCTGAACCTGCCCGTGCTAGGCTCGATACCTTACAGCGCGGAAACCATAAACAAGCTCATCACCGACGTGCCGTTGAAGTCGCCCATAGCCGAGGCATACAGGCGGCTTAGCTTCTTCACCCAGTTGTTCTGCTTGGACCCGCCTGTAAAAACCCTGCTGGTGACAAGCTCGAAATCGGACGAGGGGAAATCCACGACAATGGCCAACTTGGCCATATCGATGGCGCAGGAAGGCACGAAAGTGCTTATGATCGACACCGACCTGCGCCGCCCCATGCTCCACAGGATGTTCGGGGTCGACAATTCGCTCGGATTAAGCTCGATACTCACAGGAGAACTGGAAGCGGAGATAGCCGTCAGCGACCTGTCCGTGAGCGGAAGGCTCCCCAAAGAGTCGTTCATGGATGTTGTGGTCGACCGATTGATCCAGCCGGTGGGCATCAAAGGCCTGAGCATGATACCTTCCGGCCCGCTGCCCGCAAATTCGATAGAGCTGCTGCGCTCCGAGCGCATGCTTCAGTTCCTTAGGTGCGTCGAAAGAAAGGCCGACATCGTGCTGTTCGACAGCCCGCCCTCAATACACGTCATCGACTCGGTGGTCATGGCGCAGATGCTCGACGGCGTGCTGCTTGTCATTAACTCCGGACGAATCAACCGGGACGAAGCGGTTCAGGTCAAATACATGATAGAGAGCACGAAGACTCCCATAATCGGCGTGGCCCTCAACAACATTGAAGCCTCAAGCCCGGATTATTATTACTATTACTATTACGGCGGCTACGGCTACGGCAGCCGGCAGAGGCAGAAGAGAGTGAAGCTCAAACGCTAGAGGGAAAAGGCGGCGCCGATGCTTGAGCGGTTCGTAAGAGGAATCATCGAAAAAGAGGGAAAGAAATCCGTCGTCGAGTTGCCTGTCGACGAGATTTCGGTCAACCCGTATCAGCCTAGAAGAACGTTCGACCCCGACAAGCTAGACGAGCTTGCCAAGTCCATCCGGGAACAGGGCGTGTTGCAGCCGGTGATAGCGCGCAAGTTCGGCGGCGGATACGAGCTTGTCGCCGGAGAGCGCAGGCTTCGCGCCTGCAAGCTTATAGGCCTTAAAACAATCCCCGCGATTGTCAGGCAGCTCGACGATCAGGACATGATCGAGATTGCCTTCATAGAGAACCTCCAGCGCGAGCAGCTCGACGACGTCGAGACTGCCGAGGCGGTCGGCAAGATGGCCGCGGCGGGCGGAGACATCAAGGCCGTCGCCGAACGCATCGGCCGCGACGTCGATTCGGTCAAAGCCAAGCTTTGGATGCTCAAGCTTCCCCAAGTCGTAAAAAAAGCGGTCGTCTCCAAACTTATCACTGTCGAACACGCGAGGCTCCTCTCCGAGATAGTCGGAGAGAAAAAACAGATGGAGGCCCTCGAAAAGATTTACCGGGAAAAATTGACGGTGGAGCAGACTCGCGAACTGGTAAGCTCCCTGCCAGAATATATGAAGGCCAAACGCGGCTTCGAGAAGCCGCACGGAAAAACCTACAGATACTCCAAAGAGAGTTTGGGCAGGGCCGCTGCCTGCGTCGATATGATAAGGCAGTTGGTGGGCGAGTTCCGCGCAGCGGGCGTGAGAGTGGAAGTCAGCGAGCTTGTCACAGGCAAATCCGTTAATGTCAGGCTGTCTTTTCCTCTGGAGCGCGAAGAGTCAGGCCCTCAGCCCCGCTCGGAGGCTACAGGCGAATAATAGATGAACGCTCAGTCGCGCGACATGGTTTCCCCTAGGCACGCGTTCATCTTGGCCGCGATTATCGTAGCCTCAGTAGTCCTCAATTCTTTGTTCGGATTTATAGATCCGGAAACGAGCCTGAAAGTTTCAAAATTCGTCGTCGGCTCATATTACGCCGGCGGCGCTATTCTAACACTTATCGCCATCCTAAATTTCGAGTTGGCGGTCCTAATTCTGATTTTCTTAGCCCCGCTTGCCGGCTATACCTTGCCGGGCTTGAAGTTCTTTTTCACTCTGTCCGATATGTATTTGGTGATTCTTGTTTTTCTTATGTTCGTCCGTTCAAACCTCCGGCGGGAGCGCGGCGTTCCTTCTACCCACCTGAACAGAATAATTTTCATTTTTGTCGCTCTCACCGTGTTGTCCATGATAAACAGCAGAGACATGTCTAGTGGGTTCGCAAATCTGGCGCAGACTCTGGAATTCTTCGTCTTTGCTTATTTTCTGATTGTCGTCGCGGTTTACAAACGGGGCGTGCTTGACGCGATTATTTACGCGATAGTGATTGTCAGCGCTCTCGTGTCGATACAAGGGATACTTCAGTATTTCCAACTCGGCGGCGGCGACACGAGGATATTCGGCGCTCTGGGGCATTTCAACGCCACCGGCTCATATCTGGCGATGAACTTGGTCTTCACTTTCAATCTGGCTTTGGCCCAGAAAGACCTCAAAACGAAATATTTCTACTATGCGATAATCATATTGAACACCGCCGCGCTTTTGATGACATTCTCGCGCGGAGCGTGGATTGCCACAATATTAGGCATAGTATTGTCCGCGCAGATAAGAGGGATGATACAGTTCATCAGAGCGTTCGCGCTCATAGTCGTGGCGATAACGGTTCTTGCAGTAGCCGCGCCTCCCCGTTACATAGGAAGGCTTTATTCGGCTCCGCGCGTGGCTGACGAGGCTTCTCTTAGCCGCCTCCGCCAGTATGAAATCGCAACGGACACCATCTCCACGTATCCTCTGCTCGGCGTTGGACTCGGCAGCAATCTAGAATATGTCACTCTGGTCTACAACGAGCCTCACAACAGCGAGATTCACAATCTTTTCCTTCACATCGGCAGCGAGAGGGGCGTTCCGGCTATGATTGCGCTGTGCGCGATCTTCGTGTCTTTCTTCGTAAATATCGTCCGCCGCATCGGCCGCACGACAGATCCTTTCTTTTACTCCTTTTACATAGCGCTGTTCGCAGCCGTCGTGGCGTTTGCGACTGTGAATATGTTCGCGTATCAGCTTATTCGCGGGCTTGGCATTCCGTTTGCCATATTTCTGGCGCTTTTTCCGGCTGCGACCTATATAGAGGACAACACGCCGGCGGAAACTGAATGGGCGGGAATGCTTTCATCTCTCGACCTGAAGCGACACCACATAGAAATGGGAATCTGACCCGTGGCCCCAGCCGCCGTTCTCTACGTCGTCTGCGATTCAGACCTTTACGGCACGCAGAGAAACATTCTCAGCGCCGCGCGACGTCTGGACCCAGCCCGCCATAAGCCTCTGGTCGCCTCGCCTCCGCGAGGACGTTTTACTGAAGCTCTCAGGGCCGAAAGAATACCCCACTTCCCTGTGCCTCTCGCCAACCTCAGAGACACTTCGTCCGTCGCCGCCCTGAGAAACATCATTGCGACCGAAAATGTCGCGCTCGTCCATGCCCATCTCGGAATAAGCGCGTTTCTGTCTCTTGCGGCGGCGCGGCTTTCCGGCAACCCGCCAGTCGTCGCCACCCGCCACTTCATCGAGGATAGATACGCGACAATATCCAACCCCGCCCTTAAAAGGCTTTACGCCCGGATATATGCCCGCATGAACAAGAGGTTCGCGCGCGTCATATTCGTCTCCGAAGCCGTTCGCTCCGCTATAGAACTGCGCGAAGGCGCGCTCGGAGAGCGGGGTGTTGTCATCCCGAACGGAATAGACATCCTGAGAGGGCCTTTCAAAGAGGAGCTTATGCCCGAAGACTCGGAGCGGATACGCGACAGGTTCGGCGTCCCTCCCGGAAGGTTCCTTGTCTCCACGCTCTCGCGTCTGGCGCCGGAGAAAGGGCTGGACACGCTTCTCGAAACCGCAGCCGTCCTCGACCGCGCGCTCCCGGGACGCTTCCACTTCATCGTCGCGGGCGAAGGCCCGTTGAGAGAGTCGCTGCCGTCCGCCGCCGCCGCCCTGAACGTTTCAGCTAGCGTGACGCTCGCCGGATATGTCGACAACCCCGGAGAACTGCTGGCCGCGTCGGACGCTTTTGTGTTGTGCTCCCGCGCCGAGCCGTTCGGAATAGCCCTGCTGGAAGCTATGGCTGCGGGGCTGCCTTGCGTCGCCGCCGGCGCGGGCGGCCCGCTCGAAATTATTTCCGACAACGACAGCGGCCTGTTCTTCGCGCCGGGCGATGCGCAGGGATTGGCCGAGCGACTGCTCGATATCGAAGCCGACCTTTCGTTGCGTGAGCGTTTGGTGCGCGGCGCCCGCGCCCGCGTCGTCAACTTCGATGAACGCTCTCTTTCATTTCTCCTCGCCTCCGTTTATGACGAAGCGATCGCCCTCGGCAAACGCAGGTAATCCATAATATAGCAAGGCTTGATTATCGTTTTTTATGCTAACGACTCATTTGTGTTGCCATAAAACAATGATTTTGAATCTGCGAGCGCTGTCGGCGAATCAGGCTTACAGCTTCTTATAAAAATATTATGATTTATGCGGTAGTATTACTAAAGCAAGCAGCCGTTCTAATCCTTTTTTACGAAAACGATCTGGACGCCGTGAGCCCATGAGACGAGTCTGAACGTTCTGTGAAGCGCTTCGATGAACACGAGGCAGGCGAGCAGAATCGGATGCCTGTCGAAAAACATGCTGCCGCTGAAGACAGACGCCGGGATAATCTCTGCCGGAGCTAGGCCCGCTTCCGCGCCCGCCTTAAGGTATCCTTTCAGGTTCATTTCGGATATGTGGCCGTAACCGTGTTCCGGCTTGTCGGTCTTGCCGATGCCCGGCTTTGTGCCGCCGTCGTAATACTTTTTCTCAAGTTTTCCGAACGAAACGGCGCTCAGGATTTTTGAGGCCGTCTTGAAAAGGCTGTTTTTCAGTGGAGAAGTGAACACGACTTTTCCGCCGGGTTTCAGCGTCCGCGCGGTCTCTCTCAAAGCTGCGGCGAGGTCTTGGCTGTGTTCGAGAACATCCGAGCAGAGAATGATGTGGAAAGAGCCGTCCTCGAATACCAGCCCGGCGTCGACGTCGCCCTCTGAAAATTCGCAGTTGTCGTATCCCGGTATCGCTTCGCTGAAAGCCTTTGCGAATTCCAAAGCCTTTGGGTCTATGTCGATTCCGGCGAAGCGGATGTCGCGCCCGCCGCCGTAGCGGGCGTTCAGCATGAAGATATGGTTTCCGTACGCGCAACCGATGTCCAGAATCCGGATTTCTTTTGTTCCTGCCGTCCTGAGCCTTTCAATCTCCTCATTTACAATCCTGAATATGTTGGCGTTCCTTTCCCTGTCCATCCAGACGGTGAGCAGGGAGATTTCACGCTCGTGCTGATGCGCCACCTTGTTTTCGAGCGAGGGCCGGAACTTCTCTCCCTCTCTTAATAAAAGTTTTCTGTAAAGGCCGTCCATTAAGAATCTGTCCCGGACGCGGTATTGCGGCGAAAACGCTCCGCGCGCGTAGAATCCGCAAAAGTCTGATTCAATGTCATATTCTACAAATAAAACCAGCGAAGGCAAATCCGGGGATGGCGGCGGCGGGATTTGCGGAGGGGACGGAGTTGGAGTTAGAATTGTGGCAGTTTTCAAGAGATTGCGTTTGCGGCGATCTTTAATTGGGGAGTCCGATGAAAGTTATTTTCCTGCAGGACAACGGGATCAACGAGTCTCTGGCGGTGACGGATATATCGGGGTTGCTGAAGAGCCGGGGGCATGAGACGGATTTGTTCTTCAAGAAGAACGAGAAGCGATTCGCGGACAAGGTGGCCGAGAGCGGGGCGGGGCTGATAGTGGTTCCGATGGACATCTGGGGGGAACGGGTTGCGCTGTCGATGGCCGCCGAGGCGAAGGAGGTCTCAAAGGCTCCCATCGTGTTTTGCGGCACGTATCCGATGCTGTTTCCAGAGGTGATAAATGATCCTCAGGTGGATATCGTGTCGAGGGGCGAATCGGAGCATGCCATACTTGATCTCGCCGACAAGCTGGAGCGGGGAGAGGACTATTATGACACGCCGAACCTGACGGTGAAGAAGGACGGCGAGGTTGTGATCAATGAGATGAGGCCGCTCATTCAGGATTTAGAAGAGCTTCCTCTGCCCGACAGGGGGCTGTACTTCAAGTATCGGTTCATGAAGATAATCAGCGTCAAGAGGTTCACGAGCGGGCGGGGGTGCCCGAACGCGTGCAGTTTCTGTTACAACGCCACGTTCAGGGGGTTTTTCACGGGCAAGGGGCGCTATCTGCGCAGAAAACCGGTGTCGCGGATAATCGATGAGATAGCGGACATGAAGCGGCTGGCTCCCGTGCGCAGCATTCACTTCTCAGACGATATTTTTACTCACGACAAGCCGTGGGTGATGGAGTTCAGCCGGGAATACGGAAAGAGATTCGGCGACATCCCGTTCACCTGCAACACGACGGTGCACGACATCGACGACGAGATGGTGGCGGAGATGAAGAGGGCGAACTGCGCGGGGATCGCCATCGGGGTGGAGACGGGAAACGAGCGACTGCGCATCGACAAGCTCAACAAGCATTATCTGGACAGCCAGATAATCGCGGCTGCGGAGCTCGTCAAAAAACACGGGCTGATTCTGACCGCGTTCAATATGATAGCCCTGCCGTATGAGACGATTGAAAACGCGTTCGAGACCGTTAGGTTGAACCGGTTTATCAAGGCGGACAACATAAGGGTGACGTTCCTGTCGCCGATCCCGCGCACGAGGATGGTGGAGGACGCGGTGAAAGATGGCTTGCTGGATGTCAATTACGAAGAGACGGGCATGCGGATTATGACGCCGGAGATACACACGAAGAAGGACAGGGAGTTTGAGACGTTGTACGCGCTGTTTGACATTGCGGCGGCGTCTCCGGCGCTGGAAAAGCTGGTCAGGAAGCTGCTGCGAGTGAAAATCCCCCCGGTCGTTCTTTTCTTCCTTCTCATCCCGAGGATGCTGCGCGAAAAGAAATTCTTCAAGATAAGCCTGATATCCGGGATAATATTTTTTCTAAACACCACCGCGCCGCAGTACCGGACGAAAAACTTTAACAACTATCTGCCGTAAAAAACTGAAGCCGCGAATGCCTACGGTCAGAATGAGATGACGCCGCCGGCGATGGGGATGGCGGTTTCGCCGAGGGCGCGGCGGGCTGCGGTCGCTTTGTCGCGTATGTCATTGGCCTGACGCTGAGTTTGCATGTTTATTTTGAAAGAAGATTTATCGGACAGCCAAGAGGCGGCGGGCTGGACTGCGATGAATAGGGCGGAGTTTTCCGGGAGCGAATCCGGCGGGGCGGATGCGACGCTTGAAACGGGGAATCTTTTTGACAACGCGGATTGCGCTGCGGCTGCGGCTATCGGGTTTTCCGAGATGACGATTAGGGTTTGTTTTTGCGGAGGCGCGGTCTCGGCGGCGAGAGCGGCTTGGACCATGCTCAACGGGGGGGCCGGGGCGAGTATCGGGGCGAATATCGCGCTCATTCGGAAGACCTGCGCCGCGATGATGGCGGCGGATAGAACGAAAAGGGACGCGGAGCGCGCGAAGCTTTTCGGAGACAGGAAGGCAAGCGCGAAGAGAAGGAAAACGGCGAGATACGCCGCTAGACCCGGAACGACGCCGCGCGCAAGGGCGGGCAGGACTTTATAAAGCGGGGGCGCGAACTCAAAATTGAAACGCCCTGAAAGGAAACCGGCCACAGGGTTTAGGCTCTCGATGTAATTCGCGTCGGGGTCATTAATATATTCGCCGAGCTTGTCTCTATCGACGGAATAAAGGGTCAGCCGCATTCCGGAGGCGACCGTGTTCGTGAACGGCAACTCCGGGAAGCGGTCAACGCGCCACGCCGAGGCGAAGACTATGTTCTTGACATTGTATTTTGCGGCGACTTCGGCGACGGACTTAATATTGCCGTACGGCAAAGGGACGGTTGGGCGGTCGCAGAGGTAGTGGGTCGAGAAAAAGGGGTATGTCATCACGGCGTCGCCGGGGGCTGTAGTATTGCGGATGTGTTCGCAGGCTGAGTTGAGTTCGGCGTATAT
Organism: bacterium ADurb.Bin236; assembly: GCA_002069885.1. Classification (GTDB taxonomy): domain Bacteria; phylum UBP15; class UBA6099; order UBA6099; family UBA6099; genus UBA6099. The sequence continues at coordinate 49,089 of MWCD01000008.1, read as the reverse complement.
GTTTTTGCGGGAGTCGCCCGCCATGCGAGCGACTCCGAAAACCAGCAGTCCCGCCGATTCCGAGAGTATGAGGAAGGCGATTATCGCGGCGGGGAGTTTAGGCGAAGAAAGCAATGGGCGGGAGGCGAACATGCGCCTGAACTCGGCGAATCCGGCTCCGCAGAGCATGAAAGCGAAAGGCGCGACGCACATGAAGTACCTATCCGAATAAGTAATCATGACGACGTGCATGGCTGTCTGAAACAGGATGACGGCGAGGGCCAGAGAAGTCGCGGGCGACCCTCTGGAAGCTCGGACGCCGAGAAAGATAAAGGGGAGTGTCAGAAGTCCTAAGGTCTGAAAAATGCCGGGGATGTAAAGAATGTCGGACTGTTTGCCGAAGAGAGCCATTTTGGCGTTGGCGAGCAGTACGGCGGCGAAGTTTGAGGCGAAGGAGCCGGACGGGTCCTGCCATCCTCCGCGATACGCTTCGTAGTTGAACACCACAGCGAACATGCGCGCGTCTTCGAAATGCTCGCGCAGCGTCCCGTCGTAAACTTTGGCCGCGCCGACTATCTGTTCGTTGTATGTTGGAGAGCCGAACACCATCCAGTTTCGGACAAGAAAGGGAAGGACGATCAGGAAGGCGAGGGCGAACATCTTGAGCGAGGCGGTCGAAAACAGGCGGTCTCTCCTGCGGATGGCCATCCATATCAGCGCGGCGGGTATGAGCGCGACGCTGTTCGGGCGGAACTGGTATGCGAGGCCCATGAACAACCCGGCGGCGGCGTATCTTTCTTCATAAAGGAAGACGGCGAACAGCAGATAGAATATCATCTGCCAGACTTCCGGCAGGCCGGGGTCGGCGAGGTAGTAGAGGCGGAGGAAGGAAGGCAGGAAGAGGGAGAGAAGGGCGGAATGCCAAGCCGGGTCTTCGCCGAAGAGCCGCCTGCCCGCCCAATAGACGGCCAGAGGAAAGATAAAGAGGCCGATCAGCGACGGGGCGAGGAAAGCCCAGTGGGAATCCCCGAAGACGGCTTGGAAGGGCGCGACGAAGAACACATAGAGGTTGGCCCTTTGCGAGGCCGGGTGGGGAAGAGGCTGGTCGGGGATGGCGTAAGAGCGCAGCAAGTCTTCTCGAAGGCCTTCGCCGCGAAGGATATTGCGCGCGACGCCCGCGTACTCGAAGGAGTCGCCGTCTGAAATCGGCTCTATGGAATGTAGAAGAATGTTGAAACAGACGAATAGCGCCGAGAGGACGAACAAGACTTTCCACCGTGAAGCGGAGACGGCGTGTTTGGTTCCCATTTCAGCGAAGCTCCATAAAAATCATTATATCAGGGGAAGCGCCGGGGTCAACATGGAGGCGGGCGCGCGTTATTCCGCAAACGCGGCCTCGGATGCCGCAAGCAGTCGTCGTGATTGAAAAAAGATTTGGGCGGCGGTATCATTTCAGTCAGCGACAGGAAGCCGTCTGATGACAAAGATAATTGTGGGGATAATATACCTAGCGGCGCTGGCGGCGGCGCTGTATTTTGCGGCGGGCGCGCTAGGGGCGCTTGCCGGGAGAGCCGGGGCGGCGCGGGGCCGCATCCTGAGACTCTCCGCCTCGCTTCGAAAGGTCTCCTTGCTCGCGGTCAGGTTCGCGGTGTTCGTCTTCAAGTCCGCAGATGTGAAAAGCGCCTCGCAATCTGAAAAGAACAGTGTGTTTTTCAAGACAGGGCGGTTCATCGTTCTGACGGCGGGGAGGGGTGTTCTGCTCGCTCCCGTCGTGCTTTATTCGCATTTTCCTTCGCCCCTGCCCGGCCTGTCGGCCCTTTCCAAGCCGTTGGCGATATTCATAGGGGTTTTCTACATCGCCGTATTTCTAATCTGTTCGATTGTGGACGCTTTTTCCAGCCGCAAAGGAGCGGGAGCGGTTGTCCTATTCGCGATTTTCTACGTAATATGCGCGCACACGTTGGCGTTGTGGCAGCCGATGTTTTATGTGGCGTGGATGATGTTCAAGTGGTTTTTTCCAGCGCTCGCGGTTGCGGTTGCGGCGGCGGTATTCTGGGCGGCGAAGACCGGGAGGCCGGTATTTAGCGTCGCGGCGCAGGCGGCGGTGGTTCCGTCGTGTGCGGCGTTCGCTGTGGCGGCGTCGATATTCTCGATGGCGGACAAGTGCGCCGCCGGCCCGGAACCTTCTTTTGTTCAATACTACGTCAACTTCTGCGACGAAAGCGCGCAACTCATACCCGCGAAGAAGATAAGGGAAACGCTGGGCGGCAAACGCGTCTGGCAGATTCGCGAGAGATACCGCGCGGCGGCAGAGTCCGGCGGCAGGGTTTACATCGGCGCGAGCAACGAGATTTCGTTTTCTTACGACTTCGATTCAGGAGAGATAGTCACTATTGGTTGCGGTTTTTTCTCGCTTCACAAAGACGCGGCGACGGGCCGACTTTTTTTCGCGTGCCCGCAGGACAGAGCGATGCTGGTTTTCGACGAGGAGTCAATGACGCAGAAAAAGGAGTATCGCTACGGACGGTTCGGAGGCCCGTACTGGCTCGAAGCCGACGAGGAGTCGCGCTCGCTGTTCGCCGGTTTCGGCGAGACCACACACAGCAGGGCGATAGTGTATTCGCTCGACGGGTTGGAGGCGAAGAAGCTGGAGCCTATGCGCGAGGGATACGGCGGCTCGATAGTGGAGACTACGATGTCCCCGGATGGCATAGTGTATTTCATTTACATGTTCAACGGCATTTATATCGGAGCTTATGACATCCAGAGCGAAAGGCTGTTGCGGATGCGCGATATGTCGGTCTATCCGTTGGGGATTTGTATCGGCCCTGAAGGAAAAACTGTTTTCATAACCGCGCCGTATACGAGCCTGAACGGCGGGGAAATTGTCGAGCTGGACCCGGCGACGCTCGAAGACCGGGCGCGGATGAAGACGCCTGTCGGGGTCAGAGACATAGCGGCAGGTTCAGACGGATTCCTTTATGTCTCGAACTATCTGACGGGGGATATTTACAGAATCGATTGGGCGAAACGGAGGATTGCCGGCACAGTGAACGTCGGACGGAAAATAAAAAGGATGGAATACGACAGGGAGAGGAACTTTTTGACTTTCGCGTCCGAGAGGGGATACGCGCGCGTCGATATTGCGAAGTGGCAAAGCGCGGGCGGGGACGGGAGGAGATGAGGGAACTTGTGAAACGCGCTGTTGGAGCGGTAGCGGCTTTTGCGCGCGGCGCGGGCGGGTTGTTGTGGAACCTCGTCAGAACTGTTTTTTCCGCAAGAAACATCTCGGTCGCGTCGAAGCTGATAATCGCTGCGGCGATAGTGGCGCAGCTCGCGCCCGGAGTGTTTAATTTCGGGGAAGAGCACGCGGCTCCGGCGCTGTTTATATTGATATACACGCTTTCGGCGTTGTCGCTTCTGGCGTTGTTGTGGGCGGGGATTCCGGCGGCGGCAGTGACGGCGATAATCGCGGCTGTGTCCGGTTTGGCAGGAAAAATACTGAAGAGAAAACCGGGAGTCCCGCTGTCGGCGGTCGGCCGCGCCGCAGTTGCGATTGCGCGATTCTACGCATGGCTTCTTATTCTAGGAGCGGTTTTCACAGGATTTCTCATTGAATCCGAGAAGACGCGGCTCGGCGCTTTGAGTTTCCTCGCGGCGCATCTTGCGGTCGGAGCGTTTGCGGCAGCCGTAGGCGGCGTGTCGAGGCGCGCGCAAATTTTAAAAGCAGCCGGGACGGTTGCCGTTGGCGCGGGGTTATATGCGGCGCTGTCGCGGTTTGACGCTGTGTTATCGTCCGGCGCGCTTTTCGCAGGGTGCGCGGGATTCATCGCATGGCGCGCGGCGCGGCGGCGCGATTCGCGAAAAATCGGCGCTACTTCCATTTTCAAAACTCTGGCGGCATGCTCGTTCCCAGTCTGCGCTCTGATATGCGCTGCGTTCGCGCTTGAGATCGTCAACGCAGGAGACGCGGCGGGCGGCGGGCTTCGCAAGATAAGCGATGCGGGCAGGGTGTACGACGTGAAATATGACAGCGAGCTGTCCCGCCTTTATGTGACGTCGAGGGACAAACCGAACGCACGCTACATCAACGCCGCCACAGGCGCGGAAATAGTTTCGCCGCACGACATTCCCGAGCCGCGAAGAATAGCGGTTTTCCCCGAACACGACAGGGTCCTCATCGGGAGCGTGTACGGCCTTAAATCCCTCTCTCTCGACCTCGCCGGCATGTTCGACGAAAAGATATTCGAGTCTCACACGGTCGATGTCGAGAAGACAGGCTCGGACACGGCGGCGATAGCGCAGGAAATCATCAACAACATTATCGTGTACGACCTGAAGAGCGGCAAACGAAGACATGTGACGCTTCCAAACGGCACGGGCTGGATATATGCGATAGAGAGAAGCGAGAGGCCGGGGGCGTTCTATGCGAGCAACTGGTTTTTTTCGCCGTTTGTTCACCGCGTGGAAGGAAAAAACTACGGCGACATAAAGACGGCGTTCAACGGGTTCATGAACGTGGGCATTTGCGCGATGCCCGACAGGGGGTTGCTGCTTGTGGCGAGGCCGCTTCACAGGAGGGTGGACGCGCTGGACGCGCTCACTCTCGAAAGGAAGGGGTGGATTCCGACCGGGTTCGGCGTGCGGGAGATAGAGTGCGACCGGAAATCGGGCCTTCTGTTCACGCTCGCGCACTATCAGGGCGACTTGTCGGTTTATGATGTGGATGCGAAGAAGGAATTGGCGAAACTGAAAGTTGGGGCTGGGGCGAGGGCGGTTTCGTACGACGAAGCCGGAAAGATATTGTATGTGGGCACAACCACAGGCGTTTATGCGGCGGATTTGAAAGAGATATTGGCGCGCAACGGAGTCGAATAGGCGCGTCGGCTTTGACTTTTTGGAGCGGGCGCGGATATCATAGCGATGTGAAAAGAGAAATCCGGAGGTGACGGCGACATGGCGGAAGGAAAGAAAGCCAAATTGGGCGGCGCGTGCGACGCTGTGATAATCGGGGCCGGAAACGGCGGGCTGGCGGCGGCGCTCGCGCTGGCGGTGAGAGGGGCGAAACCCCTCGTGCTCGAACAGCACAACGCTCCCGGCGGGTTCGCCACCAGTTTTGTTAGGGGCAGGTTCGAGTTCGAGGCGGCCCTTCACGAGTTGTCCAGCATCGGCCCGGAGAACAACAAGGGCGGCGTGCGGCGATTCCTCGAAGACGAGGGCGGAGTCGACATCGACTGGGTTCCCATCCCGGAGGCGTACAGGGTTATCCTGACGGACAGCGGGATGGACGCGCGGCTTCCGTTCGGCGAGGCTCCTTTTATCGACGCGATAGAAGAGAAAGTCCCCGGCAGCAGGGAGCCGTTGACGCGCTATTTCGCGCTGTGCCGCGAGGTGAGCGGCGCGCTCGGCCTGCTAGCCAAAACCGCGTCCAACCCCAGCCCGAAACGCATAATGAAAGACCTTAAAAAATTCGTCGCCGAGTCCGCCGATCCTTTCGATGACGCGCGCCGCAACGCGTCCAACGTCGTGACGTTCCTCCGCACTCTGCCTAAGACCGTCGACGAAGTGACCCTCAAAATGGGAATACCACCCAAGGCCGTCGATTTGCTGTATCCGTACTGGTGCTACTTGGGCATCCCGATGAGCAGGATGAACTTCACCATCTGGGCGGCGATGCTGATCGACTATATCGACTACGGCGCATGGATACCGAGGCTGCGCTCTCAGGAAATGTCTTACGCGATAGAGGCGCGTGTCAGGGAGCTTGGCGGCAGGGTGGAGTACAATACTCGCGTGGATCGCGTTCTGGTGGAGCGGGGCAGGGTGAAGGGCGTTGTCACGGCATCCGGCGAGACCATCAAAACGTCGGCGGTAATAGCCAACACGTCTCCGACGCAGCTTTACGGCTCGCTGGTCAGCCCGGCCTCCGAGGCTCCCGCAGCCGCGTTGCGTAACGTCAACTCCCGCAAGCTGGGCGGGGCCGGGTTCGTCGTCTACCTCGGCCTAGACGCTTCACCGGTTGAGTTGGGCGTGAACGACTACGGCTATTTCATTTCCAAGACGATGAACACGGACGCAGTGTACGGGTCCATGGAAAAGCTCGACCTTGTGGACATGCAGGCCACCATCTGCCTGAACAACGCCATCCCCGACTGCTCGCCTCCAGGCACGACGATAATCTCGATGACCACGCTCTACAAGCCGGGTGTGTGGGACGCGGTCAAGCCCAAGGAATACGCCGCGCTTAAGAACCGGTTGGCGGACGCGATGATATCGCAGTTCGACGACGCGCTCGGAACGGACATCCGCTCGCGGGTGGAGGAGATAGAGGTGGCTACTCCGGCGACATTCGCGCGGTACGCCCGCTCCTTCAACGGCGGGATTTACGGGTACGAGCTTGACCCGTGGGACTCGATAATCCCGCGCATACTGTCCGAAAAGGACGAATCATACATCAAGGGGCTGGAGGTCGCGGGAGGATTCGCGACAATGGGGCACGGGTTCAGCAGCTCGCTGATATCCGGGCGGTCTGCCGGCCTGAAAACTCTCGCCGGACTGGGAGGATGACGCGATGAGCGAACTGATAAATTTCGATGGTCTTAAAGATATGGCCGCGCTTCTGGAACTGTTGCCGGAACGCAAAAAAAGGATGAAGAAGGCGTCCGCCGAGCCGCAGACCGGGGACGCGATGGCCGCTCTGGCCCGCGCGCTGCACCCCGAACTTCAACGGCTCGTTATAGCCGATGTTCGCCAAGAAGCCGCGGGCGCTCGCGTGTTCAGGCTCGTTTCCGACATGGAATCAGGGACTGCCGCGCCCGCAGTTTTCAGGGCGGGCCAATACCTAAGCCTTAAAATCGACATCTCAGGCGTCCGCGTCGCGCGTCCGTACTCGATTTCCTCCTCGCCTGCGGACGCAGCCGACGGCGGCTTCTACGAGATAACTATCCGCAAGAAGGACGGCGGATTCCTTTCCGAACACGCGTGGAAAGAATGGCGCGTGGGGACGAAAATCGAAGCCTCAGGCCCTGCGGGATTCTTCTGTGTCGAACCTTTGCGCGACGCGCGGCATATCGTCGGCCTCGCCGGCGGCAGCGGAATCACTCCCTTCCGTTCGATGTTAAAGGACATCGTCGAAACCGGAGCCGACGTTAAATTCACTCTGCTGTACGGCGTGAACAGGCCGGACGAAATTATGTTTAAAAGCGATCTCGAAGCTTTTGCGGCTCAGGCCCCGGACAGGATAAACGTCCATTTCGTATGCTGCGAACCGGACGCCGCTTGGTGCGGGCCGACCGGGTTCCTCACTGCCGACTCAATCCGCAAACTCGCCGGAGACCCGGCGGGCAAATCCTTCTTCATCTGCGGCCCTCAAGCCATGTACAGCTTCCTCGAAACCGAGTTGAAGCAGTTCGAACTGCCTAAGAGACGGGTGCGCCGGGAGGTTTTCGGAGAGACCGCCGATGTTTCGGCTCATCCTGATTATCCGACGGACGCCGCTGGCAAATCTTTCTCGATGACGGTTCATTGCGGGAGCGAGACGACGGTCATTCCGGCGAACTCAAGCGAATCAGCTCTTGTCGCGCTCGAACGCGCCGGCATCGCCCCGCCGTCTGAATGCAGATCGGGCGAATGCGGCTTCTGCGCGTCCATCCTAATGAACGGGAAAGTGTTTGTCATCCCGGAGACGGACAGACGCAGGCTGGCCGCGAAAAAATTCGACGTCTTTCACCCTTGCTCCTCGTATCCGGTGACGGACATTGAAGTCAAAGTCCCTCTGGATAAAAGTTGAAGCGGGTTCGAGTTTTGATTTGCTGACGGTAGCCGTTGGGGCTGGCGGGGGGCGCTATTTTTCGTAAACTTCGACCGACCACTCGTCAATATCAGCCGCCGGATGTTGCGCGTTCTGGTGTGTGCTTATAAATGAGTTCAATTCGTTGTCGGTGTAGTTGTTAAGCCGCGTCTGAAATGTTATCAACGGCTGGGTCAGGAAGTCGAGCGCGGGCGAATCATTGTCGCGTATCGGATAATATCCCGTGACGAAATTGAATTTGATGTAAGCGTTGTCGGGGATAAGCCCGGCGGTTCTCAGGATTATTCTAATCGAATTGCCGGAAACTTCGGCGAGTTCGAACAGGGGCGAGTTGTGGTTGAAGACTTCCGGCTCTTCGTCGATGTCTTCTGCGGCAGATATGATTTTCTCGGTGAACACGCCATCATAAAGCCTGATGTAGTATTCCCAGTTTTTCGCGCGGTCGGGTCCGGACAAAATTTCGCGCGGGCCTTCTTCTGACAGCGTCGGGCCGATGTCCAGCGCGACGTAATAAAAGTAATCCGATGAAACCGGAGACGCCGTCTTGAGGTTGATCTCAATTACCCGGTATTTCGGGGTCGTCGGCAATGGGGACGGAGCGTATCTGGCGCAACCTGAAACGACGGCGGCGGCGAACAGCGCCGACGCGAGCGCGACTAGCCGTCCCTGCTTTTTCGTCGATTCAGAAATCCTCATTCTGTCCTCCGCCTTCAGTTCGTTCCCAACTGCCGCGTCTGCGACTGCGTCGTCCAGAACGAGTCGTCGAGGTCGAATCCCCGCTCGCTCTGCGTGAATCCGAGTCTTTTCTGCGGGAACGCGCGGATTATATACTGCAACTGGAATTCCTCGCGCGTCGTGTTGTACTTCATTTCAATTATAGTGCAGCATCTTTCTTTTGTGACGACGACGTCCTTGATAATGCTGTCCGTCATATTTCTAGACCAGCTTGATTGGACGGCGACCTTCCAGCCGTTGCTGCGGGTCGACGCCGCTGAGAGCGTGGCCGCCCTCAGGTCTCCCTTCTCAGTGTCCCATGTCGTGCTGGCGTTCAGCAACGTGTTCTTTCTCCTCAACTCCATGCTGATGTCCGAGTAACCCCATCTGTGCGTGTTTAGGTTCCGCGAACTCCGGAGCGTGAAGCGCGTGTTTTGGGTCGCCGACCTGTTCACCAGAATGGTCATGGGCGAATAGCGCGAGCCTTGAGCCGCGCGGTAATCGTACTGCGTGTTCATCGTCAGAGTCGTTTTGGGCCTGTTGAAAGCGAACTCGCCGCGCAGCCTCGAGCTTTCACGGTTCACAGTGTTTCTGTTCGGCCACCCTCCGGAATCTTTGTTGGTTGAGAAGTTGAACTTCAGCGCGGAGGTGTTCGGCCCTGCCTTTTGCAGGTAGTACGACATGTCGGACGAGTGCGTCATCAGGTAGTTGGCGTCCGTCGTGCTGTAGAAGCTCTGGTCGTATCTCTGCGAAGTCTTGAACTCGAACCTGTTCGTCCGCAACAGAGTCTTTGCGGCTGTTATTGAAGCGGAAGCGTGCCGCAGCGCCTCGCTATCGCTCCTTGTCCCCTGTCGTATTCTTTCGTGGTTGAGCGTTATCGCGGTTATCGGAACATACTTCAATGGAATAAACCTTGAGTAAAGCTTCGGTTGCAACGCCAACGTCGCTTTCGGCCAGAGAGTGTTCAGCGACTTCGTGGCGCTCTGTTGCTCCGAGAGATCGAAAGATTTCTGCGTCGCCACGGTAAGCCTGTAGAGGTCGCCGGTGTACGTGGTGGTCGATCTGAAGTCCGCGTTTCTGCTTTCCGTCTTGTTCGTCCCGCCTGTGGTCGCCAGACGGTACGTGTAATTCGTGTTGAGCTTCTGCGAATGGTTCAGAGTGTGCCCGAAGTTATAGTTGCCCGTGACGGACTCGCCGGTGAGGGTTTGGGTGGTGGTCGTCGTAACTCCGAGCGTCATCCGCCTGCGCTCGGCTCCTTTGACCGTTCCCGATGGGCCTTCCTTGATTTCGCGCACGCTTCGGGTCAGGTTAAACGAAGTCCGGTTTGTGTTTCGCCGAGATCCCGGTCTGTCGATGATGAACGAGCTTGTTCGGTTGAACGAGAAATCCCCCGACATCCGGTCGTTCAGATTTAACTTCTGCGTCACGTTTGCCATGTTGGTCGAGTTCCCGGTGTCTTTCTCTCTGTTTGTGAGGAACCAGTTTCTTCCGTCGCCGCCCAACCTTTTGGAAGTGTACATGTGCTCCGCGCCGTATTTCGCGCCTTTTTTCGACGCGAGGTAGATCAGCGCCCAGCCGTCTATATTGTCTTTCGTCAGATACGCGTAGTCGTGGTTGACGTAGAAACCGTCCGTCTTGTTGTAGCCCATTTCCGGCGTGTGCCGCCGGTCCTGTTTAAGGCTGATCACATAGAGAGGATAATAAATCGAGCGCGTTCCGCCGAAAAACACGTACACGTCGCGGGCGACGATTTTGATGCTCGGGCGGATCGTCACTTCCTTCGCTCTCAGGTGGTACTCCGTCTTGCAGTCCGGCTCGCACGTAGTCATGCGCGCTTTGTTCAGCTTTATCCTCTGCGGATCGCCTTTGATAAAATCGGCGGAGAAAAACAGCCGCCCGGAAACGCCTTCGGCGGTGGTCGAGCCGCTGCCGTTCACTATCTCAAACCATTCGTTGTCGTAGTTGTAGAACAGGGAGTCGCCCACGTAGTCGCCCTGCGGGCCTGTCATCTTTACGCTGTGGCGGGCGAAGACGGTCTTTCGATTCTCGTCCAGCGTGGCTTCGTCGCAGCTTACGGAAATGTCGCCGTACTTGAACTTGACGTCGCCTTTCAGGACTGTTATCTGAGTTTCCTGCTCGCGGCGCATGTAGTCGGCGGATTCAATGACGATAAGCTCGTCGCCGTCCTGCGGAGCGTCCTGAGCGGCGGAGGGCAGGGCGAGCGCAAACACAAACAAGAGCGCCGCTCCCACAGCCGTCAGGCTGGCTTTTGCAGTCGCGCGTCTTTTTTTATGTCGGATTCCGGATGTCATTTTCTTGTGCGGGACACTAGAATGATTCCCACCGCGAGGAAAATAAAGTTTAGAGACCACGCGGCGACCACCGGGGGCAGCACGCCCTTCTTGCCTAGCATCGTGCTCACAATCGTTCCCACCCAGTACAGCAGCACCAGAGCTGCCGTCACAGCCACCCCGGCCATCATCCCGCTCCGTCCCGCCCTGATGCTCAGCGGAGCGCCCACCAGAACTAGTATGAAACTCGCCGCCGGAACCGCCGTCTTGAAGTGCAGGTCTGTCTCGAACTGCCTAGTGTCTATCCCGCTTTCCTTATAGAGCGCTATCTTATCCTTCAGTTCCGTTATGCTCATCTCCTGCGGCGATCTCTGCTCCCCGAATATCTCGTCCATCTCCCTCTCTATGTTCAATGAAAGCTCTTCGAAATCTATCTGATACTCCAAGTGTCCGGCGGAGTCGTAGTTGTGTATCGAGCCGTCGAACAGCTTCATGTCCTTCTTTGTCCATTTGCCGACCGGGGCGGTTATCGCCCTCGGATGAGGTCCGTCTCCCGTCTCGTACACCGTCACCCCTTCCAGCGTTCCCGCCGCCGGGTCTATCTTATTGATAATGAAATGTTTGTTCCCCTTGCCCTTGAAGAAGACATTCTCCATCGGTTTGCCCGACACATCGCTGACGAGGAACTCCCGCCAAAGCGATATGCTGTGGTTGTTCGACCACGGGACGAGCTTTTGAAGCATCAGGAATCCCGCGCCGCTCACAAGCGCTCCCATCAGCAGAAGCGGCGCCATCAGCCTGAAAACGCTTATCCCGCTTGTCCTCATCACGTCTATCTCGCTGTCCTTCGACATGCGGCTCATCCCCAGCAGCGTCGCGAAAAGCGTCGCCATCGGAAACGCCAGAACCGCGAACGCGGGCAACTGATAGAATAGTATCCTTATGAATATCTTGAAGGGAACCTGCTTCTCAATAACGAAGTCCATCATCTCGAAAAGCACCGTGTTTACCATCAGAAAAAGGATGATTAGAGACACGCCGAAGGTGAAGAATGTGAAGAATTCGGACATCAGGTAACGGTCGACAGTTTTAAATAATCTCATTGCGGCAATTGACTTTTCTCGAAAAGAAACTAACCTTTTTAACGTGCGGCGCGCGCGGCGCGCCCGCTCGCCGAAGTGGCGGAATTGGCAGACGCGCTAGATTCAGGTTCTAGTGTCCAATTGCGGACGTAGGGGTTCAAGTCCCCTCTTCGGCACTAACCGCGGGAAAACCTCCTGCGGTTTTTTATTTTCCCCCATCGTCCGCGCCTCGCCGCCGCCAACACACATTTTCAGTTCAATTCTCTGAAAAATCAATATAAACAGGTTGTTAGTGGCGTTAAGGGAAAACTTTTGAAAAAGTTTTCCCTTAAAATCCCTTTCAAAATCTTTCATGCCAGCGCCCAAGTCGGAGCTTCGCCTCCGCCTTCGGTGCGCATCGCGAGAGAAGATGTCGGGAAATGGTTTTCAGTGGAGTCTGTTTATAAATGATTTTACATGGAGCGTCGGGATGGAAGCGCTTCAGCGATTCGCTCTCGACGATCATTGAAATGTTTTGAAGAGATTAACAGAGAAACTTTTCAAAAGTTTCTCTGTGGTTTTTTCGTTTTTCTTTTCCCTTATTTCATTTTTCATCTTTTCTATTATCTCCACGGCGCGAATGGATGAAATGTTTCCGGAGGGGACTGAACACGAGTAAAGAAATATTATAGAATTACCGAACGCGGAAAGGAAAAGGCATGAGAGTGGAAACCCGTGCGGCGATGTTCACGATAGGAGCAATGCGTCCGGGCGTGTTTTATGAGTTGCTTGACGACGGAAGGCTGCCGAACATCGAAAAGATATTCAGCAACGCGGTAAGGGCGGAACTGGCAGCGGCGGTTTTTCCGTCCGTGGCGGCGTCGTGCCACGCGGCGCTGGCGACGGGAGCTATGCCCGGAAGGAACCTGATAACGGGAGGCGGGCGGTTCGACAGACACGGGAAGATGCCGGCGCACAGGGAATACGCGATGACGGAGCCGTGGCGGGGCGCGGCTGGGCGGCTGGGGCTTCCGGCTCTGCCGAAGACGGGGGACGGGCCGGCGCTGGATAAGGACATAAGCGGCGGAACGGCGACAATATTCGAGGCGTTGAAGACGCGCGCGGCGAGGTCGGCGGCGGTCTGGACGCCGGTGGGGCGAGGGGCGGACGAGCACATAACGGCGAGCGCGCTGGAGATAGCGTTGGCGTCGGCGGGGGGGAAGGGAGGCCGGGCGGCGTTTGACCGAGCGGCGGCGCGTAAGGCAGCGAAGTTTATAGCTGACACTAGGCGGCTGCACAGGATGATTCAGGTGAATTTCGCGGGCGCGTTTCCGAGGAGCGCAGACGCGGCAGAGGACGAGGAGCGCGAGTATATTTCCGGCGTTTTGGACGCGTGTTTCGGGAGGACGCTCGACGCGCTCGCCCGGAGGCATCCGCTCGAGGAGTTCCATTTCACTCTATGCGCGGCGCGCGGAGGCAGGCACGCTCCCGCTTCGCCGGAACGCGTGGTGTCCCGCGCGGCGATGCGGAGAATCCTTTCTTCCGCCGGGTATTCGATATACAACCCAGCCGAGTCGGACAACCCGAAGAGGCGGTCGGCGGTGGCGTTCATTCATTCAGGCTCATATCATCTGCACTTGAGGAACAGGGCGACTGGGAAATGGCACAGTCCGCCGCTTTTCGAGGAAGATTTGATGGCTGCGGCGGACGCATTTTTCGGGGCGTCGGCGAGCGGCTCGGGTGGCGCTGCTCCCGGATGGCTGGATTTGGCGCTGGTTAAAAACGTAGAGATGGGCGAGTACATGGTTTATGACGGCGTTCTGGCGGAGTCTCCTGAAGATTTCTTTTCGCGGAGCGGGAACGAAACCAAGTACCCCGGAGCGAGCAAGAGACTGAAGGGTTTTTTCTGCAAGCACAGCCCGGACGTGGTGTTGCTCGCGGACAGGGGGAAGGGTTTCTGCTTCGAGGTGGAAAACGGCGCGCGCGGTGGCGGCGGCCTGTGCGCGGAAGACTCGCTTGTGCCGCTCCTCTTCTCAGGCCCCGGAGTGGAGTCCGGGATGATACGCGGCATGTGCTCGATTATAGACACCGCGCCGACGGTCGCCGCTCTGTTTGACGTTTCTATGACCACCGCCGACGGGCGGATACTTCCTCTGTTCAAACGAGATTGAACCCTCGTTAAATACGGGTTATTCTTCTTCCGCTTCTTCTGCGGGGGCGGGGAAGAGTTCTTCGAACTGTTCGCGGGACACTTCTCCGGCATTTTTGAGAGTTCCGTTGAGGGTCAGGTTGACTTTTGCTTCCGGCTCCCATTTTTCCTTGGAGCCGTCGGGTTTGGTGAAGTTGATTTTTGCTCCGCCTTTGACGGTCACTTTGGAGTCGGCGCTCATGTCCTTAATCGTTCCGGAATCAATCGCCAGAGACATTCCGCCTGCGACTTCCCATTTCATCTTGAGGTCGACTTTGCCGATAGACATCACGTCGTCGCCCATCGGGATTTCGGGGATCATGGAAAGGAAGCTGTTGAGGAATCCGGCGTCGTAGTCGCCAGTGGAGGCGAACTCCATGACGGCCACGCCGTTGTCGACGGATATGAGTTTGTATCTCATTTCGAGGATGGGGAAAATCGGCATCGGCATATCGTCCTGAGCGACCTTCTGCACCCAAGTGTCGCCGACGGCGACCGGGTCTTTGGGAAGGACGGGCGGGATGAGGCCGGTGATTATAGGCAGGATGGTGTCGAGGCTGGTGAGGTCCATGCCGGAGTTGCCCATGCCGGGCATCATGCCGCCGAGCATGTTGCCCATGCCGCCGGGCATGCTGAGGTTGCGGACTTCGATGTTGTTGATGCCGCCCTGCGGGCTGATGTCGAGCAGGAGTTCGGGAGCTGCGCCGGCGCCTATGCCGCCGATGTCCGGCAGTTGCAGCAGCCCGCCGAGTATCACGTTCTTTATCATCGCCTTGGCGAGGAACACCGTGCCTTCGTCATAAGCGTCCTGCGTGTCCATGTACGCGTCGAGGTTTATCTTGACGGCGAGGTTTTCGCCCGACATCTTCGCGTTGGGCATCGGGAGGCCGACGAGGTCGAAGGAGAGCGCGCCGCCGAGGGACGCCTCGTATTTTGTTATGACTCCGGGAGTTCCCTTAATCTTCAGTTCATAAGTCTGTTGCGCGAGCGCCTGCGAGCATACCGCCGCCGCTGCGAGCGCCGCGAAAACCGCTGTTATCCTTGACAGTTTCATTGCGCGTTCCCCCTAGTGGTTTGGTCTGATTATACCCGCTCCCCCGCTCAAGTCAATTATCGGAGCGCCGGGCGCGGGCGTATTCGCTACAGCGATTTCTTAAACCATTTCAGGCTGTCCACCACCACTTTGTCCAGAGGAAGGATGTGGTCTGAGTCGTACCACACGACGCCTTTGCGGGGCGTGTCGATGAGGTTGTGAAGAGCCTCCATCGCCGGGACGCTGATTGTGGTGTCGTTCTTGCCGTTCATGAGCATGACCGCTCTGTCGTTGAGCAAGGGAGCGAAAACGCCGGGATCGACGAACTTGAACATGTCGACGAATTGCTCAGGAGACATGTTATTTGTTTCCATGTATTTTCTGATTTCCTGCATATCGCCGTAATCAGAGTGGCGGAACATGAGAGAGAAGTCCGCGCCGCCGTCGGCGAGCAGGATGGATTTGATTCTGGGGTCGAGAGAGGTGGCGGCGGTTCCGGTGAGAGCGCCCATGCTAATGCCCATGTAGCCGAGGCGGCCGGGGTCGATTCCTTTCCAAGAGGCCAGAACGTCGAAGCCGCGAAGGATGTCCCGAATCTGTTCCTGCATGTGTTTTGCGCTGAGGGCAGGGTCGTCCATCAGGACGTCCTTGCCCTTTTCCGCGCGGTCTCCCCTGTAGACGCCGTCAATCGCCATGATGGCGATGCCGTGGCCCGTCCACGGAGCGAAAACATCCGCGAGGCTTTTGTCCGACACGTGGAAGTGCATGAAGAATACGGCGGGCAAAGCGCCTTCTACGGTCGAGCGCGCCGGGTTCATCGGCCCGATATGCGGCTTGGGCATAATCAGCGACGCCGGGACTCTGCCCCCGTTCGGGCTGTCGTACGAGAAACTTATCTTCACGCAAGACGGCAGGAACTCGGCTTCCTTCTCGATGACGACATTGAGGGGAGCGCTCCGGTCGAATTCGTAAGCGGCCCGGATTTCGGCCATATCGACTTCGATCTCGGTTCCCAGCCCTGCGGACGTCATTTTAAGAATCCTGTCTTCGGCCCGCGCGGGCGACACAGCCGTCCATGCCGCCACAGCCAGAGCCGCCGCCCAAATCAGCGCAATCCTAGATGTCTTCATGTCGCAACTTCCTCCGCGCTTTTTTTTCGCCGTCAGTTTACCAGAATCCGAATTGAAAATCCAATTCCCGGCGCTGAGAGCAAAGGCGAGCGGAGGAAAAGGAGCGGGTCGTTTTTTTTCGGGTTGAAGAGGGGCGCGTGTATCCGTTAAAATGATGTAAATCGGATTTTTTGGAAATCCGGGTCTGACGCGAAATTCTGCGCAACGGCGGAACGCGGCGGAGCGGCGGGGTGTAAGCGCGGCTCCGGGGAAGGCATTATTGGCTGAAGATTTATTGCAGGAGCGGACATGGGCCTAACAGACAGGGAGCATGGGATTATGAAAATAAAATATGGAATGGAATTGCGCGCGGCGGCGTTGGCGGCGGCGTTATGCTTGATTTTTGCCAGCGCGGCTACTCGGGGCGCGGAGCAGGAACAGGAATCCAGAACAATCGTGACGGTCAAACAACTCATAGATTCTCCAGCGGACTACGCGGGCAAGACGGTCGTGGCGGTCGGGATGTTCATGGGCGGCGACGGAGCGTGCGTCGGGAGGATGGACGCGCGGGACTGGATGTTGCAGGGAGAGGGAAGGAATTGCGTGTGGGTCAGGGTCGAGCCGCCGCAGGGTTGTGATCCGGCGACGAAAGTTGGAGTCGGCAGGACGGTGGCCGCAGAGGGCATCGTCTCGATGGTCAGGAACAGGCCGATGTTGTTTCCGGCCCGCGACCCGGCGAAGGCGGGGGCGCAGCGGCAACAATCCGCGCAACAGCCTCGCAAGGATCCCAAAGAAACGCAGAAGGAACGAAAGGAGGCCGCGGAGCAGAGAATGCTCGAAATCGAGAGGGAGCGCGACGCTTCTCAATCCTTCTCGCCCGGAGAGTTGCTTCAGAACCCGGCTCTGTTTTTCGGCATGGAGTTTTTTGCTGCAGGAAATTACCGGGCTGACTCTGCGGGATGCGGTTCAGACGCTCCCGCGCTCGAAGGGGAGTGGGCTATCGAGGACCTATTGGGCAACTGCATGCGCGCGCGAGGCCCGGTTCCGGAGCGCGCAGGCTTAGCCTCCGTCCCGGCGGACGGCGAACTGGTTTCTTTCAAGGCCGTCATGAAGATTGAAACCGCGTCCGGCTCCGCTTCGCATTACCTTCTGGCGTTGCCCCGGTTAGAGGAGTTCAAAACCACCGCGCCGGAGATGAAGCCGGCGTCAAAGCCGTCCTCAACCAAATGAGGGCGGAAAATTTTACGCGGCCACGCCGCGAAAGGAGTTGTCTGTGAAAAAACTGTCTGCTGTTCTCTTGTTAGCCGCGGTATCCGCCGTCTTTGCCGCGTCGGCTTCTTTCGCGGACCCGACGGCGTCCGAAGTGTTTGACGCGTTGGTGAAACGCGCCGACACTTTGAAACAATACAAGCTAACGTTCGACTATCTGAAAACACATCCCGAATCGGGCAAAAGCAAAGCCCGCACGGAGAGCCGAAAATGTATGTACTGGTATATCGCGCCCGACGTGATGAGGCTGGACGTTGTGGACGGAGACGATAAAGGCTCGAAGGTGGTTTACAATGGAAAAGTGAAGAAGAGCCACGTGCGCGCCAAGCAGGGCATCATCCCGGCGATATGGGTGGGCAAGGACGATCCGAGGTTGGCGGGCTTTTTCAAAAGCGACTGGAAATCGGATGTTATGGAGATAAAGGACGAGGTCGGCGGAGTTGCCTCGAAAATGGCAGGCGCGGAAAAAGTTGCCGGCCGGGACGCGTGGAAAATTGAATTCTCCGGACTCAAGAACCCGGAATTCGACAAGATGACTCTATGGGTGGACAAAAAGGAATCGGTTCTGCTCCAGTACGAGCGGCGCAAGGGCGGCGCAATCTTCGAGAAAAAGACTTGGAGCGAAATCGAGATAGACGCGAAACTTGGGCCTGCCGATTTTAAAATCTGACGCCGTCATTCCCGCGGTAGAGGGAATTCTTTATAGGCCGAAATTTCAACCAGCCCGGATTTTTCACGAGAAAAATACAGGCTAAGATTCCAGAGCAGTTAATTAGCGCCGGGGATTCGCCTCGACAAAGGCGAATCAGGATTGACTAGATATGCTGCCGGGCGGATTCGAAATCAGCTTTCAAGGGATGCCGTTGTGGATCGCGGGGCCGGCTGCGGCGTTGTGCGCGTTTGCCGTTTGGAGATATTACCGCAGTCTGAAAGCCGCCGAGTTTCAGCCTGCATGGCTGCCCGCCGCGTTGCGCGGAGCCGCGCTGGCGCTGGCGGTATTCCTGTCGGCAGGCCCGGTCGTCAAGTTCGACGTCGAAAGGGAAGTTTCCCCGCGCGCGGCGATAGTAGTTGACTCTTCGCAGAGCATGATGTCGAAGGACGGCGGCGCTGAAGAGCGGTGGGCGCGGGCGCTCGGAGCTGCGGAGGAAATCGCGCGCGCGCTGGGCGGCAAAACGACTTCGTTTTTCATCGCCTCTGACGCTGTCAGGCCGCTTGCGTCGGCGGAGGACGCGCGGGCGCTCAGACCCGTCGGCCCCGAGTCTTTCATAGCCGCAGCGCCGGATGAAATAGCAAAGGTTTCCGACATCCCGTTCACGGACATAATCATATTGACTGACGGGAGGGACACCTCCGGGGCGAGGCCGCCGGCGCTCGGCGGCCCGCGCGCGCACATTGTCGGTTTCGGGGCGCCGTTCCCTTCGTTCAACGCGGGCGTCTCGGAGCTTTCGATGCCCGAATACGGTTTCGAGGGGGAGGAGTTCGAAGCGCGCGGCTTCGTGCATGTGACAAACTCGTCGGGGGGCGAGACCTTCGACGTCGAGTTGCATGACGGCGGGGCGCGGGCGGCGGCGGCGACTGTCAAAGCTCCTTCGGGCGGCGGCGACGCGAGGCTCCCTTTCACTCTTAGTCACAAGCCGTCCGAATCAGGGCTTCGGGCGATGACGGTAAAAATAATGGCCGCCGCGCCAGATCCCGCGCCGGAGGACGATTCCCGCTCCGCTTTCGTCGATGTGGCCTCGGCGCGCCGCAGGCTGCTGTATATAGACGCTCCGCGATGGGAGAGCAAGTTCCTCGGAGCTTTCTTGTCCGGGCTGGAGGAGACGGAGGCGGATGTGTTGCTGATCGGCCCTGCGGGGACGTTCAAGGGCGCGGAACTGAGAAGGACTGCGGCGTCCGCGCGGGCGCTCTCCGAGTACAACCTTGTTGTCGCCGGAGCGGCGGCTCCGTGGATGAAACCCGCGGAGAGAGACGCCTTGGCCGAATACGCCGAAAGAGGCGGGCGGCTGATAGTTCTCGGCGGGCGCAACTCGCTTGCGGGAGCCGGCGGACGCTGGAAGTCGTCTCCTCTCGCTCCCGGCTCGTCAGCCGGAGACGCCGCTGGTTTTGAAGCAACCCCGACGCCGACCGGGCTTTCCGGCCCGCTGTTGCGGCTGGCCGAATCTGAGGCGGACAACCGGCTGATATGGAAAACGCTGCCGTTCGCGCAGACGTTCAGCCGCGCGGAGCCGCCGCAGGGCGCTTCCGTACACGCCGAACACCCGTGGCTCAACTGCGGCGCGAGGCGGTGTCCGATGATTATGGACGCGCGGTGGGGCAGGGGCCGCGTCCTGCTGTTCGCTTTCGACGGCCTCTGGAGATGGAAGTTCCGCGAACGCGAAAAAGAGTCCGCCGCTTATGACAGACTGATGTCGAACGCGCTGACGATGATGCTGGAAACTGAAAACCCGGCTCCGGTCAGGCTCTTCATGTCGGCCCGCGAAGCCACGCTCGGCGCGATGCTCTCCGCCACCGCGCATGTCGAACCTGACGCGCTTGCGGAAGGCGAAACTCCAGTTCTCTCCGCGACGGCTCCCGGAGAGCCTGCGGTTGAAATCCCGATGAAGCCGCTGGAAGGCCACGCAGGCGCGTTTTCAGCAGAGTTCGTGCCGGGTCGGGCGGGCGTTCACTATTTTACTGCCTTGGCGTCCGGCGGAGCGTCAGAGCCTCGCCCGGCGGCGGTCCACGCCTCTCCTTCGGAGTTCAGGAATCCCGGCGCGGACGAAGCCTTCATGAAACGCATGGCCGAACTCAACGGCGGAACCTATTTTGCCGAGGCGGATGCCGGAAACGTCGCCGCCGCCGTCAAAAAAGGGGCCGCCCGCGAACGCGCCTCCGTGAAAAAATCCCTCTGGAGCATGCCCGCGCTTTTCGCGCTTGTTGCCGCGTTGCTGACGGCGGAATGGGTGGCGAGAAGAAGAGGAGGCTTGGTTTGAGGCCGAAATCGCCGAAGGCGAAAGCCGTTTCAAAATATTTTTGCGGGTTTATTCTCGCCGCCGCGCTCGCCGTTGCCCTCGCAGCCGCCGCGCTCCGCGCCGCGCCTACGGCCGTCAAAGCGTCAGACACGGGAGACAAGTTTTATATTGCTCAATTGAGATATGGCGGCGGCGGAGACTGGTACGACAACCGCACGTCCATGCCGAGACTTCAGGAACGGCTCGCCCGCGAATTCGGCGTTTTCCCCGGCGCAGAGCGCAAAGTTGTTCGGCTCGCTGACGACGACCTATTCTCATATCCGGTCATATTCATGTCCGGACACGGCAACGTGTCCTTCGCTCCAGAAGAGGTCGCCCGGCTGCGCGCGTATTTCGAGCGCGGCGGATTCCTGTGGGCCAGCGACGATTACGGCATGGCCTCGTCCCTTCGCCGCGAGTTGAAAAAAGTCCTGCCCGGACAGGACTATGTTGAGTTGCCGTTCAGCCATCCGATTTATCAGGCCCCTTACAGGTTCTCGTCCGGGCTGCCTAAAATTCACGAGCACGACGGCGGCCCGCCTCGCGGCTACGCGCTCTTCTTGGGCGACAGAATGGTGTTCTTCGCTGATATCAACACCGACATCGGCGACGGCCTCGAAGCTCCGTCCATCCACAACGATCCCCCCGAAGTTCAGGAACAGGCTTTTCGCATGGCTGTGAACATCGTTTACTTTGCTCTCTCTCAATAGCCCCGCCGGGAAGCGGTAAGTTAGATCCCGGATTCGCCGGTAGAACCGACGAACAGGGGCGATTGTTCATATTGGCCATACATTCGCCGAGCGGAGGCGGGCGTTCAGTCAGCGAAAGGGATTAGGGGGGAGTCGGGGCAGCCTTTTTCGCGGTTGGTGAGGAACATTCCAATTTTGGGTTGGACCATCCGTTTGGGCCGGTCTACAAGCGAGGCGAATGTTATAGCCGAGTCGCCGTATCTGTTTTTTACGCAGTCGACGGCCTCGAAGACGCGGTCCCAAGCCGATTCGGAGTCGATGGACAGTTCGCGCTGCCGGTCCGCGGTTTCTAGGTTGGACATGCCGACGCCGAGTAGGCGGACTTTGACGCCCGGCGGCACGTTTGCTCGGAACAGTTCTACCGCCGCGTCCCTTATCTTGTGCGAAGACGCGGTGGCCGCCGGCAGCGTGCGCGACCGGGTGAAACAAAACATGTCGCTGTTGCGCACCGTAAGGGTTACGGTTCGGCCCCGGTATCCGTCGCTCCGCAGCCTCCGCGCCACCCTGTCGGACAGCCAGAACAGGAACTGCCGCGCCGTCTCCTCGTCGTCGGTGTCGTACGGCAGCGTGTAGCTGTGGCCCATCGACTTGACGGTCATGAACACGCCGGGATCAACCTCGGAGTCGTCCACCCCATTCGCCCACTGATGAAGAAGCTCTCCGTAGACTCCGAATTTGCGTTTCAGCAAATCCTGCGGATAGTCGGCGAGGTTGCCGATGGTTTCAATCCCCAGAGAGTTGAGGCGGCGCTTCATCCTGCGGCCCACGCCGACCAGTTCTTCGACGGGCAGCGTCCAGAGTATATGCGGCAGTTCCTCCGGCCAGACTCGGGTCAGCCCGTCCGGCTTGTGCCAGTCCGCCGACATCTTCGCCACCAGCTTGTTCGGCCCGATTCCCACCGAGCATTTCAACTCCAACTCCTCGTACAGCCTGTCTTTTATCCTCCGGCAAACGTCTTCCGGCTCCCCGAACAGATTCCTCACATGCGTCAAATCCAAAAACGCCTCGTCTATCGAGAACGCTTCAACCAGATCGGTGAACTCCCTGAATATCGCCACTATGCGGTAACAGTAGTCCAGATACTTGGAGGTGTTGCCCTCGACGATGACGGCTTCGGGGCACAGCCGCAGAGCCTCGTAGTACGACATGCCGGACTTTACGCCTTTGTTCTTCGCTTCATAGGACGCGGCGGCGACTATGGTGCGCTTCTTCGGGTTGCCGCCCACAAGCACGGCTTTGCCTTTCAGCGACGGATTGCATATTTGCTCGACCTGCGCGAAAAACGCGTTCATGTCGATAAGCGCCACAACTCTGCCGCCGTAGTCGAACGCCCCGCCAACCGGCGCGCCGGACAAAAACGGCGCGCGCCTCCCGAATGTCTTTGCTCCATGCGCCATGAAAACGGGCCTCCGGCGGTTCAAGGAAACTTTGAAAAGTTTCCTTGAAAATCCTTCAAACTTTTCCTTGAGCGTCGGGCCGGGACGCTGCCGCGCACTGTCCCGACGCTCCTGTGAAATGTTTTTGAAGAGTATTCTCAGTAAAATCCTTTCTCAATGCCTTTTCGTGCTGTCCGCGCCGATGGCGGAGGCGAAGCCCCGACTTCGGCGCCGGCATGAAAAGTTTTGAAAGGGTTTAAGGGAAAACTTTTTCAAAAGTTTTCCCTTTCCTTTTCTCTTCTCTTCTTTTCTTTTATTCCCTTAACTAAGCTTCGCCGACCATGAAGCGGTCGAGCGTCCATTCCATGCTTTTCGTGCGGAGAGACAGTTCGTAGAACGAGTCGGAATCCGAGACTACCGCGAAGTGGTAGACGCGGTATTTTCCGTCGTGTTCGGCCCAGCGGCCGTTAACGCGGCCTATTTTATGCGCTCGTCCGCGCCATTTGAATTTCCTCGGCTCGAACCTTCCGTCTCTGAACACGGCGAGCACATCAATCACTTCGCCGACATCCTCGACCGGCATAGCGCATCAGCCTCCTTCTCCGTTGAAGCCGCGCCTGCGAGCGGCGGCCTTGTTGACCCGGATTGGTGAAAAGATCCGGGCTGTGTTTGATAGTGTATCGGCCGCCTGTGACAATTATGCTATACAAAAATACAGCAGTCAAGAAAATTTGCGGCGCAGAGCCGGGAGGAGACTGTTATTTCACGGACATTGAGGCGGTTCTGTCTGAAGGTTTCCCTTCGAGGAGCGCGGACGAGGAGCAGGCCGCGCGGCTGCTTTCGCGGATATTGCGCAGGCGGGTGGGTATCATCTCAAAGTCGAACTTGACGCCCTGCGCGGCGCGTGTGACGGTTGTTTTTCTTATCTCGTTCGGATACTGGATCAAAGCGGGGGTGGAAACGTGGGCGACGCCGTTGCGTTCGGACAGCCGGGCGGCGTGGTAGTGCCCGGAAAAGACGGCTTTCACATTCGGGCGCGAGTCGATCAGGCCGAAATACTCCTGCTGGTTGAGCACGACGTGGGTGGCGGACTTGAAGGGATAGACGATTGGGAAGTGCTGGAACAGGATGGCTGGGCGGGAGGCGTCCGCGCGCAGCCGCTCGTCGAGAAATTGAAACTCGTCTTCCGGGAATCGGGCGGCGGCGGTCACCGCGTTGTCTATCGCTCCGCACATGGACACGAACAGGAACCCGTTCACCGTGAAAGAGTATCGCGGAGCCGGGGCGGTGAAGTGGGGGTTGTGCTTGTTCAGCGCCTCGACCATCTTAGGAACTTTCATTCCTCCGGGGCCGACGTCGTGGTTGCCGATCGACCAGAACCACGGGACTTGCAGCCGGTTCGCCGCGCGCGCGAACGTCTCGACCAGCTTCTCGGTCGGGCTGTCTATCATGTCGCCGGTGAAGATGACGAAGTCGATGTTTTTCATCGTGTTGACGGACGATACGGCGTCTTCGAGCAGCGCCAGCGAGTCCTTGATCATCCGGCAGTGCGAGTAGTCGCGGGCGGGATTGAGATGGGTGTCCGTAAAGTGGACGAACGAGACGGAATCCGGCGGAGCGGCGGAGGGCGCGAGAGCGGACGCCAGCGACGTTCCGCCGAGCAGGCACGCGCCCGCTCCCAGCAGCGTCCCGGATATGAACTCCCGGCGCGTCATTCGCGGACACAGTTCCCCGGTGGAAACGGCATGCTGCCCGCTTTTTGTTTTTTCCTTATCCTTCATCCCTGACGAACCGGCGACGCCGGCTTTCCTCCTGCCTTTGGATTCATAGTGTAGCGCCGGACGAATGCGGCGGCAATGGATTCCGCGCGCGCCGGGCGCTATAATTTACTCTTGCGCCGGGCGAGGCAGGCAGGAGCGGGGCGCAACACAAAAACAAGAATTCGATAATTTGAAAAAGGAGACCGATATGCCGGAAGAATTGAATTTCAGCATCGAAACGCTTGGGCCTTGCAAAGTTGACTCGCCCATCAAGACCGCGCATTTCGAGGGCGACGACGAGCGGATTCTGTTGAACATCAGGATGTCGGAGTTGAAAGGGGAAATGGAGCGCGCTGGCGGGCCTTTGAGCCTCGAAGTGGCGGGCTCGCGCCGCAAGATATACTTCGATCCCTCCAAGACCAAGGCGGGCATTGTGACCTGCGGCGGCCTGTGTCCGGGCATCAACGACGTGATCCGCGCTCTTGTAATGTCCCTCTGGTACGTTTACGGGGTGAGAAACATCTTCGGATATCAGTATGGCTATCAGGGGCTTTCGCCGAAATACAAACACAAGGCCATCGATATGACGCCTGAACTGGTGAGGTCGATACACAAGGAAGGCGGCAGCATGCTGGCCACTTCCCGCGGCCCTCAGGACCCTTCCGAGATGGCCGACACTCTGGAACGGATGAACGTCAACATCCTGTTCACCATCGGCGGAGACGGCACACAGCGCGGCACTCTCGCCATCTACGAGGAAGCAAAAAAAAGAGGCATGAAACTCGCTGTGGTCGGCATCCCGAAAACAGTGGACAACGACCTTTGTTTCATAGAGAAATCCTTCGGGTTCGAGACGGCTTTCGGCGCGGCCGCCGACGCGATAAACGGCGCGCACGAAGAAGCCAGAGGCGCGCCGAACGGCGTCTCCATAGTCAAGCTCATGGGGCGGCATTCGGGCTTCATCGCCGCAATGGCCACTCTGGCGATGAGCGACGTGAACATCGTGCTCGTGCCGGAATGCCCCTTTAAGCTCGAAGGCGATGGCGGGCTGCTTAAATATGTGGAAGGCAGACTTCGCGAGCGCGGGCATTGCCTGATAGTGGTCGCCGAGGGGGCCGGGCAGGAAATCATGGCCGAACAGGGACTCAAACAGGAGCGCGACGCCTCCGGCAACGTCAGGCTCCTCGACATCGGCGTCTTCCTCAAAGACAAGTTCAATGAATACTTCAAATCTATCAACATGGAATCAAACATAAAACTCATCGATCCCAGCTACATCATCCGCAGCGTGCCCGCGAACCCGGCGGACAGCGTTTACTGCACGCAGCTTGCGCAGAACGCAGTCCACGCCGCGATGGCGGGCAAAACCGCAATGGTGGTCGGCGAGTGTAACAACAGCTTTACTCATGTGCCGATTGCGATGGCGACTCTCAGGCGCAACGTGATAGACGTCAACGGCGCGTTCTGGTTGAACGTCATCGAGAGCACCGGCCAGCCGGAAAGATTCGAATGAACCGCGCGGGTTTTTCCGCCGGCGGGGTGAAAGACCCCGGATTTTCTTTATATTAATCATCAAAAGCAGCTTTCGAAATGCGGCGGAGAGGTCTTGAAAATGGCTTATTTGAAAAAACATTCATCATAACCGCGGCGATGGCGGTCGCCGCGATGGTGGCGTTCGGAGCCGCCGCGTCCGCTCAAGTTGCGCCCGGAACCGCCGTAGGCTCTCTGAAAATTGAATCGGCATCCGGCCCGGCGATAGACCTCGGAGCTTACGGCAAACCTTACGTTCTGGCCTTCTTCGTGCCGGGGCGAGACAAAGACGCTGCGCAACTTGCCGCAATCTCCAAGCTTCTCAAGAAAAAAGAATTTGCCAAATTCGATTTTATCATTGCCACGCGGGGCGCGAACGACGCGGAAAAGAAGCGCGCCCGCGACTTCCTTTCTTCGGGCAAATACGTAGCGCGCCTTGCCTTCGACACACAGTCTCATGCCGCCAAAAAACTCGGCGTCACCCAGTTCCCTGCAATAATCATTGTCGACGCGGCAGGAGCGGCTCGCACCACCCTCATGTCTTCTGTCACCGAAAAGATGAGAAAACGATCCTTTGAGGATTTTCTGAAAGCAGTTTCCGCCGGCGCGACAATCCCGTACATCGACCTTCTGCCCAGAGGGTCCGGCTCAGAGCAGTCCGCCGCGCTCATAGGAAAACCCGCCCCGGCTTTCTCCCTGAAGGACCTCTCAGGCAAGAATCACAAACTGTCCGACTACAAGGGCAAGAATATCATTCTGATTTTCTGGAGTCCGAGCTGCGGACATTGCATGGCGGAAATGCCGAAGATACAGAGTTTTCTCGCCGCCAATTCCGCGCGTTACAACTTAAAGGTTTTAGGAGTGACCCGCGACTCCGGCGACAACTCCAAGAAGGACGCGCAAAAAGCCGTCAAAGAGAAGATGGTAACATATTCCAACCTGATGGATCCCGCCTCGGCGGTCATGACCGACTACGGCGTCAAGTACGTGCCATCCGTGTTTTTCATAAACGACAAAGGCGTAATCGTTGAGCATCTTTCCGGAGCGGCAGCGCAGTTCGACGAGGTTTACCATTCCATCTTCGCCGATCCCGGAAGGCTGGGAGGAAAATCCGCAGCGCGTAGCGCGAAGGGAGCCGCCGGATGAAATCATTCAAGATATCATTCTACGAATCCGTAAACGGCGAACTCATAAAGCTGAGAGAGCTTTTCAGGCTGTGCGAGGCCGTCGCCGACCTCGTCAGGAACCCTCCCCCGGAATTTTTCCAGATGCTTGAAACACATTTTCCCATAAACGGCTGGGCCGAAGTCGGCGAGGAGACAGGCAACATATACGTTGTCTTCGCTCCGAGAGACAGCGTTTTTCAGGACAGCGAAAAAGAAGCCTTCCGCGACTGGCTTGACACTATAACCCCCGCCGATTTTTTGAAATGACAGCCCCGCCGGTTCGTTTCTTTTATTAATAAGTCTTCTCCGTGTCTTTGTGGTGAAAATCTTTTTCTTTGCGCTTCCCGCAAAGTTGATGGATGTTTCTGCATGTGCTATTATTTAAATGATCTCTGCTTTGCGCGGCAGGGCCATGAGTCTTGAGCCAACATTTTAACAAAGGGAGTTCCGACTAGCAGCGCGAGGAAATGCCTCTTCGAGAGGACTTCCGGGCGCATGCGGGAACACCCACCTGTTTTATACAGGTTCAAAGATCTGTCCCACCGGCACGGCGGAGGTTTTTATTTTAAACGGTTGTTGTTATATAATAGGCCGGGTCGGGGGAAACGGTCCCCGGCGGAGGCGGTTCCGAACCGCGGCGGAGTGGCATGAAGTCGCTGACAAAGGAAAATTTCGAGTCCGAGGCGCTCAACGCCCCTATACCCGTAATCGTTATTTTTATGGCTGGCGGTTGCAAACCCTGCGAGCTGATGCGCTCCGACCTTGAAGAAATCGAAAAAGCGTTTGCAGGCAAGGTCTCGATGCGTCATGTCGAGGTCGAGGGCAACGAGGAGTTGGCGGACAGGTGTTCGGTCATCCAGACTCCCACAATCATAATGTTCGCGGGCGGCAAGCAGGCTCTTCAGGTTATCGGCTATAACACCCGCCGCGACCTCGAAGACAAGATTGGCAAAAAACTGAACGAGATTTCGTGACGCGGGATTGCCCGCGCGGAGCGTCTGATATGAAACTTGTTGCGCTTCACGGCCCGAACCTCAACCTACTGGGAACGCGCGAACCTGATGTCTACGGTTCTCAAACTCTCGAAGACATCAACGCGGCGATGAGGGCGTGGGCGGAGCGCGCGGGCGTCGATATAGAGATATCCCAGACGAACCATGAGGGCGAACTTGTCGAGGCGATTCACTGCGCGGGCCGCGACGCCGACGGACTGGTCGTCAACCCCGGCGCTCTCACTCACTACAGCTATGCGGTGCGCGACGCCATCGCGGCGATAAGCATCCCGGTTGTCGAGGCCCACTTGTCGAACATCCACGCGCGGGAGGCTTTCAGGTCGGTGTCCGTCACCGCCGCCGTCGCAACCGGCATCGTTTCAGGTTTCGGACCGCGCAGCTACATACTCGCGCTCGAAGCTCTCAAGGCCCGCATCGCCGGAGACTGACGCCGCCTCATTTTCCATCATGAAGAAACGCGCGGACATCTTCCAAGACAGACAGAAGCGGCTGACCGTCCTGCTCGAAAAAGAGCGCGTCCCCGCGCTGCTCGTCTCGAATCTCATCAATGTCAGATACCTCACCGGATTCGCCTGCACGTACGGCAGCCTGCTCGCAGTCGGCGGCAGATTCTTTTTTCTCACTGATTCCAGATACATATTCGAGGCGCGGAAAAAAGCGGTGGCCGACGAGATAGAAGAGACGAAGTCCGAGCGCGCGCCAGAAGTTATCAGGGAAATCCTCGGCGGCGCGAAAGCGCGAAAGCTGTGCTTCGAGCCGGAAGCGCTCTCGTTCGCCGACTACGAGAAGCTGTCGGAGCGCGCGCGCGGAGTGAAACTGATCCCGCATTCGGGAGCGGTCGAGAGCGTCAGGACGGTCAAGGACGGCTCCGAAGTCGCTGCCATAAAGCGGGCGTCGGCAGTAATGGCTCGCGCGCTAAGGGAGACCCTCGCGGAAACCGTTCCCGGCTCGACCGAGAAAGACATCCGCGCGGGCCTCGAATCCCGGATGATAATGTCCGGCGCGGAAGGGATAGCGTTCGACACGATAGCGGCGTCAGGGCCGAGGTCGGCGTACGCACACGGAGCGCCGACGGACAGAAAGCTTGCGCCCGGCGATTTCGTGGTGATCGACTTCGGCGCGCGCGTCGACGGCTACAACTCGGACATGACGCGCACCGCGCATGTCGGACGACCCTCGGCGGAAGACGCCCGGATATACCGCGCCGTGCTCGAAGCGCGGAACAGCGCCGTTGAAGCCGCCGTCCCCGGCGCGCCCGGCGAAGCCCCCGACAGAGCTGCCCGCCTCGCCCTCCGCAAACACGGCCTCGAACAGTATTTCACACACGGTTTGGGCCACGGCGTCGGCCTCGAAGTCCATGAGCGACCTCGACTCGCCCCCGGCGCGAAAGAAAAACTTGTCCCCGGAATGGTGTTCACAATCGAACCCGGCGTTTACATCAAAGGCCGCGGCGGCGTCAGAATAGAAGACACATTCCTTCAGACTAAAGACGGCCCCGTACCCCTAACATCAGGCTCCCGCATCATGCGCGTCATCTGACTCGCTGGAGTCTGGTGTTAAGTTAAGGAAAAATTTTTGGAGCGACTCATCACGAGCAAGTATAGACAAACCGCTTACGATATTTGTTTTAATATAAATTAATTCTCCATGATATAAATTCAATATCATCAGAATCCTTTTATACAATAGCACAAAATCGGTTTTTTTAGAGCGCGCGTGAGCAGGAAGGATATAGTTGCGTCGGCATACGCAAGGGGTCGAGCGGGCGCGTTGAAGTTTGCTGCAAAGACATCACAAGGCTGCCTCCCGAAAAAGGAAGGTCGGCTTTGTGCCGCAGGACTACCCATAATTTTTCACGAGAAAAATCCGAGAAATCGAATAAAGGGCGATCTACGTCGCTGAATCACCGACTCGGACTGCCGTCACATACGAAACAGCATGCTCCCTAGTTCTCGCTCGATTGCCTCGTATCTCATCCCTTCAGCCCGCATTGGTGAAAAAACGCGGGCTACGCGCTTGTTTCCGTTCCTGAACGCGAAGCAAAATATACTCATCGGAGCGAAAAAAACTTCCCGGCAACTGCGCGTTGTTGGAAATGGTCAAACTACTGAACATCGCGAATTTGTTAAAAAGGGACGCGCGCATGCTGAGCGGGGGCGAGAAACATCGGGTCGCCATCGCGTTGGCGCTTGCCGCCTCCCCGTCGGCGCTCTGCATGGACGAACCGTTTTAGGCTATGGACGAGGGGTTTCGATACAAGCTCCGGCTGGAGATAAAAAAATTCACGCCTACCTGAAAAACGATATGGCGGTTGGAAAAGAAATCAGAGTCGGGATGCTGAAGCTGTCTCTGCTGACGATAGCCGACGACAACTGAAGTTACCGCGCGCCGCGAAATCGTTTCGGGTCGTCCAATATCGAATCGAAAACTTTTTCGAGGTCGGGGATCTCGCCGACAAGCGTTTCAACCACTGTTCCATTTTCGTCAATAAAAAAAACCGCCGGGACGGACTTGATTTTGTAGTTCTCGGACACCTTGCCGTCGGAGTCTAGCAGTATGGGAAAGGCGTATTTTTCCCTATCGGCGTTTTCCCTGACATGCTTTGCTGCGCCAGCGCCCTGCGCCCGCGCCACCGCCAATATTTTGATATCGCGCCTATTTCTGTTGGCGACGTAATATTTGTTTATTTTCGGCATCTCTCTGCCGCAGACGGGGCAAGTCGAACTCCAGTAAACGACGATAGTCTTAGTTCCTTTCAAAGAAGACAGCGAGCGAGAGCCGCCTGACGCGACGGAGAGCGAAAAATCAGGCGCGCGCGCGCCCACAAGCTCCCTAACGTCCTGTCCGCCTCCGTGCAGCGTTATGTCAACCAACGGTATGTCCGCGCCCGCCGCCGCAAGCGACAGAAAATCCCTGAAACTTCTGGCGCGTATGGTTTCGGTGACCGTCGGCAGCAAAGAAGTCAGCAGAACGCCATCGCCGCGTATGATATAAAATGCCGGGAATCGGTCGTTCATAAAACGACGGGCCACATTGGCGGTCGGGTCGAAAATGAGCGCCGCGCGAATCCCTCCGGCGCGAAGAAACTCGCGCGCGGCGGCCTTTTCCGCATCGTCTTTTCCGCGCGTCGCCGCCACAAACCCGAGCCCTCGAAACTCATTCCTTAACAGCAACACGTTCAGAGCGCGCAATTGAGCGCCGCTGTCCGCGTGATCCGGCAGAAAGAAGCTCAACACATACGGCTTGCCGTACGCGCCCAAATCCGCAGAGCCGCCTCCGTCAATCGCGACAGACAACGCCCCAACGGAGTCTCCGGGCGACAGCGCGCGAGCGGCCGGCGCGAAATAAAGAGACGCCGCAATCGCCGCCGACAAAACCGCTTTTTTCGCTCCGTTCATCTTCATCGCCGTCGCCTCCAGTTGTTTTTCGTCAACTCTATACATCGGCGCAGACGCCGCAATGCGACGCCGCCAGCCCTTCATTTCTCCGCATAGCCCCGCTCAACCAATTTCTCAAACGCGAGATGCGCCTTGTTGTAAGTGTCGTAAACCAACCGCGTGCTCACTGTCGCTGAAGTGATAGCGTCAACCTCAGGGTCGAACGGAAACGCATCGTTCACCGATTTGCCGAAGAAACGTTGGTTTATCGTTTTTACCTCGGTGTCAGACCACTGTTTGTAACCGATCTTTATGATATATACGGGAACGAAATCAAGAAAAACCCCTTTATCATTGAATCCGATTATAAAGAAGTTATGATGACAGTCGTTACAAGGGATTCTGCGAGAAACTAGTTTTGCGAAGACCTTTTCGTCGTTCACGAATCCCATGTATAAAGTGTCTTCGCCCTCTATGTCGAGTTTCATGATGTCTGTCGGCACGCCGCCAGCCGAAGCCATAGACCGCCTGATTTTCTCCCAAAGATCATCCTCCGTCACCGGCAGAACCAAATCCCTTGAGGCAGTGTCGGGGTCTTTTCTCTTCGCCGCCGCCGCAACAATCAGCGAGATGTCGGAATTGAAAGCCGAGCGAGCCTTCTCGTAAAGCGCATCCGCGTCCTTCAACGTTCCCAAATGCGATGCCGCCACCGCCAAACCGCCCTCTCCGTCAGGTTTCACAAACAGCAGAAAAGGAGTTCTAGGCTCTTTCACCAGTTCGTAAACATAGAACTCCGGGTCTGGAAACAGCGGGAACTGAACCTGCTCGGCTTTGTTGTACATGTCAAGCTCCGACTGCGCGTTCCCGGCGCCGACTCCGATTATCTTCACCTTGCCACGCATCTGAGGGTCTCGTTCGATTTTTTCTGCAAACTCGTTCATGTACGGCTTCATGCTCTGACAACTCGAACAGTAAACGCTCAAAATCTCCACTATCAGCAGTTCAGCCTTAATGTCCGCAAGATTGAACTCTTCGCCAGCGCTCAGACCCAGATAATATCTGTCCGCTATTCTCTGCGGGGCGGGCAGATGAAAGTTCCACATAGCGTCGCCGGACATCAACAACCCGGCCGCGTCGTTCGAGATTCCGCGCAACTGAAAGCTGGACATTAGCGCCGCAAATACAGCGACCACCGCCAACGTTTTTATGTGTTGTCGCAAGTGTTTATTCAAAAAAACCGCCTCCTGTTTTTTAACTAGCCCGTCAGAAGTTCGCCAGTAGCAATTCTGTATTTGTGCTTCTTAATCATCAAATATTCATACATCCTTGCGTTCATGGTGAATGAAAAAGGGCAAAAACGAAAAAAATATGAGACAAAACAGATATTTGATATTGTCACGCACCCGGCGAAATCTCTGGTCGCGCCGGAAACCCGGCGCTCGCCCGTTCCAGATGGTTCCGCCTTCGCCGATGTTCTGTGCGATGAAACTCGTTACAATCATGTTACAAATCTCCCCATCGGAAAGTTTTAGAAACTAATAAAGCAACACCATAATACCACAATAATAGCCAGCTGCGCTGCGATTGTCAACATTCGCCTCAGTTCTGTTTTTAGCCTCCGTCCAGCGGCTTTTGTAGAGCGGGGGTGAATATTGACCGCCGCAGCGTCGAAAAACGGCCCTCTTTTACAGGGTGTGTTTGTTTGGGCGGGGGATGCGGGGTTCTGGAGAAGATGCGCGCGCAATGAGCGCTTGAAGAGGGGCTACACTGGTTTTTTTCAAGAAAAATTTGTAGCATGCCTCAGAATCTCGATGGCGGATTCGCGAAGAATCTGTATCGTTTATTTCAGATTAAACTTATCCATTCTATACAATAGCGTGTTTCTGGTAATTCCCAAATAACGAGCGGCGGCGGACTGGTTGTTGTTGTTTTTCTCAAGCGCAGCTTGGATCAGCGTCTTCTCTACGTCTTCAAGAACTATGCCGCCTTCGGGAAGTTCGAACCTGAAGGCTTTCAATCCGAGAGCGGCTGCGCCCTGCCTGATTTTTTCTGGCAGGTCTTCCGGCGCAATCACCGGCCCGGCGGTTATCGCCGCGCAACGCTCTATTGCGTTCTCAAGTTCGCGCACATTGCCCGGCCAGTCGTATTTCATCAGAACATCCATCGCCTCAGGCGACATTTTCATTCGCTCAGAGCCGGATTCAGCCCCATGTTTTTCAAGGAAGTGCGCGACCAGAGAAGGGATATCGTCCGCGCGTCGGCGAAGCGGCGGCATTTCTATCGGCACCACGGAAAGGCGGAAATATAAGTCCTGCCGGAATTGCCCCGACCTGACCATGTCATCGAGGTCCCTGTTCGTGGCGGCTATCACGCGCGCGTTCACCTGTTCTGACTTTTCGCCGCCCACGCGCACAATTTCCTTTTCCTGCAACACGCGCAGCAGCCGCACTTGGTGTTCAGCCGGCATCTCGGCTATTTCGTCAAGAAATATAGTTCCGCCGGACGCGCGCTCGAACGCTCCGGCATGCCGCGTCACCGCCCCCGTGAACGCGCCTTTCTCGTGGCCGAAAAGTTCCGAGTCTATTAGCTGTCCGGGAATTGCGCTTACGTTCACTGGAATGAACGGTCCGTCCTTCCTTCTGCTGTTGAAGTGTATCGCTTTCGCCAGCAGTTCCTTCCCTGAGCCGCTTTCGCCCAGAATCAGCACGGTTGCGTTTCTCTCCGCCACCCGCGCCGCCGTCTCGAACACCCGCTTCATCGCCTCGGACGCCCCCACAATGTTGCCGAACCGGTATTTATCAATCGCGACGCCGCGCAGATACTTGTTTTCCTTCTCAAGGTTTGCCACTCGCAGCGCTTTCTTTACGCTCATCTTCAGCGCGTCCGCCGCGAAAGGTTTCTCAAGGTAATCGCATGCGCCGAGCCGCATCGCCTCCACCGCCGACTCCACCGACCCGTGCGCGGTTATCATCACAAACATCGTATCAGAGGAAACATCCTTTATCCTTTTCAGCAGTTCCACTCCGCCTATTTCCGGCATCACTATGTCTGACACCACCACATCCGGCCCGTGTTTCGTAAATAGCTCAAAACCCGCGCGTCCGTTCTCGGCTGTCAAAACTTCATGCCCGTCCTGCTCAAGGTGATATTTCATTACCTCCCGCAGGCTCTCGTCATCGTCCACAAGCAATATCGCCGCCACTTCAGCCCACCTCGCTTTCGCCGGAGCCTTTTACGGGAAGAGCGACCCTTGCCGCCGCGCCCTGCCCATCTCTCCGATTCCGGATAGCTATCCGTCCGCCGTGCCGCTCAACTATCTGTCGGCATATCGGAAGACCAAGCCCTGTGCCGCCCTGTTTTTTAGTGAAAAACGGCTCAAAAATCCTCTCCTCGTCCGCCGGGTCTATCCCGCTCCCGGTGTCGGCTATCTCGATTTCCACTTCATCTCCCAGTCGCCGGGTTGTTACGAGCAGTTCGCCGCCTTCCGGCATGGAATCCACCCCGTTTAACACCAAGTTGAGAAAAACCTGCCCGAGTTGGTTGGAATCCATATTGAAAGCGGCGTCCGGCTCAAACAGGTCCATTTTCAAGCGCACATTATTCTTGCTCAGATTTTTCATCGATAGCTCAAGAACGGATTTCAGAACGCTGTTGATTCGGCCGGGAGCAAGACTCGGCTCTTGGGGCCGCGAAAAATCCAGAAACTCGCAGACTATGCGCTCCATCCTCTGAATTTCTTTATTTGTTATTTCTACAAATCTCCGTTTCGGATGGTCCGCGTCGAATTCGACAGCTAAAATCTCCACGGCGCCCTTGACGCCGCCGAGTGGGTTGCGGATTTCATGAGCTATGCCAGCCGCCAAAGTCCCTATAGCCGCCAGACGGTCTGACTCCTTCGCTTTCTCGAACGAATCAAGCAGTTTGTCATAAGCGTCCTCCGCGCGCCGCCTCTGTTTCCGTCCGAGATCGGACAGGACGCCGGTCAGCGCTCCTACCACGAGGTACATTATGATTTCCAGATATCGCCCTGTGAGGTCAACGTGATGCGCATGCGACTGCCACTGAAGCAGCAGATGAAAGAGAAAAACCAGTCCGCAGCCAGCCGCCGCCGCCGCGCCCCCGCGCAGTCCGAAGAAAAACGCGCTGAATATTATCGGTATATAGTACAACCTGTCGTACACATCGTGATACTGGGCGCTATTCACGGGAGTCATAAAATGCAGCATCGAAACAATTGCTATACACATTAAAATTCCAATTATTGTTTTCCTATCTCTGAATCTATTCATAAATGTCTCTCGCAATTTTCATCAGTTTTTAGTTACTATCATCTTTTTATTGCTCTATTTTTTGGTCAATCCTTACTTAAATCCTGATAATTCCCAATTGCATTTTTAAATCGATTCTTACTGGTTCTATGATTATTATGGCCTTCGAGCTGTTGGAAATCAAGCAGCGCCATGATGCAAATATAACAGAAAATGCGGTTTTTCCGGGCGGCTATTCCTATCGTCATTAATGAAAAAAAACATCCGTCCGAAAAAAAGCTAGAAACAACCTAGATATTTTTCTTTGACTCCGAATTATTCAAGCAAATCCCGACTATGGCGCTCTGTTTGATATATGTTTGTGCGCAACTTGGGGAGCGATAGGGTGACCGGAGCATTGAACCTACATTTCATACTGGCGACCACAGGAGTGGTCATGCTTGCAACCCTGAGCGCTTTTCTCTACAGGCAGTTGGCAAACAAGTTGAAAATCGAATCCGAAGGGTTCGAAAAAAAACAGGGGAGTAAAAATCATGAAGACAATGAAACAAGTCGGTATGAGGGTTGGTTTTGCAGGGATACTGATTGTGGCTCTGGCGGTATCTTCGGCGGTTTTAGCGGCGGACAAGGCCGGGAAGGAAACAAAAAAGGAGCCGACGCTGGAAGAGCGGCTTGTGGCAATCGCGGTTGAGTATACCGGCATCCACGAAGCTCTGGCCGGGGATACGGTGGAACATGTCAACCATCGCGCTGCCGCCATCGCGAAGAACGCGGACGCGGCTCTGAAACTGGCGAGTAAAGACGTTAAGAGAAATGATAAATTGATAGAAACTCTTAAGGCTGTTAAAATGCCCGCAAATAGCATCGCGTCTGAAAAAACAACCCTCAATGATGTCAGAGACAATTTTTTTGCTCTGAGCGACGCGGTGGTAGAGCTTGTGAAAAATCATTTGCCCGAAAAGGCGGCCGCGAAATACAACGTATTTTATTGCCCGATGGCAAAGGGTTATTGGATTCAGACAGATGACAAGACCCGCAACCCCTATCATGGCAAAGAAATGCTCAGGTGCGGCAGGACCATCGACTACGCCAAAGAATGCGCGAATTGCGATGGGAAATGCGCCTGCGAAAAGAAGACCGGCAAGTGCGGTTGCGAATTCAAGGGTTCGAATAAAAACAAGAACGAGCACGAGGGACATGGCATGGGCCACTCGCATTGACAGAATCGCTCCTTTAAGGCGGGGGCGCGAGCAAGGGCTTTAAGCCCGGTTGGCTGGGAGGAAACGGCATGACATATTTGAGAAAACAAACCATTATTCTTTCGACGGCCGCGCTTATCGCGTTGCTATGCTTCGCATCGGCCGACGCTTGGGCTACAGCTTCGACGCCGGAGTTGTCCGATCGGAGCATGCCTTCGTCCTTGCTCTCCCTTATCGAATCGGCATATCAGAACAATCCGGGAATCGCGGCGGCGCGGCTGGAGTGGGCGGCCGCATCCGAGAGGGTTCCACAAGCGGAATCGCTGCCCGACCCCATGTTCGGAGTCACTTACACACCGCTGCCGATGGAGAAAGAAATGGGATCGCGCCGCCTTATGTTTATGGCGTCGCAGATGTTTCCGGGAGCAGGGAAAAGGGGGCTGTTGGGAGACAGGGCGTCTATTCTGTCGGAAGCGGCTCGTCTGAAACTCGACATTGCGGCCCGCGACGCGATTACCGAACTTAAAACAAGTTACGCAGAACTCCAGTACCTCCAGACCGCCATGTCGCTCACCCGTCGGCAGCGCGAATTCGTGACGCGGCTGGCCGATATCTCTGTGCGGGATTACGCCGCCGGAAACGCGACTTTCCTAGACTTGGCGTCAGCTCAATCGCAGCTTGCTCAGATAGAATACGACTTAGCTGTCCTTGAAGAACTGCGCCGCGCGGAAGAAGCGCGCGTCAACTCGTTGCTTGGGCGCGACCCGGAAACGCCGGTGACTGCTGAAGCACAAATTGATGTTCCGGCTCCCGACATCCGGCTCGAAGACCTCTACCATCTGCTCGAAACCGGACGTCAGGAAACAATGCTCGATTTGCTGAATGAGCGAATCGGCGCTGTGGATGTTTCTCTCGCGCACAAGGTAGACGCGCCGGACATGAACGTCGGCGTTATCTACGACACGCCGGGAAAGTTCGACGACCCGATGGCCCGTTCGATGGTAAGGAGCACATGGGCGTTCACATTGGAGATGAACCTCCCGGTCTGGCGGCGGAAAAACGAAGCGGCGAAACGCGAGGCGGAGCGCCGTCTCGAAGCGTCTAGGCTCAGGACTGACCGGGGTCTTGACACATCTCGCGCCGCGCTGGCAGACGCTTATTTCCGGATGCGAACAAGCGCCCGGCTGGTTGAGCTATACCGCAACACCCTCGCGCCTCAGGCGGACAAAGCGGTCGAGACTGCCGAGGCTTTATACAATTCAGGCGAACTGACCTTCCCCGGCCTTATCGAGTCGCAGTCCGCATGGCTGAATTTCAATCTTGCGCTGGCGCGCGCAAGAGCGGACCTCGCGCGAAACACGGCTTCCGTCGAGCGCCTGACCGGGACAGTCATCCCCTCTGCTGGAGGCGCAAAATGAATAAATATATTTTCTCGTCAACCTTAATCGCGCTGATTTCATTGTCAGCCTTCGCGTCGGACGCCCATTCCCGGCAGAAACCGCATATAAAGGATTACACGCCTTCATTCTATGTCGATTCGCTGGAGAAAGCGGGGGCTACCCAGTTGCGCGCTGACGCCCCGGTCCCTGTCCCCGGACAGGTTGTTAGTCCGGTTGCGCAAAAGCCACAAATGAAGTTGCCGGAGCATCTTCTTGGCGCCGCCGTTTTGAAAGAATATAAGGCCGCGCTCGATGCCGCTGGGACAGGCGGACTGGATGAATTCCTTTCCGGCGAAGTATCGCTTGAAAAAATGCTGGGGGCCGCCGCCGCGTTCAGCCCCTCCGTACGCAACGCGGATTTCACGCTTAAAGCCGTTGAAAAAAGATACGGGCAGGCGGAATTTCTTGACCGCTTGATATACGGATACACCGCTGTCACAAGCTCTCTCGACATCTCCACCGGACCGAAAACAAACATGCGGATGCCGACAATGGAATTTCCGTATCCCGGCATGTCGGCGCTTCGCGCCTCGGCGGTGGCGCGGGACGTGGAACTCGCGCGGCTCGGCTATGAAAAAAACCTCAGAGAGCTTTTCGCCGACATCGAACTCGCTTTCGCCGACGCGCTCTATTTCGCGGAAGCGGAAAAACTCGCTCACGAAAATCTTTCGCTCGCCAGAGATGTCAACAGGGCCGCCGTCACGATGTATGAAACCGGCATGGCCGCCTACTCGGACATGGCGATGGCCTCGATCAGAGAAGACGAACTGAAGGCGGACGCCGGTTCTTACGCTGAAAAGAAAAATGCGGCGCTCGCCCGGCTGTCCGAACTTGCCGGGCTGCCGCGGGACGCGCGCCCCGCCGCGCTCGCTCCATCCCCGGCTGCCACTGTCCAGCCCCGCGAAATAATCCTAGACGCGGCGCTCGCACGCAACTCGGAACTCCTCATGATGAAAAAAGAACTCGAACGCATGGATGTGATGATTGAGATGATCGAGCGGAACCTGTCGCCGGACCACACATTGGGCTTTTCTTATTTCTCAGGAATGAATATCAAACCACGCGACGCGGGAATGGCTAACGCGGCGGCGGAAATCGCTGCGGCTCCCCCTGCGCAATCTTCAGGAATGGGCATGAATTCCGGCGCGATGGAAACAGGCGGCGGCGACATGGAAATGAACGCTCCGGGCACGGGCGGCGCCGGCGGCATGGTCGGAATGGGTTCGTTCCCATCGCTCCCGGCGCTGAACGTCAACCCTGATTACGCCGCGGAAAACGCCTACTCCGCGGAGTTGAAGGAGAAACGAAAGGCGATGGCGGCGGGAATAGAAGACATGGAAAGGCGCATGGCCGCAGACGTGGCTGAAAGCTATGCCAATTACAGCGCCGCGCGCAACTCTGCCGCGTCGTACAAAAACACCATCGTAAAATCCGCCGATAACGCTTATGAGGCGGCGCTGGCGGAATATTTCTCCGGCGCGCGCGACTTCATGACCCTTATGGGCGCGCTGGAGATGTCGTTGATGAAACGGATGGACCTTGCGATGTTCGAGCGCGACATGAGAATGGAACTGGCGATGCTGGAAAAGATGGCGGGAGGCCGCACGGCGACCGCACTGGAAGGTGGAGCGAAATGAAGAATACAAAGACGATAGCGGCAATAGCGGTTGCGGGGATTGTAGTCCTAACGGGGGCGTTGGCGTTCCGAAGCAAGCTGCCGTTTGCCAGCGGCGGCGCGCCGGGCCATTCCGACCACGCCGACGAAAAAGGAAGTAAAATTCTTTACACTTGCGGCATGCACCCCCAGATTATCCAAGACCATCCCGGCAACTGCCCTATATGCGGCATGAGGCTGACGCCGATAAGAGACGGCGCGGGCGATTCCGACGGAATGACCTCAAGCGGCATAACCATTGACCCGGCTGTGGTTCAGAATATGGGAGTGCGCGTCGCGGTTGTCGAGCGGGCGCCGATATCCCGCGTCATCCGCGCCACGGGCAAGATTGAATACGACGAACAAAAGTTCTCCATTGTCTCCGGCAAAGTCGGCGGCTGGATAGAAAAAGTTTACCATCAGAAAACCGGCGCGTTCGTGAAGAAAGGAGAGCCGCTGTACGAAATCTATTCCCCAGAACTGGTTTCCGCGCAGAGGGAATTCCTGCTCAGCCTGAACAGCGGTTCGGAGACAATCCGCAACGCGGCTAGAAAGCGTCTTGAGTTCTGGGATGTTCCGACGGGAGAAATATCAAAGCTTAAAAGCTCCGGGACCGTCAGCAGAACAATAACAATAACGGCTCCGCGCTCTGGGTTCATCACGGAACTGCAAGCCGTCGCGGGCCAATCCGTAATGATGGGCGCGACCCTTTTCAAAATCGCCGACATTTCCACAGTATGGGTGAACGCCTCCATCTACGAGGACGAAGCTCCTTTTGTAAAAAACGGAATGAGCGCGGAAGTCTCGCTGGACTATCTGCCGGGGAAAACTTTTCCGGGCGTCGTGGATTATGTTTATCCGTTCCTAGACGAAACAACGAGGACGCTCACGGCAAGGGTTGCGCTCCAGAATCCTGAAAACGAACTGAAGCCGGGAATGTTCGCGACCGTTAAGATCGAATCGATGGTGTCGGACGACGCGGTAGTGGTTCCGCTGGAGGCCGTAATAGATTCCGGCGAGAGGAAGATAGCCTTCGTTGCGATGGGAGAAGGCAAGTTCGAGCCGCGCGAGCTTGCGACAGGCGCGGAGGACGACAAGGGAAGAATACAGGTGATTTCAGGCCTCGAACCCGGAGAGAAGATAGTTGTTTCCGGGCAATTTCTGCTCGATTCAGAGAGCCGTTTGAGGGAGGCTGTGGCGAAGTTCGGGGCGGCCGCGGCGAGCGGGCACGACCACGGCGCTGCGCCTAAAGGAAAGAATAAGCTGGCGGAACCGTCCATAGACGCCGGAAAGAACCTGAAAGGCTCCAAAGGCGCGAAATATACGGTCCCCGCGAAATCCGCCGCTCCGGCCCAAGAGACCTCCTCCATGTGGCCGGACCCCGCGAAGGGCAAATACGTCTGCCCGATGGAAGAAGATGATTACTACTCAGACAGCGCCGGC
Organism: bacterium ADurb.Bin236; assembly: GCA_002069885.1. Classification (GTDB taxonomy): domain Bacteria; phylum UBP15; class UBA6099; order UBA6099; family UBA6099; genus UBA6099. The sequence goes on along the minus strand of MWCD01000008.1, from coordinate 7,671 downwards.
GATTGCCCGAAGTGCGGCATGGACCTAGTGGAGACGCGAAAACTGTTAGACGAAATCCACGGGGGACACTTTCACTGATCCCGGCTGAAGGAGGCGGACGAGAATGATTTCAAATCTTATCGAATATTCGCTTAAAAATCGGATGCTTGTGCTTGTCGGCATAGTCTTTATTTTCCTCGCGGGCATATACTCCGCAAGGAACATCGCCGTGGATGCGATTCCGGACCTCAGCGACGTGCAGGTTATCATACAGACCGAGTTCGCCGAGCAGTCGCCCGATATCATGGAGGAGCAGGTTACGTATCCCCTGACGACAGCCATGATGGCAGTTCCGCACGCAAAGAACGTGCGAGGCTACTCCTTCTTCGGTGTCTCCTTCGTTTACATTATTTTCGAGGACGGCACGGATCTCTACTGGGCAAGAAGCCGAGTGCTTGAACAACTCAGCGCCGTCTCATCCCGCCTGCCCGCCGGAGTCACGCCGAAGATCGGCCCGGACGCCACCGGCGTGGGCTGGGTTTATCAATACGCCCTCGTGGACCGCTCCGGCAAACACGATCTGGCGCAACTTCGCTCCATCCAAGACTGGTACCTCAAGTATGAGCTTACATCGGTCCCCGGCGTTTCGGAGGTGGCCAGCCTCGGCGGCTTCGTCAAGCAGTACCAAGTGGAGATTGACCCGGTAAAAATGGACGCGCACGGAGTCACCGTCATGGCGGTGATGGACGCGATAAAAAGAAGCAACAGCGACACCGGCGGCGGGCTTATCGAGATGGGCGAAAACGAGTTCATGGTCCGCGGCCTCGGATATATAAAATCCATCGAAGACATTGAAAACATACCGCTTGGCGTCGGCGGCGCGGCCGGAACGCCCCCGCAAGCCGGCATGGGCTTAATGTCAGCCGCTCCCGCGCAAAGCGGCGCAAGCGGAACTCCTGTCCTTGTCCGCAACGTGGCGCGCGTTCATGTCGGCCCGGAAATCCGGCGCGGCGTCGCCGAACTTGACGGAGAAGGCGAAGTCGTCGGCGGCATCATCCTCATCCGGCAGGGGGAAAACGCTCTCTCCGTAATCAACGCGGTTAAACAAAAACTCGAAAGCCTCAAAGCCGGGCTACCCGAAGGCGTCGAGATAAAAACAGTCTACGACCGCTCCAACCTCATAAAACGCGCAATCTCGACCCTCAAAAAACAACTTGCGGAGGAAATAATAGTCGTAGCCATAGTCTGCGCGATATTCCTGTTTCACCTCTCTAGCGTCGGCGTGGCCGTCTTCACTCTGCCCGCAGCCGTCCTCATATCCATAATCATCATGCGCCTGCTCGGGATAAATGCCAACATCATGAGCTTAGGCGGCATAGCTATCGCCATCGGCGTCATGGTGGACGCCTCGGTCGTCATGGTCGAGAACGCCCACAAGAAAATGGAGAAATACGGCGACTCGAAACCTCGCTTCGACATAATCCTCGAAGCGTCAAAGGAACTCGGCCCCGCCTTGTTCTATTCTCTCCTTGTCATCACCGTCTCATTTCTCCCCGTTTTCGCGTTGCAGGAGCAGAGCGGCCGCCTCTTCAAACCCCTTGCCTACACGAAAACATTTTCCATGGCCGCGTCGTCGGTTCTCGCAGTGACAGTCATCCCCGTGCTCATGTTCTACTTCATCCGAGGCAAAGTCCGTAGCGAGGACAATAACCCCGTCAGCCGCGCCAGCAAAGCCGCCTACCTGCCCGCGATCAACTTCGTCCTCAAATACAGAAAGGCCACGCTCATAATCGCTCTCGCTGCTCTGGCGCTCACGATAATACCCATAAGCAAAGTCGGCTCCGAGTTCATGCCGCCCCTCAACGAGGGCGACCTGCTCTACATGCCCACAACCGACCCCGGCGTCTCCGTCGGCAAAGCGAAGGAACTTCTCCAGCAGACGGATAAAATCATCAAACAGTTTCCGGAAGTAGAAACAGTGTTCGGCAAAATCGGCCGCGCGGAAACCCCCACCGACCCGGCGCCGCTCATGATGCTCGAAACAACCATCACCCTCAAGGACAAAAAGGAATGGCGCAAAGACATGACAATGGAAAAACTCGTGGACGAACTGGACCGCGCCGTCCAGTTTCCCGGCCTCACAAACGCTTGGACCATGCCCATCCGCACCCGCATCGACATGCTTTCCACCGGCATCAAAACCCCCATCGGCGTGAAGATAATGGGCTCCGACCTTGAAACTCTTTCGGAACTTGCCGACAGCATATCGAACGAACTGCGCCTACTGCCGGGCACTGCTAGCGCGTATCCCGAAAAAACTATCGGCGACAATTACCTCGACCTAAAAATCAACCGTCTGGCCGCCGCGCGCCACGGCCTCACAGTCGGCGACGTTCAGGACGTCATCGCCAACACCATCGGCGGCATGAACGTCACATACACCGTCGAAGGGCTTGAGCGCTACCCCGTGAACGTGCGCTACAAACGCGAACTCAGGGACAACCTGCCCGCGCTCAAGCGGACGCTTGTGATAACGCCCTCAGGGGCGCGCGTTCCGCTCAGCGAGCTAGCGGACATCTCCATAAAGAAAGGCCCGTCAGGCATAAAAAGCGAGAACGCGCGCCGCACCGCTTGGGTGTACGTCGACATCCGGAACGCCGACATGGGTTCATACATAAAAAAGGCGCAGGAAACCATAGGGAACAATATAGAGTTGCCGCCCGGCTACAGCATAGTCTGGAGCGGCCAGTTCGAGCACATGCAGAAAGCCGCCGCGCTCCTCAAGATAGTCATTCCCGTCACGCTGGTCGTCATCATGCTGCTTCTCTACTTCCACTTCGGCACATTCAGGGAGACATTCATCGTCATGGCGGCGATTCCGTTCTCTCTCATAGGCGGTTTCTGGCTGCTGTATATCTTGGGATACAACACCAGCGTCGCCGTCTGGGTCGGCTTCATCGCGCTGGCGGGGCTTGACGCCGAAACCGGCGTTGTGATGCTGGTCTACCTTAAACACGCCTTTGAGAACCGCGTCGCCGCCGGAACGATGAACACGCGAGAGGACGTGCGCGAAGCGATAATCGAAGGCGCTGTGAATCGCGTGCGGCCCAAACTTATGACCGTCTGCACCACGCTCATCGGGCTGCTCCCGATAATGTTCTCCAGCGGCACAGGCTCGGAAGTCATGAAACGAATCGCCGCCCCCATGGTCGGCGGCCTCGTCACCGCCGTAATGCTCGAATTGCTTATTTATCCGGTTATATACTCGATAATCAAGGAAAGGGAGATATTAAAGCCGAATTAAGATTTAGACCGATGGTCGTTTACCGGCGACGGCAATTTGACGCAAAACCGGATCATCCAATTGAATCTGCGACCTCTGAAAAAACCTTCCCGGGTGGCGCCCCCAAGCTGACGCAGCTTGGGGGCGTTCTGCAGCGAAGAACAGCGCCGGTTTTTTTCTTAAAGGCGCACAAGCGCCTTGTCAGAAGTCGCAATCTGGGTTCAACTACTATGCTTTGCAAGCGCATCCCGCAAAAACAACAGGCATATACGAAGCATTGAATATTTGCCCATTTGCCGGGTATCGCCTATTACCCCGTTGTGGGTGAGCAATGTATAAAACCAATTAAGAATAGGCATCGGATGAAATCTACGCGCTCAGCAGGATTCGAACCTGCGACCTACGGATTAGAAGTCCGTTGCTCTATCCATCTGAGCTATGAGCGCTCTCAACACGGATTTGCCGATAGCTCCGGCGGATCCGAGGCAATTCCAACAACGTCGAACTGCTTCTAAGCTTCCACAGTTTTCCTGCCCGGTCCGCGACTCGCAACCGAGAGTATTTATTTTTAACCCTCTCTCTTTCCCTGTCAATCTTTCTGGACATAAACCGAGCGGCGGTCGTCGTTCTCCATCCGTTTAAGTATTTTTCGGCACAGCTCGTCGTCCTGCCGCTCGTTGTTCTTGAGAACTTCTATGATGAAGTTTTCGGCGACCTGTCCAAGAACCGGCATTTTCACATTAATGCTTATTTCAAAGTCGCGCACGAGCCGGTTCCGCTCGTCTCCGCTGTAGGTTGTCCTGCCGGAACATTCAACGGCATTTTTAAGAACTATCGGCTCAATGCGAAAATTGATTGTCTTGGTCGCTCTGATCCACTCTGCGTATGCTATCCACGTCAGCGCCTTGGGAGGGATAACGTGTTGCAGCGATTTAGGCAACTGCGCGTGCGCGCACCATTCGTCCACGTCTTTCCTCACTTTGCCGTCGTCCGTTCGCTTAATCTTTTTTACCGAAGTCACGTTCTGCAACTCGACAATGTCGTAACCCAGCTCCCTTTCAATAAGGTAGTCCACGGATTTTTCCGCGTCGTGATCGTAAACTCTGATTTTTTTAAACTTCACCATCGTAGGGTCTCCGAAAGGCGGTTGGATTCTCATAACGCGCCGCCTGCCGTCAAATATCATATCCGCATCGCGCCGCGCTGAAAAGCAGAAGTTTGGCGCGGATTTCCCGCAGAAAACTATCCTTCGATTTTATGCCAGTTCTTAATTGATTTTACCCACCCGTTTGTGTGCCATGCGCAAAATGCTTTCTTTTGCGCATGAGCGAAAACAGCGACAATTCATGGGTAATTCCAAATAATAAACCGTATATACGGAGAATTAAATAAAAGTTCCCACTAACTACTTTGGTAAAAAGCATCATGCGCAAAGGAAAAAGCTTTGCGCATGGCACACTTGGTAGTGGGTAGAATCATCTAATAACATGTATAGTTCTCATAGCGAAAAATGCGGACTAGCGGCGACCGGCGCTTATTTCGCGGCCGAATATCGCGTAATGACAAAATATGACGAATATTTGTTCCGCGAGCGCGGCGGGTTTCGTGGCGTTTCTATTTTTTTAGTCTGATTATTCCCGCGTCGAGGCAGACGCGCGCTATATCGTCTAGCATCCAGAAATCGAATCCGGAGCGTTCTGCTATGCTCAGCAAGTCGTGCTCTCCGTCCGCATAGTTCAGCAGCCACATCATCCCCTTGCTGTAGTCTTCAATCTTTCGCCTTCCGCTGAGCGTCGGATACAGACCATACTTAGTCATGAACGGCTCGCAATAAGGCATCGTCCTCTCATAGACGGCGTTCTTGTCGAGAACTGAGCATACCGCGAAAATGGCGTCCGCCGACTCCGCGAGAGCCTCAAATGATATGAAATCCGGGTTGTCGAGCGACGTGTGGTATTCGGGATACTCCCCGTAAATTGTCCGCGCCAGCACTCCCACCGGCAGATTGAAACCGGGAGAGTTGTACTGCCGCTCGTCGCTTCCGTGGCTCGGAAAAAATTCTCTGACCTGCAACTCTTTGTCTCCGAAGAACGGCAGCGCGTGAAGAGCCGCGCGGTCAGACAGAGAGTTCTCCCTACGCGTCTTCTTGCAGGTGAAGTGGGTAGGCATTCCGAGGCTGTTGCAGACATATCCCGCCGCGAGGTTTTTCAGCAGATGCTCTCCCCTCAGGCTCAGGTACGTTATGCTGCCGATGGTTTCCGGCGCGTAGACGAACCGGTACGTGAGCCTGCGCTTCGGCAGCGACGCCAGCCTCCTGTGGACAAACGCGGTCACAAGCGGCCCCGACAGCTCGTGGTTCGCCATCGACGGGTGGCACGTGTAGGCCGTGATTAAAACCTCTTTTGTTTCTTCGCCGGGGAGAACCGTCTCGGATATCGTCATCGAGCCGTCGATGTGTTCCGTGTCTATCACGACCTCGTATTCGCCGTCCTCCAACCTGTCCCGCATGTTCTGCGTCAGACAGAAACCCCATCGCGGCGCGTAATAGCTAATCACGTACGGAACCGCGGCCGGCAGCTCCGGCAGACTGTGCAAATGCTTGTCCAGCTCTTCGCGCGACACCTTTCCGCGAAACGGTTGCGAATAGTTGACAAGGTGCAGATTGCTGTCCCGGATGTCAAGAATCCGCTCGCCTTTGGGCGTGACGACATAAGCCTCCCGCACGACCCATTCCTTGGGAACCGTCCAGTCGAAAACCTGAGAGCCGGAAGGCGTCTCGATTCTCTGAAGGGGCATTATCTCGGAAAGGATGTCGTGCGTTTTTCGCGCGCCGTCGCCCGTGATGCTTCTGAACAGGGGGAACAGCCGGTCGAAATACCTCTTGTAATCTTCAGGTTTTTCCCGGTCGGCCTCTTCAAGCGCTTGGATCAGGAACGGGCTTTTCTCTCTCGGTAGCAAAGGGTTTCCCATCAGGAGGCTTTTCAGCGCTCCTTTCTGACCGCTTCGATTACGAACGCGGAACACAGGAAAAGCCCTCGCCACCCTGAAGGCTCATGCTCCAGCTTGATTGATTCTTTGCGGAACAACTCGGGATTCTTGGATGACAGCCACGGCATGGCCGGATGGTAATGATACCACAACAGCCGGATGTCCTCGTAGTTGTGCCTCTTGAACATTTCTACCACTTCAAACGGATTGTGGAACTTCGCGAGGATGGCGTTTTTCTGAACCGGCGGCGCGTCCATCCGGCATCGTTTCTCCAACTCCGCGGATACAACCTGCCGTATTTCTTCATCAACATCATGCAGAAGGTCGTCCATTATGAAATCGCGCGTGAGCCTGTTAAGCGTGAAAAGGGAGAACAGCTTGTTCCTGAATTCGATGAACACGCTGCCCCCCGGGCGCACCAGCGACGTCATGTTCTCAATCACCATGTCGTCGTTCTCCACATGAGGAAGCACGCCCATCGCTATCAGGCCGTCAAACGGGCCGCAGCCGAGCAACTTTGCGTATGACATCGGGTCCTGAATATCCCCCAGCGAAATCCGGTTCTCGTCAAGCCCCAGACCCCTCATCTTCTCCCTGCTTTTTTCCACCATCTTGGGCGCGAAGTCGAACCCCCAGACCTCCACCCCCGCATTGTGCATCGCCGCCAGCGGCGTCCCTTCCCCCACGCCCACCTCTATCACCCTCTTGATCCGTTTCCGCGTGAACGAATTCAGCAGCAGTTGAAGCCGGAAATAATTCGCCGGATACACCGCGTTGACATCCTCGAAAAACTCCTTCTGGTACATCAAATGATAGTCGGCCGCCTGTTCGTCGTAATGCAGCGCGGTCGATTTTTTCTCCTCTTTTTTACCCTTCATTTTTTGGCTCCACAATATGATTTTTGTCAGTTAACCATAGGGATTTTTATTGCCGCAGATTCTAACACGGCCACTTTCCCCTGTCAATCAACCCGGCTCGTCATTAAGATTTGAAAGATATTTCTCGAAGCGGATGAAACGCGCGCCGCATTTCGCGCGCTTTGGAGCGCTACAATTCATGTCGCTTTGTCTTTGCCGGGAATCCATTCCCGGCTCCCGTGCAGGGCGGAAACCCCGATTCCCGCCCCTCATGCCTTTGCCCGATGATAAAAGTATTAACCGTAGAGGCGACCCGGCGGGTCGCCCGTTGCTCCCCCAGCCGCCAATTGCGAAAAAAGGGGACTGGCAGCGCGCATCCCAGCGATGCCCGCACCCTCTTTTCGCCCACCCGCAACACCAAAGCATTTGAGCTGATAACGCGCGCCGCATTGCGCATATTTACAGCGAATAGAATATACGGTTCATGAATAATTGGACGCCACCTTCAAGCGTTTTTTGATTGTGGGTGAGCAACATTCACAATCACCCGCAACAGGGTTATGG
>MWCD01000007.1 GCA_002069885.1 bacterium ADurb.Bin236 | reverse complement strand
CCGCCCCTACAAAAAATATTCGCCTGGCGTCTCGCATTTCATCCGCTCTGAACAATCGCTACCGAATCCTATTTATGGATTCGGGTTGAAAGGTTTTTTATGACAAAATCTACTAGATTGTTATAAAATATGTAAGCTCTCATCGGCCAAGGCCGATATTTTTTAATGGAGGAAGCTCGATGAAGTTTAAAATGACCCATGATTTCAACTGGCCGCTCGAAAAACTTATCCCCGTGCTCGCGGGAGACGAAGAAGTCCTCAACATGGAGGACATGCCGAACGTAAGTTCGAGAAAAGAGATTGAGCGCCGATGGGAGGGCAAAAAGCTTTTCAAGAAATTTGAATGGAACGTGCATGGTCAGATACCGCAGGTCGCGCAGAAAATCATCAGGCCGGAAATGCTGAACTTCATAGAACACAGCGTGTGGGACAACGAGAAATACATGTTCGACACGAAGATCGAGCCGCACTTTCTCAAAAAACAAATTACTTGCTCAACTACGAGCAGGTGGGCGAAACTGACCGAAGGGAAATCCAGAAGGCAGTTCGAAGGAACGCTTGAAATAAAGATTCCGCTCATCGGCCAGTTGGTCGAAGGGGCAATCATAGACCATTTGAAGAAAAACGTTGAAAAAGGAGCCGTTGATCTAAAAAACGTTTTTGTCAAAAAAGTCGGGCCGCCGACTGAATGAAACGCAGCCGCTTGTCGAAAGGAAAACATCATGTCGCTAAAAACCAACAAAGAGCTTCTTGACAGGGCCAAAGCTGAAGGATACGCGGTAGGCGCGTTCAATGTGAACAATATCGAGCAGACCATCGCCGCGCTCGAAGCCGCCGAAGAGGAGAAATCGCCGATAATCATCGCGGTCACTGAAGGCGCGATAAAGTACGCGGGGGAGCCGTTTTTTTTCGACGCCGTCCCGAAGATGCTCGAGGCCGCCGGCGTCCCCGCCTCGCTTCATCTGGATCACGGCAAGAAAATGGAAATGATAATGAAGTGCGTCGGAAAAGGTTTCACTTCTGTGATGTACGACGGCTCGTCGCTGAGTTTCGAGGCGAACGTCGCCGAAACGCGCAAAGTTGCGGAGGCGGCGAAAGCAAGGCGCGTTAGCGTTGAGGGAGAAATAGGGCGCGTCGGCGGAGTCGAGAGCGGCGTTTCCTCCGCTCCGGGAGGCGACGAGGAACTGCTGACTGACCCTGAAGAAGCTAAGAGATTCGTCGAACTGACAGGAATCGACTCCGTCGCAGTGGCTGTTGGCACGGTGCATGGAATGAGGAAGCAGACGGCGAAAATCGATCTCGACAGAATTTCCGCCATAGCCGCTCTCGTGACGGTTCCGCTGGTACTGCACGGGGCGTCGGGCGCTCCTGACGAAACCTGCGTCGAGGTCGTCAAGAGAGGCATACATAAGATAAATATCGGGACGGAACTTCAAAAGAGTTTTGCGCGCGGCGTGGCGGATTTCATAGCGTCGAATCCGGACGTCATCGATCCGAGGAAAATTCTAAGGCCGGGCATGAACACGATGAAGGAAGCTGTAAGAAATAAAATCAGATTGTTTGGAAGCGCGGGCCGGGCATGGTAAAGGGGGATTTCAATATGATCGACTTAAATCGCAGCCGAGTATGGGCGGCGGCGTTTATTGCTACGATAGTTCTGGCGTCGACGGTCGCGATGGCCGCTCCTGTCCAGAGAATCAAAGAGATTCAGATGCCGTTGATGAGCTTTCCGGCAATAGTCAAAGCCGGAGAAAGTTTCAAGCTGGACGCGGCGCTAGGCGGCAAAGAGGTCGTGAAAGCCTTCCTCATCCTTTCAAACGCCAAAGACGCTTCTTCCACGCTCGACCTGCTAACCCCTTCCGATTATGAAGGTCTCCGGACATGGCGCGCCGTTGTCCCGGAACCGACGCCGGAATCTCTTTATGATCTCGTTCTCATTTTCGAGGACGGCACATTCGACAGGCAGCCTAATTCGGTCAAGGTTATAAAGGAGTTCAAGAAGAAATTCATATTCGCACACATGACGGATATACATTTCAATCTCGGATTGGGCAACCCCGCCGACAAAAGACATCTCATCCGAGAAAGAATCCTCAATGAAATAACCGCACTGAATCCGGAATTCGTCCTCTTCGGCGGAGACCTCGGGTTGTATCCTGAGACATACGACAGGGATTATGTTACTGGTTATGAGAATTTACGGGATAAGTTGAAGGTTCCGCTTTTTATGACGCCGGGCAACCACGAGATGTACATAGACCGCAGAAGCCCCTCCGTCATCGACGGGATGGACTATTGGAAAGCCGCTTACGGGCCGCTTTATCATTCATTCAATTACGGCAACCTTCATGTTCTGTCAATAAACACGTTCGACTGGCCGGCACGGTGGAGGGACAGATACGACAAAGACGTGATGGCCACAGGGTCGGTAGGCTTCGCTCTAATCGACGACGCTCAATGGAAATGGCTCAGAGAGGATGTGGCGAAAGCATCCGCGCGTGGAGACAATATAATCGCTTTTACCCACATACCCATAGAGCTTATACAGGGCGGAAACCGGTTCGGAATAGAGAAACCTGAAAAACTTGGAGGGCCGTCCTCGTCGTTGTTTATCAAATTCCTCGACAAATACAAGATTTCGCACGTGTTCGTTGGGCACATTCACATGGATTCGTTGCGCCAACTCACTGACAATGTGCTAGAGGCGGTCACGTTAGGCGCGGGACATAACAGCAAACTCGAAGAGGAGTTGTGGGGATACCGTGTGGTTTATGTCGAAGACGGAAAGATTGTTGACATGAAAACCATATCAATAGGGAAAGACGGCATTTGAAACCGTAAACAGGCAGACAACTGAGAAAAGGCGGATTGAACAATGAGCATATCAAGAAGAGAGTTTCTGAAAACGACGGGGGCCGCAGTAGCGGGGCTGCCGCTTGGAATCGCCGCGTTTTCTCCAAGAGAGGCTGCCGCGTTCGGAGCGCCTCTGGCGCCTGTTCCGGGCGCGCCGGTTCTGCGAGTCAACCAAATCAAGGCTCCCCTTTTCAATATCCCTGCCATAGCGAAAATCGGAGATTCGTTCAAGATGACAGTCTTGCCTCCGGAAGACAAGGAACTGACAGGCGTATATATCGAGCAGTCGGCATATCCCAATAAGACTTTCTCCCTTGAATTCAAACCAACAGGCTCGACTGGCGACCTTAAAACCTACGACGCGCTTATCCCCTCCGCCGCGCCCGAAGCTCTATTCAACCTCACAGCCGTTTTCGGAGGAGACATCTGGGACAGGCAGCCGAACGCCGTCAAAGCAATCAGGGAATTCAAGCGCAAATTCGAATTCATACATCTCACTGATATTCACTTCAATGTTCAACACCTGAAGGAAGGCGACATGGAGAGGATAAGAAGGAGGGTTTTGCAGGTTTTGACGAAACGCAACCCGGAATTCATCGTCCTTTCCGGCGACCTGATGCTGAACCCGGAAACTTACCCGAAGGACTACGTGACTGGTTACGAGGCAATGACGAAATGGCTGGACGTCCCTGTGTTCATAGTCCCCGGCAACCACGAACTTTACTACCTGAAACTAGAAGACGGGACTATTATCGACGGATTGGAATACTGGAAAGCCAACTACGGGCCGACATATCATTCGTTCGACTACGACAACCTGAGGATGCTCGGCATGAATTCGTTCGACTGGCCCGCGCAGTTGCGAGACAGAAGGAACACGGACGCCGCATTCGCCGGCACGTTGATTAATTCAATGGTCGGCCCTACTCAGTGGAACTGGGTTCAGGAAAACATGAAAGAAGCAAAATCAAGAGGAATGAACATCATCGCATTCACCCATATACCCATTGAAATGCTGATGGGGGGCAAAAGGATAAGCTCATCCGGCTCGACGATGAAAATTCCGGGGCCTGACACAGACGCTTTTGCAACCGGCCTTGCGGAAAACGGATGCTCTAACATCCTCGTTGGGCACATGCACTACAATGAAATCAAGCAGTTCGGCGGCCTCAGGCAAATAATGACCAAGGCGGCGGGGATAGCAGGCGGGAACCCTTCCTCGTGGGGATTCAGATCAATAAAGATTGAAGACGGACAGATATCAGACTTCGATGAGATATTCGACGTGACGTTCGACGATGTGGGACGGGTGTGATGCGAAAACCGCCAACAAAGAATAATTGCCGTCAATAAAACTGACACATAACGTTAGTCAAACAATTTCACGAAACCTTCGGCTTCTTTGAGGTCTTCGGCAAGAATTTTTTTCAGGTTGCCTGAAGGGCCTTCGGGAGTTATCTCGATCATCTTCGCCGCAGGCTTATATATCGAATCCAGCGAGAACGGGGCGTTGTCTCCGTAATCTCCGAAAGCCATCGTCTTGCAGATGATGTCCGCCGTGTGAATTGCGTAAACGATTTTATCGTTGTCGTTCGCTTCGTGAGGTCTGTGGTGAAGGCCTATCGCAGTGGAAAGCGTGGATGGAAGAAGCCACCTGTCCGCCACGAACTGACTGACGTCAGCGTGGTCGAACTCGAATCTCTCCACCTCCACCTCGAACAACGGGCGTTTTTGCTTAATAGCCGAGTTGTAGCAGTTGATAAAGTCGTCAGGGAAACACTGATTCATGGCGACAAGGCCTATATCATGGAGCAGTCCGGCCACGAAATACTGTTCTGTCTGCCTCGGATTGAAGACTCTGGCGATGGAGCGGGCGCAGTGGGCCACTCCCACCGCATGCGCCCACAACTGGTTATAGCTGAATGAGTTCGGGCTTTTCATCGGGAATAGTTCCATGATGGATACGGAAAGAGCTATCGAGCGGACATTGTTGAATCCGAGAATGACTATGGCTTTCGAGAGTGTGTCTACCTGCCTTGGAAAGCCGTAATAAGCGGAATTGACCGCGCGAAGGATGCGCCCTGCCACCACCTGATCAGCCTCGATGATTTTCTTCAAATCCTCGACGCTCGCCTCTGGATCGTTCGTGACGCTGATAATCTGCGCGACGGTCGACGGAAGAGTCGGAAGGTCTCGAATTTTTTCGACAATTCTATTTCTTGCAGTTTCGTTCAAAACACGTTCTCCACAAATCCGGTTCGACTAGATAAGTTGTAATATGATAAGCGCCATCAATATTGTTGTCAATTGGTTAAGCTGGCCGGACAAGGTCTTTTTTGGACAAAATCTCTGGAATCAGCCTTTTTATCCAGTTTACGCCTTCCTCGTAGATAATATTTTCTTCCGGAATTCCATATCTCATCTCGAAATTTACCGCGCAATCCGGGTTCGCGGCAAGGACTTTTCGTAGAAGAGCCTCGATGTCGCGCCACCCGTCCTCCACCTTGTGAGACGGATGAACCGGAATCTTCCACTGCTGGCGGCCTCCGACAGGATAATCGGGGTTTGAATTCTGAAGATGAATCGCCTTCATGAAAGGCAGCGCGGCATCTACAAACTCGTCGAAATCGAAATCATACAAACGGCAGTCCACGTCCAGATGACCTACGTCGAGGCAGAATCCGAGATCGGGAAATGAGTCGAAAATCGTCCTGAAAGACTTCGCTGAGAAAAAAGAACTATTCCTGAAAACATTCTCCACTAGGACATAGACGCTGTGTTCAGCGGAAAGCCGGACGAGCCTTTCGCAGCTTCTCAGAGCCGAATCTAGCGCCGCGCGTTCGCCAAATCCGGGGGGGTTGTCGCCGCCGAAGTTTTCAGGTTTCTGCGCGTGAACCACGACATATTCTGCGCCCATAGCGCCCGCCACAGAGATCGTGCGCTCCATCAAGGCAAGCGATTTCAGCCTCCGGTCTTCATCCGAGTCCACGATGCTTGCGAGAAGTCCGGCCCTTGTCGGAGGAATGTCCTCGGCGAAAAAAGGGCAATGCGCGCTGAATTTCATGTTTCTTTCAGCCACGAAATTCTTCACGATTTCCATTGTGTCGGCTTCCATGAGAACAAATTCGGCGCGTTGAAGCCCGAACCTGTCGAGCCTGCAAAGAGAGGCGGCGCGGGATACCACCATCCCAATATTGCCGCAGGTCATAAAAGCCTCCCGCAGTTCGGGCAGATGCGGGTTCCCGGCTCAAGGCCGGAACCGCAATAGGAGCATTTTTTTTCTTCCATCGGGGGATTGGGAGAAGAATTCGTCTTTCGTATCTGAATTACCGGCCTCATCCTGAATAACAGATAGATGACAGCAACGGGAGCAAATATGACAATCGCAAAGAACCAGAGTATGGCGGCTTCTTTGCGCGCGCCCCGTTCTCTGGAGTCGAGGGCAGTCATGACCGCCGCCAGCAATATCAGCAGGGCCATGCCTATCTGAAGGGCTACCGCCGAAGGAGCCATTCCCTGAAGAAGCGTTTCCGGGTTCATTTTTTTCAGTCCGGTTTAATCTCGGTTCCCACGCCGTGGTCGGTGAAGATTTCGAGCAGGAGACTGTGGGAAACCCTGCCGTTAATCATGTGAATTTTCTTAAGCCCGCTTTCGATCGCTCTTGTTGCGGACTCAATTTTGGGAATCATCCCGCTGCCTATGGAGCCGTCCGCGATAAGTTCCCTTGCGCGGCTTACAGTGAGGCTCGATATCAATGTTGAAGGGTCTTTAGGATCGAGCATCACGCCGGCGACGTCCGTCATTAGTATAAGCTTGTCTGCCCCGATTTCTAGGGCAAGCTTCGTTGCCACATAGTCCGCGTTGATGTTGAGAGTCAGGCCTTGAGGACTAACGCCGAGCGAGGACACGACGGGAAGCTGGTTGTTAAGTATGGAATCCCATAGCGGACGGTTCAGGCCGGTCATGTCTCCGACAAGCCCGATGTCCACGCCGTCCGGGCGGATGATATCGGCTTTAATGAGACCGCCGCCCGAAGCGCCAGAAAACCCGGCGGCGTCCGCGCCCCTCGATTTGAGTTCATCGACTATCCTTGAGTTGAGCGCGCCGAAACACCTGTCTAGAATCTCGATGGTGCGCTCGCACGTGTGACGAAGCCCCTTGTACCTTTTCGGCTGAATCCCGGCGGACTCCATCTCTCTGTCGGCCTGAACCGATCCGCCGTGAACGAGAACGGGATTTATGCCCTCCTTTTTCAGAAGAGCGACATCGTCTAGAATAGCCAAGCCGGTCGACGGGTCCTCCATCAGGCTGCCGCCGCATTTTACGACAAAAGAGCGACCGCGAAACTCATCAAGGTATTTGTCCGGATATCTTATATCCAACGATTCGAGCAATTTTATCGTTTCTCTTCCAACCTTCATTTCGACCTCGCAATAATTAATCGAACGTAATATTATTGTACTATCATTCCAGAATATCAAACCGAGATTGACATTACCGATAAATGAATTCTATACTAGAAAAAAGAGTCTGGCGAAAAAAATGATGGAACAGGGTTATCGTTTTTGCAGTGAATGCGGCGCGCAGAATCCGGCCAAGAATAAATTCTGCGCGAAGTGCGGAGCGTGCTCGGTAAAACCGCAAAAGAAAGCGGCGGCGGAAGAGCAGTCCGCGCAGTGTCCCAACTGCGGCAACCTGAATTCGACAGGAGCCAGATTCTGCCCGGCATGCAGCGCCCCTCTCAATCCCGATTACGACGTGAGCAACGATGGGGATTACGTTCACATAAAAATTCATCTGAAACAGATCGACTTCGAGAACAGCAGGGAGTTGAGCACTCTCACGAAAAAAATTGACGACCCGTACGTAATAGTGGATATGTCGGAAATCGAATGGATGGACAGCAGCGGCATAGGAGCCATCGTGACCGTCGTTCACAGGTTCACTCGCAATCAGCAGCAGGTGAAATTCGTCGGGATTCAAAACAAAGTGATGACGTCGATAAAAGCGCTTCGCGCGGACAATATAATAGATTATTACGAGACGCTGAATGAAGCGTTGGTCAGTTGGGGACTGCCGCCGATTTGACGTCGCGGGAAATATCCACAATAAGATTCTGAATCATCATCACATCGGACCCGAGTTTCGGTCTGTCTATCCCTTTCATGCGCCTTTCGATGTCCACAATGCGGGTTATCGCGCCTTCAATTTGCCGCAGGGTCATGCGACGCGCCGGAATCAGCATGTTATATGCCGCGAACTCTGTCTTGCCGAGTATGGACGATTTCGGGTCAGAGCAAAGCGTCGATCTGTCGGCTTGAGTGACAGCAGCCATCCCCTCCCCAACTGTTTTCTTTCCGCCGAACTTGAACTCTTTGGGCAGATAAGAAAAATACCCTTTGTCCAAAAGATATCTTGCCTGCCATAACTGACGGAAACGGGAGGCAAGAAAGCCGATAATCTGCGCGGGCGCGCCTCCGGCTTCCATAGACCTGTCAAGCAGCACAAGCGCGGACCTGCCCTTCCCGCTCATCATGTGATCGATCATCAGATACAGATAAATATCGTCGCTTGAAGTGACGATCATTCTCATGTCGTCGTCGCTTATTTGCCTTGAGTCGCCCGCCCTGACCGCCAGCTTTTCCACTTCGTTGGCCAGATGGCGCACGTCTTTGCCGGCCATGTCGAGAAGCCTTTCGGCCTGATCCAAAGTGAGGCGCAAGCCCTCCCGCCTCGCTCTGTTCGCTATCCATTCGGCATAAGCGTCGTCGTACATCCTTGCGAACCTGACGATAACCCCGGTCTTGGCGACGTCCTCGTAGACGCGCTGCATGATTTTCTCCGTCCTCATGGCGCCGCCTTTGCCGGACGGTTTTCTCAACTCCTCGCCGCATACGAAAACCATGCGCGCGCTTTCAGGAGGTTTCCTCATCATCGCGCTGAAGGCTTCAAAATGCTTCCAGTTCGTGTATTTTTCCTCAGGCGGCAACTTCTTTCCATCTTCCGCGCGGTCGCTCTTTAAAAGCTTCAAATTCTCGGCGTTGTCCACGTAAATGACTCGATTGTCCGAAAACAGGGACCTCGATCCCGCTTCGCTCAGCAGAGTTTCAAGCGCGTTCGGCTCAGACGCGTTTATCTTTACAAGCGACACGTCGATCTCGTCAGGCTTCAGGAGATATCTCACTATCTTGTCGGCAAGCTCCTTCTGGAGAAACTCGTATTCTCCGTGGCACACATAGACAGGCTTGGCGACCGTTTTAAATATCTTGGATTCGTTTTCAGAGCCGATATCCATTTTCCATGAAACCTCCGGGGTATAGTATAGCACACGCGCGCCGGGGCATGGAGCGTATAAACAAAGGTTGTATCGATTAATAATCTTGAGCTGGCTCAGTCGAGTCCAATAACCCGCGATGTCTCGGCAATCATTTCGGAATGTATCTCATCGATAGAGCGGCGACCGTTGATGACGACGATGCGATGCCCGCGCTCCGACAGTTCCCTTATGGCCAGCTTGTAAGCGGCCCTTATTCGGCGCAACTGCTCGGAGGTTTCGAACAAGTCCTTCCTGCCGCGAGATTCCATTCTTTCGAGAGCCGCCGCGGGGGGAAGGTCTATGAAAAACGTCAGGTCGGGAGTCCGGGCTGCGGAATTCATTTCCACTAGCCATTTGAGATGAGCGGAACTCTTCATCTGATATGCGAACGTTGAATGATAATAACGGTCGGAAACGACATGACGACCGATAGCTAGCGCAGGCTCAATTTCCCTCTGTAGATGATCCAGCCTGTCGGCGGTAAAAAGCAGCGAAAGAACGTCTCTCTCCGCCTTCTCGTCGCAATACACGTCGCGAAGCGGATCAATTTTCTTTTCCAAGAAATTCCGGATAAGTTTGCCGATTGGGCCGCCGGTAGGCTCGCGGGTGAGAGAACATTCCGCGCCTGCCCGCTCCAACGCGTCCCTCAAAAGCGCCGACTGGGTGGTCGTGCCCGCCCCGTCTATTCCCTCCACGACGATGAACTTGCCGCCAGCCGGAGAGGTTCTCTTTCGCGGCGTCATATCAGAATATCTTCTCTTTCCATCTTTTCCTGAATTCGGCGCCGCTTATCTTTTTGTCTCTGTATTCCATATAGTCGGCATATTCTATATTCCAATGGGCGCGCGAAGAGCCGTCCGCGTCCTTCAGATGTATCACCATCGTCTTGAGTGGAATCCTGTTGTCTACCGTTATTCTCTCATGCACCGATTTGAAAACATTCTTCAGTTCGTCCGCAAGCTTTCTGTCACCTATATTGGCGGACGAGAAAGTGACATAGACCACCTCTCCGTCCCCGGAGAAATAAACCGTTTCCGGTCTTACGCCGTGAACCGCGATTACGCTAATAATCCCCTCTGCGGCAAGTTTGGTTTCTTTCGCAATATCGAACGGTCCCTTTTCCGCGGGTTTATTCGGTTGCGGCTTTTCAATTTTAGCGTCCTTTGCGGAGGGTTTCCCTTTGTTGTTTCCTCTTTTGAGCAGTCCGGTTATCTTCGATAATGCGTTTTGAACGGGCTTCAAAGCTTTGGAGAGGGCCGAGTCGGACTCCGTTTTTTCATCCTGCCCGGATGTTTCCATAATCAAATCGGGAGATATCCGTGGAACGGCGCCGCCGTCCTTCTGTTCCTGCGATGCGGACTGAGACGTCGCGGGCGCGGCGGCAGGTTTTTCTGACGGGGCCGGAGCGGATGGCTGTTTCGTATCTGCGGCGGGCGGCGCTTTATCCGGTTTCTGTTCAGCGGCAGGCGGCTGAATCTTTCCTTCCGCTTTTGGCGGCTGAGGCTGAGCCGGCGCGGACGGCTCAGGCGCTGGTGCGGGCGCGGCTGCCGCTTTCTCAGCCGTCGCTATCGGCTGCCCTTCATACGCTTTCCTCATCCAGTCGGCTTCGATGAACTTGTCGCCGGACTTCGTCCTGTAGTAGTCTAGAAGCCGTTTGAACTGATTGAGGTTTCTTTCCTCGACCTCGCACTCTCCGCCCCATAAGGCGGCGAGGTAAAGTCCTTGGCGGACATCGTCGAATTCAGACTTCTTGGCGGCGTCTATCGCCAACGCCACGAATCCCTGATACATCAGAGCTCTTCGAAGGCATTCCACTTCGATGTTGTTGATCTGGAAAAATTCTACTATTTTGTGGGACTCCATAGGGTTGGTGTCCACTGCGGCGAAAAGCGTGTTTCTAATTCTGTCATTAATCTCAACCGGCAGGATTTTTGTTTTCTTAATGAGATTCAAAGCGTGCTGGTAATCCGACAACCCGCCGGCTAGATCGCCCGACGCAATTTTGGATTCCGCCGACTCCACCACTTTCTTCGACTGGAGCATCGCCGTGAGAGGCGGATAAATCACCGTCGAAAACAGTATGAGGAGCATGGCGAGAATGAACCCGGCCACATGAATCTTTTTCAAAATGTCACCCCGATTTGTTCATGCGCCCCCGCCCTATCGAGCGGAAGTCGCGTATTCATATCGCCAATAGCATCAAATTATATTGCAGGCCGCGATTTCGCGCAACCGGAGACAGCGCGCCGCCGCCCTCCTGCTCATACATCCGTCTCTTTCGTTTTTTCGTAGAACGCCTTCACCGGACACACCTCGACGCAGCGCATACATGAAATGCAGGAGGATTCCGCGAGCGGGCCGCCGCCGAAAACGCCTACCGTCATCTTCAGGCCCCTGTGGATGAAATCAATCGCGCGCGCGCCCGCTTCCTCGTTGCAAACATACACGCACCTTCCGCACATCACGCACCTGTCGGAATCATAGCCTATCCTCGGATGGCTCAGATCGAGCGGAGCGTCGCGGAGAATCTCAGGCAGCCTGCCCGATTTGAGCTTGAACTTCATCTTCTTGGCGATTTCCTGAAGAGCGCATCTTTTGTTGCCGGGACACGCCGCGCAATCAACAGGATGCGTCGTCATAAGAAGCTCGAACCCCGCCGCCACAAGTTCTCTGACGCGCCATGAGTCAGTCCGCGCGACCATCCCCTCTTCCACTCCCGTCGAGCAGCTCGTCACTGGCTCCGGGACGCCTTCCAACTCGACGAAGCAAAGGCGGCAAGACGCTTCTGGAGTTTCCCTTTCCCGAAGGTCGCAGAGATTCGGGATATAAACGCCGTTGTCCAGAGCCGCGCGCAACAGGCTCTGCCCGGCTTTGGCTTTTATCTCGCGCCCGTCTATGTAAATCGTGACATCTTCCGTCATGTTATTCTTTCCGTTTTTCAGGGCCGCCGCCGGCTCGCGCTCCGTCCGATTTCTTATCCGGCTTCTGTTCCGGTATCGCGTTCGCCGGCGAGACAAGGAACACCGCGTCGTACGACGCCGGACAGGCCTCCAGACAACTATGGCATTTGACGCATTTCTCCTGAGCTATCGCCTTCAGCCTGTCGCTTCTTGTGTAAATAGCTTCAGTGGGACAGCTTCCCACGCATGCGTCGCACGCCCTTCTGCACTTTTCCAAATCTATATAATATGCGATTAATGCCTCGCATTCGCAGGCCGGACAGACCTTTTCCTCAATATGAGCTTCATATTCGTTTCTAAAATACCTCAATGTGGTCAACACGGGGTTCGGGGCTGTCTTGCCGAGGTTGCACAACGAGCCTCTCTTCACCTTGTCCGCAAGCTCTTCCAGAGTCGCAAGGTCTTCTTCTGACCCTTCGCCTCTCGTTATGCGGGACAGGATGTCGAGCATGTGTTTGACGCCGACGCGACAGAAAACGCATTTGCCGCAAGACTCCTTCATGGTGAAATCCAGAAAATACTCTGCGGCGGCCACCATGCAGTTGTCCTCATCCATCACAACCATGCCGCCGGAACCCATTATGGCGCCCGCCTCCCGCAATGAATCAAAATCCACAGGAGTGTCGAGCAGAGATTCCGGCAGGCATCCGCCGGACGGCCCGCCTATCTGCACGGCTTTGAACGCGCGGGCTTTCATCACGGGTTTCTCTCCGGGAAGCTGGGAGGGTTTTATAACCGGAGGAATTCCTCCGCCGATTTCAAAAATTATTTCTCTGAGAGTTGTTCCCATTGGGACTTCAACCAAGCCGGGGTTCCTTGTTTTTCCGGCCAGCGCAAAAACGGCCGTCCCCTTGCTGTCCTTCGTTCCGACCGAAGCGAACTCTTCGGCCCCCCGCGCCATTATCCAATAGACGTATGAGAGCGTCTTCACATTGTTGACAAGAGTCGGGCAGCCTTTATATCCGCGTTCGGCGGGAAAAGCAGGCCTCAACCGTGGAGTCCCCCGCCTGCCTTCCAGAGAATTGATAAGCGCTGTCTCTTCTCCGCAGACGAAAGCTCCCGCGCCCTGAACTACCTCGATGTCGAAATCCAGCCCGCTTCCGAGGATGTTCGTTCCAAGCAATCCTTCCCGCTTCGCCGACGTCACAGCCGCCGATATCCTCTCCACCGCCAGAGGATACTCGTTTCTTACGTAGATAAAACCCTTTGCCGCGCCCACTGCGTATCCGGCTATCGTCATGCCTTCAATGAGCGCGAACGGATCGCTTTCGATGAGCGTCCGGTCCATGAACGCGCCGGGGTCCCCCTCGTCGGCGTTGCAAATCACGAATTTCTTTTCCGCCGCAGCCGCTCTCACCGCAGCCCATTTTCTCCATGTCGGAAACCCCGCCCCGCCCAGCCCTCGAAGACCCGACTTCTTTATCTCGTCTATCGCCGCCATCTGCGATGACTTCAATGCCTTGACCAACCCTGAGTACCCGTCCTCGGCGATGTAATGAAAAATATTCTCAGGGTCAATCCTGCCACACCGGGCAAGCAAACGGCGCAATTCGCCTCCGAACCGGGGCGAATAATATACGGACGGCACGATTTCGTTTTCTTTCACCGCGCCCAGCGCCCATTCCAGAGCCGGGTCTTCGTTCACAAGAAAATTCTTTATCAGAAAAGGGGCAAGTCCCTCCGTGATGTTGCCGTAGTATATCTCAGGCCATCCGGGCTTCGATATTGAAACAAGCGGCTCGGCGTAACAGTGTCCGTGACATCCGACTTCCATCACGCGAGCGTTTATTGAATTTTCTTTGACCGCCGCTTTGATCGCCGCAAGCGTCTCAAGCGCGCCCGCCGAACGCCCGCAGGTTGCGGTCCCGACCGTAATCAAGACCTCCGCTCCGCCTTTAAGCCCTGCTCTCTCGGATGCGGCCTTTTCTTTCAACTTCTCGAATCTGTCGGAAACCGTGTCAGTCATCCTTATTACCGCGCTCCGGGCCGCCGTTTTTCGTTGCAGCCGGACCGCCGCGCCCGTCTTCAAGTCCGTGTTGAACAAGCAGCCCGTCAACCGACGCGGGAGTCATCTTGCCTTTAGCCTCGCCGTCGACGACCGTAACCGGAGCCATCGCGCAGCATCCTACGCAGTCCACCCTGTCTAGGCTGTACTCCCTGTCCGGCGTTGTCTCCCCCTCTTTTATCCCGAGCCGTCTCTTCCATGAATCAAGAATAATATTGCCTCGTTTCACATGGCAGGCCGTGCCCATGCAGACGCTTACCTGCCTGCGCCCCGGCGGCACGAACCTGAATCTGTTATAGAAAGTAGCCACGCTGTAAACTGTAGTTTCGGAAACGCCCAGCTTGGCGGCTATGATTTTCATGCCCTCCGCAGGCAACCATCCGACCACCTGCTGCACTGCGATAAGAGCGGCGATCAGGTTTCCGCCTTCGGCGAACGCGGCCATCGTTTTGCCGACAGCCTCAAGCTCTTCAGGCGCGCAACTCCAAGCGTTTGTCCTTTCTCCCTGTTCCGTCAAATTTTTCCTTTTCCTTCTCGCCGCTGCCGGACGTCTCAAGTCCAGACATTTCTTGTAAAATATCCGGGCCAGTATGCAATTATAGAATAGCGCCGCTACTTCATGCGGGCAACGCTAGAAAAAACCGCTCCTTTTAATTGGATGTTAAAAATTAGCCTCTAAATCTGTCTCTTTATAATAGGCTACAAATAAAAATTAACATTCTTCTAAAAATCAAACATGCAATTAAACAAACTTGTCGCAAAAAACCTCATGGAAATCATGTTAATCTGGCATAAATCCGTATATGGCTATAAAATGGAAAAGTTATTGTGTCAAAGGAGAGGATTATGAACTTAAAAAGAATCATCATCGTCATTATTGCGGTTGCCGTCGCGGGACTGAACGCGGCTAGTTTGAAATGTCTTGCGGAACCTCCCGCCGACCTCGTGAGAATGAAACCTTATGTCAGCACGGCAAAGATGGGCATAGCCGCTAAAAACGATGTCGTTATGGCGAGGAACGCTCAAGCGACGGCGCAGGGATTTAGGGATGTGGCGCGACAGGACATCGGCGGTTGGCTCCTCGACTCAAAACCGGGCGCAAAACCTATTAAGCCCGGCGAGGCCACTGACGGGTTGCTCGCGGTAAGCCTGCCACGCTCTTGGGGGGAAGACCCGTCGGGCGTTTTCTCCACAGTCTTCACCATGCCCTCTGAAATCAACGGCTATCCCGTCGGGGACAGCCCTGTTTTCCTCGAATTCGATGGAAAGACCTCGTTGGAAATCTATATCAACGGCAAAAGGATAAAGACTTTCTCGGGCGCGGACACGCTCGATATCACAGGAAAAATCAAACCCGGCGAAAGCGTCGCCCTCGGAGTAAAAATCACAGACATGACGCAAAAAGGGAAATTCAATTACGCGAAAATCCGCGCCGCGCGTTTGGAATCCGTCAAACAACCCGCCGAGGATGTCGCCTCTCTTCTCGAAAGCGCCGGGGCGCTATTCGACCAATTGCCGTCTAGACACAAACCCCTTGCCGACGCCGTCTCCGCTGCCATCAAAGAGATGGAAGCGCTGAAGAATGAAAAAGACATAGACGCGGTCATCGCCGGTTTGGAGCGCGTAAAAAGCATTCTTGCGCCGACGCAAGACCTTCTGGCGCTCTATCCGGTGTTCAACGCCGGCCCTTACCTTCAAAACGTCAAACCGGATGAGATAACTGTGGCGTGGGAAACAAAAGCTCCCGCTCCGTCAGTAGTGTACTATGGCCGGGACGGACTGACCGATGTCGTCTCCGACCCCTCCCCGACAACTTTTCATAAAGTCGTCATAAAGGGACTTGAACGAGAAGCAGAATATAAGTATCTGGCTGTCTCTAACAAGCTTGCCGCTCCCGAATCCACATTTAGAACCTCAATCAATCGGGACACTCCTTTCAAATTTGCCGTGTGGGGCGACAACCAGTCCAACCCTATGATATTCGAGCCGACGGTTGACCTGATGATTAAGGAGAAGCCCGACATCATCATAAACGTCGGGGATGAAGTCGGCTGCGGCAGCGATTACTCCCAATGGGCGCGGGAACTGTTCTATCCCCTTCGCAGATTGGCAATCAATACTCCTTATTTTACAGCCATCGGAAACCATGAATACTGCGGAAACGAGTGCGGCAAACCGGTCGTTTGGTTTGAGAAATATATAACGCTGCCCCCCAACGATGGCTATTATTACGCTGTCACTTACGGGAACAGCCGGTTCATAATGCTCAACCAGCAGGCGCAGGCCGGTTGCGCGGGCGTAGTTCCCGGAACCGCGCAGTACGATTGGCTGCTAAAAGAACTGGAGTCGCCGGAGTTCAAAGCGGCCGACTTCCATTTCATGTTCATGCACAAACCGCCGTACTCCAACTGTTGGGCGGGCGGATACTACGACGGGGAAGCCTCCGTCCGCGTTCATCTCGTTCCTCTCATAGAAAAACATGGAATCGACATAGTGTTCTCTGGACACACGCACGATTACGAGCGCGGCCAGTGGCCCCGGCCCGGCGGCCCATACTACATAATCACAGGCGGCGGAGGCGGCGGCCTCGACGACACTCAGTACAAAGAGTGGCCGCAGATGCAAATGCATAAGTTCGTCCATCACTTCAGCCTTATCTCGATTGACGGAAAGAAACTCGGTTTCTCGGCCATCGATCAAGGCGGCAACAAGATAGATTCTTTCGAGATAGTGAAATAAAAACGGAGAAGCGCCGCTGAAATTGAAGACGGTCAAGCGCCGATTATGATAGACAACGACATATCAAGAAGGATCGAGATTCTCCGATATCCCTTGATGCTTGCGATAGTATTGTTCCACATTCCGGCGGGCCTTATTTACAACGACATCAAAACTTCTCACGATTTCACTGAACTGTTCATGGTTTTCTTCTCATGGCTGGTCGGCGGAATGGGCGTTCCGTTCTTTTTCCTCATCTCCGGGTTTCTCCTTTTTAAAGAATTCGACGCAACGCTTGAATTATATAAAAACAAGGTTTATAGCAGAGTCAAAACCCTTCTGGTTCCATTCGTTCTTTGGAGCTTGATTGCTCTCGCCCTTAAAACGGCAATTCTTTCTGTTCCCATGTTAGCCGGGTTGGACACAGTCACAGACACAACAATCAACGAATATACCGGAGCGGCTCTAATACTGCGCCGCGCTTTTGATCTTTTCATTCTCCCCACAATCGGGCCTTTGTGGTTCATAAGGGACCTGTTTATAATGACGCTGCTCTCTCCGCTGGTCTGGTTCGCCGCGAAGAAGGCTCCATTGCCGGGTTTGGCCGCGATGTGCGGCGTCTGGTTTTTTAGAATCAACACGGACGCCATTCTGTTGTCGGACCTCCATGAAACGCTTCCTGTCTTTTTCCTTTCCGCATGCGTATGGGCAGGAAAATGGGACATTAAAAAACTCGACCGATATTCGGTATTCATCGGCGTCGTTTACGCGCTTTGCGCCGCTTTGACTCTTTGGGCCATCAGCGCGGACGCGATATCCTCTTTTCATTCCGTTATCCACAAACTTGCCGTCCTCTTCGGGATTCTCTTCTTCTGGACATATTCAGCATCTCCGCGCGGCAATCTCGATCTCGTCTTGGGAAAACTCTCGCAATATAGCTTCTTCGTTTACGCTGTTCATGTTCCTTTCCTCGACTTGCTCCAGAAACTATATCTGAAGTTTAATTTCCCTCGAAGCGACTCCGAAATAATGATGTTTTACACAATCACATGGGTCGTGACCGCCGGAGCAACGACTTTTATCGCAGTCGCGGCGAAACGCCTTACACCGCGCGCGTACAATCTGCTCATCGGCGGACGCAGCGCAGACGAATAACGCGATCTTAATGAAAAGGAATCGAAGGATTATATGAAAAACCTCAAACTGGACGGAAGATCGGACATCATCAAATTCATAAGAGACGAACTCGGGAAACTCCCGAAAGGCTCTCACGTGCTTGACGCCGCCGCCGGCGACCCCGACTACCAAGTGCGCGTCGACGGCCATCATTACCACACCGTCGACTTGTGCGTTGGAGATATTAACTGGAGATATAATCTTATCAATGTTATAGGAAACCTTGAACAGTTGCCTTTCAGAGACGCTTCTTTCGACGCGGTCATCTGCACCGAAGTTCTCGAACACATGAGAGACCCGCAGACCGTGCTAAACGAGATTTGCAGAGTGACGAAAAAGGGCGGCAAAGTTTTCGTCTCCGCGCCGATGGAAAAATTCGTGCATCAGGCACCTTACGACTTTTTTAGATATACTCCTTACGGATTCGCGCGGCTGTTCGAAGTCGCCGGTTTCTCATCGTGGGATATCATGCCTATCGGCGGCTATTTTCGTTTAATGGCAGCCCAGATTGCTTATGTAAAAACTTTCCTGTTTCCGAAATCTGACAACCTGTTTATCAAAGTCCTCCGCTATCCTATAAAAATATTGTTCATCGTTTTTATCGAATTTATTCTCGCGCATATTCTCTATCTTCTGGACGGATTGGACAAGAAACGGCTCTCCACAATAGGTCACAAGGCGATTGCCGTTAAATAAAAGCGGTTTAGGCTCAACCTAAATCGAAGCGTTTATAAATACTATCTTGTTTTCATCGTTTCTATACTTTCATTCACTCAAACGGCGGCAGAGATTGTATTCTTTATGAAAAACATCCTTTGCGATTCTTTCCATCGTATCCTTCGTCACGTGGGTCGGATCCGAGAAATTATTCCTATCTTCGGTCAATTCTCCGTCGTAATCGCAGTCAGCCGTTTCGGATATCGAGGCAAGGTCGGCTTTGTATCTCTCGAAACCATCCGCAAGCCCGTGCTTGCCGATGAGACTTCTAAAATCCGCATGGGTCGGCGGAATGATAAAAACCAGACGCGCGCCTTCGTTGTCGCATATTTGTTTTATCTCTTTTAAAATCCCTAGATTCCGGTTCGGATAGGTCATATTCCTGAATATGAGCGAGCCGCGTTTTTCAAGCATGAAACGCCAATGCTCTTCTTGGCTTCTTGGAGGTGGATTCGTCGAAATCGCTTCTTTATTCCGCAGCAAATCCGAAAGGTTTCTCGCTGAGATTCTCGCGGTGAAGATTGAAAAATAGTAAATAAACGGGCTGTCGGCGGTTTTTTCGGCTTGAGCCACCGCGTCTCGCAACTCGTTCCTTCCCATGTAATCGAAATTGAGCGCCATATAGACATTTTTCAAGACGACGGGGCCGGAGGCTGTCTTGAGAATGTCGCGAGCCTCGGACGGTGAACTCCCATGAAATGAAAAATTGAAAGCGCATTCGCCCGTCAGCCCGCTAACGACATCCGGCGCGAACGCGTTCCCTCTTGAATCGCCGAGAATAATGTTGGGGCACGGCTCTCTGTCAAACTGGATGATTTTATACAATTGCGGGTTGGCTTTCATCGAAACAGCTTCGCGCGGCAGCCCGAAGTCAAAACGCGCGTTCACCTCGAACGGGTCAAGAACATAATTGAAAGCTCCTACAGTCAAAAACAACGCCGCAAGCCCGAAAAATACTCTGAAGAAATATCTTTTGTGGTCGTTTTCAGTTTTCATAGCGTTTACCGCTTAAAGAACGCTCCCGCTCGGGTTTAGAATTGAAAATACAGGAACTCGCTCACTTTGTTGAAAGAAAACAGAGACGCCGCCAGCAGAATGATTGTGGCAAACGCCCACAGGGCGTCGGGCTTGAACTTCTCAATCAATCTCGTCGGATTCGGCAACATGCACAGCGCGCCGCAAACAGCAACGAACAAAAGTCCTTTCAACCCAAACCTCAACTCCCCCACATAAGCGGCTGGAATAAACTCGAACCTGCCGAAAAACTCGTAAGGAAGCACAAATCCGTTCGCGCCCGCCATCGACGCTATCATTCTGAACGCGTCGGTCATCGTCGACGACCTGAAGAAAACCCACGCGACTATGACACAAAAAAACGTCAGCGCCCAAGAAATAGCCGCAGGCGACTTGATTGAAAGTTTTCGAAACAGATGATTCACCACAAGGTAGACGCCGTGGAGGGCGCCCCAGAAAACGAACGTCCACCCCGCCCCGTGCCAGAGACCGCCAAGCAGCATCGTAATGAATATATTCACCATCTTTCTGAACTCGCCGCGCCGGTTTCCTCCGAGAGGAATATACAGATAATTCTTCAAGAAGAAGGAAAGTGTCATGTGCCATCTGCGCCAGAACTCGATTATGGATTTCGACTTGTACGGCGAATCGAAATTCACAGGCAGTTTTATATTCAGCATCAATCCCAGTCCGATGGCCATTTCGGAGTATGCGGAGAAGTCGAAATACAACTGGAACGTGTACGCCAACGCGCCTTGCCACGCGTCTAGCGCCGTCATTTCTCCGGGAGCATTGAAGGCGAACGCGGCGAGCGGGGCCAGATTGTCCGCAATAATCGTCTTCTTAAAAAGCCCCATCGCGAAAAGGGCGGTTCCTCTGGACATCGACTCCCAAGAAAACAAAAAAACGCGCGGGTCTCTGAACTGGGAAATCATGCTTTTGTGGTAAAGAATCGGTCCGGCGATCATATGTGGAAACAGCGTCACGAACAACAGGTACTCGCGAAAACCGTAGCCTTTTGTTTCTCCCCTTTGCGCGTCCACAAGATACGCGATCTGGGTGAAAGTAAAAAAAGAAATTCCGAGCGGCAGCGCGATTTTAGCCAGTTCAATATCCGCGCCCAGTGCCGCGTTGATTGAATCGACGAAAAAATTGGCGTATTTGAAATAGCCGAGCAGCGCCAGATTTCCCGCCACACCGGCCACAATCAGAGTTTTCCCGCGCAGCTTCTCGATTCCCCTGCCGACAGAGAAGTTAAAAGTTATCGAAATCAACAGCAACGACACATAGCGGTAGTCCCACCAAGAATAAAACACTAGCGACGCCACCCCCAGCGCCGCGACTGGATATCCGATATTCCCGCGCTTTCCCGCATAGTAATACACTGCCAGCGTCAGCGGAAGAAAAACGAATATGAACACGTAAGAGTTAAATAACAATTTTTCCGGTTCCCGCAACCGAGCCGAGAAACGTTCAGCCCGAAATATTTACATTATTCTGATGAATAGCGGACTATATTGCAATCAACTCACATTCGCAACGACACAATCCTCAAAAGACCCACAAGGAGGTTATCTTTCGAAATACGGTTTTTTGAAGAATATTCTAAGGCATTCGAATCTGACATTGTCGATAATCAGGCGTCACAAATCATCGCCGAGCCGCTTTGAAAAATATTTCACGTCCTCATCGCATGAGTAGCCCATGCCGTTGAACAGGGATATTGAATCTTTGTTTCGGCCTGAAATCAAAGCGGAATAAACAGGAAACCCTAATTTCGCGAATTCAACTTCCAAAGTTTTTACGAGAGCCGACGCCACGCCTTTGTTTCTATGCGAAGGCTCCACCGCCAGCCTGTTGATCCACCCTTTGCGGGAATCATGGCTACCTACGGCCACCCCGATGATTTCACCGCTATGCTCGGCGACGAACATCAATCCGCCTTGCGCTTCGATCTGTTTTTTGAACGATTCTTTCGAGTCGCGTCCCGCCTGCCGGAAAGTCAGACCCGCGCGACGCCAAAGTCTGACGATAGCTTCATAATCGCCGATTCTAATTTCCCTTATGCTCAAGCCGTCAGACTCCATTGCAAGAGTTTATAGAAATGCGGCAGATAAGGCAATAATGAAAAAAGCGCCCGGAGGAAACACCGCCGGGCGCTTGATTGCCGTCATAAAACAGGACAATAAATCAGTCCGTTAGCGTTGCTCTCAAAGAACTTCCACACACATCGTCTTGCCCATGCCGCCGCCAACGCAAAGAGAAGCGAATCCCTTCTGGAGAGAGCGTTTCTTCAATTCGTAAATCAGGCTGATAACGATGCGGGCGCCTGTGCATCCCACCGGGTGGCCGAGCGCCACTCCGCTGCCGTTCACGTTGGTTATCTCTCTGTTCAGCCCAAGAAGTTTTTCGCAAGCCAGATACTGAGCCGCGAACGCTTCGTTCACTTCGATAAGTTGCGCGTCTTCGAGCTTCCAGCCCGCGCGTTCGAGAGCTTTCTTCGTCGCCGGAACCGGGCCGTATCCCATCAATTCAGGCTCAACGCCCGCCGCGGCATGAGACACTATGCGAGCCATCGGCTTCAATCCGAGTTTCTCCGCTTTGGATGCGCTCATCAGAATAACCGCGCAAGCTCCGTCGTTTATTCCGGACGAGTTGCCCGCCGTGACCGTTCCGTCCTTCTTGAACGCGGGTTTGAGTTTCGCAAGCGATTCCATCGTTGTTTCCGGCTTCGGGTGTTCGTCGGTATCTATAACTTTTTCGCCTTTTCTATCTTTGACGACAACCGGAATGATTTCGTCTTTGAAACGGCCTTCTTTTATGGCGTTTGCCGCGCGCATCTGGCTGGTCAGAGCCAATTCATCCTGCTCCTCGCGCGAGATGTTGTATTTTTCAGCGAGGTTCTCCGCGGTGATGCCCATCATGAAGCCGCCGAGCGGGTCGGTCAGGCCTTCGGTAAGCGCGTCGGTAGCCGTCACGTTTCTCATCCGGGCTCCCCATCTCATGTCCTTGAGCACGTAAGGAACGTGGCTCATTCCCTCGACTCCGCCCGCGAGGACGATTTCGCTCTCTCCGGTCTGAATTTGCTGCATCCCGCACACCATAGCCTGCATGCCGCTGCTGCACTGCCTCTGTATGCTCATTGCCGGAACTGTGAACGGAATCCCCGCTTTCAGAGACACGCATCTTGCGATATTGATCTCGTCCGACCTCATCATGCAACAACCCATGATTACGTCGTCGATAATCCCCATGTCGCTTTCCAGTCCCGCCCTTTTGATGGCTTCTTTGACCGCGACCACTCCGAGGTCCGCCGCCATCACGTTCTTAAAAATGCCCCCGAAAGACCCTATCGGAGTGCGAGCGCCGCTGATGATTACCACGTCTTCGAACTTGCCCATTGAACATTCCTCCATGTTATGTGAATTTATTTTGCTCCTGTATCCGCAAAGGCTTGTGAAAAAGCCCACAAAAATCTAACACACAAATATTTCCCGCGCAACCTCAATAAATATTTGTCTGACGGTTTCTTCCGCCGACGCTCTAAACGCTGGCTCGCGCCATGGTTGTGTTATGATTTCGGAAATGTCCGGATAATAGAGAACGCCGTTAGAGAATTATTCCCACTCGACGCTCATCTCGCAGATATCGTCGCCCTTACAGACGCATTTGTGTTCAGCCACCTTCACGTTCGAACCGCCGGAAAGCTCCACCATCCGCCTCCCCCACCCAAGAAGATTCCGGCAATTCTCCCTATGCGGCAAGGCGTATCCTTCAATTCTTAAAATAGCTTTCTTGGAGCCGGGTTGTGATTCCATCGTGAGTTCCCCGGTGTCATGAAACGTCTTCCAAAGAGAGGCCGCGCGGGAAAGAGTCTGCGCCACATCTCCGTCCTTCAGGCGCGAACTGTACACGCCCTTTAACCCGGCGTCAGCCATCATCTCTCCGATATGCTCCATTACATCGGGGTCCGACGCCTGCAGCGTTTTTCTTATGCATTCGTTAAAGTCCTTGAAAATCTCTCCTTCGTACCATGATGAAGCTATAGCAGCTCCCATCGCCTCCCGGTGTTCGGGTTTCATTGCGGACAGAACTTTTTCCAGAATGTCCGGGCCGTATTTATTTGCAAGAATCGTCTTTCTGCCTAGAAGCGTTATTCCTTTGACTTTAGCCATGTATGTTCACGCCTTTCGAATATCTTTCCGCATATTATAAAGCGCTTGCGCGCCGGATTATTCTTAGCGAAAAAAATTATGTCGTATAAGTTGTACGCGGATAATCCAAATTGGCAAAGCTAAATATCAATTCGGCGCGCATATATAAAAATTCCTCGCGCGGCGTGAATCGACTATAATTGCTTCGCAATCAGATTGCCGCTTTTTCCTGCGGCACAAAACGCGCGATGCCGCGCGATGTGAGGAATGCCATGAGAAGAACAACCTTGTCCACGTTGCCGGCTATCGCTATCATAGCCGTCGCGCTAATGTCCGGCGGCTGTTCGCGGGAAGCCTCTCGCGCTCAGGACGCGAGAATGAAAATGGGCACTATCGTGGGGATTACGGTGTACGGAAAGGACGAAGCGCGAGCAAAAGCCGCCCTAGAAGCCGCTTACGTAGAGATAGACAGAGTGGAAAAGCTTATGAGCAGGTACTCGGAGAATTCCGAGGTGTCCAAACTGAACAAAACCGGGTTGACTCCGTTCAAGGCGTCCGACGAACTGTTCATGATGTTAATAAAGTCCATAGATTATTCAGAGATAACGGGAGGGGCTTTCGATATAACGGTCGGGCCGCTAATGAAAGTTTTCAGGACTTCGTTGGAGAAAGGAAAAGCTCCTGATGAAAGCGCCGTCGCGAATGCGGCCTCCCGTGTGGGCTTCCGCAAGATATCTCTCGATTCTTCCTCTAAAACGGTGGTTTTCGAGTCTGACGGCATGGAGATCGACCTAGGCGCTATCGCTAAAGGATACGCCGCTGACCGGGCCGGGGCGGCCCTGAAAGCAGTTGGCGCTCAGAGCGCCATCATTGACGCAGGCGGCGATGTGCTCTGCGTCGGCTCAAAGCCTGCCGGCAAACCGTGGACAGTCGCCCTCCGTAATCCGCGAGACCCCGAAGACTTCCTGTTAAAACTGGCTGTCAAAGATTTGGCTGTGACCACATCGGGTGATTATGAGCAGTATTTCGAATCAAATGGGAAACGTTTTATACACATCATGGATCCTAGGACGGGCAAAAGTGCAACCGGGTGCATCAGCGCCACAGTCATAGCGCGCACAGCAATGCAGGCGGATGCCCTTTCCACTTCAATTTGCGTGCTCGGCCCCTCCGACGGAATTAAACTCATTGAGAGCATCGACGGCGTCGAAGCCCTCATTGTCAGTCAAGACAGAAAGCTTTTCCGCTCATCAGGATTTTCTAAATTTGAAGCTGACTGATATCAGCAAACGACGTTGGGCCGCGCCCGGAAATCGCTTTTTTCGAGAAACACGCTCATTATAAATCTAAAAAAATCTCCTACGCAAGCGGTTTTTTCTCGTTGAGAGTTGTAGGGCATCTATATGATCGACAGACTTCCTAGCACTGTCAATTTATTGAATTCCTATAACGTAAAGCAAATGACGTATTCCATACTGAAGCCGAATCCAACACAATAGCCATTTTTATTGCTTTCCTGTTGTCGCGTCTGTATGATTGTGATTGTAATCACTGGCATTCACAATTCGCGATGTGGTATGAAGTTTGCTCGCTTTAATTAATGGCTGCGACAATGATTGCGGTTAAGCACAAAATAACGTGGCGCAGGAAAATGATACATGTGAAAAGCAATAAACACATCAAGAATAAAATTTCCGCTCCATGCTTCAGCGTTTCATTTTTAACGTTCCTTATGGTTTGCGTCTCTTCTATCTTGGGGTCTTCTTCTGCTGGAGCGGATGTGATTGATTATGCGTCTTCCCACAGGACTGTAATTTCTTTGAATGGTCAGTGGAAATTTAAGGCTGGGGACAACGCCGACTATTCGGATCCTAGGATGGACGATTCGGAATGGAAATCAATCAAAGTCCCGGGATTCTGGAACAGACAAGGTTATTCGGAGTCGAATGTCGGGTGGTACAGGAAAAAATTCTTTCTGCCGAAGAATTCTAAGCCGTCATTACTCAGAATTGAAAGGATTCTCGACGAAGCGGAGGTTTGGGTGAACGGAGAAAAGTTGGTCAATCCGGGGTTCCAAAGCCCGTTAGAGGACAGACAGCCCGGCACATACGCGGATATATGGACTCTGGAATGGCCGGAAGCGTTCAGCGTTGGACAGTGGGCGCGGGCGGGCGCTGAAAACGTCATCGCCGTGCGCGTGTCAAACAATCCGATCCGACGCTCCGAAAAGATCGCCTCTCATGATGATAGAACATTTTCAGGCGACGCCGGTATTTCCGGCAAAGTCTCCATCATCTGCCATCCTTCGGTGTATATACAAGCTTTCGAAAGGTTGCGATCCCCAAAAAAGAACGGTTCAGTCGCTGCGGAACATGTTTTTCGCGCCATGATAGGCGTTTCCGACATGGAGACCGAGAAGTTCGCCGTTTCTCTGGTTATCTCTGATCCGCAAGGCGTAATATTGTCTGAGAAATCACAAAAGCAGACTATAGGCCCGTCGGGCAAAGCGGTTGAATTCAAATGGGCAGCGGAAGCCTCTTTCGATACTCTCACTGCGGAAATATCGGTATCCGGCGAAAACGGTCGCTCTGACAGCATGTCCATGAAATTCCACGCGGCGTCCGTTTCATCTTCTGGCGGAAAACTTTTTGTCAACGGCGAACCTTTCACAGTTAAGGGCGTCGAAGGGATGCCGGGGCTTGTTTCAGCGGGCGGACTGGTTAAAGCTTCCACTTATAAATCGGCATGGGCGAAATCCGATCTCGAATCTCTTGCGAATATGGGAGTCAACGCAGTCCGGGTGGAAACACCGCCCGTGTCTCTAGTCGCGGCGGCAAGGGACGCGGGGATAATGATTGTCCCGGTCATCGACAGGGACGTCCCCGAAACAGTCGTGGCTCTGCGCGAATTTCCGAACATACTGTACTGGGACATCTCGCTGTCCGGGGCCGCGAAAGTCGCGGCGGCTGTGGCGGCTGCGCATTCTCTCGACACGTATAAAAGACCTATCTCTTATTCAGGCCCTGATGACATCGATTCATCCCGCGTCGGTTTTAGAAAAATCTCGATACGCGGAATCAACGCGGATAAACTGGAGGTCGGAGAATGCGCTCCGAGGTATAATGAGAAATCGCCCGGCGCGGCGGTGGTCATCTCAGGATGGGGAGGCGGTTCCGCTCTCGGAACAGGATACGATGAAGCTCTTGCGGCCCCCGCCTTCGTCCGTTCGTATTCCGAATGCGTGAAATCGAACATCGCGGCTGGAGTCTTTTACGCGAATTTTTCAGACCGCTCTCTTTCAGCTCCAGCCGTCAGGCGGCATGACTCAAGACAGTTCAATCCGTTCATGTCCGACATTCTGAGCGCCATCTTCAGAGACCTGTCAGTTTCGCCGTCAGGTTCGCCGAATGGCAAAGCGCGCTCATATATAATAGAAAATTCAGGGGTTTCCGTGGCAAATGAGATTGCGGTCAAGGCTTATTCCGGAGGGGCCGTCATCGCGCGCATAGACAAGTTGCAACCCGGACGCTCTTTTGATTTCACTTTGCCCGAGACATCCAAGACGAGCGAACTGCGCGTAGATTACAAAACACATTCAGGCTCGACGCGAAGAATGAAATTCCGGCCTAGCGAACCCGCCTACTCTCCTGACGCGATAACGGCTGATTCGGAAAGGGATTCGTTGTCCAGAGGCTCAGCCAATAAAGTGACGGTGAAAGTGGAAACTGGAGCGCGCGGAGGGGAAGTATCTCTGCGCCTTTCTTCCGACGACCCCGGCGCTTCCGTTTCGCCTCCGCACCGCGTCGTCTCCGCATCCCCCGGAGCGAACGCTGAGTTTGTTTTCACCGTGACGCCTCGTTCAAACAGAAGCAGGATTCTGCTGACTGCGACGGCGGTGTTTACGGACAACTCCCGCGCGCCTGTTAAAACATATCTGCCGGTCGCGGTGAAATGATTTTCCACCTCGAAAAGACAAAGTTGACTGCCGCCGGAGCGGATGATAACATCAGATATCATGAAAACAAGAACGTTAATCGCCGCAATAGTTTTGGCTCTCTGCGCCAACATGTTTCTAACAAATCCGGCACTCGCGGAGAAATACGTTATCGCAGTTCCAGCGCTTCGCGGTCTGGACGCCACCAACCTCGGCTCTTATCTGGAAAAAATGGCTGAGATTATGACGAAAAGAATGGGTTGCGATGTCTCCGCCCAGCTTTATGTCTACGACTATGGCGACAGCCTGTTGGAGATTCTTCTCAAAGAGTTCGGCAAAGGCAAAGCCGACATCGGATACGTCAACGGACTGGAATTTGTGGAATACGCACAATCCGGCGGCTCAGAACTCGTCCCGCTTTTCATGCTGTCGATGAACAAGAAGACGACGATGGATATGTGTTTTTACGGAAGACGAGGCGAGTTTTCAAAGGTGTCCGAACTAAGAGGAAAAAACTGGGCAGGCTCGAACGTGCGCGGCGCAAGATTCCTTCTGTATAAGAGCGGCTTTGACGAGCCGGTGGGGAAATATTTCAGCTCTATACGATACATGTCGGACGCTCCGATGTCGGCGATGATAGCGCTCCTTGCCAAGAAAGAGATAGATGTTTTCAGCGCGTTCAGCACGGTGATGAAAGTCTCCGGCGAGATGAACAAAAAGGACTCGATAGTCGAGAAGCTTCACTGCGAGGCGTTCGAGCCTACGTGGGTCTTTGTGGCTCGAAAGGGAACTCCGCAGATGCGGATAGCCGAGATGCGCAAGCTGATGCTCAACTCGCACAACGACCCCGATTTCGCCACCTTCAAGTTCGCCTTCCAACTTATTGACGGAAAGTTCGTGCCTGTGGACGAAGCAGCCTTGAAGAAAGCCGAGCCGATAATTTCACTCATGCAGAAGGGCGGCTGGAAAAAGGAAGACGCGGAATTTCACAAAAAATATCAACACGGGAAATAATCCCTTGTGTCGCGATAGCGCCGCGCGGGGATTATGGTTGCCCCGCAAATTTACGGATTAATTTATTGCGCTCAGCTTTGATACATCATCCGAAAAATATCGGGCGCTTGCTCACGCGCGCCGGAAGAGGCAGCGGGCGGAACGGCATCCCTGCGGTTTCCTCTCGGATCCGCGCCACAAGGTCGTCGAACGACATTTCAATCTCCTTGCGCTCAGCCCTCGTCCTGACGGTGAGCATTCCTGATTCTTTCTCTTTCGCGCCGACCACCAGAATATAAGGAATCCACTCGCGTTCGCCGTTTCTGATTTTTTTGCCCACAGTGTCAGGCCTGTCGTCGACATCGGCGCGGACGTTCGCGGCGTTCAGACGATCGGCTATCTCGTCCGCAAACTCGATAAATTCGTCCTTCACCGGAGCGACGCGAACCTGAGCGGGAGCGAGCCACACGGGGAACATCCCCGGCTTGCCTTCCCGTATGTCCAGCGCGATATTCTCTAAAATTGTGCATAGAGTCCGCTCGATGCTCCCGAAGCTGGACGCGTGCAATATCACCGGCGACGGATATTTCTTTCCGTCGTCGTCTATGAAACCGATATTGAAGCGCTCGCCGTCCTTGACGTCCCACTGCACGGTGGAGACCTGAATGTTGCTCTCATCCTCGGTGATGCTCTGGAATTCGTTTTTGATGGCGTAGTAGTGAGACATCTCCGGCATGAGTTTGAAGAATGACGGCACTTTCATGTCGGCGCAGATGTTGAGGAGCCATTCGGTGTTTTCCTCGAAGAAAGCGGTTGTTCCCTCCCATCCGAGGACCCAGCGCTCGCGGGCGATGATATCGTTCATAAGGTCGCGGAACTTCCGGCAGAGAGCCTCGTACTCGTTCCGGGCTTCGTCTAAGTTCGAGCATGCGGCGTGCATATCGGTCATCATGAAGTTCCTGACCCGCTTCAGCCCGCTCACTTCGCCTTCCTGCTCATTCCTGAAACACGTCGCCTCCTCGTACACCTTCAGCGGCGACTGCTTGTAAGAGAACCTGACGTTCTGCATGAACGGGAAACCCAGCGGGTCGGAAGCGTATCTCAAATAGCAGATTCCCCTGCCGCCGTCCACTTTGTAGTCCCTCTCGTGAAACTCGCCCATCAGTTCGCCGACAATGTTGTTGTCGCCCCTGATGATCAGGGGGTTCTTTATCTCCATCGCGCCCCATTCGCGCGCGAGACGTCCGGCGTAATCAAGAATGAGCTTCTGTATGAACAGCCCTTTCGGGAACCATTTGTAGTGTCCTTTTTCTGAAACGTCGCAGTAATCGACAAGCTCCTGCCGTTGCATGAACTCGATGTGTTTGGGCGCGCGCTCCGTGTCCATCCCTTTGCCAAGCTCGTTGCCGATGAATCTTTTCAGCAACTTATAAACAGGCTCTTTCTTCTTGAATATCGGGCATTTTTCAAATTCTTTCGGGTCTATCTCGTAAATCACGCCCTCTAGGTCGACCGCCACATAGCGGGTGAACTTTTCCCTCGGCCCCTTTGCCTCTTTCT
This sequence comes from bacterium ADurb.Bin236, assembly GCA_002069885.1. Lineage (GTDB taxonomy): Bacteria > UBP15 > UBA6099 > UBA6099 > UBA6099 > UBA6099. The sequence continues at coordinate 65,417 of MWCD01000007.1, read as the reverse complement.
TTTCTTCGGCTTCCGCCTCTTGCTCGTCGGCGGTAAAAACCCCGCTCCACTCAGAAAGCGGATGTCCCTTGGCGCTTATCTCAAACCCTTTGTACCAGCCGAACGGCGCGCGGAACACGTCGAGTCCGCTCTGTTCGAGCAGTTCGGCGGTCTTCTTCAGGACAGCCAAAGCCGTTCTGGGCGAAGAAGGATTCTGTGTCAGATGCACGTAAGGATAAACGACGATTTTGTTCGCTTTAAGCGTCTGCGCGCGCTTAATAGTGTCTTCGGCGACTTTTCTAGCGACAGTCTCCGGGGCAGCCTCGTCATCCTTTTCGACGCCCATATAAACCACAACGCAGTCGCCCTCGTGCGAATAAGACTTTTCAGAAATGTCCTCGGCGGCCTTCATAGCAGGCTCAGTCGCCGTAATCCTTATGTAATTAGTGTGAATTCCAAGCGTTTTCATGACGCGCTCCCGTTTTTCGAACCAATCCGCTTCAACCCCTGCGGCAGTTGGTAAATTTAGTTCCATATATATGGTTTGTCAACAAAACCGCCCCCGCCCCGCTCTGCCACTCCACTCAAACCAACTGCCTAATATATAAATATGGTTCATTTTCATTCTACGTCGGGAATTGTTTTAGATGGATGTGTGTGAGCAGAATGAAACTGTTAAACAGCAATCGAATCTTCCTCATATGCCGGGTAGCGATTTGCGAATAAGTGTAGACAAAAAAAAATTGGGACTTCCGTCTTCGACTTTTGCGGGTGGCTGCTGAATCCTTGTTTTCATCCGTGAGGTTTAGGCGGACATCCGTGTCCTGTTCAGCTCCGCTCCGGTCTTTCCTGAAATCCCACTGGAACAGAGTTATCGCACAAAGATATGATCGGCGCAATCGTGAGAAACTTTAGCGGATGGTAAAAAATTCCTCGCGGGCCGCCTCGGAGCGCGTTCCGTCTTAGCGCTCCGGAGGGAAAACAGCGCGCGCGGCTGGAGAATGTTTACAAAAGCCGCGTCCGCTGTTAGAATGTGATGTCGATAACCGATAGAAAAGGCGGAGGTAAAGAAAATGTTGGAAGGTATATTGCCCGTAATAGTAATAGTGGCGCTGGCGCTGTTCGCGTCCGTGAAGATTCTGCCCGAATACGAGAGAGCCGTCATCTTCCGGCTCGGTCGCTTGAGCAAGGCTCTCATTGGCGGAAACGGCCCCGGACTGATTATCATCATCCCCGGCGTCGATCGCGCGGTAAGAGTGGACATGCGAGTCATCACAATGGACGTGCCGACTCAGGAAGTTATCACCAAAGACAACGTCCCTGTGAAAGTGAACGCAGTCATTTATTTCAGAGTCGTCGATCCGCAAAACGCCATCGTGGACGTGGAAAACTTCATAGCGGCGACATCCCAGATTTCCCAGACCACTCTCCGCAGCGTGCTGGGCGAAAGCGAAATGGACGAACTGTTGTCCCAGAGAGAGAAAATCAACCTCAAGCTGCAGGAGATTATCGACAAACACACCGACCCGTGGGGCATCAAGGTTTCCACAGTCGAGGTGAAAGACGTCGAGCTGCCTCAGGAAATGAAACGCGCTATGGCCAAACAGGCTGAAGCGGAACGCGAACGCCGCGCGAAAATCATCAGCGCGGAAGGCGAATTCCAAGCCTCCCAGAAACTGGCCGACGCCGCCAAAGTCATGTCCGCAGACCCGATTGCCATTCAACTCAGATATCTACAGACCCTGACAGAGATAGCCACCGAGAACAACTCGACCACTCTCTTCCCGATTCCGATAGATTTGCTGACACCCTTCCTCAAGAGGGGCGACAAGTCTTAACCGGGCTTTGTTCTTAACCGGCCCTCCGGTTGAATCACTTTTTAAATCGATACCACAAGCCATCCGTCCTTTATCCGGGCGGATGGTTTTGCGTTGCTCCACCGGAATTGTTTCTTATGTCAGCGCCATCCATATTTAACTCTTTTCGCCTGTCTTATTTGTCTAATCAAAATCTCAGAGCGACGGCGCATTTTATCCTTTATGATGCTTAGTTATCCTCGCGGATACCTGTTGTATTTATCCCCCGCTGGCGCTATGATTGTATAACTGCGCAGAAAAGCCCGCTGATTCGGGTTGTTTTGTGCTCGGGACGGTGAGCGCTATGCGGATAGACGAAAACGAAGTTTACACCACAAAAGAGGTTGCCGAGCTGTTAAAAGTCAGCCTTCCGACAATAAAAAGGATGCTGGCTGACGGCAGGTTGCCGTCCACTCGAATCGGCAGGCAACACAGGTTTCTGGGCAAAGACATTCTAGGGATATTGACATCGCAAAGCGATCTCAGGCCCGCCGCCAAGAGCGAAGAGATAGAGACGGCGATTGAAGCGCGCGCGGAAGAGTCGATGCCGGAGGAAGCTCCCGCTTATTTGAGAGAGACGCCCGCGCCTGCAGTGGAGTTCGAGCCGCGGCGACCTTCGGTCTTTGCTCCCCCATCTCAACAGCCCGCCCCGGTGGACAAACAGCGCTCTTTCATGCTCGGCAAAAAACTCAGAGACGACGTGTATTCCAACAGCGGCGAGCTTCTATTCGCGCGCGGCGCTATTGTCACGGATCAGGTAATCGCAGAGGCCGGCAAGCACAAGAAACTAGTGGAAGTCATGAGCAATCTGGAATGAGCGTCCGGATAGATTTCATTCAAGGACTGGTTATATGAGCGTTTCAATATCGCGCAACGGAGTGGAAATCGACGGGAAGGTTTTGCCGCTGATATCCGGCGAGGCGCACTACTGGCGGCATGAGCGCAAGGATTGGGCTGCCGTTTTGGACGGCGTGGTCGAGATGGGCTTCAAGTTCATCTGCACATATATCCCTTGGAGCGTCCACGAAATTGAAAAAGGCCGTTTCGATTTCGGCGACACCGACCCCCGCAAGGATGTAGGCGCGTTTGTGGACATGGCGGGCGAGCGCGGCCTTTTCGTCCTTGTCAGGCCGGGGCCGCACATCAACTCGGAACTCACGTTTTTCGGATACCCGGAGAGGATTCTGAGGCGGGAGGAGTTGCTGATGCGCACTTCGTCAGACACCCCGGCGATTATCCCCGCCCCGCCCCGCTTCTTCCCGGCTCCTTCCTACGCCTCCGAGGATTTCTACTCCGAGGTCGCGGTGTATTTCGACGCCCTGAGGCCGATTCTGGAGCCTCGGACGCATCCCAACGGCCCCATCGTCGGGGTTCAGGCGGACAACGAAATGTCGTTCTTCTTCCGCACGTCTCCTTTCGACGTGGACTACTCGGCTCCCGCTATCGGGCTTTTCAGGCGCTTCCTTCGGGACAAATACGAGGGCGAGATCGACGCGCTCAACCGCGCTCACCGCTCCAACCACAAGGACTTCGACCGCGTCATGCCTCCGCGCAGATACGAGCCTTGCGAGATGTCGGCCCTCCCGTGGCACTTCGACTGGTGCGCCTTCAAGGAATTCTATCTCTATTATGGAATCAAGCGCATCGCCGACATGCTGAGGGCGCGCGGACTCTCGGAAGCGTTCTTCTTCCACAACTTTCCGGGCGGCCAGTCCTCCTCTCCGTTCCACATCCCGATGACGGAGACCGCGGTGGACGCGGCGGGCATCGACCTGTACGAATCAAGAAAAAACTACCCGTTGATTAGAGACTCGGTAAGGCTCGCCGCCGGAACTAGCAGGCTGCCTTTCTCGCCTGAGTTCGGCTCCGGGATATGGCCGTGGTGGAAACCTCTTTTCCTGAAGGATCAGGAATTCGCGACGCGCGCCGCTCTGATGAACGGGTTGAAAGCGGTAAATTTTTACATGATAGCCGACCGGGACAGGTGGTATGGCGCGCCGATGGCACGAGACGGCTCCGCCCGACCCTCCCGTTTCCGTTTCTACGCAAATCTCAACAGGTTTATCCGGGACACTCGTTTCAACGAGTTCTCCATGCGAAACGACGTGCTTCTGCTCTCGGTCCGGGAGTACGAAAGGTTCGAGCAGATTGTGTCGCTTGCTCACCCGGTGGAAGCCGGGCTTCTTGGGGGCGTTCCGAGGGACTGGCTGACGGACCCGAAGCCGCCGGCGGGCATGAGAGAGCCGGTTGGGATGCTTTACAGGCGTCAGTGGCGCGCGATGATGATGGGCTTCACTCAGGCCGGGTTCCCTCCCGCTCTGGCGGACTCTTCGGTGGACCTTTACGTCCTAGACAAGTTCCCGGTGGTGGCCGCGCCTTCGTTCGAGTTCATGAGCATGGCCCTTCAGCGCAACCTCCTCGTTTACGCTCTCAAAGGCGGCGTGCTTGTCCTCGGCCCGAGAATCCCCGTGTTCGACGAAAAAATGCGCCGCGACACCAAGTTCACCTCCCACATGCACGAGCCTGTCGGTTACCGGGACCGCATGCAGGTCGGCGGCATGATTTTCGAGCGCGTCGATTTGTTCAACCCGAAGCGGCCTTTCCTCTCCGAAGGGCAGGACGTTTGCTCTTACATCAGCCCCACGGAAAAAGGCTCCATTATCCATCTGGGTTTCATGTTTCAGGACTACACCGGATACGACAGGTCTCCGGGTCTGGCGGCCATAATGAAACGGATTGCCGCCGTCGCCGGACTGAAAGCTAGATACACTTCAAGCGACCCGCTGATAGAGACGGCCTTGCACGAGCGCGGGCCGGACAGGTTGCTTTTCGTTGCCAACCCCACCGGAGAGCCGCGCTCCGCCGCCGTCTCGCTCGGCGACAATGAAACTCTTTCCGACGCGGACACCGGCGAGCTTGCCGCCGGGCCTGCCGCAAAAATCAATCTGCCAGAATATTCCGTGCGGATATTCAACATACACGGCGCCGCCGCCGCGAAAGTTTAGCCCGGGAGGCTGTATTGTTATCGTCAGACGTTCAAATAATCGACATTCATCCCGACCACGTTGAGAGGGCGGTCGAGGCTCTGACCCCCAAAAGGCCAAAGCAGCGCCGCGCGCTCATTCTTTTCTGCGAGGAAAACAGGGTCATCCACGCGGTTGACACCGTGAAAGGGCCTTCGGACTTCATGAACGGCGAGAGGCCGCCGAGAGACCTCAAAGCGGTGGCCGCCGAATGCGGCGTCGACTTCGTGGCGTGCGTCGAAAGAGACGCTCCCGCCCGCCTCCTTGCCGGCGCTCAGTCGAAAATCAACATCGACCAGACGCTCTTCGAGCAGGTTATGTCGCTCCGCGAGCCGTTGCGGCGCGAACTCGGCTCCGGCGTCAGAATATATCCCGACATCCTTGCCGCGATGCCCCGGCTCCCGGATTTCGCTCTCAAAATCCTTAAACTGCTTTCGCCGAAAAACTTCATGGCGATGGTTGTTGTCCTCGACGGAAAGGATGTGTGGACATCAGCCGTCGTCAGGATTACAAACGGAGAAGCGGATTTGATAACGACGACCGACACGCTGAGGCCGGGGCCGGAACTGACCGGGGACATGGCGAGAGACGCGGCGTCGCTCGTGAAAGCTATGGAGTCCGCTCGCGGCAAGGTCGCGCTGGGCATTTTCATGAGCCGCGCCGGTTTGGAGCATCTAATCGCTCACCCGCGCCCGCTCGGCGCGCTCGCCGCTCTCGCTTCAAGAAAATGGATCGTGATTCATCCTTATCCGCGCCGGGCGCGCATCCTGCTCGCCCTCGCGCCTTTGATGAAAATTTAATCTGGAGCCGCCGTTAGGCCGTATGAAACTGCTCGAAGCAAAACCCTACAAACACCTCCTGTCCATACTGCTGGACGGCCGCCCTCTTTTCGAGCTGCCCTACCAGTGCGTGGTTGACGGCATGGCTTGGTTCGCGGACAGCTTGGAAGTGAACGGGCTTCGGGTCGAGGCCCGCATCGGCGACACCCTTATCTCCGACACCATATCTCTGCACGAGCCGCTCGTCTGCGTCACCCGCAGATGGAGCCTGAGAGGCAAGTTTTCCGCGCGCGTCATGTTCACGGCGTTCGCAAAGATGGAGCCTATGCTTTGGGTCGCTCCGGGAGTGGTTTACGCTTCAGGCGGAGGGCTGGCTGCGCTTGCCGCCGCCACCGGGCCAATCCGCGAAGAAGCCGCCTCCGCCCCTGCCTGCTCCGTTCTGCAATCCGCAGACCGCGTTTTCGCCGTCTTCGCTCAACCCGCCGAATCGGTCGAGGAACTTTCCTCCCTTGCCGTCCACATATCAAAAGAACATTCCGAATTCAACATATCCATCCCCGGCGCCACCCCCGCCAAAAGCGGCATCAGGGGCCACAGCATCGAGTTCGACGAATGGGACGTTGACGGTCAGGTCACTTACGAGCGCAGGTTCTACCTGTGGTCCAACCCGCCGAAAGCGGGCGGCTGGGAAACAGTTCTGGAGGCGGCGCGGGAAATCGCTTCGCCAGCCGCAGACTCGCAACCCGACATGGGCGCGATTGCGCGCGCCCGCGCTCGACACCTCGTCGAAAACTTCTTCATCGAAAGGACCGACTGCGTCGGCTTCGTCGAATCAGTCGGGCAGACGATGTTCCCCGCAAGCGCGGTCATGCGCGGCGCTGGCCGGGGCGGCAACATCGACGCCGCCCGCGCTCTCTGCCGCGTCGCCGCAGAAACCGACGACCGCCGCCTCAAACGCATCGCCCTCGACACGGCGGACTTCTTCCTGTCCGGCGACGACCCAGAACTGTTGCCTTACGTCAACTACAGCCCGCCATCCAGAAAATGGTCGCGCCCGGAAGACCCCCCGGCCCTCAGAACCGCCGCCGCGCAGATTATTTCGGCGGTCGTCAAACTAAACTCCGCCGCCGGGCCCGACTCTAACCCGAGATGGATGTTCACCTGCAGGAGAATTTGCGACAAGTTCATGGCGGCCGCGCCTCAGGAGAGCGAAGAAGGCGAAGCCCCTGCTGGACTCTCCGCCATCGTCGGCGTTACACCGGAGAACGCCCGAGCGGACGCCGAACTCGCCGCCGCTTTTGCCCTCTTCGGCTCCGCCGTCGGCGACCGCAAATACATTGACGCCGCCCTCGCTCTGGCGGCTCCACTCGTCCCGGCGTTCACAGCCAGAATCGTTCCGGGGCCTGAAAGCGCCGGGATGTCCTCCGCAGACGCCCGCGCGTTCATCCGCATGTGCCTTGCCCTGAAAAACGAACCCAACGGCGCCGACTTTATGGCCGCAGCCAAACGCGCCGCTTCATACGTCGATTCGTTGACATATATCCGAGACGTGCCTTTCCACGAAGGAACCACGCTCGCGCAGGCGGGATTCCGCGCGATGGGCGGACTGCTTCCAGCCCCCGGCGCCCTTGAGTTCGACGATTCCGCCGCCGAATGCGCCCTTGAGATGTTCCAACTGCGCGAGGCAACAGGAGACGACCGTTTCCGCGCCCTTGCAGACACGATGCTCCGGTTTTCTCTTCAGATGGTGTCCGTCGGCTCGCCCGCGCACGGGCTTTTACATTCATTTGAAGGATTTCAGCCCTCCGCGTTCTATCACACCGGAGACCCCGCATCCAAAGGCCCGTGGGGTGGATGTTCCCGCGCTACATTGTCGCGCGTTCCCGTCTCCGCCCTCAACGCGCTGCTGGACATCAGAGACAAATACCCCGACGCCGCATCATTCACCATCGAGCCTCTGGCACACGAACATTCCTTCCCCAGCGCCGTCGCCCGCGCCCTCCTCTCCCTCGGCTGCCGCATCCGCTTCTTTTAGGCAACATTCACAACCTTAGACAATATTCACAATCACCGTTTATACCTCTACCCCACCCCCAACAAGCGATTGCCGACTCCTCAACAACAGTCATTAATAATGTGGTAATATGGAGCGCTGCAATTCATTGCCGCTTTGCCATTCCGGGAATTCATTCCCATCTTCATTGTAAGCCGTGAACGCTTATTCCCGCCATCCTCATTTCTTTCTATTCCTTTGCCGTCATTTTTAACTTTTCCGTCATTCCCGCGAAAGCGGAAACCCATATTGTTTAAACCCATCACGAACGCTTTATTAGCCTTTCAGCAATCATCATAACTGTCAATAATCACGGCCTGACCCTAGATTATGTGCGGCCTGACCCTAGATTATGTGCCGTCATTTTTAACTTTTCTGTCATTCCCGCGAAAGCGGAAACCCATATTGTTTAAACCCATCACGAACGCTTTATTAGCCTTTCAGCAATCATCATAACTGTCAATAATCACGGCCTGACCCTAGATTATGACCCTAGATTATGCTTGCGGCCTGACCCTAGATTACTTGACCCTAGATTACTGATTACTATTTCATATTCGGCGCAGTCCGCAGCGAAAAGCTTGAGCGCGTCCTTTCTTATGTTCGCGCAAGTGTGAAAAAGTTCGCGGTTCCGTTGCATACACCTTGGAGCATAGCATTAGAGACAACCATGCATGCAAGATGCATATAGGTTTGCGGCAAGTGGCGCATATTCCAGTGCGCGGCCTTTGGGATCATAGATAAGCCTCACTATTCAGCCCCTTTCTTAAACCGTCCGCAAAAACTGTTCAAATATTTAAATGCTGTTTCTTTGTATATCGTTCATCCCGCATTTGTGAATATAGATGCTAATATGCTATTTTATTGCGTTTTGTTGCGGTTGTTTTATGTTTTGCGTCGAAAGCTTGAGAATCCGCCCTTTGAGATACCGCGGGACAAAAGAATTCAACGTGCCATCCGGATATATAAGCTTGTTTGCCATGACAGGCCGGAGCAACCGCTGAATCGGATCGCTTTGCGGTTCAGAGTGCGTCGCCCCGCGTTTTCTGATAGAATATGATTTAGCCGCTGGCGGGCGATCAATGTTGCGGCGGTTTCGAGGCGGCGGCGCAGGGATATGGATTGTCAAAGTTCAAATCGGATGCGTTGATTTCGGGATGGGTGAATGCGAAAGCTTAAGATTGTCGTCATATCTCCACACGAAGACAGAATTCCAGTGCAGGCGGCCTCATACAGGGCGTTCATGCCGAGTTACGGGCTGTTTCCGATTGTCAGCGCGCTCAAAGGCGCCGGGCACGGCGTGCGCGCCTATTGCGAAGCGTCGGGGAGCAAAGTGGATTGGCGCGTGGTCGACTCCGCCGACGCTGTCTGCTTGTCCCTGTTGTCCTTTTCCTCGCACAAAGGATATGAGTATGCCGATCGCATCAGGAGGCACAATCCCGATGCGACAATCATCATCGGCGGCGCGCATGCGAGTGTGTTGCCCGAGGATTGTTTGAGGCATTGCGATTACGTCGTCAGGAACGAGGGAGAAGCCGCTTTGTTGGCGCTTCTCAACGCCTTGGAAAACCACGGCGACACGGCACGGATCGGGGGCGTATCATTCATCGACGAAAACGGCCTCGCCGTTCACAATTCCTCCGCCGGGTTCATTGATAAACTGACATGTGTGGCGGACCCCCGCGATATCCTAGGATATGCAGCCAGAACCCCCTGCTCGTATTTCCTAGATATGATTAAACGCGGGGTTTTCCGTTTCAACTGCGCTATCGTTCAATCTTCGAGAGGTTGCCCCTTCGCGTGCAAATTCTGCTTTGTGAAATATGAATCCGGACAGGAATACAGAGTGAAGGATCCCAAGCTCGTTCTGGAAGAGATCGAGCAATCCGTGTCCCTCCTGAAAACTAGGTATGTGTTTTTCGCGGACAACGATCTTGTGGGGAATCGTTCCCAAGCGCTTGAATTGCTTCGGCTGATCGAGCAACGTTTCCATGGGGATATCGATCTGTGTTTCTTTACCAGAATATTCACGGCTATGGACGATGAAATGATGCGCGCGATAGAGCGCGCGGGCAGGGCCTGCCTGATTGTGGGTGTGGAGTTTCTGGAAGAGTCCGCGCTTGATGTTTTCAATAAAAAGCAAACCTTGCGAGACATAGATGAATGCCTCGATCGTTTCGGACGCTATAACATCAAGCTTCAGCCCCTGTTCGTTTTCGGGACCGACACCGATGATATCAATTGTGTGGAGAAAGCTCTGGCGCTTGTGCTGAAACATAAATGCTACAACTGGGGTTTCAGCAGCCTGTTCGATTTTCCCTCAAGGGAAAAAGTTCTCGGGCAGCCGCAGGTTATTTCGGATCACAGATTCATACACAGCGACTGGCGGTTCTATACCGGAAACTTCGTGATTCATTATCCCGCCCGAATGCGTCCCAGCGAGCTTCAAAGGGAAATGGCTTCCGCGCAAAGACGCTTTTACAGGTTGAACAAAGAGGCGTTTCATCACTACTATCCATTGCATGCCACTTATGTCCCTTACATTGAATTCCTCGAAAAGGCGGAGGAAGGGCTCTACAACAACGATGGAACACTGCGCGAGGACCTGCTTCCAAGCAAGCACATGGAAACGCCGCGTATAGATGTTTCTTTCAGCCGAACGGTTCTCTGGAAAGAAATTGCCAGCTATTATTTCGTCAACATGACAAGAATCCAATCATGGAAATATCTGCTTTCACTGCGCAACAAAGCGACATGAATCGATAGATGCCACCTGTCGCCAAGAGGTCCGCACAGGAAGGTAACATCGAAAAGCTGTTGTGCTCATACCGCAGCCCATCATCAGCAAACCAAAGATTTGGGGTCACAAAGATTTGCAAAGATTTGGAAGATTGGAGTCATGGAAGATTGGAGTCAGGCCGGGATTATTGACAGTTTATAGTTGGGGCTTATTGGCAATATTGGGTAAAAATGGGTTCCCGCTTTCGCGGGAATGACGGCAATGATAAAAACGATTTTTCCAACAGTCTGTCTCGGCCCGGCTTTGTTTCTTTTACATTATTTCTTCGCTGTCATCTTTTTTTTCGTCACAAAGAGTTAGTTTCTTTTAATTCATCTCATAAGAACTTAGAATATGATGAGCGGAGCGGGCGATTCGTTTTCACGGAGTCGCACCGGGCGCGAAGCAGGATGTTTTAACTCGCGTTTTCAGCGTAAAACATGCGGGTTAACGACGTGACAACATTTTCAATCAATAAGATCGGCGCAAACAACAGCATGGGAATAATAACCACAGTCAAAAGAAGAATCATCAGTCGTCTTAAGCGAATGCATGTCATGGCGGCAGTCGCGGCGATTCTCGGCGCCGTGTGCGTCGCTTCCTTGTGTTATGGAGCGAAAGGCAAGATTGCCGCCCCGTCAGGTCAGTCAGCGGCCGACGCCGGCCTTGCCGATATTTGCAGGCGGAAACAAATATCTCTGCCTCTGAAAAACGCGCGCATTACGGTGGACAAGAAAGCGAGACAACTCAGGCTCTACGAAGGCGGCTCAATGCTCAAAACATATCCCGTGGCGTTCGGTCCGAACCTTGAAGGACACAAAACCCGGGAGGGAGACGGCCGCACCCCGGAGGGAAAATACTATCTTATCAAGCACACCAGCCCGGCTTTCGGCAGATGTTTCTACATCGCATACCCTAACGAGAAAGACGCCCTCGAAGGACTTGAAAACGGCGTCATTTCCAAAAAGTCATACTTGAAAGTGAAAGCCGCGACAACCGCAAAGACATATCCGCCTTCGAACACCGGGCTTGGCGGTCAAATCCTGCTCCACGGCACTAAAGACAGAACCGAACAGAACCTGACGTCGATTGACTGGACACTAGGCTGCATCGCTATGGAAAACGCGGACATTATGGAGATTCTTAACGCCATACCCGACAACGCCCGGCCGGAAATACAGATTTCACCTTCGCTTAACAACGCCGCCAATTAGAGCAAGGGGGTTGGCTCAGGCCGGGTTTGGGTTTCATGACGAGATTGTTACAGATTATGCAAACGATAATCAATACGGCACAAGGATTGATATCGTAGTAAAAGTTTTCTCTTTTGACTGTTTCATGATTGAACAGCGATGCCGCCCTACACCTATATAAATATCGTGAATAATGGTTTTGCTTTTGATTGTTTAACGGGATTGGTTTTTCATAGGGAAATCAGGGTGTCGATGTCTTCGGGGGACAGGAGGGTTCCGGGGTTGTTTCTGAGTTTGAGGGCGGCGTAGGCGAGTTGTTGCGCGCGCTGTGTTTCTCCGGCGGATTCGAGGGAGACGCGGAGGGCTTCGAGGACGATGAGCGAGCACGCGGAGGCGCACCAGTCGTACACCGCCGCCGCGTCTGCGGGACCGACGCTTTCGCTCTTTTCGAGCGCGCGGCCGAGCAGCCAGTCCGTCATCGAGTACGCCCTGATGTAAAGTTCCTCGAACTCGGGGCCGAGGTTATGGGCGATGACGCGCGTGCACTGCCTGCCCGACCAATGGACGGGATAGCTGGGTTTGCCGCCGTTGTCCGGCCCCCAGACGTCTATGACGCGTTTTCTGACGGAGTCTATGCCGCCGTCATGCAGAGCGCGGGCGGTCTGAGCGGAAACGTCGAGCGGGGTAGCGCCTTCGGCGTCCGCCCCGAACGATGAAATTCTGTGGGCGGCGCGGAAGGCTCGCAGGCTCTCGAATTCCCGCCGTTTGAGGGGCAGGGAATCGTCGTCGCCGGTCAGCAACACGATGTCGATGTACAGTTCGAGGGCGCGTCCGGTCAGGACGGAAGCGGCCTCGAAGCGCGCTGTGCCCGCGAGGTCCGCCAGAGCGCAGAATATGGCGGTCAGCCGCGCCGCCGCGCCGAGCGCGGGGGGACGGCCTTCGGCGGAGCCTGCGACGCGCGCGGCCTCATGCGCCGCGTAGCGCGCGAGCCTGCGCAACGCCTGCGCTTGCGCGTCTCCGATGTTTTCCTCGTCTGTCCGCAATGTCATCCCTTGAAAGCGACAGCTTCGATTTCGACCAGAGCGCCTTTGGGAAGCGCCGCCGGAGCCACGCACGCGCGCGCGGGCGGGTTCTCAGCAAAATATTCGCCGTACACTTCGTTCATCGCCGCGAAGTCCTTCATGTCCGACAGAAACACGCTGGTCTTCACGACGTCCTGAAGCCCGACCCCAGCCGCTTCCAGCACTGCCTTGAGGTTGGTCAGGACTCTGCGGGTCGCGGTGGCGATATCCGAGTTTTCCATTTCGCCGCTTGCGGGGTTCAGGGGAATCTGACCGGAGCAGAAAATAAAGCCGCCCGCTGCTGTGGCTTGGGAGTAAGGGCCGACCGCCGCCGGGGCTTCCGTGGTTGAGATGATTTGTTTCATGCGCGATGACCTCCGAGGAACATAATCCGAAATGATTTTACACGCGGAGGAGCGGGTCTTCAATATCGAGAGAATCGAAAAACGCCCCCCTGCGGGCGGGGCGCGCCCGGCTGATGCTCCACAGACGCTGCGTTCCGCCGCTCTCCCTTGCCTTGTCGTCGCCGGAAGCGTAAAATCATGTCTTGTTCGGAAAGGACGGTCGGAGATGAAACTGACACCTGAGATGGCGCTTGAGTACCACCTTGGCGGGAAAATCGGGCTAAAACTCACAAAGAGGCTCGACGACAGCCAGACGCTGAGTCTGGCATACACGCCCGGTGTGGCGGAAGTCTGCAAGGCGATAGTCCAAGACAGAAACGTGCTGTACTCGCACACGGCCAAGAGCAATCTTGTGGCGGTGGTCAGCGACGGGACGGCGGTGCTGGGGCTGGGGGACATCGGGGCGGCGGCGGGCATCCCCGTCATGGAGGGCAAATGCGCTCTGTTCCGGACTTTCGGAGAGGTGGACGCGTGGCCGGTGACGTTTGAGAACGCCCGCGTGAACGGTAACTCCGGCCCGACGGATGTCGATAAAGTGGTCGAGTTCACAGCGGCCATCGCCAATATGTACGGCGGCATCAACCTTGAAGACATAGCGGCTCCGGCCTGTTTCGACGTCGAAGACCGGCTGCAGGAAATGCTGGACATACCCGTCTTCCACGACGACCAGTGGGGAACAGCCGTAATCACCCTCGCGGGCGTCATAAACTACTGCGTCATCACGGGCATGGCGGTGAACGGGGCCGGAGCGGCGGGCGTCAGGATAGCGCAGATGATAATGGCCGCCGGGGTGAAGGATTTATTGCTGATTGACACCAAAGGGGTGTGCCATTCCGGGCGCGACGACCTCAATCCCTTCAAAAGAACGTACGCCGTCGACACCGCCGCGCGCACGCATCGGGACGCGCTCGCCGGAGCCGACCTCGCCATCATGGTGTCCAACAGGTTCAACCGGGACGGCTCGCGCAGTTGCGAACCATCATGGCTCAAGGAGATGAACCACTATCCGGGCATTTTCTCGATGGCGAACCCGGACCCGGAGATATATCCGGACGAGGCCCGCGAGGTCTTCGGCGACAAGCCGTATATAATGTCCACCGGACGCTCGGATTTCCCGAATCAGGTGAACAACGTTCTGGGATTCCCGTTTATATTCAGAGGCGCGCTGGACGTGCGCGCGAAACGAATCTCGATGAACATGAAGATAGCCGCCGCCGAAGGGCTTGCCCGGCTCGCCCGCGAGTCCGTGCCGGACGACGTCAAACGCGCGTACGGCGGACAGGAACTCGAATTCGGCCCCGGATACATCATCCCGAAACCATTTGACCGCAGGCTGCTGACGTTCGAGGCGCTGGCGGTCGCCCAAGCCGCCGTCAAAGACGGCGACGCCCGCGTGTCAGACATCTCAAACTATCCGCAATACCTAGCCGCGCTGGCGTTCACCCCGAAAATCGAATTCGCCGCGAGAGCGGAGATTTCAAAGACCGTCCGCTTTGAAGACAACTGGATACTGATCGACGAGAAGAAGCGGAACGGCGGCTGCGCGTACCTGTGCGACGCGGGAGTGGAAACAGGCGGCGCGTCCCCGGACTCTCTGGTCGGAAAACGCGTCGAGCTTGCCCTCAACGACGGAAAAGTGAAAAAAATCGATATCCTGTGACCGCCGCCCGCCGTTTGGGGGAGAACATCGGGCAAAGGCATCGCCGGGGCGCGCGCGGCGCAGTCTCCCATTTTCCATTGCGACTCAATAACATAGATTCTCCATTTACATAGCCCTTGCCGTCTGCTATTTTTTCGCTGTGGAAACATTGATGAACACGCCGTCGCTTGCGAAAGTCCTGATACTCTTCGGGGCGATACTGACGCTGTATAAGTTGAAGCTTCCGCTGTGGGCTGCCATATTCGCGGCGTCCGCGCTGACAGGGCTTTGGTTCGGAGCCGGCGCCGCCGGAACCGCAAAGAACATGCTCCTATCCGCAGCCTCGGCGGACACGCTGTGTCTGTGCCTGATCGTGGTGGGGCTGCTGGGGCTGAGCCACCTGCTGAACGACACCGGGTCGCTGTCCCGGCTGGTGGAAGGGCTGACGGCGGCGTTGGGGGGCACGGCGAGGAGCGCGGCGGCTCTGCCCGCCCTCATCGGTCTGCTGCCCATGCCCGGAGGCGCAGTCTTCAGCGCCCCGCTCGTGCGCGCGGCCTGCCACGGCGAAGCCCAGTCTCCCGAACAAAAATCCGCCGTCAACTACTGGTTCCGCCATATATGGGAATACTGGTGGCCGCTGTACCCCGGCATCATTCTCGCCACCATCCTATTCAGCATATCCGCGTGGAAAGTCATGCTGATACACATGCCACTGACCGCCGCCGCCGTCACATTCGGATGGATATTCATCATGAGGCCCGCGTTCAAGCAGAAGCCGGGCGCGAACGCGGGTGCATGTGAACAGCCGCAAGGCCCGGCGCGAAGAGCCGCCATGCGGGCCGCAGTCCGCGAAAGCGCCCCCATAATCATCATGATTGCCACCACATACACGCTCGGCCCCGCCCTCAGCGCTTCCGGCCTTAACGGCTCCGCAGTCAAATACATCCCCGTCATCACGGGGGCCGCAGCGGCGATAGCATGGCTCGCCGTCGCGCGGCGCGCGGGGGTCCGCCGTGTGGCCGCCGCCCTGTTCGGCCGCGCTCAAGTCCCAATGATACTGCTCGTCGCCGCCATCATGGTGTTTCAGGGAACGCTTATCCGGGCCGGCGCGTTTGAAAACATCCAGACCGACTTAGCCACCTACCGCCTCCCCGTCATCGTCATCATCGCCGCCCTGCCCTTCATCTCCGCGCTCGTGATGGGGTTGGCCGTCGGGTTCGTCGGAGCCTCATTTCCCATCGTCATTTCCCTTCTCCCGGCGGGAGTTATGGATTCCACCGAACGGCTCGCCTATTTCACCCTCGCATACGTCATGGGATACGCCGGGATGATGCTAAGCCCCGTGCACCTCTGCCTCATCGTCACCAAAGACTTTTTTAAAGCGGATTTTCTCAAGATATACAAACAAATAGCCGTCCCCTGCGCCGCCACCCTGCTATTCGGCCTCGCCCTCTCCGCCCTCTACAAATACATTTTCTAGCCCGCCGCTTACGAAGGCCGCTCCGCAAAATTTCGCGCTTGTCCATTCGCGTGTGTTAGAATATTCTTGAATGACCATTAAGGAGCGCCGACATGATTAAGTTCCGCCGCGATGACTGTTTGGCAAAAGTATCGCGTTCGGCCGCCGTTGCGGCGGCGATTCTGTGTATATTCGCAGTTTGCGCGCAGCCGTGCGGGGCGGCGGTGGTGACCGATAGGTTGGAGACAGACAAGACGGGGCGGCTTGCGAGCGAAGCTTCGCTTGTCGCGTTGGTAGAGATAACGGGGGTCAGGCCGGACGCTCAACAGGAGCCGCAGGGAAAAACGACGCGGAGGGAAACGAGCCCGGCGATGCTCGCCGAGGCGCGCCCGGTCGAGGTCTTCAAGGGCCATGTCGAGGGCGACTTCATCCTCATCGAATTCACAGAATCGGAAAAAGCGGTCATTCCGGCTCCGGTGACATTTAAATCCGGCGACAGGCGGGTAGTTTTCCTGAGACATTCAGAGGCAGCCGACAGATTCGCCACATTGTCGCCCTCTTCCGGCAGCGAGATTCCGACGGACGCGCTTCTGGAGCGGCTCCGCGCGGAGACGGGGAAACCGGGAGCCGCGCGCGGCAAAGTGTCGGCGGTCATCGACGCGGGGAAAGAAGCCGTTTTCCCACCCGGCGGCGCGAAGGTGTCGATTGTCATAAAGAATCAGTCCGGCGGCGCTTTCAGGCTGTATGAAAACATTGAAGGCGCGGTCGCGATAAGCGTTCGGGACAAAGACGGAAGGGAAATCGCAGCAAAGAGCGACTGGAAGATTCCCCCCAAAGGGGCGGCATTCCTGCTGCATCACGGACATTCGCTGACGGCTGAGATAGACTTGTCCGCAATGTTTGAAATCGACGAGCCGGGCGAGTACGCGGTCGCTGCGAGAGTCGAGTTGCCCGCGCCGCCATCCGGGGACGCCCCGCCTTCTCTCTCGGCCCAAGAAATCTCAATCTCAATATCTGGGAAAAACCTTTAACGGACATTCTTCGCAGTCGGGCGTCGTGCCGCAGTGTCTATTTCCCACTGCGACAATCAGCGCGTGGTATTCGTTCAAAAGAGCGACGTCCTCAGGAAGCCTCCGCGTGAAATACAACCTCATCGTCTCGTAATCGGCGTCCGGGGAGAAAAGGCCGTGTCTGCCGCCGATGCGGCGGGTGTAAGCGTCCGCCACGAACACCGGTTTTTTCGCCGCGTAAAGAGTTATGGAGTCAGCAGTCTCCATGCCTATGCCGTTGACGGAAAGCAACTTGACGCGAAGTTCCGGAGCGGGAAGAGCGAACAGCCTGTCGAGGGAGCCGCCGAAGTCGTCGAAAAGCATGGACACGAAATTTTTCAGTCTGCGCCTTTTGACGTTGTAATAGCCGGAAGGGCGGATAAGCTCGGCGAGCGCGTCTGCGTCCATGTCTCGCATAGAGACGGGGTTCAGCGCGCGGGCCGCCTTGAGGTTTGCAATGGCGCGTTTCACATTGCGCCAAGCGGTGTTCTGTGTGAGAATCGCGCCGACGCAGACCTCGAACCGTGTGCGGCCCGGCCACCAGCCCCTCGGGCCGATGCTCTCGAACATCGCCTCGTACATCCGCATGGCGATACCGTCGTCCGGGCGGCCGCCGGGCGCTTTTCGCGTCGTGGCGCGGCTCCCTGCGTCAGTCTTCAATCTGCCGCACCGCTTTAGCGAAATCCAGCGTCAGCTTGCTTGCGCCCGCCGATATCGCGAACTCGCCCTTGTTGAAATCAGCCTGACAATAGGGGTTGTCGAACCTTTTGAAACCGCGCATCGGCTCCTGATTTCCGTTAACGGTGAAATCGCCCTTCCAGCCGAAGCGGATTTTTCCGACGCCCGGAGCGTCATACTTGACGCTCAATCCATTCGTCTTCAAATCCGCTCCGAGGATGGAAGCCTTGAACCTATCGAAAGAGCCGTCTGTGGCGCGGCGTCCCAACTGGCATATCCATATCGTCTTGCGGCCGGGCGCGACAAGCTCCACTCCCGCGTCCCTGCCCTCTTCCGCCCAGAAAGTCGGGGCGCTCGAATACAGCGCCACATATCCGTCTCCCTTTTTGGCGAACGTCCAGTTGCCTTTCGTCTCCACCGCGTCGAAAGCCCATTTCGGGAAGAACGCGTGAGTGTAGTCGTGGAAGTTGCGCTGGCCGAGCACGGTCGTGTTTTTCAGGTTGTACACGGCGACAAGGACGTTTTTGTGCTGGGCGACGCGCGGGAGCCTGTTGTGGCCCCAGTATGTGGGCGTGCGGTCTCCCTCGTCCACCGGAGAGCCGGGGTGCGACGTGAACACCACAGCGTCCGGGCTTAACATCGCCTGCCAGATATGATGCTGATTCCCGATGTAACCGGGCATGTAGTCGAGCGCCGAGCCGAGGAAATAATCCGGCGTGCGGTATCCTATCTTGTTCACTTCTGAGAGCAGCGCCCTGTCGGATTCAATCGTGATGAATCTGGTTATGAAAGCGGTCAGGCCGTTTGCTGGAATCAGTTTTATCTCCTTGGGGGCGGAGTCCACGAACGGGTGTTTCCACAAGTCCCATTTGTGGAACGCTGCGAGGGTGTGAGCCACCACCTGATGCTGGGTGAACGCGCTCATTCCCCATAAGAAAACAAGGTCGTCCGGATTCTTCGGGTCCAAGCCGTGCATAGTTAAATCCTGAAGTCGGATGCCGTGGCGTTCGCGAGTCAGATACTCCTCCTGAAGAGCGCGGCCCGCGTTTACAATCGCCTGCGGCGGCCTGTAGCTTCTGCTCATCGCAAGCGCCGTCGAACTCATTCCCGGCGTCGGATACCCGTATCCCCAAACCTGATAAATCACGCCCCTGACGGAATCATCCCTGCCGCTTACAATTTTTTTCGTGTACGTGCGGCCGTGCGACCCCGCGTACATGCCCCTGTACAGGTCGGAGCCGATATCGAACAACATCAAGTCGTAAGCCATCGCCGCGAGGCGCGCCATCTCCGGGTCCAGCGAATAGTCGGCCAGAGCCAGAATCGCCGGAAGGTTCTCCGCCATGTAAACATTCGAGTCCCATTCGCTGAAGCCCCAGCGCGCGCGCCTGTCTATCCATTTGCGGATGTAAGGTTCGGCGTGCTTCATGTGTTCGCGCCCTTTGCGCTTGTTGTTATTAAACGTCTCGTCCGGGAACATCTGCCCCATCAGGTATTCGCTCGAATGAAAAAGAATCTGGTGGTTTTCCGTCCAAGAAATCATCTTGTCCGGGCCGGGTTCGTCCACCCAGTATTTGAAGTTCAGGGCCGCGCCCTTGAGCCGGGCGTATTGCTCGCTCGTCAGAACAGGCGACGCCGAATGCTCGTACAGCGCGCGCACGACCCGTATCATGGTGAAGTCCGCGCAGTCGTCCCGGGTGTCGAGAATCTTTGCGCTCTCCTCCACTATCTCGTCTGGAATTTTTTCCAGCAGCCCGGCGCGCACCGCAAGCAACGATTCCAACAGAGAATTCGCCTCCGGATTCGCCGCAACCGCCAGAGTTTTCGCCCTGCGCTCCTCGAATGTCGAGTCCTCCGGGGTCGTCCTCTGAATGTCGGGGACGGGCGCGGAACTCGACCACGCCGGAGTACCTTCCTTCGGCTTCCATTTATCCGCTTTCACTCCGAATTTGACGTCTATAACCACTTTCACGACAACCACAAGCGCCAATGCGGCCGCCGCCACGACAATTACTATCGTCTTCGCTTTTTTAGATTTCATTCATCAATCTCCCTGTTTGATATCACGCCATTATTTGTTCCTCCGGGTTCCTCTTCCCCCGGAGGGCGCGTCTTCCATCTTTTATGTATCCAGAACCAGTGGTCGGGATGCCTTCGCACGAATTCCTCTATCGCCGAGGTGTACCCCTGACAGTAAGCGGCGATATCCTTTCCCGCGTCTCCAGTCTTTTTGATAACTACCTCGGGGAAAATCACCGCATGATGCTTCTCATAACCTTCCCTGACAATAAAAAGAGGGATAACCGGGCAACCGCACCGGACGGCGAACAGTCCCGGCCCTTTGAAGGCGGAGACCTTCGAGCCGAAGAAGTCCACGAATATACCCCTTGTTCCGGCGTTCTGGTCAGAGACCAGCCCTACGCACTGATTTGCCGCCAGCAGTTCCGTTATATGCTGAAACATCGGGACACCGCGCGGTATGTGCTTTGTGCCCTTGCTTGTTCGCAGCTTCACAATCATGTCGTTGATTACGCCGTCATCCTGCTCGCGGCCCACAGCGGTCAGAGGATAGCCGCAGACGGCAAGTTTCCACGCCAGAAGCTCCCAGTTGCCGTAATGCGACGAAATAACAACCGCGCCTTTGCCCGCCTTCAACGCGGCGGCAAGATGCTCAGTCCCCTCTATGGAGACCATCCGTTCAAGAGCCTTTTCGTCGTAAACCGGAAACCGCAAAAACTCGAACATGCTTTTAATGAGGTTCTGGATTGAGCGTTTTGCTATCTCCCTCAATTCATCATCGGAATACTCGTCCTTGAAAGCGCGCCTCAGATTGCTAAGCATCAGATTCATGCTCCGGGGATAGACCCTGACGAACAACGAGCCGAAAAAGTCCGCAAGAGACTCCTGAGCGCGCGAAGGCAGAACCCTGAGCAACACGGATACTATCCCTATAAGAATATGTGTAAGCTTCATTCCGAAAAAACCTAACGCGCCGCGACTTCGTTGTCGGCGCTCCGCGCCTCTCACTTTAGCGCTTTTCCGGCTTTCATTTCAAACCCCTGACGACGCGCGACGCGCTGAAGAGCGTCATTTTGCGGTAATTCCGCGCGGCGCTTTACAACCGGGCCTGAAAATATTATAAATTATCCGTTGACGGAGTGTAGCTCAGCATGGCTTAGAGCGCTGCGTTCGGGACGCAGAGGCCGGAGGTTCGAATCCTCTCACTCCGATACCATCTTTAATAAGTCAAAAAATAATGTTTTTTGCGTATCGTTAAGGTTTTCTCCATATCGACGATAAATGAACCATAGGCGCGTTCGGATAGTGCGCGGACGCGTTGGATTAGTAATTGTATTGTTCGCGAAGTCGGACATGTAAACGATATTGTCGTTTGCATGGTGTCTGGTGTTGTGTGCGTTCTAATTATGCGCGAAAGGAAACGTTAAGCCATTGATTATAAACACAAGCATCGCCGCGATGAGAGCCTTGAATGACATTGACTCAAGGCATAGCGCGGCTGCGGTCGCGATGCAAAGACTGTCTTCCGGGCTTCGGATAAACCGGGCGGCTGACGATCCGTCCGGACTCGCCATAGTAAGCGGCATGAGAGCGCAGATCGGCGGCCTGAACGTCTGCATGCATAATATTCAGGACGGAATAAACATGTTGCGCACGGCGGAAGGCGGCATTAGAGAAATATCAGATATGACTCAAAGAATCCGAGACCTTTGCGTGCGAGGCGCGAATGAAGCGACTCTTACAGTTGCCGACCTAACAAAAATACAAAATGAAATCGAATCACTAAAGAATGAAATTAACCGGACGGGACAAGCCACCAAATTCAACACGAAGAGCGTGACTTCAAATTATGAAGGCCAGAATTCGGTAACGACGAATTTAAATTCGACCACAGTCAACCATACATGGGCCGGGCCAGCTCCGCCGGCGGCTCCCGGAGACGCCGAATACGATGAAATGGCGGACAGGGTGGTCAGGATGACCAACCGCGCCATGGAGAAAGTGTTCGGCATGTTGGGCATTTCGCCTGATGAAACTTTCAATCTTACGATAAACTTCAGCCAGATCGACGGCAACGGAGGCGCGCTGGCGACCGGCGGCGGCGCTCCCGGCAACATGGTCATGAACTTCGACGTGGAAGATTTTCTCGATCCCGACGGGCCGGGTCCGTTGTCAGAACTTCTCGGTTACGACCCGGCTGTTCACGGTTTCACGATGGAGATGGTCGTAGTCCATGAGATGACACACGCGGTGTTTATAGCTCTAGGAGGCGGAGGCGGCTCGGCTTGGGGACAAGAGATGCTGGCCGCTATGGTGTCGGGAGAAGCTGACAGGCGCATAACTGGCAATGAGGCCGGAGTTCTCGCCGCAATCGGCGGCGGGCTGACATCCGCCCCGGCTGACTCTAATCAATACGCCGAGGCGGCCTTAGCCGGAAAATTCATCGTAGAAAAATTCGGCGCAAGCCGCATGCGCGAAATCGCTCAGGAAGTAATCAACGGCTCCGACTTCGACACAGCCGTAGAAACCGTTCTTGCCGACACATACGCATCTTTCGCAGATTTCGAAACGGCGGCGGACGCTTGGTCCACCGACTACATAAACAACGGCAAACATCTCACGGTCGACACGAACGGCATGGCATGGACATCCAACCCTCCCAATGAGGTTCAGTCGAATTCATGGTATCTGCAGGTTGGCGCGGATAACGGGGACAGTTTCAGAAAAGACGCGCAGACCCCTTGGGGAGTCGGCGGCGCTCTCGACTACCTGCTCTTCGTGGACGTCACTAACGCGGATTCGGCTCAACGCTCGATTTCCGTAGCGGACAAAGCTATCGGAGCTCTGAGCAACGCCCTTTCTATCATCGGAAGACAGGAACGAGTTCTCAATCATATCGCAAACGACACTGCGGCCCAAATAATCGGCATAGAAAACTCTAAGAGCGCGATATTTGACGCGGACATCGCTAGCGAAGCTCTCTCTTTGACCAAAGAAAACATTCTCGCACAAAGCGCGACTTCGGTTCTCGCACAAAGCTCGTCCATCAACGGCTCGACGGTGTTAGATTTGATCGATATGTCATTAGCCTGATGTTTCATGATGAAGCTTGTTTCTCAGGCGTCTCAAACTAATTGTTTTTTTGTCGAAGTGTTGAACGCGCGCGTCATAATGATAGAATAAGCGCAATCGAAACTTGAAAAAAGCGCGGGAGACGCGCGGGTTGTGAGCGGCGGTCAAGGCCGGGCGCCGAGCCACAGGAGATGTCAGACGCGGAATCGGAAACGACTCAGCCGACAACGTTCTCCAGACCCGTCGCGGAGCGGCGAACTCGCCGACACAGTGAAGGCGGCATAAAGCCCGCGCGGCCGCCGGGGAAAGAGGGAACATGAGCTGGACACTGAGCAGCCCCGCATTCAGTGAAAATCAGCGCATACCCGACAGGCACACTTGCAAGGGCGTTGATGTGTCTCCTGAATTGCATTGGAGCGCGCCCCCAAGCGGGACTGTCGAGCTTGCGCTGATAATGGACGACCCCGACGCTCCGATGGGGACTTGGACGCACTGGACGATTTACGGGATAAGCCCTGACACGATGTCGCTGCCGGAGAACGTGGACAGAGGAGCTAGGGTCGCTTCGATTAACGCGGCGCAGGGATTGACGAGCTATGGGACGACGGGCTACGGCGGCCCATGCCCTCCTCCCGGCCTCGTTCACAGATACTTCTTCAAACTATTCGCGCTGTCAGAACCGTCCGGGCTTCCGCCTGCCGCAAGCATCGAAAATGTCTGGGCGGTCGTCAAAAAACTGTCCATCGCGGAAACTCAACTAATGGGAACTTTCGGAAGATAGTTCGTTTTTCTAGAGCAATCCGAAGAAATTGCAGAGAGAACGGAACGACGTTGTTTCATCGCGCCGCCGTCTATTCTACCGCTTTGGGCGCGCCGGAGATAACGCTGAAGAACTTCTTTCGCAGGGCGCGCTCCATTGCGGCCATGACGGATTGGTCTACGTTTTCAGCGCGGGCCAGCTTCAGAGACACTTCCGCCGAATCTTTTTTCGGCAGGCGTCTGAGAATGGCGGCGGCCCTATCAGGAGGAAGATTGCCAAGAGCGGCAGCGGCGACATCCGCGCTTTCCTCGCTCAAGATGTCCGCAACCTGAGCGTCTTCATAAACAGAGAGAAACTGAAAGAAATCGCCCATCCGCGCCTCCCTCGCGCCCGCCTCGGCGGGCCTTCCTGACGGACATATTCTACACCTTTCAAGCCTTTGCGCGCCAGCCCCCGTTTCCGGGCGCTCTTTTTCATAGGGAAAACATGACGTTTTCCCTATGAAATATATTCCCTCCTCTATTGACACCCCATTTTCACAATGATACAATCGCACACAACAAAACTTTTTCAAGGAGGCGTGTATGGCGAAGAAAGTTGTGAAGAAGGTTGCCAAAAAAGCGGCAGCAAAGAAAGTCGTGAAAAAGGTTGCCAAAAAAGCGGCGCCGAAGAAAGTCGTTAAAAAAGTTGTTAAGAAAGTCAAAAGGGCTCCGAACCCGGAATTCATGAAACCCGTGCAGCCGGACGCCATCCTCGGCGCCCTCGTGGGCACAAAACCCCTGCCCCGCACCCAGATCACAAAGAAACTCTGGGAGTACATCAAGAAGAACAACCTTCAGGACCCGAAGAACAAAAGAATGATCAACGCTGACGACAAGCTCAAGGCGTTCTTCGGCGGAAAGAAACAGGCCAGCATGTTCGAGCTGGGCAAATACATCAAAGCGCACGCTTCCTGATGCGCCGAATAAACGCGTCGACTTGAATAAATAACGGAGAAAAGAGGAGGGGGCGTTTCTCGCGAAACGTCCCCTTTTTAATTGCTCAAAAAAATCATCCGAAATTTCTCATCAACAAAATAAGTACCGGCGGGTGACGGATTGCCGAACCGATTCATCACTTCGCGCGGGGCATGTGCTTCTTGATAAACGCGTCCTCTTCCTTGAGCCAGCCGTTCTTCCTGACCAACTCGTATGTTGTCTCGTTCAGCTTCTTGGCCCTTTCGTCGAGCGCGGTGAAGTTGCCATCTATCATTGCGAACGCGAATTTGAAGCCGTTGAATTCCGGGTTTCGGTGCGCCGTCGTCATTATGTCCCGCAGTTTCAGAGCCACCGGAGATGGAACTCCCGAACGCGCGACGAATACCCACGTGCTCTCGAAAGGTTCGCAATACAAGGGGGCGAATGTAGCTGACTTTTTGTTTAATTCGCCGGAAAGCCTCACTGCGGATTCGGCGGCTGAAAACACGTCTATATCCTTTGCGTCGAGCGCGCCAACTATGTTAGGTATAGGCGCGTCCGACACGAACCGCACGGATGAAAAGAACTTCTCAAGCGGCTCGTTGATCCCTTTTTTGTATAGCAGGAACCGTGTGGGAAGCAACTGGGAAGCCCCCCATTTCTTGCCCCGCAACGCTTCCACTGTCATTATCTCGCCTTTCCTCACATACAAGCATTGGTTAAGTATCGTTGATTTATTCATCGACAATGTGAAAAGCATCATCAGGTCTTTCTTGCCGGATTTCTGGTATTCCGCGAACTCCATCCCGTTTAGATATGCGAAATCCGCCGCGCCGGTTTCGAGGTCGCGAACTGCGACCATTCTGTCGCCGTGCCTGAAGGTGAGTTTATCAACCGTGATGTCCGCGTCGATTTTCTGGCTTATGACTTTTGCCATGTCCTGAAACATCGTCATTAATTTATCTGTGGCGAAACCTTCAATCACTGGGAGTTTCAGGACATACTTCTCCCGCGCTTCCGAGCGCTCGGTGAAAAAAACGCACTGTGAAACAGCGCTAATAGCGACTGCGATCGCAACGATGAAACAAGTTTTTCTCATAGTCAGCCAACCCCCGTCGGGCTATTTGCCTTTGTAGCCCGGATGATATTTTTTGAAGAACTCTGCCTCTTCCTTGCGCCATCCGCCTTTTTTAACCATCGAAGCGAACTCCTTGTTGATCTTAATCGCTTTATCATCCACGGGCATGAAGTGGCCGTTGATCATAGTGAACGCAAACTGGAATTGAGCAAATTCCTTGTCTTTGTGGGCGGTGGTGGCGGCTTTGATGAGTTGCGCCTTCCTCTGTTCCGGCATGTCTTTTCTTGCAACGAACACCCAGTGGCTCTCCACATCCTCGCATCCGAGGGCTTGGACAATCGAGTCTTTTTTCGTGAGTTCTCCGGCGAGCCAGACAGTGTGCAGATAGGTTCCGAAAACGTCTATGCTTTTGTTCGCCAGCCCTTCCATCATGGGATTGAGAGGCGAATCGGTGGCATAGCCTACCGAGCCGAAAAACTTATCAAGCGGTTCGTCTATCCCATTTTTATATAGAATGGCCCGCGACAACAGCGGATGGGATGCCTTGAATTTTTTTCCTCTCAATTCTGATATGTCTTTGAATTCACCTTTTCGGACGAAGAAACAAGCCTTCTCCACGGTCGATTTCTGCATGCCGAGGATGAAAACCGGAGTCAGGTCGGATTCGCCCGCAAGAAGCGCTTCTCCGTGTTCAAGTCCGTTGATATATGAGACATCTATTTTGCCAGCCTTGACGCCGCTCCTGACAAGGTCAATCAGCCTCTGGCCATATTTAAAAACCAGCGGTTGGGACTTGATGTCGCATCCCATTTTTTTTCCGAGAGCGACACCCATCTGCTGTATCATTTCAATGAACTTCGTCTGCTCGAAACCTTCTATCATAGGCACGGCAAGATTGTATTTTTCTGCGGGCTGTTGCGTGACCGCCGGGATCGCGAGCAATGCCGCCGCTACCACGGCAACAACCGCCACTAGAAACCTGTGCTTGGTTTGTCTTTCCATTCTTTCCTCCGCTATTCAGTTCGTTTTATCTTGCCACATGCATCATCAGCCGCTTTTTACGGCTTGTATTTTTTAAAAAACGCGTTTTCTTCCTTGCGCCATCCGCTCTTTATGCCTAAGTCGAATATCTGGCGCACGAATTTCACATCATCAGCTTTTACAGGTTGAAATTTGCCAGCCACCATCTGAAAAGCGAATTGGAACTTCCCGAAGTCCGGGTCTTTTGCGGCGCCCATGAGAACTTTTCTGAATTGCTCGATGGTCGCGGCCGGTATTTCTTTCCGGGCAACAAATATCCATGAATGGTCGTATTTCTCGCAGACGAGCGGCTCGAAGAACACGTCCTTTTTCGTCATCATGCCGGAAATCTTCACAAAGCTGTCGTAAGACGCAAACGCGTCATACTGTTTTTCTTCGAGACCTTTCACTATCAAAGTTATCGGAGAATCATTGGCGTAATCGATCGAGCCGAAGAACTTGTCGAGAGGTTCGTCTATTCCTTTTTTATAGAGAAGATATCTGGTGGGTCTGTAACTAGCCCCCGCCCATTTCTTGCCGCGCAACTCCTGCAAACTTTTGAATTCGCCCTTTCGCACGTATAGGCAGTTGGAAAGCACTGCCTGTCCCGCCGCAGACAACGTCGCGATGGGAATAAGGTCCGTTCGTCCGGTAGCCTGAAACTCAGAATACTCCTGTCCGAAAAGAAGCGTGATGTCCACCTTCTTCGAGTCAACCTCGGAGAGGACTTTTTTCAGGATATCGTCGCCCTGTTCGTAGATAATCAGTTTGGTCTCCGCCTTGACGCCCAGCTTATCGCCGACCACTTTTACTAATTCCTGAAACAGAGGAGCGAGTTGAGTGTTTTCCATGCCTGCAACGACAGGAATGCCGACTGTGTATCTGGCCTGCGCGCCTGCCTGCTTCGCGCAGCCGAAAAAAAACACCGTCAACGCCGCTAACACTATCGCAACGTTAATTCTCATTGTTTAGCTCCTCCGCGATTCCTGAACGCATGACTTGTTCAAATTCTATCACAAAACGCGCTAAATCCGCCACCCGCGCGATTTGTAATCACATATATATGAAAAACAGAAGATTCTTCTGACACCGGTCAAAAAAATAATCTCCGGCGGAAAGCTTAACGGGCGGCTAAATTTCGCTGAGCGTCACAAGAGCGTCTGCGGCGACGATTGTGCCGTCGGGACGGAGAATGAGTGGATTGACGTCTATCTCCGAAACGCCCGGATGTTCGAGGCCGATTCTGCCGACGGCTTGAAGAGCGGAGCCTAGAGCTGCCATGTCCGCAGTTGCCGAACCTCTGAAGTCTCCGATGACGTCTTTTGCGCGGAGTTCGGAAATCATATCCGCCAGATCGCGCTCACAGAGCGGAGCCGCCCTGAAAACCACATCCCGCAACGCCTCCGCCATTATGCCGCCGAGGCCGAATATGACGCACGGGCCGAATGTGGCGTCTCTGGCCATCCCGGCGAGAAGCTCCCTGCCTCCCGTCACCATTTCCTGAACCAAAATGCCGTCTATCTCGCCCTTCACGTTTGCCATGATTCTGTCGTAAGCCGCTTCGGTTTCGGCTTTGTCAGACACATTAAGCTCAATGAGGCCGAGGCCGGTTTTATGTTTGAGCGTGTGGTGGCAAGCTTTAAGGACGACTGGGAAGCCGATAGCTTCCGCAGCGTCGGCAGCCTGTGAGCGGAAGCGGACGAGTGTTTCGCGGGCGGTGGGCACTCCGTACGAAGCGAGCAGCCGTTTGGAGTCATACTCGGACAGCGCGTCCCTGCCCTGCGCCAGCGCGGCGTCGAGGAAATCGGCTTTGACCGCAGCGCCGTTGCGCCCGTTCGAGCCGGCGTAAACGCAAGATGATTTCGGAGCCCCTGAAATCGAGTCGAGGTAGTTTTTATAGTCCGTCATGCGGGCAAGCACGTGAGCGGCGCGGTGCGGGTCATTGAACACTACAGGCCGACGTTTCCCGTCCTTCTTAAAGTTGTAGTATGAATCCATCGTAACGCCGATGATGGGTTTTCCATATTTTTCAATGAGGCTCAGGATGTGATTCTCAAACATTTCGTCCGCCTGTTCGAACATCTTCACATAGACGTTGAATTCCTCGGAGACGCCGTCCGGTGTGTCGGCGTAAATCCTGAAGACGCCGGCGGTTCCGACAATGCCGAGAGCGAGCACGGAATCGATGGCCGGATCGGCCACGAGGGCTTCAAGGCATTTCATGTGGGCGGTGCGGTCAAGAGTGCCGACGAGGTCTATCGGGTTGTTGCGGCTCCAGTAAGGAGGAAGAAGTTTGTCTATGGAGGCTACCGTTTCAGTAGAGAGAGGAGGAACGACGAGGCCGGCGCTTTCACAGGCGTCCGCCGCGACGACGCCCCAACCGCCGCCCCATGTGAATATTCCCGCGCGGTTGCCGGGCGGCAACGGCAGTTCGGACATGGCGCGCGCGATGTCGAGCATCTCGTCAGGGGTGGAGGCCTGAATGGCTCCGACCTGTCTGAAAACGCCGTCGTATATGGCTTCAACGCCGGCGAGAGAGCCGGTGTGAGATTTTGCGGCCCGCACGCCCGCGCCCGACTTGCCGCCTTTGAACACAATGAGAGGTTTCTCGCCGGACACGCCCATCGCGGCGTCAATGAACTCGCGCCCGCGGGACAACCCTTCTATGTACGCCATGACGACTTTCGATTCCGGGTCTTTGCCAAAATACTCAATGTAGTTTTCGCAAGCGAGGACGGCTTCGTTGCCGCTTGAGGCGAACTTGCTGAAGCCGATGCCGCGCGCCTGACCCAGCCCCATAAGCTGAGTGCCGAGGTTTCCGCTCTGAGCCACGAATGCGATGTGACCCGGAGCCGGGCGAACGGGAGGCATGAGGGCATAGAGTGTCGGAGCGCCGCTGAAAATGCCCATAGTGTTGGGGCCGACTACGGGCAGCCCGCATCTGGCCGCAGAGGCGGCAATCTCGCGCTGAAGCGCCGCGCCTTCCTCCCCGATCTCGCCGAAGCCGCCTGTGACCACTATGACCGACTTTACACCAGCCGCCGCGCACTCCTCAATGACTCCCGGCACAGTCTTCGCTGGCGTGACGACCATCGCCAAATCAACCGGTTTCGGCACATCGGCGATTGTTTTATAGGTTTTTATTCCATGCACTTCGTCGGCGTTGAGGCTTACCGGGCATATCTCGCCTTTGAATTTCCCCGACAGGATGTTGCCGAGGATGATGTAGCCCCATTTCATTTTGCTGTTGGATGCGCCGATGAAAGCGAGCCTGCTTGGTTTGAACAGCGGGTCCAGATTAACGCGATAGTTGTTTTTGTTGTTTTCAGACATGGGAAATAATGTATTAATAAACAGAAATTGAGTCAATGAATTATTTTTTATTTGAAAAACTGAAGGAATCTGCTATATTTAACGGTCGGCGGGCGTGACGAATAAATAAAAAAACATGAATTGACAGGGCAGTTTTTGTTGCTATAATAAGATGTTTTGAAAGGGGCGCGCCGGAGATTAAGAACAAAACGGCGGCAGCGGAGAACAAGGAAATGAAAACAACGTATCCGAAATGCGAGCCTGCGGAGAAGAAGTTTTATATCTTCGACGCGGAAGGACTCGTGCTAGGCAGACTGGCCGTTCGCGCGGCGACAATCCTGAGAGGAAAACACAAGCCGACGTTCCATCCGGCGGTGGACACTGGCGATTTCGTAATCGTGATCAACGCCGACAAGGTGGCCCTGACAGGGAACAAACTTGAGGACAAGTATCACTACTCGCACTCAGGGTATCCGGGCGGCATAAAAGCAACCCAATACAAGAAACTGATGGCAGAAAAACCCGAGTTCGCGGTGCGCAAGGCAGTCGAAGGCATGCTGCCGCACAACAAGCTCGGCAGAGTGATGATCCGCAGACTGAAAGTTTATACGGGAACGGAACATCCGCACGCGTCACAAAAACCGATAAAAGTGAATCTGAACGATTAAGGGGGAACACACAAGTGTCGGAAGCGATAAAGAAATATTACGGAACCGGACGGCGGAAAGAAGCTGTGGCGAGAGTATGGGTTATGCCCGGCAGCGGAAGGTTCATCGTTGACGGCAAGGACGTTAAGGAACGGTTCCCCCGCGCAACGCATCTGAAAGAGATTCTCGGGCCGCTGAAAGACACGGCTCTCGAAGGGCAGTTGGATGTCAGAGCGGTCACATGCGGCGGCGGAGTGTCGGGACAGGCTGGAGCCATAAGGCTCGGCGTGGCCCGCGCGTTGCTGGAGATGAACGAGGAACTCCGCAAGAGGCTCCGCCAGTACGGACACCTCACCCGCGACCCGAGAATGAAAGAACGCAAGAAATACGGGCAGCCCGGCGCTCGCAAACGTTTCCAGTTCTCGAAACGCTGACGCGCACCGCGCTTCGCGCGCGGACACCGGCTTTCCTGTCACTCTCAGGCTCCCGGCATTCAGGAGACATTACGATTTCATCAAGCCGGTTCGCTGGTTCAGCTTTTATATTCAGCCGGCTCCCGATTGTGTTTTGGAGACCGCTGAATTCAATTCGCGATTTCAGATTTTCGGTCGAAAGGCGATGATAACCGATGGCTGAGGCAAGAGTTGAAAAAATCAGATGCGCCGTGGTCGGAGCCTCCGGATATGCGGGCCTTGAAGTTCTGAGGCTGCTCTCAACGCGACCGGACGCCGAGGTCGTTTTTGCCACGTCTAACACTTACAACGGAAAATCAGTGTCCGAGACGTTTCCGCAGACGCGGGCGCCGCGCGGGCTGAAATACTCGCCCCACTCCGCCGCGCCGGATTTCAAAGACGCGGACGTCTTTTTCCTCGCCCTGCCCCACGGCGAATCATACGGAATAGTCGAAGCCTTGCTGGAAACCGCCGTCGTCATCGACATCAGCGCGGACTTCAGGCTCTACGATCCGGCAGACTATGAAAAATGGTATAGCTACAAACACCCGAAACCCGAGTTGCTGAAGACGGCCGTTTACGGGCTTTGCGAGGCCTACAGGGAAAAGATCAAAGGGGCGCGGCTGGTTGCTAACCCCGGATGCTACCCGACGAGCGTGGCTCTCGCGACTCGTCCGCTGTCGAAGATCAAGGACTATGTTGCCGGACCGATTATAATCGATTCGAAATCAGGTTATTCAGGAGCGGGGCGCAGCTTGAAGCCGCACCTGCTTTTCTGCGAGGCGACCAATGAGTTCGCTCCTTACGGCGTGGTGGGCCACCGGCACACCTCGGAGATGTTGCAGGAAACCGCGGCCGCGCTCGGAAAAGTTCCGAGGCTGACTTTCACGCCGCACCTGATACCGGTATCGCGCGGAATACTTACCACGATATGCGTCCCCCTCGAAGGCGGCATAACTGAGAAAGAGATACGCACAACATACGAAAGCTTCTACCCCGGAGAGCCGTTCGCGGTGGTGGCCGCGCCGGGACGCATCCCGTCAGTTAAGCAGGTTGTCGGAACGAACGTATGCCTTATGAATGTTTTCTACGATTCCGAACAGCGAATTCTTAAAATAGTATCGGCGATTGACAATCTTATCAAAGGAGCCGCGGGACAGGCGATTCAGAACATGAACATAGTGTTCGGTCTGGAAGAGACATCCGGGCTGCTCGCCGCGCCGTGGATGCCGTGAGAAATGACGGAAGCGTTCAATAGCGAAGTTACGCGGAAATCATATCTTGAGGCGGTAGACGGAGGGCCGTGCGCGGTGGAGGGAATCTCCTGCGCGGGCGCTCACATCGGCCTGAAACCGAACGGCGCGCCGGACTGCGCCCTCTTCGTGTCGGAACAACCCTGCAAAACCGCCGCGTTCTTCACCACAAATAAACTCCTCGGAGCTCACATCCCCGTCTTCAGGGAAACACTCAAGGCCAGCCGGAACAGATGCCGCGCGCTGTTGGTTAACAGCAAGAACGCGAACTGCGCCACCGGCGAAAAGGGAGAGAGGGACAACCTCGCGGTGGCCGCCGCTCTCGCCTCCAAGCTTGGTGTTCCGCCGGAGATGTCACTTTTCTGCTCGACCGGAGTAATAGGCCGGCCGCTGCCGGTAGACCTGATAAGCGGCGGTCTGGACTCTCTCGTGGCGTCGCTTTCAAAAGACGGAGCGCTCTCAGCGGCGCGCGCCATCCTCACCACTGACACGCGAGAAAAAATGTTCGCGGTCTCCGTCAAACAAGGCGGAAAAAAATATCACATTGGCGGAGTCGCGAAAGGCTCCGGGATGATCGCTCCCAACATGGCAACGATGTTCGCTTTCATTTTTACCGACATCGACATCCCTTTCTCGATGCTGCGCTCGGTAGCGGCAGACTGCGTGGACGACACGTTTAATTCGGTGTCGGTCGACGGCGACATGAGTCCTAACGACACTGTGCTGGTAATGGCCAACGGAATGAGCGGGGTGAAGCTGGACGCGAAAGACACAGGCGGACGCGAGAGGTTCAGAGAAGCGCTCTGTCTTGTGGCCGGAGCGCTCGCGCGGGAAATCGCAAGAGACGGCGAAGGAGCCACAAAACTGGTCTCCATTGAGATAGCCGGAGCGGCGTCGGAAGCGGACGCGAGGCGGATGGCGCGAGGGATCGCGGAGTCGCTGCTTGTCAAAACCGCCATCTTCGGAGGCGACCCCAACTGGGGAAGAATCGTTTCAGCGGCGGCCACAAGCGGAGCAGCGCTCGACCCGGCAAAAGCGCGGCTGGATATCGACGGTCTCAGGGTGTACGACAAGGGCCGGATTGCCGATGCCCCGGACAGCATTTTCAAGGGCAAGGAAGTGACAATTAGGCTGGACGCCGGAGCGGGTCGCTCTTCAGCCCGCTTCTGGTCTTGTGATTTATCTTACGACTATGTTAAGATTAACGCCGAATATACGACGTGACGGGAGCGGATTTTGAAATTCTCGGAAGCATCTGAGTTGGACAAAAAACATGTGTTTCAAACGTACCGGCGGACGCCGCTTATGCTCGACCGCGGCGCCGGCGTATACGTATACGACGATTCCGGGAACCGCTATCTGGATTTCGTGACAGGGCTTGCGGTGAATGCGCTGGGCCACTGCAACAAACGAGTGACGGCGGCGATAAGCGCGCAGGCGCGCAAGCTGTCCCACGTTTCCAACCTTTACTACACCGAGCCGATGCTCAGGCTGGCAGGACGGCTGACCTCACTGTCCGGCATGGACAAGGCTTTCTTCTGCAACAGCGGCGCCGAGGCTAACGAGGCGGCTATCAAGCTTGTCCGCAGGTTCCACTCCGAAGTCCTCAAAGACGGACGCTATGAGGTAATCTGCTTCAAGAACTCGTTCCACGGTCGCACGCTGATGACTCTGACCGCCACCGGACAGGACGTGTATAAAAAGGGCTTCGACCCGCTGGCTCCCGGATTCAAACACGCGGTTTTCAACGACATCGCGTCTGTTGAAAAAGCGATAACCAAAAAGACAGCCGCTATCATGATTGAGCCGGTGCAGGGCGAAGCGGGAATATACCCGGCGTCCCCGAAATTCATGCGAGGGCTTGCCACGCTCCGGAACAAACACGGGATTCAACTGATATTCGACGAGGTGCAGTGCGGATTGGGCAGAACGGGGACGTGGTTCGCGTTCGAGCATTACCGTGTCAGGCCCGACGCGGTGACTCTGGCGAAACCGATAGGCGGAGGCCTGCCGCTGGGAGTCATGATGGCGCGGGGAAAACTCGCCGAAGGATTCGCGCCGGGAGCGCACGCGACGACTTTCGGGGGCGGCCCTGTCGCATGCGCGGCGGCAAACGCGTTTCTCGACGAGGTGGAAGAAAAGAAACTGCTGGACAATGTGAAAGCAATGGGCGAACTGATAACCGCCGATGTGGAGAAGCTTCGAAGAACCGGTCTCGGCATCCGCGAAGTCAGGGGCAAGGGACTGATGCTCGCGGTCGAGCTTGAAAACGATATCGCGGCTGACGCGGCGGCGTTCTTTATGCGGAACGGCGTCTTAATCAACGCCATAAGAAGCAATATCATAAGGATACTTCCGCCGTTCATAATCGAAAAGAAACAAGCCGGCGAGTTCACGAGGCTGCTGGAGGAGTTCCTCCGCGCCCGCGCCGGCTCGGAGAAAGAAAAATGACAGTCTCGCTTAAAGGCCGCGACCTAATCGACCTGAAGAACTATACGGCGGTTGAGATACAGGAAATAATATCCGTAGCGTCGGCGCTTAAAAGCGAGTTGAAGGACGCTGGGCGCCATGCCCGGCTGCCGCTTGCCGGGAAATCAATCGCCCTATACTTCGAAAAGCAGTCGCTCCGCACGCGGGTTTCGTTCGAGGTGGGGATTCACCAACTCGGCGGACAGACGATATTCATAAATTCCGGCTCCACCCACTCCGGGCGCGGAGAGCCTCTGATGGACACCGCCCGGGTGCTTTCGCGATATATTCACGGAATCGTGTACCGCGCGTACAACCACGAGGACGTCAAAGAGATGGCGGAGCACAGCGGGGCTCCGGTTATCAACGCGCTATGCGACAAGGCGCATCCCTGCCAAGCGCTCGCCGACCTGCTGACCATCTACGAGCACAGAGGCCGGGGTGTAAAAACCAAGGTGGCGTACATCGGCGACGCGGAAAACAACGTCGCTTCTTCTCTCACAATTGTTCTGGCGAAAGTGGGCATAGACGTGTCGCTGGGATGTCCGGAGAGTTACGGGCCTTCGCAGGACGTGATGAGCGCCGCCCTTGCGGACGCAAAAAAGAGCGGAGCGCGGATAGAGGTATTCAAAAATCCGGAGGACGCGGTCAGGGGCGCAAACATCGTTTACACTGACGTCTGGATAAGCATGGGCGATGAGGGAGAGACTGAACGAAGGAAAAAGGCGTTCGCAGGATACGAGGTGACGCCGAAATTGATGTCGCTAGCGGCGCACGGCGCGCTTTTCATGCACGATATGCCGGCTCACAGAGGCGAAGAAGTCCACCCCGACGTCATGGACGGGGACCGCTCCATAGTGATAGATCAGGCTGAGAACAGGCTTCACGCGCAGAAAGCCGTAATGGCGCTGCTTATTGGCGAATAACATAAAATGAGAGAATCGGACAGGCCGGACCGCATTGTATCGGGCAGACCCGCCGACGACGAAAAGAAGTCGGAGAACTCGCTTCGACCGTCGAGGCTGGCCGAATACATAGGACAGGATCGGGTAAAAGAGAATCTGGAGATATCCATCAAAGCCGCCCTCGAAAGGGGCGAGCCTCTGGACCACGTGTTGCTTCACGGCCCGCCCGGACTCGGAAAAACCACCCTCGCAAATATCATCGCTGCCGAACTCGGCGTAAGCGTCAGATCGACTTCCGGCCCGGCAATCGAACGCGCGGGAGACCTAGCCGCCATCCTCACCAACCTCGCCGACAGGGAAGTCCTCTTCATCGACGAAGTGCACCGCCTGAACAGAGTCGTCGAGGAAACTCTTTATCCCGCGCTCGAAGACTTCAAACTGGACATCATAATCGGGGAAGGCCCCAGCGCGCGCTCCATCAAGCTCGACCTTCCGCGTTTCACCCTCGTGGGAGCGACCACGCGCGCCGCGCTCCTGACATCCCCTCTCCGCGACCGCTTCGGCATCGCCCACCGCATGGACTTTTACGAGGAGCGAGACCTGACGGAAATCATTTTAAGAGCGGCGGGCGTGCTCGGCATAACTATCGAAGTAGAAGCGGCCAAAGAGCTTGCCAAACGCTCCAGAGGCACGCCGCGCGTTGCCAACCGGCTGCTCAAACGGGTGCGCGACTACGCTCAGGTCAAAAGCGACGGCTCGATCACTCCATCTCTAGCCGCCGAGGGGCTATCCATGCTTGAAGTCGATTCCGTCGGCCTCGAAAAAATGGACCGCCTCATCCTAGAGGCGATAATAAAAAAATTCAAAGGCGGCCCCGTCGGACTCGACACGCTTGCCGCCGTAGTCAGCGAGGAACAGGACACAATAAACGACGTTTACGAGCCTTATCTAGCGAAACTCGGCTTCATACAGCGAACGCCGAGAGGCCGCGTCGCAACAGACCTCGCCTACCAGCATCTCAATATCAAACCGGGAAGGGAGAACCGGCAGGCCGATCTCTGGAAAGAATAGGCCGCCGACACGTTTTATGAAAAAGCTATTTGCCGCAATAATCGTTTCAATTCTATTCGCGTCCTTCGGAGCCGCGCTCGCTCAAAGCACGGCCACCCCTACGCCTGCGGCCACATCAGCCGAAGAACAGCCCGCTAAGGCCGCCGCGGAACAACCCGCGCCCAAACCGCCCTCCCCCGCTGAATTCTTGGATTCCATCCTCTCTTACGTGGAGCCGGTTAAGGAATACTCGCTTAGTTTCAGCCTGATTCAACCGCTTCAACCCGCAAAAAAACTCGACGATGAAAAGAGAGAAGCGCTGCGCAACGAGTTCACGATGAAATATGTCGAAAAAGATGACGGCTGGCTCATGAGGCTTGAAGCTCTGCGCGGGCACCACCAGAACACAGTAGTTGTTCATAAAAAAGACGCAAAAGCCGGAGATTATAAATATTATGTTTATAAGCCGGCAGGGCTTACCACCCTGCCGCAGAGCGACCCGAGAGTGAGAGATATTCCGGGAGCGGACTACAGGATGTTTCTGAAAAACCTGCGCGCTTCGATAGATGGAGCCGGCTCCGTCAGCGCCCACGTCGAAGGCTCGAAGTCCCAGAACGAAGTTGTCTTCGAATTCCTTCCTGCGACAGGCTCCCACGTAATGCAGGTGACAGGAGAACTGAGCCGCACCGTGAACTACTTCTCAGGGAATCCCGCAATGCTCGCCAGACAGGACTTGTTCGTCAAAAAGGGCAAAGAGTATTTATTCAAAAGGACTATCGAATGGCGGGATTTCTCGCCAGGCGCGCAAGACGGGAAAGCGCTGACCGCCGTCCCGAGTTTTAAAAAGAAATAACAAGCAGAGGCTGTCATAATACCGCCGCGCGACCCGCGGCCTTCATCCTTAAAGGAGTGTGCGGAATGATTATTTCATATTTGAGAAAGAACACATCTATTATCGTGTGGGCGTTCCTCGGGATATTCCTTATCTTCGGAGTATTCTTCACCTATGGAGCTTTCGCCCCCGGCCTGAAGCCCGACCAGTCGCGCAAAGACGCAAAGCCTTTGGCGAACACGATGCGCATTGACGGAGTGGACGTGCCTTCCGAGATATTCAACTACAAGTATATCCAGTTCAAGCAGAACTACGAAGCTCAGACCGGGCAGCGCATGAACAACTATGTCGCAGACCTCTTCCTGAGAACCCAAGCCGTAGACATCTTCGTCAGCCAAGAGTTGTTCCTTCAGGAAGCGAAGAAACGCAACATCACCGCAGACAGCGCGGAGATAACAAAAGCGATAAATGAAGAAAAAGAACGTATAGTAGGCCCTGAAAGAAAGTCGAAGGACAAAGGGGCCAAGGCGAAATTTCTCAGCGTGGCCGCCGACAAAGAGCGTGAAGACGAGTTTAGAAGCTACCTCTTGAGAATGGGCGTCACATACGAGATTTACAAAGACATGATGATGAAGGACGTCATCCAGCGTAAAACATCTCAAGCCATCGGAGAAGAACTCGCGAAGAAGGAAAAAGGCAATCTGGAAAAACGCGCGGCGGACATGATAACCAGAGTGAACACTGGAGAGCCGTTCGAGAATCTGGCCCGCCAGTTCTCCGAGGATGAATCGACCCGCGAAACCGGCGGTCAACTCGGATGGATAAAACGCGGAACGCTTTTCGAGGAGTTCGAGAAAGCGGCTTTCTCGCTCGCTCCCGGACAGCTCGCCCCGAAACCTGTTGAAACACAGTTGGGATTCCACATAATCAAGCTCATTGATAAAAAGACGGCTTCCGGCCCAGAATTCGAAGCTGAAAAGCCGGAGATTGTGGCAAGGCTAATTGCCGCCAAGAAAGACGGCAAATACAAGCCTACCGAAGCCGAGATTAAAAAAGAGTACGAATCCATTCTGCCCGCCCACATCCTTATCAGGAACAAGGACGCCCAGCAACTGGCTCAGGAATGGGTCAGAAAACAGATGGCGGACGGCAAGCATAAAGTCGAAATACTCGACCTCGAACTAAAATCTTACAGATATCTCATGCGCCAGTATTTCGAGCCCGGAACCGCTGCCCCTGACCTGAACGAGGCGATCAAGCTTTATGAGGAAGCCATCAAGGCGAACCCGAACAACCAGTGGCTTTATTATCAGCTAGGAACCGTTTACGAGCAGAAAAACGCTGAATCGGCTATGCGGGCGTTAGCAGACGACCCGTACGCGAGCGCAATGGACAAAGAGACATCCGATGCCGACGGCGCGTCGCCTGATAAGACTAAACAGGTTGAAATCAAATCCGAGGAAGGCGACACGGCGAAGACTAAGAAAGCCGCCGCCGCAAAATCAGCCAAAGCCGACCCGAACGAATACCTCAAAGAAGCTCTTGAAGCATACAAACAGGCTAAGAAAATCGCCGACGACAAGTATGAGTACAACTCAATGCTTATGCTGCCAGTGGCGAGAGTCGCTCAGTCGCTAAACAACAAAAAACTCGCTGTCGAAACCTTCACGGAAGCTGTTGATTTTTCCGTCGGAGAGAAAGCGGCCCTCACCCAGATACGGGACGGACTAGCCAAGTACCAGTCCGACGCGAAGGTTAAGAAAACCCTCGTTGAGGTCGAAAAGCTTCTCAAAGAGCTTGATGCTCTTGAGGTTGATCCGTACGACGCCGCAGCCGGCGAACAGACGGGAGAAGAACCTGTCGAGCAGGAAAGCGAATACCTCGTCCCTGAGTCGAAAAAGAAGAAGTAACTTGATTCTTTAATGTGATTAATCGAACATCAAAGAGCCTCCTCAAAAGGGAGGCTCTTTTCGTTATTCCACTATGCGCGTGTCATATTTGATATTCGCCGATTTTGCCGATTGCATCGCGCCGCGCAAAATGTCACACTTGATATTCGGCGCGTTCGATAAGCTCCATCTGCATCTGCCTGTTGAGGGTCACGAAGTACGCGTTGTAACCGGATATGCGGACTATCAGATTTCGATGGTTGTCCGGGTTTTTCATCGCGTCCCTTAGCATGTCAGTCGTTACGACGTTCATCTGCATCTGCATGCCGCCCATATCAAAATATGTCTTCACATAAGAAAACATATGGTCGACGGTGACAGCGCGAGTTTCCGACGCGCCCGGCACGACCTTCACATTGAACGCGATATTGTTGTTCATGAATCTGGGGTCGAGGGAGGCCACATCGCGGATCGGGTCGAGCAGGTTGTCAGAGGCGCAAGGTTCAGGCGTAAGGCCGGGGGTAAAAGGTTTTCCGGCGGGACGGCCCGATGGCAAAGCCCCGGCGAGGCTTCCGAACGCCACATGGTTCGACATCGACCAGAACCCGGTCGTGTACCGCCCTCCCCTGAAATTCGTATGGGAAGCAATTGTGTCGTGAGTGAATCTGGCGACGCGCCCTGTAAGTTCCAGAG
The DNA here is from genome assembly GCA_002069885.1 of bacterium ADurb.Bin236. Taxonomy (GTDB): domain Bacteria; phylum UBP15; class UBA6099; order UBA6099; family UBA6099; genus UBA6099. The sequence continues at coordinate 25,058 of MWCD01000007.1, read as the reverse complement.
CCTCCGGGTTTCCGGAGCCGAACTTCGGCGCGCGATTCACAAGATATGCCTTCAGTTCGGCGTCGTTCTCAAAATTGCGGTCAAGAGCGCGCTTCAACTCCCTCATGGACGTCTTTCTGTCGTCGAAGACCGTTTTTTTCACTGCGAGCAGAGAGTCCGACACATCCGCCAGCCCTATGCAGGCTATGCCGGACGAGTTGTACTTCGCGCCGCCGATGGTCATGTCCATGCCCTTCTCAGCGCAACCTTCGATCAGCGACGATAGAAACGGCGTCGGACGTATGACCGAGTGCGCCTCTGCGAGCATATTGTTGTATTCGACCGCCTGCGCTACGAGGAACTCGAACTGTCGGCAGTACGCGTCGAAAAACTGCTCGAAAGTCTCGAACGCTCCGGCGTCTATTTCTCCCGTCTTCGGGCCGGCGTCCACATTGAGAAGCGGATGGCGTCCGTTGTTCATAGCCATTTCGAGAGCCGCGACCATGTTCATCATCATGCAGTTGGTGTGTCCGTTGTGCCTGCCTGAAATGGTCGGCTCGACGCACCCGGTGGCCGACCAGTCCCGCGCGTGCTCTATCGGATAGTCGAACTCGCCAAGCGACGCGATAACAGCATCGTCGTTGTGCATGGACGGCGTGGCGGCGGTCGCGAGATTCACCTCGCAAAGCCTTTTCAGGTACGCGTCCGAATTTACTCCCGAAGCGTATCTGGCGTTCACGTTCGGGTCCCTGACGCTCAACATCTCGGTGACTTTCAGAAATATATATGTCATGTCGTTGACGGCTGATTTGCCGTCCGACGTCAGCCCGCCGAGAGTTATCGCCTGATCAGACGAACTGCCGCCGAACAGGAAGTTGCCTATGTCAGGGATGAGCGGCAGATGGTCCGCGCAGCGCATATAGAAGCAACCGACAAGCTCGATTGCGCGCCGCAGATACGTCTCGCGCTCCGCCGCGTCTTCAATCTTCGACATATCCGCTTCGAAGAAAGGCTGGAGCGCCTGATCCAATCTGCCGAGAGAAAGCCCGGCGTTGGTGTTCTCCATGTGGAGCGCCACCCAAGATATCCAGAGCGAATTGACCGCTTCATCAAGAGTCCGGGCGGGAAGTCGCGGGACGCGCGCGCATATTTCGCTGAGCCGTTCCAACTCATACGCGCGGGCCGGACCGCTCTCAACTTTCGCCTCTTCCGCCGCTTTCGCCGACAGATTCTCCGCGTACGCGACCACGCCCTCCAGACATTCCGCCATCGCTTCGAGCGTCGCTCGTTTTTCCTCCCCGCAGTCCTCCGCCTCCATTGATTCGCGCAACTCGGCTATAATGCCGTCCGCGCCCAGATGCAGCAATTTTGGAAAATCGGGAATCGTGTGGGATACCGCCGCAGTTTTCCAGAGAAAATAGACTGCGAACCTCTCGTCAAGCTGCTGGCACAGCGGATTTCCCTGCTTCTCTCTCGTCCACTCCCGCACATTCCTTTTCTCCCAGTACGGAAACACGTCCGAGTGGAGTATCCTCCGGGTCTTGTCCGAAATCTCGTATGGATTTAGCGCGCGATGCCGCGCGGACAACAGTTCTCCCCAGATCATCGTGCCGTGCGTGTCTGGATAGAGAACTACTCCTATTTCTTTGGTCGTCGTCGTTCCGGCGATTAGGTCGTCTTTGCGGATTATCGGACGGCGATTCATCATTAAATGTTTATAAGCCGCCGCCTGCCGTGTTACGGGGTTCCACGGCCTGCCCTTGGCGTCTGCCTCGAAACCATTGCGCCTGAACCAGTCAGTCAAAAGTTTCGCCCGCTCGTGGCATATCTCAGGTTTTACGGTGAAATGAATATCCAGAAAATTCCTCAGTCTCGGAAAATCGTCCAGCGAGTATTCGGAAAGATACGGGTCTTCGAGAAACTTTACGGCGTCCGACGGCTGCGATTTGAGGCGAGGTCCTGAGCGGGCTGATATCCTGCGCGGGCATGCGTCAGTCTCGGAACCCCCGGTTTCCAACTCCGCGAGTTTCTTTTCTTCCTGTTTGGCTTTCTCGGCAAGCGCGCGGTGCTTCTTTTCGAGAAGAACAGACAGAAAATAGTTGAACTTGCTCATCGTGGCGAGATTTCCCGCAATGCGCAATTCGCTTGTGAGCAGCATCCTCATTACTTCGTCGGGCGTGCGGTCGAGCATCAGCCGGAGGGATTCTTCGTCTTTGAAAATAAGAGTGGCGTCAGCATCCGGCGGCGCGTCCGGAATAGCGAACGCGAATCCGTTGACGAACCTTATGGATTGGGCAGTCGAGCCGTCCTCGGTGCGAACTCCCACCGTGAAGTTCATCCATCCGTCCGCGCTGCGCAACAGCGCGCGAATCCGGGGACGGAAATTGAAACTCGCCGCCATTAGCTGCAACAAACCGTGCGTCAGCAGGTTCGTTCCGTTGATAATCGACATATAGCAAACTCCGCGCTTTCAGCCCCGGCCCGGCTTCATAAGCCTATTTTACCCGCAACCGGCGCCAATGGTAACTGCCGGACGAAAATCCGGCAATATCGGATTTTAAAGGTGATTTTACGAGCCGCGCCAACGGCGGCGGAAACTTGAGGTTGAATTACCGTATTTTCTTTGGCGCTCGGCCTTGGAGAACGGCTGACGCCAGCCTGCTAAAGCCGTCCGCGCCTCTCAACGGAGCGACATATTTAGGATGGAATTCCGCGGGCATTGAGGCGGCGTACGCTTTGATGTCCGCCATCCCCACAGACAGTTTGAAATATCCGAACATCTCCGAGTCGTTGTCGGAGTCCCCGGCGTAAACGGCTTTCTCCAACATTGAGTCGTCTGTTTCGCCAAAAACATCCTTCAATATCCTTTTCGACATCTTCAGTTTTGTGTAGTCTCCGAACCATGCGTTGACGTGGATGTTGCTGACTTTTGCGGTGGCGCCCCGGCTCTCGCAGAATTTTTTTATTTCAAAGGCATCAGCGACAGTGAGAGGCGGCCTCACGTCTTCGCAATAATCAATAGCGACATCCGTCTCCCTGAAATTCTGGTCGGAAGCCGGTTCGACGGATGGGAATTTCCGTTTGACCGCCGAGTACATCGAGAGGAGGCGCTTCATGTTAGATTCCCTGACGATGGCAGAAGGCTCGCTGTAGATTTTTATCATTTTCGCCGAAGAGTCGTCGCGCATGTAGAACAAAGCTCCGTTTTCGCCCACAACGCCGTCCGCGGGCCACATGCGGGCGATGTGGTCGCACCACCCGGCGGGCCTGCCTGTGATTGGAATGACCTTTATGCCCGCCGCGCGAAGCCGCTCCATCGCGGAATACGATTTCGCGGGGAGCCGTCCGTCCGGCCCTGTCAGAGTTCCGTCAATATCTGTCAGCACGTATCGAACGCGGGAACGCGCTGCGGCGCTCATCTTTTCAAGAGGTTTGCTTGCGAGAAACGCTCTTTCGGAGCTCAGTTCTTTTTTCATGCGCTGCGCCGCGCGGCTGGCCCGCCGCGCTCCCCCTTATCTGTCGCTTATGAAAATCGCCGTTCTCGGCTTGAGTATGCCCAGCCTGACCGCCAGCCCTTCCACCGCAGGTGCGTATTCGTCCGCTATTGAAAACCTGTCCCACCATTCTTGCAGAGGCATCTTATCCATTGTGCCGAACGGGTTGGCCACGGTTATAATCCCCCCCGGTTCGTCGATTCCAACAGCGATTCCGTAGTGGGTAACCTTTTTGGGCGGATGAAAAGCGTCCGTCACCGCATAGATGAATATCGTCGGAATCCCCTTTTGCAAATCGGAGACTATCCGCTCGTAAGCGTCGGGGGCGTCCCCGACAATCGCCGCTTTTTTGCCCAATTGCGAAAGGAAGCTGTTGAATCCCGGCGCCAGCGTCCACGGGAGAGTGCCGGCAGGATGAGTCATAGACCTGCGCGCGATTGTCGCCTCGTCCACCTTCAGGCCGAGATATTCTAGCGTCATTCTGACCGCGCACGGCCCGCACGTGTGGTCCGTTTCCTGTTTATACACCGGAAACCCGGTCAGTTCGACCACCCGGTCCTTGGGGCGGAAACCCGCCGTCGTCGATGTTTTTCCCATCATTCTCGTCTCCCGCGCCGAGCGTTCTCATAACGCTTCCGACAACGCAATCATCATAGCAGAAAGACGCGCGGAGCGCCGCCGTTTTTTCACAAAAACAGTTTCTTTTGCCCGCCCCGCCGCTATAATAATCGGCGTTATGGCAACCACGGCGGGCGCGGCAAAAGCGCGTTTCAAAAACTTCTCCGGTTACAAAGACTTTGAAGACCATTTTCTTGCGCTGTGCGAAAATGCGAAAGTTCCCGCTGAAATATCAAAAATCGGCGAAAGCGTTGAAGGCCGCGCGATATGGACGGTCAGCCTCGGCGACGCCGACCCTTCGGCGCCCGGCGTCCTTTATTCTTCGCTTACGCACGGCCATGAGTTCGTCGCGGGCGACATGTGCCTTGATGTTCTGAGATGGTTCCTGTCGCCTGAAAACCGCGACGCTTCAATAGAGATGCTATCTCGCGCGCGGGCGCATTTCCTTCCTGTGGCAAACCCGGACGCCAACGAGCGCGCGCACAGAGAATTGAGGAAGTACGGAGTGTCGTTCGCGCGCAAGAATGCTAATGGTGTTGACCTTAACCGCAATTTCCCGGCGCATTTCTACCCCGAAGGGGGCAGTCCGGTGATGGCGTCGAACCTGCCGTTCACTCTGGTTTACAGAGGCGAAGGCCCGCTTTCGGAACCGGAATCGAGAGCGTTCAGAGATTTCGTCGAGAAGACCCCCTTGCGCGCCTCCCTCGCGATACATAGTCCGGGCAGGTTCATCGGTTATCCTTTCTGCCACACGAACGCGCCCTGTCCTCACAGCAAAGAAATGCGCGCAATCGCAGACGCCATGCGCGCCCGCCAGCCGTTCTTCAAGTACCGCGTCGGCAGCGAGTTCACATATCTGCCCACCAGCGGCGACCTTGACGACTGGCTTTATGAGGAACACGGCATTTTCGCGTTCCTTCTCGAAGTAGGAAAACTCGGATTGAGATTTGAAGACCCTGCGACATGGCTCAACATGTACGCATGGTGCAACGCCCCTGAAGCTGAAAAGGAAATCGCCAACAACCTCGACGCATGCGTCTACTTCGCCCGATGGGCGGCCGGACTGGAAAAATAGCTGTTATTATTAGAAAAAATGATTCGCCTACTGCCGCTCGTCACTTAGGCGGCGCGGGCGGAAACGGCAAACCTTCCGACTTCATGTCCTGCTCAAGTATCTTGAATCCGTCAGCGGCTTTTCCGTTCTTCGGATTAAGCTCCAGAGCTTTCATGTACCCAATATAAGCGTCGTTATACTTCTTCATGTTGTGAAAACACATCGCCACATTGCTGTATAGCAGGGAGTTTTTCGGATCGTCCTTAATAAGGCTCATAAATATCTCTAGAGCCTTGTCATATTTTCCCATTTCATAATACACATGGGCCTTGTTGTTCGTGGCCATAAAATCGCCCGGCCTCAACGAAATGGCGATATCGTAATGCTCTATAGCTTCTTCATATCTCTTCATCTCAGTGAGTTGATAGGCTAAATCCGTATGCGCTTTGACGTCGTTGGGGTTCTTCTTGACCTGTTCCTGAAGCACTTGGATGTGACTTTTCTGACATCCGGCCAATGCCCCGATCAATATGATGACCGCTACAAGCGCCACACTGCTGTTTTTTTTTGCCATATTGGTTCCTACCCCGCGCGTGTATTCACATCAATAACATTTTATTCAAGTGAGCCGCTAAAGTAAACAAGCCCTTTTGTTATTAAAATCCGATAAAATCATCTAATATTTCCAAAATTTAATAAAAAACTGCTTTACAACAAGGTTTTGTGTTCCCTCGCGGCGGATTGAACAGTTTTTTATTCTGTGTTATATTTAAGCGTCAATCAAAAAGGAGAAACGCTATGTTCTGTCCGAACTGTGGAACACAACTGAACGACAACGCGAAGTTCTGCTCTAAGTGCGGAGCCAAAACGGACAGCGCGGGAGCTGCCGAGGCTCCCCGGCCTTCCCCGCCCCCGCCCACGCCTCCCCCAATTTCTCCAGAGCCTCATCAGCAATATGGCCGAACTGAATCAATGCCGGAAAGCGCGCCTATGCTCGGCGATTCAACTGGGATGCTCGACCCTATGGAATGCATCCGCTTCGGATGGAATATAGTAAAATCTAATCTCGGAATATTCATCTTAGGAGCGATTATTGTTTTTGCGATTAATGCGGCGATATCCTTCATTCCGTTTGTTGGGCAAATCGCCTCAATATTCCTGATGCCGCTCAACGCGGGACTTTTAATAATGGCATTCAAGGCGATGAACGGCTCGACTCCGGAAATTTCCGATGTTTTTTCAGGTTACAAACGGTTCGCGGACTGCCTGCTCGTACAACTTGTTGCCGGGATATTCGTCGGTTTAGGCTTTATTCTTTGTATAGCTCCCGGCGTTTACCTTGCGATATGTTACATGCTTGCTCTGCCATTGGTTATTGATGGCGGGATGGGATTCTGGGACGCGATGACAACGAGCATGGCTGAACTCAAAAGGCAATGGATGTCGTTTTTCGTGCTGGCGCTGCTTCTATTTCTGGTGGTCCTTGCCGGAGCATTGGCTCTAGGCGTGGGAATTCTGGTTGCGATTCCGGTTTGCGCCTGCGCCACAGCGAACGCTTACAAGCAGACTTTTCCAGTTAAGAATAATCTGCCCTAATATTGAGCCAAGCGCAGGAAAGTTTTATTCAAGAATATAAAAGCTGATAAAGCTATTTGAATTTCTATTTTCCCAGAGTAAACGCCAGTTTCAGTTTTCGCGCTCGACTATCATGGTGACGGCTTCTCCGCCTCCGAGGCAGAGGGAAGCCTCGCCCAGCTTGACGTCCCGTTTCTTCATCTCATAGAGAAGAGTGGTAAGCACGCGCGCGCCAGAACAGCCTATCGGATGCCCAAGCGCCACCGAGCCGCCGTTCACGTTCGTCGTCTCCTCGTCCAAGCCAAGCTCCCTGATAGCGCAGACTGTGGAGCCGGAGAAAGCCTCATTGACTTCCCGCAACTCTATGTCCTTCAAATTCAGCCCGGCAATCTTCAATACTTTCGGTATCGACAGAATGGGAGCGATGAGGACGTATTTCATGTCAAGCCCGGATGAGCCGTAAGCGACAATGCGGGCCATCGGGGCGATCCCTTTGCGCTCGGCGGCTTCGCGGGACATCACGCAGACGGCGGACGCGCCGTCAGCTATTATCGACGCGTTCCCGGCGGTGGCGTAGCCGTCTTTCCTAAACGCCGGCTTCATCGCCGCAAGAGCCTCGTAGGGCGTTTCTCTAACGCCCTCGTCCGTCGTCATGGCTACAGGCTCGCCCTTCTTGGAAGGTATCATCACCGGGAATTTCTCTTCGTCGAATCTTCCGGCGGCGATAGCTTTCATCGCGCGTTCGTAGCTTCTGGCCGCGTATTTGTCCTGATCCTCGCGGCTGATTCCGTATTTATCGCAGATAAGATCGTTGCTGATTCCCATGTGGAAATCGTTCACTATGTCCCACAGGCCGTCATGAACCATGTGGTCGATAAGAGGAGCGTTGCCCATGCGGCAGCCGCCTCTTACTTTGTCCAAGTAATAAGGGGCGCGGCTCATGTTCTCCATGCCGCCCGCGATTGTTATGTCCGCATCTCCGCAACGCACGGCCTGAGCTGCCAACATGATGGCTTTCAGCCCGCCGCCGCAAACCTTGTTTATGGTTGTGGCTCCCGTATCCCACGGAAGACCCGACTTGACCATCGCCTGCCGCGCCGGGTTTTGTCCGCACCCGCACGGAAGCACTTGGCTCATTATCACTTCTTCGATTTCTTCCTTGGCCAGACCGGCCCGCTTAATCGCTTCGTCTATGGCAAGAGAACCGAGCGTTGTGGCCTCGACGCCGGACAGCCCGCCGTTGAAACCTCCAAGCGCCGTCCTGCACGCGCTCACAATCACAGCGTCTCTTTTGTTAATTTCTCTTTTCATGATGTGTCCTCCATAAACAACTTGAACGAGATTCTAGTTTCATCCGCCCCAATTCGCAACCCTTTTCAGAAGGCAGAGCAAACCGGAAGATAGCGACACAGTATCGCCTGCATTCCGAAGAATGCGCCAGTGGAAAACCGAGCGAAAAACATTTCCTGTCGCGGCGCGGAACCGAGTTGAAGACGCCTCGCTGAGAGACTGCTGAATTCCGCGCGTCAGATAACGCCGTCGTTTGCGAGAGCGAAAAGAACCAGTTTCTGCATCACTGTTTCCTTCGGCGATTTCGGCTTGTCCAACCCCATCCGCTCAAGATAAATCTTGGAGGCGGCCGGCGGAGTCAGCGCCTTAAGAGCCGACGGTATGCTGGCAAGCTTGAATTCTTTTTTCTCCATGACGGCTTTCAAGCCGCGGAGGGCCTTGCCCAGCTTTATCTCTTCGGGAGTGAAATCAGTGCCGAACGGGAACGGCTGGAACATCCCTTCCTTGATGTACGGCTTGATGGCGGCTTGCAGCCTCTCCGGATAGTTGTTCCTGAACTGGTCGGGAATCTTATAGTCTTTCCTTACTTTCAGGCTCTTCTTCGCCTTTTCAAGCAGGTCGTTCTGGAATCTGGAGTCGGCGATATTCAGGATGGCGCGCACGCAGTCGCTGTCCGAGCGGCCGCGCACATCCGCTATGCCGTATTCGGTGACGATGATGTCCTTGAGGTGTCTGGGGATGGTGACATGCCCGTAGTTGAACACCACATTTGAGATGGTCTCTTCGCCCGCGCCTCTCGTGCTGCGGAGGATGATGACCGACCTGCCGTTGGCGATCTCGTGGGCCATGCACACGAAGTTGTACTGCCCGCCCACGCCGCTCACCACTCTGCCGTCGTCAAGCGCGTCGGAAACAGCGGCGCCAAGGATGGTCGTCATCAGAGAGACGTTCACGAACCGGGCGTTCTTCCTTTGGAGGCGTTTCAGTTCTTCGTCTCCGTAAAGCTGATTGGTGAAGCTTATCTCGCGCATCCTTATCCTGTTACGCTCTTCCTGAGTCATATCGTTGAGGGCTTTGTAGAAGCTCTGCGGGCCGAGGAAGAAACTGCCGTGCACGTTCAATCCGTTGCGCAGTTTGGAGCCGAGGCAGTTCTTGGCGATGGCGTCCATGTTCGCGCCTACCGAGAAATCCGCCGGGATGGACGCGCCGTCCGCTGTAACTATGGAACCGTTCGAGAACGACACCCCGTCGCGCAGGATTCCGAACTCCGACAGGAACTTGAAGTCCGCTTCTGTGAGTTTGGCGGATAGAGCGCCGTCGGCCAGCAGTTCCTCGATGGTTTTTATGCTCACTTCCTCCGTAATCCTGCCCTGATTGAGCAGCCTCTGAAGAGGAAGGTTTTCATAGACGTTGCGCTTGATAATTCCGGCGTCCATCAGGCGAAGGAACCCGTCGATGACAAGTTCGGTGCAGACGGACAAGCCGTGTTTGAAAGGCTCAAGCCCGCCAGCGGCGGCTATAGTGTCCGCATGGTTAGCGAGAAGGCCAGTTTCTTTCAGCAACTTTTTATAAGTGTCGTTGTGGCTGTGGCGGAGCATGAGGCCATACGAGAGGGCGTCGCCGAGAGAGCCGATGCCGATCTGGATGCATCCGTCGTCGAGGATGAGCGGAGAAGTGTTGACGCCGACGAAGTAGTCGGTGACCGTCACAGGCTCGCGGGGCGGGCCGAACAACTGGTGATAGAAGTTCGGATTATCAATTATTTCGGTGAACGCTTCCGGCTCGACCTTCGCCGTGCCGTACATAAAGGGAAGGTTCTGATTGACCTGACCGAGGACGGCGACTTTCCTGCCCTCAGCCCCTTTTCTTCGTTCGCCGAGCAGTTCGGCAATCATGTCAGCCGGAGCGTCCGCGTTGCTGCTGAGGCTGTACGCCTCCTGCCCGTCCGCCATGCCCCTGCGCACCATTACCGCCGCCACGTTCAGGCCGTAGTTCTTCACGTCCCTCGGCACGTGCGTGTAGTTCGACGATATGTGGCCCTGCTGAACGTACTGGTTGTTCAAGTATCCGCCCGGAGTCACATAAAAATCTCTCAGCGAAACATTGTCCGGCAGAGCGTTTTTGGCCGAATCGATCATGTATTCAGGATCGGGATAGTCCGGAAACAGACGCGCGACGAGAGGGCCGAGGAAACGGCGTTCCAACTCGCTTTTTCCCTTTGGTTTTTCAAGGTTCAGGCCGCTCATGATGAGCAGAGTCATTGAAGGATCAGCCTTTGCGCGTCTATAGAACTCGTTTGCCACCAGAGTCGGCTTCCCTACCGCGATCGGCAGGCCGAGCGTCACATGTTTTCCAATTTTTGACATGATATCGTCGATGCAAGGCGATATCTGGTCGTACATTTTCGGCATCTGTTTTTCCATGGTTATTGGAGCCTCCCCTGAGCGTGGACGGCCTATTTCGAGGCCGGAGCAACCAATTTATAGTAAAAACATAAATAATAATCAAGACGGAATCAGCAAAAAACGAACTACAGAAACTTCCAGCTCGGATTAAAATCAAACATAAAAACAGATAATGCCTGCGCCGCAATGCCGAATTCAAGCAGGAAGCTCCAAGATCGACGCATCGTTCTCATAGCCGCTCGATTTGAGTTTGGAGACTATTGATTAGGTGCGAAAAGACAGTTTGAGAAATTATTCACATTGCCTTGACACCCCATACCTCCGCAATTAGAATAACTCTGCTGTTGAATAGGTAATGTATTAATAAAGCCGATTTTGGCACGTTTCAAAACGACAAGCGGGACGGCGAGTCGCAAGAGCAAAAAAGCTGCCGCCCACTGATGACAAGGGCAACGTTCAAAACTCAAGGATAAATGGAGGTCAAGGAATGGCAGAAGAAAAGAAAGGTTTTGACTCAGTATTAACTGAACAGAGGACATTTGCTCCGAGCGCCGATTTTGTGGCGAAAGCGCGCGTGAAATCCCGCGAGGAGTACGACAAGCTGTGGAAAGCTTCGATCACCGATCAGGGAGCGTTCTGGAGCGAGAGAGCGAAAGAAATGATCGACTGGTTCGAGCCCTTCACAAAGGTTCTCGAATGGGAAGCCCCGTTTGCGAAATACTTCATCGGCGGCAAGATGAATGTTTCCTACAACTGCCTCGACAGGCATGTGAAGAACGGCAAGGGCGACAATGTGGCCCTGATATGGGAAGGCGAGCCGGAAGGCGACGCGAAGAAATACACCTTCAAGCAGTTGCTGGACGAAGTCAGCAAATTCGCCAACGTGCTCAAAGGCCTCGGCGTGAAAAAGGGCGACAGGGTCTGCCTGTACATGCCCATGATCCCCGAACTGGCCATATCAATGCTCGCCTGCACCAGAGTCGGAGCTATCCACTCGATAGTGTTCGGCGGATTCAGCGCTGAAGCTCTGCGCGACAGACTCATCGACTCCGAAGCCAGCGTACTCGTGACCAGCGACGGCTCCTTCCGCTCCGGAAAGACCATCCCGCTGAAGAACAACGCCGACACTGCGATGAGCCAGTCCCCGTCGGTCAAGAATTGCGTCGTCGTAAAGCGCACAGGCAACGAAATCAACATGCAGGACGGAAGAGACCTGTGGTGGGATGCCGCGATGGCGAAAGCCTCCGTCGAATGCGCTCCCGAACAGATGGACTCCGAAGACCCGCTGTTCATCCTCTACACCTCCGGCTCGACAGGGAAACCGAAAGGCGTTCTACACTCGCAGGCCGGATATCTGCTGTACGTCATGATGACCTGCAAGTACATCTTCGACATGAAGCCCGAAGACATGTACTGGTGCACCGCCGACATCGGCTGGGTCACCGGACACAGCTACATCGTGTACGGCCCGCTGGGCATCGGAAACTCCTCGATCATGTTCGAAGGCGTGCCGAACTATCCGCAGCCGGACAGGTTCTGGCAGGTTGTCGAGAAATATAAAGTCTCCATATTCTACACCGCCCCCACCGCTCTGCGCGCGATGATGAGAGACGGAGACCAGTGGCCGAACGGACGCGACCTAAGCACGCTTCGCCTCCTCGGCTCGGTCGGCGAACCCATCAACCCGGAAGCGTGGATGTGGTACTACACCGTTATCGGCAAAGAGAGATGCCCGATAGTGGACACGTGGTGGCAGACTGAAACCGGCGGCATCCTGATCGCCACACTGCCCGGCGCGGATGTCCAGAAGCCCGGCTCCGCCGGACTGCCCTTCTTCGGCGTCGATCCGATCGTCGTCAACGAGAGCAACGAAGAAGTCGGCGCAGGCCAAGGCGGATATCTCTGCATCAATCAGCCATGGCCCGGCATGATGCGCACGATTTACAAAGACCCCGAAAGATTCAAAGACGCTTACTTCGGAACTTATCCCGGCAAATATCTCACAGGCGACGGAGCCATCAAGGACGCTGACGGCTACTTCAGGCTCATGGGCCGCGTCGACGACGTCATCAATGTCTCCGGCCACAGGCTCGGCACGATGGAAATCGAGTCCGCGCTCGTCGCTCACGAGAAAGTCGCCGAATCGGCAGTCGTCCCGATGCCTCACGACATCAAGGGACAGGGAATCTACGCTTTCGTCACTCTCAAAGCTGGCATCGAGAAGAGCGAAGACCTCCTGAAAGAGCTTCGCAACTGGGTTCGCAAGGAGATCGGCCCGATCGCCACTCCGGACGTCATCCAGTTCGCCGACGCGCTGCCCAAGACACGCTCGGGCAAAATCATGCGCCGCATCCTCAAGAAGATCGCCGCCAACGACATTGGCGACATGGGCGACACCTCGACTCTCGCTGACCCGACAGTCGTTGACAAACTCGTGTCCGAAAGACCGTGACGCGGCCCGCGCAAGCGGACAACATTAAAAACAAAAAAGCCCCCCTAAGCGGGGGCTTTTTTTTTGTTCCTTTGCCTTCCTTTCCAAATTCGCTGCGCGCTGGTGACAAATTTCACAAAACGCTTGATAATTCTTCGCCCGGTAGAGTAAAGTAGTCTAGCCGGAACGACCCGGCAAGTTATTAATAGATTACTTTCAGAGATTTGGGCGCGCGTCGCGCCCGCACATCCGGAGGTGAAATATGGCAAGAAGAGTTGCCGTTTGCGCTGTGGCGCAGACAGGGTTCGTTTCCAACATGTGGCAAAAGCGTTTCCAACAGATGTGCTTCGAGACTGTCGAAAGCATTGTCAAACAGACTGGCGTCGACTGGAATGAGGAAACGGGCATCAGAAACATCGTGACATGTTCCGACGACGTTTTCGACGCGCGCACCATATCGGACAACGGAATAACGGACGCCGTTGGCGCGCATTTCAGGGGCGAGGAGAAAACGGCTCAGGACGGCATCAACGCCATCGCTTACGCCATGGCGTGCATCATGTCCGGCCATGACGATGTCGTTCTCGTTGTGGGCCACACGAAAGAATCTCAAACCGAAAGCCGGAACATGTGCTCTAACCTCGCGTTCGACCCGTTCTACTGCAGGGATCTGGGGCTAGACTTCGAGAAAGGCGCGGCGCTCCAAGCCCGAGCCTACGCGCTGAAATCGGGAATATCCGAAACGCAACTTGCAAAAGCTGTTGTCAACGCGAGGCGCAATGCCGCCAAGAATCCGCTCGCGAACGCGCGGGAACTGGTCACAATCGAACAAGTCGTCAATTCTCCAATGTTGTGCGACCCGATCCGGACACTCCACGCGTACCCGGTTTCCGACGGGGCCGTCGCTATGCTGCTGGCCGCCGAAGACAAATACAAGGAATACACGGATAAGCCCGTTTGGCTCACAGGCTGGTCGAACTGCATGGACAGCTATTTCTTCGGAGACAGGGACCTTGCGTCGAATTTCTCTCTGAAAAAAGCGTCCGCCGCCGCATGCAAGATGGCCGGGGTGTCCGACGCAAAGGGCGCGTTCGACGTTGTCGAGATAAACGACGCTTACGCGTATCAACTTGCAATGTGGGCCGAGGGCCTCGGCCTTTGCGACGAGAACAAAGGCGGCGAATGGATAGAAAGCGGCATTCTTGAAACAGGGAAAATCAACCCGTCCGGGGGAATGCTGGCGGGCAACCCGATAATGATAGGCGGGTTGGCGAGAGCGGCAGAAGCGGTTGTTCAACTGCGCGGCGAGGCGGGCGAAAGGCAGGTCGCCGGAGCCAAGCGCGCTGTCGCTCAAGGCACGACCGGCCCTGCCGGACAACATCAAGCAGTCATGATTCTCGAAAACTGAGCGGGAGGTGAAACCCATGAAGAAACATAAAAAGAACAGAAACGTGGCGATAGTCGGAATCGGGCAGACTCACCACTCGAGCCACCGTGAAGACGTCAATCAGCCGGAGATGATCCACGAAGCGGTGGAACTGGCTCTGAAGGACGCCGGAATCGGCATCGAAGACGTGGACGCTCTGGTTCACGGCAACATGGAATTGTTTGAGATGGTGCACCAGCCCGACCTATGGCACGTCATCGGCACAGGCGGCTACGGCAAGGCCTGCTACCGCGTCACCACCGGAGGAACGACCGGAGCCACTATCGTAGGCGTCGGAGACAATATCGTGGCTTCAGGACTCCATGACATAGTTATGATCATCGGGTTTGAGAAGCAGCAGGAGGGGCACACCACGGGCGGCATAACGAATATGGCGGACCCGCTCTGGGCGCGCAACCTGCAGACCGGAGCGCTGACAGGCGCCACCGCGGAAAAAACAATCAACGAGTTCGGCGCGGACAGAGCGAAGCGCGCCGCTATGAGGCTCCGCGTTACTCTGGACAAACACGCATCGCTCAACCCGCACGCGCACCGCAACTTCGGACTTGACTACGACCAGATTGACGACCTCATGGTCAACTCCCCGCAGCTTGTCGGCGAATTGCGACTTATCCACATGTGCTCTCAGAGCGACGGCGCGGTCGCCATCATCCTCGCCTGCGAGGAAAAAGCGAAAAAAATATCCAAGAAACCCGTATGGATACGCGACCATGTCACCGTCCATAGAGAAGAAACTTTCAACATGTTCGGCATCAACGAGAATCAGGAAGTCACCCACCACAACGCGGCGCGCAAGCTATTCGGCCGCAACGGCATAACTAATCCGAGGGAATATTTCGACGTGTTCGAGATGTACGACCCGTCCTCGTGGTGGGGCTTGGACTGGCTGAGGGAGTTCCTCCAACTCGAAGGAGACGAACACCTCAAGATGGTGGAAAACGACGAGGTGTCAATAAACGGCTCGTTCCCGCTGAACCCGTCGGGGGGAGTCATATCGACGAATCCTATCGGGGCGACGGCGGCGCTGAGAGTGGCCGAAGCGGCCCTTCAGGTGAGAGGCGACGCCGGCGCGCATCAGATCCCGCGCGAGGTGAAACACGCCCTCGCATCCGGTTTCGGAGGCACTTTCTGGACCGTTCTGTTCATGCTTGAAAAAGACCTTGACTGGCAGGAGGCTGAGTGACATGGCCAAATACTTTGATGTAAGCGTGGAAGATATTTTCAACACAATGGAAGCCCGTTTCCGCGTCGAAGGCGCGAAGGGCGTCAACGCCGTCCTCGCGTACGATATCTCTGGCGACGGCGGCGGAAAATGGCTGGTGGAAGTCCGCGACGACTCCGTGAAAGTCGCCAAGACTGACGACCTATCCGGCTTCTCCGTCAAAACGTCAGCCGACGCGGAGACTTTCGTCGGCGTGAACATCGGCAAGATCGACGGAACGCAAGCTTTTATGTCCGGCAAGATAAAGATCGAGGGCGACATGGCGCTGGTCGCCGCGTCCGCCAAAATGTTCACCAGATATTCCCTGCCCAAGAAAAGCGCCGTCACCGTTCAGGGAATATTCGACACTCTGGTGGCGCGTTTCCAGCCGCAAAACGCAGCCGGACTGGATATCTCGGTGGGATACGACATCACAGGCGACGGCGGCGGACAGTGGACCGCCGTCTTAAAAGACGGCAAATGCGCGCTCGAAACCGGGCTGCGCGACAATTGCGCCGTCGTCAACAGCGTGAAGGCCAAAGACTACATCGATTTGATCCTCGGCAAACTGGACCCGATGGTGGCAATGGGATCTGGAAGGCTGAAACTTAAAGGCGATATGAACGTGGCGATGCAACTGCCGAAAATATTCGCCAAGTTCGAGCCGCCCAAGGAAGAGGAAGAGCAGGAACTGATTGTCATAAAGAGAAATATATCGGTTGACATGAAGTATTCCACCGGGCCGGTGATGGGCAAGTTCTTCGAGGGGCTTATCGAAAAGAAGATACTCGCGAACAAGTGTCCGAAGTGCGGCCGCATGCAGGTTCCGCCGCGCGAGGTGTGCGCGGAATGCCGCTGCTGGGCGGGCGACATGATAGAGGTCGGGCCGTCGGGCACGATAACCCTCATCGAGATTATTTACTACTCCAGCCCCGACCCGCTCACGGGCGAAACCCGCGAGACTCCTTACGCTCAGGTGCACATATTGCTGGACGGCATCGGCAAGGAAGAAACATTCTGGCATCTGCTGAAAAACGAGGACCTCGCGGACACCAAAAAAGGCGACCGCGTGCGCCCCGTTTGGAGCGACAACCGAGTCGGCTCCGTTCACGATATTATTCACTTTGAAAGAATCAGAGACTGACGAGCATTCCGAAAGGAGCAACGGCCATGACTGAAGAAAACAAGCATTGCTACATAAAAGAGGGCAAGCTCGCCCTGCCCTACCAGTATTTTGCAGGTCGCATCGGCAGCAAGTTCCTTGTCTCGCTTCGCGACAAAAAGAAAATCCTCGGCGTGAAGTGCGAAAAGTGCGGCAAAGTGTTCATCCCCCCGCGCAAGACTTGCGAACGCTGCTTCGAGGATATCTCCGAAAAATGGGTCGAGCTTTCCAACGAAGGCGAAGTGACCAACTTCACCGTTGTGAGAACCGACGACAAGCATCATCCGCGAAAAGCGCCTTATGTTCTTGCCATGATAAAGCTCGGCGGCGCGGACACTCCCATCGCGCACATCCTCGACGGCGTAGACCCCGACTCGGTGAAAATAGGAATGAAAGTCAAAGCGGTGTTCGCCGACAAAGCCGTCAACACGATGTTGCAGATAGACAGGTTCGAGCCGGTCAAGTGATTACCGAATAGCGGGTTTTATTGTTCTGCGACGACTCTATTGACGAGCCGCCCAATGCCGTCTATCTCGACTGCCGCCTTGTCTCCCGGCGACATCGGGCCGACGCCTGACGGAGTGCCAGTCGCGATGACGTCGCCCTTCTCAAGCGTCATCACGCCGCTGACGAACTCGATTATTTTTTCCACTGTGAATATCAGGTTGCCCGTATGCGATTTCTGTTTTTGCTCCCCGTTCAGATAGCATCTCACGCCAACCGCTCCGGGATTTATCTCGTCCGTGACCACTGGGCCGATGGGGCAAAAAGTGTCGAAACTTTTCGCCCGCGTCCATTGCCCGTCCCTTCCTTGCATATGCCTCTCCGTCACGTCGTTGACGCAGGTAAAACCCTCAATGAAGTCCATAGCGTCTTCGGCGCGGACTCTCCTGCAGTCTCGTCCTATCACAACGCCCAACTCGGCCTCGTAGTCCACCCGAGTCGCTCCCTTCGGATAGACGATTAAGCCGCCGTCGTGGATGACAGCCGTGGACGGCTTTATAAACAAAATCGGCTCCTGCGGCAACGGCATGTTAAACTCCGTGGCGTGGTCTCTGTAGTTCAATCCAACCGCCACAACTTTCCCCGGCTTGTCTTTGTATTCTCTAATCAAGTTGCCCCTCCCGCGCGCAGCGCACATCTTATATACCACACATCCCTGCGCCGCACAACACCCGCGCCGCATCCGTATTTCGGCTGCGTATTGATTATCCATCCTTCTCATGATAAAAATAGTGGCGACAAATCTTTTAGGATGAGATTCATCCGGAAGCCAGTATGAACCAGATAGATTGGTCCCACATAGTCTTCAACCTGCTAGGCGGACTTGGCATTTTTCTTTTCGGCATCAAAACCATGTCGTCGGGGATGCAGCAGCTCGCCGGGAATCGAATAAAGCGGACATTCGACAAGCTGACAAACAACCGGTTCGTCGGACTGCTGGTCGGACTTTCAGTCACAGCGCTGATACAGTCAAGCTCTGCCACGACGGTGATGATTGTGGGATTCATCAACGCCGGGCTGATGGAACTGTCCAGCGCTGTGGGCATCATACTCGGCGCGAACATCGGAACGACCATCACTTCATGGATAATAGTGATAAAAATAACGCGCTACGCGATGCCCATAGTCGGCATAGGCGCGATTCTGGCACTTTTCTCAAAGAATAAACGCGTGAAGACATGGGGCGAAGCGCTGCTCGGTTTCGGACTTCTTTTCATGGGGCTTAAACTCATGGAGACGGCGTTCATGCCGTTGAGAGAGAATGAGCAGTTCATATCGTTCTTCGCGCAGTTCGGAGCCGGAAGCTTTTCTCAAATTCTAAAAAGCGTCCTCGCCGGTCTGCTGCTTACAATGATCGTTCAGTCCAGTTCGGCGACGGTCGGCATAACCATCGCCTTGGCGAATCAGGGGCTGCTGACCTACGAGGCCGCCGCCGCTCTCGTGCTCGGCGAAAACATCGGAACCACCATCACCATGGAACTCGCTTCCATAGGCGCCAACATTTCAGCAAAAAGAGCCGCTCGCATTCATACGCTCTTCAACGTCATCGGCGTCACATACATGGTCTTTATTTTTCCGTTTTATATTAGACTAATCGACTATATTGTTCCGGGAGGAATGAACCATGTGGCTGCGGACGGCACGCGCCCGTATATCGCCGCGCACATCGCAGCCGGACATTCCGTATTCAATATTTTCAACTCTCTAGTTTTTCTCTTCGCAGCAGGGCTTCTCATCAAGTTGGTGACATGGCTTATCCCCGGCGACAAAGATAAATCCGATCACAAACTCGAATACATCGACTACAGCTTCATATCCGCGCCGGCGATCGCTCTCGGCCAGTCGAAAAAAGAAATCATCAAGATGTCCGGCATGGTCATCGACATGTTCAAATGGAACTCGGAGATGCTCGTCACTCCCGCGCTAGACCACGACAAGGTAGAGCGACTGTTCAAATACGAAAATATCACCGACTCTCTTCAGGCTGAAATCTCGAAGTTCCTCGCGCAACTTCTTCAGAGCAGCCCCGGCCCCGATCACGCGGAAGAAGCTCGCAGATACCTCAGAGTTACCGACGAATTGGAATCTATCGGCGACTACTGCGAACAGTTGGCAAAATACTGCGTCCGCAAAGAACAGCAGAATGTGGTTTTCACTGAAAGCGCCTCTCAAGGACTGCTGGATTCGCATAGAGAACTGCTCGAATACCTTGAGATGTGCATGCTTTGTTTCATAGAAGAAAAAGCGCGCAACCGACACGAGGCCGACTCAAGAAGCAAATCCCTTCAGAAAACAATAAAAAGATTGAAGGACGACCATGTCGAAAGACTTAACAAAGGCGAATGCGACGTCGTCCCCGGACTTTTGTACAATGACATTCTCACAGCTTTTCAGAAAATCCGATCCCACTCCCACAACATAGCTGAAGCCATAATCGGATTGAAATGACGGTCGACGATTGTTTATTGTCGGGCGTTTAAGTTCTGGGAAGGAATATGCTTATCCGCGATCCCGACCCCGGTTCGGACTCAGCGGTTATCTTTCCACCGTGCGCGGCCACGATATTGTAGCTTATCGCAAGCCCCATCCCTGTTCCGACGCCGGACTGTTTGGTTGTGAAAAACGGGTTGAAGATTTTTGATAGATCTTCCTGATTTATGCCGCAGCCGGTGTCTTCGATTACGATTTCAACATTGTTTTCGTTCTGAGCAAGCCGGGTCGACGCTTTCAATACCTTCCGTTCAGAATCCAGCATAGCGTGAGAGGCGTTCAGCATGACATTCAGGAATACCTGACGAAGCTTATTCTCGTCCGCGCTGACAATCAACGGTCCGCCCTCCCAGTAGTCCGGTTCGAACGATATTCCCGCGTTCTTGAACTGATGCCTGAGCAGCGCGGCGGTTTTCGACACAATCTCGCCCGCGTCTACTTGCTCGAAAACATAGTCTCTTTCTTTTGCGAACGACATCAGGTCGTTAACTTTCTCCGCAATCCTGTCCAACTCCTCGAGAATAATTTCGGCTTCGGCCCTCAACTCCGGGTCCAGCCCCTCGCGCCGCAAAATCAACTGCACATACGTTGAAATAATAGCGAGAGGATTGTTTATCTCGTGAGCGATGCCTGCTGACAACTGTCCCATCGCTTGGAACCTGTCCGCCACAGCCATCCTCTGATAAAGCGATTTTATTTCGTTGAGCCGCGTTTCCAGTCTAGTCGTCATGTTCAGAAAGGATTCCGACAAATCCCCTATTTCGTCTCCGCGACGCGCGAACTTGTTCCGCAGATTTTCGAAAGAAGAGCGAAGCTTGCTCATGTCCTCGCTGGCCTCTTCGATGCTCGAATACTCGCCCGAAGCTTTCATCTCCCACACGCTCGAAGCAGTCTGCGCTATCAGAGCGAGCGGTCTTGTCATGTTCCGCGCCGTCAGAACCCCCGCCGCCGCCGCCGCGATTGTGAACCCCAGAATAATCAGCCCGAACAGCTCCCGCGTGCGCTCTGCCGATTTCGTTATCGATTTCATCGAATACCCTATGCGGACCGCGCCCAGCGCCGTGTTCCCATCTCTGGCCAGCGCCGAGACTTCCACCATCCTGCCTCGTTCCTTATTCTCTCCTATCTCCTGAACGATGAACGGCCTCAATAGGCTGACTTCCGCCGCGCCCGCAGCCAGCTCATCAGTGATGTATTCCTTAAATTCATCCGTCCTGTATTCGTAATAGACCTCGCCGGCAGGGCCTGTCACGATTGCGTACAGCGCGTCAGGAGCCTCTTCAATCATCTTCCTGACCATCAGTTCGATCTGGAAAAAATCCTCCTCGGCAAGATGATGCGCGGCGAGCGCCGCTACCGCATATCCGAGAACGAGCAACTGCTCGGTATTCTCGCTTTCCAGCGCGGGCCGGGGATCGAAATACACCTCGACCTCCCCTGTCCCGACCCCTTCCGATTCAATTTTCGCCACAACGCTTCTCAAATTCTTTTCATCGTCGCCGGGACTCTTCCTGAACGTGTAAACCATCGCGCCGTCCGCGTTCCTGATATCGCAACCTGAAAGAGCCGCCCCCGACTCGACCGCTCCCCGCAACAAACCCTCTGCCACAAGCGCCGCCCTCTCTTCCTGCCCGGCGGACACCA
Source organism: bacterium ADurb.Bin236 (assembly GCA_002069885.1). Lineage (GTDB taxonomy): Bacteria > UBP15 > UBA6099 > UBA6099 > UBA6099 > UBA6099. Next base: position 3,764 of record MWCD01000007.1, on the reverse strand, counting down.
TCACGTTCGTCATCCCATGCGAGATGGACGCCGCAAGGATTCTGGCGCTTCCCTCTCTCTGTTCCAGCCACATCCTCCTCGTCCTCATGTCTACGCCCTTATACACAATCGCAGCGGCTAAAAACACAACCACTCCGAATAGAGCGAACAACCGCGTCGCCGTGGCGAGCCTGACTCTTTTTACTCTCGTATCGTTCACGCGCGAACCGCCGTCTCATTTCCACGCCGGAAACGTCCCGGCGCTCATTGCCGCATGTCAACCACGCGGACGTTTTTAAGCGTAATATTAGTTTACACGGCGCCCCCCTAATTGTAAAATATATGAGAATACGAGAACGCAAATCATCTCTTGCGCGGCGGAGACGGAATGTTCGGAATCTGCGCGGCATCCATAAGAGCAGGAACTATAAGGCGTGCGCTGGCCGCGGCAGCGGCGGTTTTGTTTTTTACAGCGTCTTCTGCCGCTGCGGACACTGATAAGATTTCTTTCGACTTTCCCCTGCCCACTTCTCTTCTAGGCGAAGGCTCTTCCCTGATTAATAAACATCTCAGAGAATTTCAAGCCGCGCTAAAATCTGAAGCAGAGATGGAAATCAAGTTCGTCACGGACGCTGACTCTTGGGACAAGGTTATAGCGCGGCTTGAAACCGAGCACACGGACGTGGCATGGATGCCGCCTTACTACTACGCGCGAGCGCGGTATTTCAATCCGAAATCCTCCATCCGTCCTCTGGCGATTTATAAAACCGGCTCATCGATCAGGTCGCCTTCCTGCATTTACGTCAGGAAAGACGCCGGACACAAGAACATGCAGGATATCATGGCTGGCCGCGTCCATCTGCCGGATGAATCCGCTTGGGCCGTCCTCAACGGCATTTTCGCGGACGACCCCGAACTATCCAAATATAAAATCGATCCGACTGTCTTTTTCTCCGGCTTCAAAGTTCTGAACAGGGAGTCCTCCGCCCGCGCTCTTATGTTCAAAACCACTGACGCCATCGTTCTAGAACCGGAGTATCTGAAACACATCGTCTCCGGCCACAAACCTCTGGCCGACGGCATCGTCCCGCTCGCCTGCTCTAAACCGTTGCCGAACGTCATCATCGTCTATAGAAAAGACATGGATGAACGATTGGTGGAATCTCTGCGGCTGGTTCTGACCAACATGCACAACTACGGCTCCTTCAAGAGCCTTCGTCATTACTTTAAAATATCAAAAGGAATGTGGACGAACGTCTCGCACGATGATCTTAAACCATGGATCGACCTGCACAGAGATGCTGTCTCCGGAGGCTGGGAAGATTCATATAAAAAATATGTTCTGGGAAAATAACCAGAAGACCGCGATATAATCAAACTCGCTCGACATACAAGCGTCGACACATTTCAACCCGCGTTCAAATTCAACCGCGAAGAAATTTGGCTATTACGGATTTCTCATTCGAGAAACGCGAACTATTTCTTTTGTTTTGAGTTTTTGGGGGCTTTCTTGCCGCGCAGCTTTTTCAACTCCGGATTAGCCAGAGCGTTCCGCTTCAACTCTGCGGCAAGCGAATCCCTCTTGTCCAACAGCCTTTTAAGCGGCTTCTCCCCGACGCTTTCCATCACGTATCTGCTCAACAGGGGGAACGTAATAGAGGCGCATGAGTAAACCACCGTCTGGTTGACGGTGTGCCCCTTCACCTTGCCCCAAGATTTCGCCTCCTGAGGCGTGGCTCCCGATAGGCCGCCCCACTGCGGCGTGTCTGTCGTAAGCTGGATGAAATAGTCGTGTCCGCCTATGTCGTCTTTGAGTATCTGCCACAAAGTGGGCTGTGTCTGGAGATAGAAATTCTTCGGCGACCCTCCGCCCACTATAACTACTCCGTTCTTCTTTCCCTGCCTCACTATCGCCGTCGTCTCCACAATGTCCATCACGGGGTCCACTACAATCCTTTTCCCCATGAAATACGGCAGTATCATGTTCATAGCGATGGAGGAATCTCCGGGGGATGAAGTGTAGATGGGCACGCCGTATCTGACCGCTTGGGCAACCAGCGATTTTTCCGGGAACGGCGCGTCTTTCAGAACTTTTTCTCCCAACAGTTTGTGCAGAGAAGCGGACGAAACAGGGCCTTTGAATTTGTGCTCGAACGACGCGTCCAAAACCATCGCGTCGGTGGGCAGCAACGTGTCGTCGTCCATTATGTAAGTGTCATATATCCTTGCGATACCGCGCTTGTTCAGTAGAGCGTCGTCCACATGAGGCGATCCCTGAATGACCGGAAAATTATACGCCCTGTGAAAATCATGATAGAGATTCGCGCCGGTGGAAATTATCACATCCACAAGGCCTCGCTTCATTAGTTCTATTATCGGGCCGCTCATCCCTATGGGAGTCATAGCTCCCGCCAACGTCAGCGCTATCGTCGCCCCGCTCTCCGCCATTCGCGTATAAATGTCGCACGCCTCTCCAAGCCTTCTGGCGTTGTATCCGGACGCGCCGAACACTTCATCGATGAACGCCTTCACATTTCCGTTCCCCATAACATCCAACGGCTCTATCATTCGCCCTTGATAGTTCTTGCATTCCTTGTTCTTCGATTTATTCTTGGTATTCCCGCTTTTACTCTTATCATCAGCCATTATGCAACCGCCCTGTTGATTTTTAACCCGACGCCGCAGCGCCGCATCAAGCGTCATTTTCAGTCTTCGCGCTCCCGCGCTTCGCTTTCCAGCCCTCTAAGGAACTCTACGCTCTCATTGACAGCCGATTCCTCCCGCTCAACCTGCCAAGGCGGCAGGTTGCACTCTATAGAGAACAGGCCGTCATACATTCTGTCCCTGAGTATCTCCACTATCTTCGGGATGTCTATTTCGCCCTGTCCGAGGGGCGATCCCAGAACCATCGGCCCTGAGCGCTTCAAGTCCTTTATGTGCGTGTATGCCGCGTATGGAGCCAGCCTCTCTGCAGTCAGCACGGGGTCCTCGCCGAGAAATAGCGCGTTCCCTGTGTCCAGCGTCACCCTGAACCTTTCGCTGTCCACTGAGTGAACTATCTGCAGCATTTCCCTCATCGTGTAATCCGAATGATTCTCCAAAGCGACGGTCAGCCCTTCAAGCGACGCGTCCCTCGTGAACAACTTCAACCTTCGCGACACCTCTTTTATTTCCGCTTCTCGGTCCGTCACCAGATGAAACGGCTTGTGAAACATGTTAGGGATGATAAGCCCGCCGTAAACTCTTACGATGTCCGCTCCGAACTCGTGCGCGAGGTCGAACATCTCGTTTTTCATCTTTTCCATCGCCTGAAATATCACTTCAGGCAGCGAGAACGGCAATCCGAATCCGAAAACCAGCTCGAGACCGGATTCCCTCAGCCTGTCTCTCATCTCCTCGGGATTCTTTCGCATTTCCCGCTTCATCATGAAATAGTCGAAACCCACGCCGTCTAGCTTCAATTCGGCGGCTTTGGCGACCACATCCATCAGAGTCATCTTGCCTAACAGCATCGAGTTGTGAAAACACCACTCGTCAAGCCCGATTTTCATCGCGGGAAGCGCGTATTCTTCTTCCTCGACTTCGAGCGTTTCATCAAGAGCCGTCTCCTGCCGTTCGATTTCTTCAAGCGTCATTGCGCCTCTCCATGTTCGCGCGCCGGGTTTTGCCCAGCAAAATTATTTGCTCATGTTACCATATCGATATCGGGCAGTCAAACCGGAAGCGCCCTCATAGTCATTATTCGTTCATTGCGGACAAGTGGCATTCGCTTAAATGCAAACCTG
>MWCD01000006.1 GCA_002069885.1 bacterium ADurb.Bin236 | reverse complement strand
CGACGCGGACGGCCACCGCCAGCCCTCCGTATCCGTTTCCGTTGTAGCCGACGTACATCGACGCAGGCGAAGACAATGTCTGCATCTGCAGAGACGCGGTCATCGTCGCTCCGTCCGTCGCGTCGGGCGCGCTTGTTATCCGTATCGTGTATGTCGCCCTCTGCGCCGGGCCGAGCGCCGCCACCACATAGTCGCCCCCTGCCGCCGCGGCCGCCGTCCCGCTATTGGCCCACGTCAGGCCGGACACGAACGGCTCGTTGTCGTCGATTTGCGCCGACCACTGGGCGGTCGTCCCCGCGCCCGCGCCGTAACTCCTCGCGCCCAACTCCACCCTTATCGAGTCCGCCGCCGTGTCGTTTGAATAGTTTTCAAACGAGAACGTGTAATCAGCCGTCGTTCCGGCGGGCGCTGTCAGGTCGGGCGTTTCATAGTCAAGCTGAACGCCGTATATTGACACGACCGAAGTGGCCGCCTGCGCCGTGGTGTACGCTAGATTATCCGCGTTTATGCTCGCGTTGTCCGCGCTGATTTTTCCTGTCGTCGTGATAATCGTCCCGCCGGGCGTAGGCTGCGCAAAGGCCGCCCCGCAGAGGAGCGCCGCGCACATCGCCATTATTGCGGCTCTTTTGTTTCTCATAAGCATAATAAGACTGACTTTCTCTATTTTAGCATTAATGGTTAATCGGGTAAATAATTATATATATATATAAATGTGATTGGCGTCACGCCGTTCGGCTACTTGATTACCGCTCTGAACACCACCGCGCCCGTCGCCCCGGCGGCAATATCGGATATCTCGCACACGATTTCTTCCGCCACGACATCGCAGGAATCGACCCCGACTGCCGGGTCTTGAATAGTTTCAACATTATTGAGGACCAGTTTCAGCGAGCCGGTGGCGAACCTGTCGAACTCCAGTTCGGAGGGCAGAGGGCCGTCAGTGGAAACCACCGCGTTGATGGCCGCCTCGCCCCTGTTCTCGAATTCGAGCCTGTAGGTTATCCTCGCGCCGGGGACAGCGTCCTGAGGCCCGCCCGAATGTCCCGCCGGAGCCTCAATCTCCGCTATCGCGTTGTCCAGTATGAACGCCGCCTCGATGCCCGACACGAAACCGCCTTCGAGCGAAATCCCGCCCCCGCCGGTCATCGTTCCGGCTCCCGCCGACTGCCCCACGCTGTACAGAACCCTGTATGTCGAATCCTCCACAACCCCCGCCGACCCGCCGGACGTCAGCGAGTCCGACATTATCTTGTACGGCCCGCCCTCCTTGATCTGCCCGGCGAACAGAACCGCCCCCGATGTCAGCAGAACCGCCGCCAAAGCAGCCGCAACTATCAGGGACGCTTTCTTTTTAAGGAGTTCGATTCTCATGTCTTAATGGTACCTTCCGGGCAAATTTTCGTCAAGCCGAACCCCGTTCTTGCTCCATGCGCGCGTTCCTTTTTGCCTCCTTTCACGCCCCGCGCGCCGCCCCTACCACGAACTGTGCGAACTATGAGACCCGTGCGTGTTCGCGTTTGAGTGAATATTTATAGCCGCAATGCTCGCATGCACATTTGACGCGACAGCGCTGGAATGTGATGTGATGTGGGCATGTCTGTTGAGAGCTGGCGTTGTTGTAGTATTATTATGGTTTCTGTGCATATCAACCGCCCCGGCGTTTGCGTGCGCATTTATGTTTGTGTGAACCGATACCGCCGAAGCATTATTGTGAGTGAAAACCGCCGGAGAGTTCGTATGAACGCTAACAGCATTGTTGGCATGCCCCTTCCATGCTGTGTGTTTTCCTTGAGCCCCGCTATTGTGCGCGCTTCCTTTTACGACCGACTGGTTAACGTGGGAGCCGATCTCGTTTATTGCGGCTTTGTTTGCGTGCGTATTGACCACCGCCGCGCTAGTGTGCACATTCACATTGCTATGCGCGTTAACCGCCGCAGAGCTAACATGCGTATTCACATTTGAATGAGCGGTCGTCGCAGATCTGTTTGAATGAGCGTTAGCGTTTACATGCTGATTTATAGCCGCCACGTTAATATGATATGCTTCAGCTACTCTGTTAGCATGGTTGTTCCAGCTTACATGAAGGCTCTCGTGGTCAGATCTAACTTTGTCTGGGAAAGTCATCATTCCCAGTGCCGCCAATAACAACCCGCCTTTCATAACTGACGACGAGGTTATTTTTGCTTCTTCGCTGTTAAAATAATCCAGAGCGTCCGCCGTGATTCTCGGAATAGAAGTGCTTATAACAGTTTTTTTCGTGTATGTATGTTTTTCGTCTTTTTTCTTCATGCTCCACCTTAGCTAGCCTGAGCTGTTCTCATAAAAGTTCATTTTCGCTTCTACCATGAAGCATGCGAACCATGATTAACATGAGACGAGGAATTGCTGTGAAGATTGACAGCCCCGAGGTTTCTATGTCCGCTATAAGCTGTCCTGCTAGCGTGTGAATTGGCGTTAGCGTGTTGATCCTGAGCCGCGCTGCTCGTGTGTGCCGCCGCGCTGGCATGAACATCGACTGCCGTTGCGTTGCTGTGATTATTAACTGAAACATGCCTTGAAATCGCGGCTACGCTGGTGTGAGTGTTCGTGCCAGCAGCGTTGACGTGGCTAGATTCGTTTGTGTTTGAGTGGGCTGTCCATGCCGTGTGTTTGCCCTGAGAACCATTGTTGTGTGCGCTCCCTTTGGCGACGTTTTGATTGGCATGACTCGCAGCGACATTCGTGTGCGCCGCGCTTGAGTGCGTGGATACGGCAGCCCGGTTTGTGTGGTTGTTCAAGTTCACATGCTGATTCACTGCCGCCGTGCTCGAATGAGTGTTCACGTTTGAATGTGCGTTTATCGCCCCCAGATTGACATGCGATGAACTGTTCATATGCATATTGATCGCGCCTGCGTTCGTATGCCCATTCACCGCTTCTTGGTTTGAGTGAATATTGATATTGCTGTGATTGCTTGCATGGAATCCGTTTGCGGGCTCTACTAAAATTCCCAACACAACTAATAAAGATGCCCCTGTTAAAATACCTCGCGCGCTAATTTTTGCTTCCTCTCTCTTGAAATAAGCTATCGAGTCGCTTGCAACCACGGGCAGGTTGCTTTTCTTTATGATATCTAACAAATATAAATTGTTTTCTTCTTTTTTTTCCATTTGAATCCTTTTGTCTTATTAAACCTTTTCAAAGAATTTCTAGCGACCAAAAAACTCACCAAGACGCATGAGAATCGTGGCTTGTATGCGTGGCTGCATGCGCATGGTTATTTATCCCTGTGACATTTGTATGGGCGGTGAACCCCGCCGCCGAAGCGTGATTGTTTACGCTTATATGCGTATCTACAACAGGAGCATTAACATGCGCGTTGACGTTTGAATGGGAATCAATTCCGGCCGCGCTGGTGTGGATGTTAACGTTGTCGTGGTTGTTCAGTCCGGCAACACTGGTATGAACGGAAGATGCCGCAGCGTTCGCGTGCGACGCTGCCACGTTCGCGTGTCCTTTCCACGCCGTGTGTTTTCCCTGCGTCCCGTTGTTGTGAACATTGCTTTTCACAACCGCCTGATTTACCGCAGGCTTGACCGTCACGTTGGTTGCAGCCGCGCTTGCGTGATTCGACATATTATCGTTGTTGGCATGGTTGTTGGCATTCGCATGGGCGTTAATACCCGGTTTGCTTGCATGATTCGCCAAACTGTGATGTCCCGTCGCCGCTGTTGTGTTTGCGTGAGAACCTGCATTAGTATGCAAATCCAACGTTGCGACGCTTGAATGCGTATTCACAGCAGATTGGTTCGTATGAACAGCAAAACTAGCATGATAGCTCAAGTGATGCGCAGGAGTAACGGGAGCAGCGGCGATGCCTAATGCGATGACGGCGAGCGCGCCCGTCATAAGCCCCCGGCTGGAAATCTTCGCCTCTTCACTGGAGAAATACTGAAGCACGTCGCCCGCAGCCGCAGGGAGCGCCGCCCGCGCTACCGCTTCTCTCTTGTCCGTTTTTGCTTTTTCTTTCATAGCTTCTTTTCTCAAGTCATCCCGCGCGCCCCATCGCTACTGACACGGGCAACACATGATTTTCAACGATGTAAAATCCTCAAAAGCCGAGTTGAAATATAGGCTAGCGCCGTCGTGCTTGCCTATGCCCATAGCTATGTCCGTATCCGCGTTAATAACCGCCGCGCAACAGAATCCCGCCGCGCATGTGGTATCCTGCGCCGTCCCTGTCAGCGTGGTGACGGACGAAAAATAGCAGTTCGTTTGCGACTTGTCCAGAGACCACGTCGTCGATGCTGATCCGTCATAGTTTGAACCGGTAAGCCCTGTCCCTCGCGTTAATGTGTTAAGCGTGGTAGTGTATGTCACCCTTTTGCTGGCCGGTGTAAACGCTACTGTCGTCCTCCCCCCGGCTGCAAACTGTACGGTGTCGTTGTTTGTCGAAGCTGAGAACTGCGTTGTGGGCGTTGTGTCAGCAATATTCTTAAAAATGTACTGCGACGAGCCAGCATCGGTATTTGTCAGTGTGACAGTTCCGCCAGCGCCAAGCGTGATGCTTCCGCCGCCGCTCATGCCGGTTCCCGCAGTTATGGTTACAGTTGTGTTTCCTTGCACAGCCGTTCCTGCGGTTGTGCCGTAGGAAACCGCCCACGTCGTCGCCGCCGAGCCATCATAGTTCGAGCCGGTCAATCCCGTGCCGCGCGTCAATGTCGCGTGCGTGTGGCCTGACGTTGAGAATGAAGAGGCATGATTGCCGTCAAGCAGGTCCGCATTTAAGTTTGTAACCACCGTGGTCGAAGCCAGCGTCAACGGCGCTGTTCCTGTCGCTATCGTGGATATCAACCTCGTGCCCTGCACCGTGCTGGAGCCGGTTATCGCTCCCGTCACACCAAGTGTGCCGCCTAACGTCGTGGCGCCTGATATGTTCGCCGTGCCTGACACGTTCAACGCGTATGTTCCGGGGGCCACGGCAACGCCAAGCCTGCTGTTAGTGTTATCCCAATATAGGCCACCCGACGACACCGTGCTTGCCGAGTTCCAGTATGCCACCCTATCCGCAGTTCCCGACCCTGACATCATCCCGGCGTGAGCGTGGTTGCCTTCGGCGACTGTTCCCGCCGTCGTCCCGAAATCTACCGCCCACGTCGTTCCGGCAGTTCCGGCATAATTCGACCCTGTCAGGCCCGTTCCGCGCGTGAGAGTCGCCAAGCTGGTTGTATACGTGACTCTTCTGTTGACGTTGTCGAATGACACGCTCGTGAGGCCGCCCCCGGCAAACTGCAACGACCCCGTCAGCCCGGACGAAGAGAACTGAGTTGTTCCCGCCGAATCCGCCACGCTCCCGAACAACGCCAGCGGAGACCCTCCCAAATATATCCCTCCCGCCAGATACAAATAGCGCCATTCCAGCGTGTCCGCTCCGAGGTCGTACAAGTTGGTCAGCCTCGGCTTCATATGATACGCGTCCACGTTTCTGAACCTTGCCGCCCGGCCGTAAATATTGTTCCATTCAAGATCGGTCGTGCCAAGACTGTAAACGCCGGACACTGTGGGGGTTAGGTTCTGGGTGTTAAGCTGTCCTGTCATCGTGTCCCCGGTCTTCAGGACTTTAGTGTTGTCTGTGGCAGAAATGCCTGTTATCCCTGTGCCGTCTCCCACGAATGCCGCCGCCGTTATCGTCCCTGTCGCCGCAGTGATATCCCCGGACGTGATTATATTTGCGTCAACCGTCAGCGGCCCTGTCATCGTGTCGCCCGTTTTAGCCACTCCGCCAGTCGCCACTATCCCTGTCAACCCGGAGCCGTCTCCAACGAATGCGTCGGCGGTTATCGTCCCTGTCGCCGCGGTGATGTCCCCAGACGTGATAATGTTTGCGTCAACTGTCAGCGACCCCGTCATCGTGTCGCCCGTTTTAGCCACTCCTCCGGTCGCCACTATCCCTGTCAACCCGGAGCCGTCTCCAACGAATGCGTCGGCGGTTATCGTCCCTGTCGCCGCAGTGATATCACCGGACGTGATTATATTTGCGTCAACCGTCAGCGGCCCTGTCATCGTGTCGCCTGTTTTAGCCACCCCGCCGCTCGCCACTATCCCTGTCAACCCGGAACCGTCTCCCACGAACGCGGCGGCGGTTATCGTTCCGGTAGCTGCTGTGATATCTCCTGCTGTGAAGAAATCCGCCTGAACGACAAGCGCGCCGGTCATGGTGTCGCCTGTTTTCAATACGCGTGAATTATCCGTCGCCGAAACCCCGGTAAGACCAGAGCCATCGCCTATAAAAGCGGAGGCGGTTACCGTCCCTATGGGCGCTGAAATATCTCCCACGGAAGTTATCTCGCCGGAAACCGCCAGATCGGAATCCACAACAAGAGACCCGCTCATGGTGTCTCCCGTTTTGGCAACGCTTCCCGCCGCCACGACTCCGGTAAGTCCGGAGCCGTCGCCCATGAAGGCAAGCGCCGTGACTGTCCCTGTGGCGGCGGAGATATTCCCGGAAGTGAAGAAATCGGCCGCAACCGTCAGAGCGCCCGTCATGGTGTCGCCTGTCTTTAAAACGCGGGAATCGTCGCTTCCCGCCAGACCCGTAAGCCCCGAGCCGTCTCCGATGAACGCCGCCGCAGTGATTGTCCCTGTGGCCGCCGTGATGTCTCCGGAGGAAATTATGTCAGCCTCAACCGTCAGCGGGCCTGTTAGAATTCCGCCGGATGTTTCAAGCCAGTTTGCCGACCCGGATAGCACGAAGTCCGCAGCCTGCAAACCGTTCAGCTTCTTCGCTTCCAGAGCCACAGGAAACGGAACAACTTTCTCGCGGGGCGAGAGCGTGTTGCCATTCACGGACACCTGAAGAAAAAAATCGCCCGCCGACCAGTCGATATCAACCGCCCCGCAGCCTCCGGCCTCGGAGCCGACGACATAGTTAAACCTACCGCGAGACACCGAAACGCTTTGAGCGCCTGTCGAACACAGCGGAGCGCCGCCCGTCGAAACATCGAATAACTCGAACACCATCGGCACGGAGCCGTGCATCGGGACTCCGCTTTCCGTCACATATCCCTGATAGTTGAATTTATTCTCCGCCGCAACTATCTTCGTCAACGCAATCAGCGCGGCGAACGCGAAAAACAGCTCTATCTGCCGCTTTTTTCTAGACATCTGTCCCACCTTCTCGTCTTCTTGCCGACGTTCCGGCTTGCTTCGCGCTTCCGCAACTTGACCCATGAACTATCGGAAAACCCAATTTCTTATCCCCGACGCTCATGGAAATCATATAGTATTAGTAATTAAATATTAACAATGGTTTATCATTCTATTGTCCCGTCAAAAAAATGTCAAGCATGTTATCCCTTGTCTGTTTTGTCCTTTTGGGCGCGGGTTTTACGCGCGGCAGGATGATGTTTGGCTCCCACTTTTTAAATTCCTGTCATGGATGTATTGATAATTGCGCAATACGGGAGTTTATTATATAAAGCAGGCGTGACGGGAACGAATCGCCGTCTGAACCGTGAAAGGAACGCATTGAACGGGAAAGTCAAACGAGCGGCGCTCATAGTGATGGCGGGGATGATTGTCAGCCGCCTGCTCGGCTATGTCAGATATAAAACGATATTCTACTATTTCGGGCGCGGCCCGGAGACGGACGCGTTTCTCGGCGCGTTCGCCGTCCCGGACCTGATATACATCCTCGAATCGGGCGGCGCGCTCACCGCCGCCTTCATCCCGGTGTTCACCCGGTTGCTCGAAAAGGAGAACAAGGAAGAGGCTTGGCGGCTGTTCAGCGCCATCGTCAATATTTCCCTTGCGGTCATTCTCCCGAGCATCGCCCTCGGAATGGCATTTGCTCCGCAGCTTACCCGCGCCATCGTTCCCGGATTCAACAGCTCGCCGGAAACCCACAAGCTCTGCTACGAGATTATGCGGATGTTGTTCCCGATGGTGGTGTTCACCGGGATGTCCGCTATCCTTAGCGGAGTCCTGCATGCGCACCAGCACTTCGTTGCCCCGACCATTTCGTGGTGTCTGCACAACATCGGCATAATTTCCGCCGCGGTGTTCCTCGGCTCTATATACGGCATAAAGGGGCTTGCGTACGGCGTGCTCGCGGGGACAGTCGGCATGGTGGCAGTGCAACTGCCTGTCGTCGTATCCAAAGGCGTCAGATACAGGCCGGTCATGGGCCGTGGCGACCCAAATGTAAAAATCGTGCTCAAGCTCTTCCTGCCCGCAATGCTCGGCATGTCTATCTCGCAGATAAACCTGCTGATACTGCCAGTGACATTCGGGTCGTTCATGGGAGAAGGCGCGGTGACCGCCCTTCAGGGCAGCGTCAGGCTTCTCATGCTTCCTCTGGGGATTTTCGGAAGCGCCATCTCGATGGCGATATTCCCCACTCTCGCGCAACAGGCAGGAAGCGGGCGCATGGACGAGTTCAAGTCCACCCTCGCGCGCGGCATCAGCGCCACTTTCGCGTTCTCCCTGCCCTCGATGGCCGCCTTCATCATAGCCGGAGCGCCCATCTCCCGCGTGCTTTTCGGCGGCGGCCAGTTCTCCGTGGATGACTGTCTGGCGACCGCGTTCGCTCTCTCGTTCTACTCCGTCGGGCTTCCCGCCCACACCGCCATTCAGGTCATCAGCAGAGGATACTATTCGCTCAACGACACCCGAACGCCCCTCTTCGTCGGCCTCTTCAGCGTCGCCGTCATCACCATCCCGTTCAGTCTCGGCCTAGTCGGCCTCGGCTCCTTCTCCATAGACGTTCTTTCATGGTCCGTCCCGATGGGATGGTCCATGTGGATATTCAAGATATCGCCGTTCTACTATCTGGGAATCGCATTGAAAGGTCTGACGTTCGGCGGGGTGGCGCTGGGAGTTTCTATGGCGGCGCTCTTTAATTTCGCGGCTCTGCTCGCTATCCTTAACAGGAAGGCGCCGGGGTTCGACACGCGCGGAGTTCTGAAATCGTTCGCGCGAGTCGGGGCGGCGACGGCGGCGGCGGCGGCGGCGTGCTGGGCGGCTATGTCCGCCACTTCCGGGCTTGACCCGGCGGCGCAAACCATCGCTTCGCTGGCAGCATGCGGCGCGGTCTTCATCGCAGCGGGAAAATTCCTGAAAGTGGCCGAAATTGACGACATGACCGGCATGACGCTCAAAAGATTCAGGCGCAAACAGGGTTGAGATAGCAGGGTATTCATGCTGGTTGACAACATAAGAAACTTCTCCATAATCGCCCACATAGACCACGGCAAATCCACGCTGGCCGACAGGATTCTGCAGATAACCGGCACTGTTCCCGACCGAGACTTCAGGCCGCAGTATCTGGACAAACTCGACGTCGAGCGCGAGCGCGGAGTCACCGTGAAGCTTCAGGCGGTCCGCATCCGGCACATCCGCGCCGCGGACGGGCAGGAGTTCGCGCTAAACCTCATCGACACCCCGGGCCACGTGGATTTCTCATACGAAGTCTCGCGCAGTCTGGCCGCCTGCGAAGGCGCGCTTCTGCTCGTGGACGCCGCGCAAGGCATCGAGGCGCAGACGCTCGCCCACTTCTATCTGGCGCGCGACACCGGCCTAGTCATCATCCCCGTCATAAACAAAATCGACCTCCCCACCGCCGACCCGGACAGAGTGCGGGATGAGATCGAGCTAGTGCTCGGCATAGACGGCTCGGAAGCGGTCGAGGTCAGCGCCAAAGAAGGCACGGGCATAAAAGAACTGATGGACGCCATAATCGATCGCGTCCCGCCGCCCAAGGTGGACGCCGGCCCGGCCCGCGCCCTAGTCTTCGATTCCCACTACGACACCTACCGGGGCGCAATCGCATACGTCCGCCTTTTTTCCGGCTCCATAAACAAAGGCGACAAAGTCCGATTCATGGCCTCCAACCGCGAGTCAGAAGCTGTCGAAATCGGCGTGTTCGCCCCCGACATGACCCCGCTTCAAACCCTCGGCCCCGGCGAGGTCGGCTATGTCATCGCAAACATAAAAAATATCAAGGAGCTGAGCGTCGGCGACACCGTCACGCTCGCCTCCGACCCCGCGGAAGACCTGCTCCCCGGATACCGCAAACTCAAGTCCATGGTGTACTGCGGTTTTTTCGCCTCCGAGGCAGAGAACTACGAGGATCTGCGCGACGCGCTCGAACGTCTTGCCCTTAATGACTCATCTCTGGAGTTCGAGCCTGAATCCTCCTCCGTGCTCGGCTTCGGCTTCAGGTGCGGATTCCTCGGCATGTTCCATATGGAAATAGTTCAGGAACGGCTCGAAAGAGAATACGGAATAAATCTCGTCGCCACCGCGCCGACGGTCATCTATAGAATCCACATGTCCGGCGACAAGATGATAGAGATCAAGAATCCCAGCGAGTTCCCCGAAAGTCTCAAAGTGGAAAAGGTCGAAGAGCCTTTCGTCCGCTCCGTCGTAATGTGTCCGGAGGAATTCATAGGCCCGGTCATGGAGCTTGCGAAAGACAAACGCGGACGCTTCGTCTCCATGGACTACATAAGCGAAAACCGGGTCAAGATGGTGTACCTGATGCCGCTCAGCGAAGTGATATTCGACTTCTACGACAAGCTGAAATCCTGCTCCCGCGGCTACGCCTCTCTCGATTACGAGTTCGACTCCTTCATTGAATCCGACCTCGTGCGGCTCAACATCCTCATCGGGGAGAAAAGCGTGGACTCGCTCAGCATGATAGTCCATAGGGACAGCGCGTACTACAAAGGGCGGCGCATAGTCGAGAAACTCCGAGAGCTTATACCAAAGCACATGTTCGTCATACCGATTCAAGCCGCAATCGGCAACCGCATCATCGCCCGCGAAACCATCAACGCCGTCCGCAAGAACGTCACCGCAAAATGCTACGGCGGCGACATCACCCGCAAACGAAAACTCCTCGAACGCCAGAAAGAGGGCAAAAAACGCATGAAGAACATCGGCAACGTCGAAGTCCCTCAGGAAGCCTTCCTATCCATCCTCCAAGTGGAAAAAGAAAAATAACCCGCATTTTTGCCGCCGCGCCTGACGCTCGTCCGCGCTATTCGTCTTTTTCGGCAATATGAAAAACCAAAACGCCGTTTCAGGGCTTATTGTTGCGCATCAGCTATCAATAAACAAAATTGGAAAGTTTAGGAAAGGGGTTTGGGGAAGAACCCTTTTCAAAGAGTTTTCCCCAACCGCCGAAGGCGGCCGCGCGCCTCATGCTTTTCCTGTTTCTTCTTTCACTTTCTTCTTCTTTCGTTTTTCCCTTTTTCCCATCCGCCGGGAAATCAGCCGCCGTTTCTCAGGGCGCGGCCTGCGAGGCGGCTTTTGTCGAACCTGCCTTCGTCCAGAACGTGGAAGCCGTTGATGAGGACGTGATCGATGCCTGACGGAGTCCCAACGGGATTGAAGAAATCCACGTTGGGAGCGATTGTGTCGGGATCGAACACGAGCAGGTCGGCGAAATTGCCTTCTTTGACGATGCCGCGTTGTTTAAGGTTGAACTGTTCTGCGGGCAGGCCGGTGGTTTTGTGGACAGCGGTTGGGAGGTCGAGCATTTTTTTCTCCCGCACGTATCGGCTGAAGAACTTGGGGAACGCGCCGTAGAACAGGTGCGACGGCTTGCCGAATCCCATCAGTATGGTGTCCGTGCTTATCTGGACGTCCGGGTGGGCGAGAGCGGCGAAGATGGACTGCTCGGTGAAGTTGTCCTCCGGGCGGCCCGCCGACGAGAAGACGAGCACCCTGCCCTCTTCCTCAATCAACAGATCGCAGATGAAGTCGAACGGATGCTTGCCCGCGTCCTTCGCCAAATCCGAAACTCGTTTGCCTTCACAGCATTTGTTCTTGTCGGTGACGACTGACATGATGCGCGTGCAGTCCCAGCCGAGAAGTTTGAAGATGTTGAGAGACCAACTGCTTTTGCCGGTGTGGGGCCACAGCATGTCGCCCTGTTCGATGTCGCGCCTTATCTTGCGCCTGATGGCGCGGCTGGTTAGGCGCTCGCCGATTTCCTCTTTGTCGCCCTTGAGAGTCCACGGCGGGAAGTAGGCCATAAGGTGCGTGAAGGTGGTGGTGGTGGGCATAACATCCACTCCTATCTTCTGCCCCTGTGAGTTCATTTTTGAAATTCTATTGAGCTGTTTCTCAATCTCGGCGTCCAGCTTCATTGGGAGAGTCCAGTATTGAGAAAGCTCAATCATCAGGCCGGCGAACGCGCGGATGAGCGGGCCGAGCAAGCCCATGTCAGGAACCCAGAAGAGGTGCGACACCTGAGCGCGGATATCATTGACGCGCGCCACCTCGGCAAGCTCGTCTATCGCTTTTTCGAGGTCGTTCATGTATGTCCGCAGATGGCTGACGTACATCCCGTCGTAGTCGGACAGCACGCTTCCGAGGCGCACCAGTTCGCGGGTGTCGCTCTGCAGGCCGGGCATGTACTGAAGGCCGGTGGAGAGTCCGATGCAGCCTGCGTCCATGCAGCGTTCGAGCGAGAGCGACATGCGGGATATCTCCTCGTTCGTGGCCTTTCTGGGCTGCATGCCCATCGCGTCGATGCGGATGAGGCCGTGCGGCGCGAGCAACGCGAAGTTAAGCAGCGCCCCGTTGCCCTCGATGTGATCGAAGAACCCGGCGGTGTCTTTCCACGGAATGTCTTTAAGCTCGCGCGCGGTGAACCCTTCGAGATAGGTCTTCATATCCGAGTAATACTCGTCGGAGAAAGGAGCCATGGACATGCCGCAGTTGCCGCCGACGAAGGTGGTTATGCCTTGGCGAACCAGAGGCTCCAGCACGTCCGCGTGGTCTCTGCGGTGTATCGTCAGGTCAGCGTGCGAATGCGGGTCGATTATGCCCGGACAAACCGTCTTGCCGGCCGCGTCGATTACCCGGCAGCCGTTAGCCGACGCGAGCGCGCCGTTCCGCTCCACCGCTTTTATCCTGTCTCCCTCGACTGCGACGTCCGCCTTGAATCCGGGTTTCCCCGTTCCGTCTATAACCGTTCCGTTCTTGATTATCAGGTCCAATGTCGGTTCCCCTCACGATGAATTTCAAACGCCCATGCGGCCGTTCTGATAGAGCATATAGAAGAGAGCGGCAAATATCAACACCCGGCGCGCGCGGTTGGGCCTCCGGCGGCCAAAGAGAAACTTTTGAAAAAGTTTCTCTTTGGATTCTCTTCAAAACGTTTCAATGGTCGTCGGGAGCGAATCGCTGCCGCGCTTCTCTCCCGACGCCCTATGTAAAATCATTTATGAGTAAGATTCCACTGAAAACTCTTTCCCAACATCTTTTCACATGAGCGCGGCGGAGCGGAGGCGCGAACGCGCCCGCTTCGCCGCGCGCATTGAAACGTTTTGAAAGGGATTTTAAGGGAAAACTTTTTCAAAAGTTTTCCCTTAAAGTATAATGAGCCTGCGATTCGCAAGCGAACGGGGAAAAAGCCATGCTGGAAAAGGGATACACGCAGGTATACACGGGAAACGGAAAAGGAAAGACGACGGCGGCGATTGGGCTGGCGCTGCGCGGGGCGGGCGCGGGATTGCGCTCGTACATCGGCCAGTTCATGAAGGGGCGTCCGTACAGCGAGCTTGATTCGGCGAAGCTGCTCTCTCCTTTTGTTGTCATAGAGCAATACGGGCATCCGGAGTTCTGCGTTCCGGGAAAAGTCTCCGACGATGATTTCCGGCTGGCCCGCGAAGGAATGGAGAAACTGAGGGCAGCCCTTTTCGGGGGCGAATACGATATTGTGATAGCGGACGAAATATGCACCGCGATATACTTCAAGCTCGTTACGCTTGAAGATGCGCTCGCGCTAATCGCGTCGAAGCCGGAGCATGTCGAGCTTGTGATGACGGGCAGATACGCGCCGGACGAGCTTATCGCCGCCGCCGACCTCGCGACTGAAATGAAAGAGTTGAAACATTATTATCAGAAGGACGTTCCGGCGCGCAAAGGCGTGGAATTCTGAGCGCGCGCCGCGCCCCGCGACGTCAAACGGTTTGAGAAGACAGGCGGCGGGCGATTTCTTCTTTCAGATTGTCAATTGATTCGCTTTTGAGAGCGGACACGGCGATAGAGCCGGGATTGCTTTTCAGCATCGCGTCCAGCCTGCCCGGTTTGTCCAGCGCGTCCGTCTTGTTAAACACCATCATCGTCGGGGCGTCGCCCGCCCCAAGTTCCGCCAGAATCTTTTCCACCTCGAACATCTGCTCCTCGAATGTCGGGTTGCTGATGTCCGTCACATGAAGGATGAGATGGGCGTCTCTAGCGACTTCGAGGGTGGATTTGAAAGATTCCACAAGCTCGACGGGCAGGTTCTTGATGAAGCCGACGGTGTCGATGACGAGGATGTTGCCCGCGCCGGGGAGATAGACGCGGCGCGTGAGAGGGTCGAGAGTGGCGAAGAGCTTGTCCTCGACGAAAGCGGTCTCCGAGCTGAGCCTGTTGAAGAGGGTGGTTTTTCCGGCGTTGGTATAGCCGACGAGGGCGACGACGCGGACGCCCGACCTGTCGCGGCGGCGGTTCTGAACGGAGCGGTGAAGCGCAATTTTTTCGAGTTTTTTCTTGAGCGTGGAGATGCGGGCGCGGATGCGTCGCCGGTCGGCTTCGAGCTTTGTTTCGCCGGGGCCGCGCGTTCCTATGCCGCCCCCCAGCCTCGACAGCAACAACCCCTTGCCGGTTATCCTCGGCAGCATGTACGTGAGTTGCGCCAGTTCGACCTGAATCTTGCCTTCGTCGCTCGCCGCTCGCATCGCGAATATGTCTAGTATCAACTGGGTGCGGTCCACCACCTTGGCTTCTAGAGCCTCTTCGAGGTTCTTGAATTGCAGCGGCGATAGATTGTGGTTGAAGATGACGACTTCCGCTTCGTGTTCATCGACGGCGGCGGCGATTTCGTCCACTTTCCCGCGCCCGACGAAGAACTGGGGAGTCGGCGTCGTTTCGGCCTGAGTGACGACGGCGACGGCGTCCGCGCCCGCAGTGTCCGCAAGGCGGGCCAGTTCGACGTATGCCTCGTCCGTTTCGTCCGCGCTCGTTCCGCGCGTCCTGAATCCCGCCAGAATCGCCTTCTCCCGCCCGCCGCTCTTTATGTCTATCAAATGGTGTCGTCCGTTCCGTCCGCGCGCTCGCGGAGCCGTCGTCATTCCTTCAGCAAGTCGCCGTATTTATATATGTCAGTCGTCGGGAATCTGCAAGCGAAATCGCGGCACACGAACGCGGTGGTCATGCCGTCTTTCATTTCCTTGAACTGCGTGATTGGCATTATTTTAGAGATTCCGCCGGGATTGTCCGCCGGGTAGAACACAGTGATTTTGTTCGGGAGGAACTCGCGGCGGGCGATGCGAATCATGTCCTCCGCCACCGGGTCGCCGCTGTTGCCAGCGATGACGATTTCCATCGGGGTGGCGAGCATGAAATCGAGCGCGGCCAGCATCTGCGTGTGCGCTTCAGGGTTTCGGGCGACGCGGGACGAGAAAGCCTCTATCGCGCCGCGCGCCGTCCTTTCCATCTCCATATCCATCCTGAACCGGGAAAGCTTCAGCAGGGCGAGAGCGGCTACCGAGTTGCCGGACGGCTCCGCGCCATCGTAAGCCGCCCGGATTTCTCCGATCAGCTTCTCGTTGTCGTCGCCGGAGAACCTGAACCCGCCGTTTCCCGCGTCGTGGAATTTGTCTATCATCTCGGCGGCAAGCAGGGACGCCTGCTCGATGTGGCGCGGGTCGAATGTCGCCTCGTACAGATCGACCAGACCCATGACGAGAAACGCGTAGTCGTCCAAGAACGCCGGAACTGCGGCTTCGCCTTCGCGCCATCTCCTGTGGAGCTTGCCGTCCGCGCGCATGTTCGCCGCGATGAAATCCGCCGCCCTTTCCGCCGCGCGCGCGTATTTCGGGTCGTCCAGAACCTGCGCCCCGAACGCCATCGCGGATATCATCAGCCCGTTCCACGACGCGATTACTTTGTCGTCCCTGAGCGGTCGCGCGCGCTTGTTCCTTTCCTCAAGCAGCTTTGCTTTTCCCTCTGCGATAATCCTGTCCAGTTCCGCTCCGCTGATGTTGCGCGCCTTGAGGAATTCCTCCCGGTCGTTCGGCGTGTGAAGGATATTCGTCCCGCGCTCGAAGTTGCCGGAGTCCGTAACGCCGTGCCAGACGCAGAAGACGGCTGAGTCGCCGCCGAGAACGCGGTCGATGTCGGACTTTTTCCAGACGTAGAAAGCGCCTTCGGAGCCGTCGCTGTCCGCGTCTTCGGCGGACAGGAAGCCGCCCCCGTCCCCCGTAAGGTCGCGCAGGACATAGTCAAGAATGCTTCTTGCGGTGTCCGCGTAGAACCGGTTCCCTGTTGCCTGAAAAGCTTCGAGGTATGCCCGCGCGAGCAGCGCCTGATCGTAAAGCATTTTCTCGAAGTGAGGAACGAGCCATTCGCTGTCGACGGAATACCTGTGGAAACCGCCGCCGAGGTGGTCGTTTATTCCGCCTTCGGCCATTCCGCGCAGGGAGCGCTCGACCATTCGCAGCGCCTTTTCATCTCCCGTGTTTTTCCAATGCCGCAGCAGGAAAGAGAAGTTGTGCGGAGTCGGGAACTTCGGCGCTCCTCCGAACCCGCCGCGTTTCTCGTCGAACGCGGCTTTCAGATTCCTGAACGCCTTTTCCATGACAGACGCGTCGAGCGCGGCTTTTTCGGCGGGTTTGGACATCTCGTTCAGGGCTAGCGCGACGCGGTCGGCGTGGTCCTCGATGTCGTTTCTGCGGTATGTCCACACCGAGTTTATTTCATTGAGAACGGTCTTGAACGCCTTGAGGTTGTGTCTGTCTTCGGGAGGAAAATAAGTTCCGGCGAAGAAAGGTTTTTTGTCGGGAGTTAGAACGACTGTGAGAGGCCAGCCGCCGCCGCCCGTCATGAGTTGACACACGGCCATATAAATCGCGTCGATGTCGGGGCGTTCCTCGCGATCAACCTTGACGGGGACAAAGTTGTCGTTGAGGATGCGGGCGGTCTCTTCGTCCTCGAAGGACTCGCGCTCCATGACGTGGCACCAGTGGCAGGCGGAATAACCTATGGAAAGGAGGACAGGTTTGTTATCTCGGGCGGCAGTCTCGAAAGCCTCGTCGCCCCACGGACGCCAGTCGACGGGATTGGAAGCGTGTTGAAGCAGGTAAGGACTTTTTTCGCCCGCGAGCCGGTTTAGCCTGCGCGCGCGGCCAGCCGCGCCTCCTTCGTCCATTTTCGATTCGCCGTTCGACGCCATGAGCATCAGCCCCGCCGCCAGCGCGATTATAATCTTATACGCGGCCAGCGCTTTCTTTTGTTTCCTTGTTGTTTTAACACCGTGGCGAATCATAATGTTTCCCGCGCGCCGGAACCAAGGACGCCTCGCTTCATTTTATAGCAAAGCATAATCGGAATTCGCCGCTTGACTGCGCGGCTCCCGCGCCTTTGTTTTACTGATTTCCGAACATCACGACGTGAATGCCGCTGCTGTTGGCGGCGAGCGTTCCGTTGTTGCGGCAGCTAACTGTCACCGAGTTCGTTGTTCCCCCTGAGAGATAGCAGTTCCATGTCTCCGCGTTCGCGGCCACCGCTGTGGCCATCACAACGTAGTTGGTGTCTGCGAAAGCCCTGTTCAGATTGATCGTGTAGTTGCCTGTCGAAGCGCTCGTGACGGACGCCACGTTGTATGCGCTTGTCATAGTGACTGAGCCGGCCGGCCCGTAGAATCGCGCCCACGCTTTGGGCACTAGCGGGCCGTAGATGGCGTTGGCCTCCGGCGTTACCGGGGCCGATGTGGTGACGATGCCGCCGTTGTTGTTGACTATCAGTTTGTCCGTCCCGGACTGTCTAAGTTTCAGCAAAGGCCCGGTTCCGTTCACGTGCTCTCCCTCAATTACAGCTTGACTGGATGTGCTGTCGGTGTACACCCGCAACGCCGCGGCCCCTGTTCCGGCGTGCCTTATCAACATGGCATATCCGCTCGCTTGGTTGGAATTTGTTCCAACGAACACCGATTCGTTCGAAGAGCCTGTGTTGTTTGTGTAGAACTCGGCGGCTTTCGCGTTGTTCTGGTTGTACACATACAGGCCCGGATCCGTCGAGCCGTTGCTCGGCTGGATTTCTATCCCTGAGCCGCTCGTTCCGCTGTAGATTGTCAGCGCGTCTCCCGCCACGCCCGTGTTCGTGAGGTTGAGCGTTCTGCCCCCCATAGCTCCGTTGACATGCAGCATGTACGAGGGAGATGTCGTGCCTATGCCGACTGAGCCGAATGTGCCGACTCCGCTTCCCGGGCCGACGAACAGCGTGGGCACTGTGCTGTTGAACCCGATTCCGAGCGAGTTAGTCGTGTTGTTCGTCATGCGGTTGACCGTGTCAATGCCTTTGCCGATAGCGATGGCGTTCGCAGCCGGGCCGGCATTGAGCCATTGTCCAAGAGCCAAAGAACTGTCCCCAAGAGCAGACGAATAAAAGCCTAATGCCGCAGCGTATGTTGCGCTTGCGGTGGAGCCGGTTCCCATTGCGGTTGAAGACGCGCCGCTGGCGACCGTCGAGTCGCCAGTGGCAAGGGACGCCGGGCCGCCTGCTGTTGTGTTCCAGCCCAGAGCCACCGAGCCTTGGTCGCCGGCTGTAGTATTGTAGCCTAGCCCGATGGAATAGTTGCCTATTGACGCAACATCCCATTGGACGCCTGTGGCGCGGCCCGCGCGGAACGCGGATTTTGCCGCGTTCCAGTACACCCTTGAGCCTGCGCCCATCGTGCCGTACAAATTCACGTCATAGCCGATCGTGCCGTCGTTTTTGCCGACGTTGAACGTTCCGCGCACATCAAGCATTGATTCGGGAACACTCGTGCCGACGCCCACTTTGCCGTAAGTGCCGATTCCGCTGCCCGGGCCGACGAACAGCGTGGGCACAGTGCTGTTAAACCCGATGCCGAGCGAGTTAATCGTATTGTTCGTCATAGGGTTTCCGTTGTCCACGCCTTTGCCGAACGCGATAGTGTTGGCGTTCGTGCCGGCTGTGACATATTGTCCTGCGGCTATTGAGTAATCGCCGCTTGCGGTTGTGTATGTGCCCATAGCGGTGGAATTCGAACCGCTTGCGGTTGTGTTCTGGCCCATAGCGGTGGAAATCGAGCCGCTTGCGGTTGTGTTCGCGCCTACAGCAGTCGAAATATATCCGCTTGCGATAGTCGATTCACCTGTAGCAAGGGAAGTCGTACCGCTTGCGGTTGTGGAGTCGCCCATCGCGGTCGAGTAATTTCCGCTTGCGGTTGTTCCGAATCCATTTGCGAAGGAATATGCGCCGACGTTTGCGTCATCCCATTGGGCGCCATCCACCCGGCCCGCTCGGAAAGCAGATTTTGATGTGTCCCAGAACATCCTTGAGCCTGTCAACGCGCTGTATGTTCCATAGAAATTAACGTCGTATCCGTCGGTTCCGGTGTTCGCGCCCACCGTCAGCCCGCCCGTCATCGGCACGCTGCCATTTGCCATGAAGTCCCCCCCGCCGAAATCCGACCACGCTCCGTTTTCACGTCCCCTGAATTTGTTCGTATCCGAGTTGTATATCAACATTCCGTTAACGCCTGTTAGAGCGCCCTGTTGGGCTGTTGTAAGGCGCGGCAGCAGTAGCGCGCCGTCCGTTCCCCCGATTTCCAGCGCGGCGGAAGTGGCGGGCGCTGTGGTTCGAATTCCCACTTTGCCATAAGTGCCTGCGCCGCTTCCCGGGCCGACGAACAGCGTGGGCACGTCGCTGTCGAATCCCACCATAAGCGAATTAGAAACATTGTTTATCAGCCTGTTTGCGTCCCCCGCGCCGTGTCCGAGAGCCATCGCATACGACGCGCCGGCTCCTGTTTCGAGATATGTTCCAAGGGTTATCGAGTAGTTGGCATTGGCCGTGGAGTATGACCCAATGCTCATAGAATATCCACCGGCGGACACGGTGTTGTCCCCGATAGCCGTAGAATACCCGCCGCTCGCGGTTGTTTGATTGCCCATCGCGGTAGAGAGCTGGCCGCTGGCGGTGGTCATGCTTCCGAGAGCCACTGCGCGCGCGCCGCTGGCGGTTGTGGAGTATCCGAGGGAAACGGACGCCTCCGCGCTCGCCGCAACATGTCTTCCGAGAGCCACTGAGTATTCGCCCGTGTCAACGTCCGCGTATGACATGCTTGTCCCGGCGCGCAACGCCGCCCTGTCCGCGTTCCAGAAAAATCTGCGTCCCGAAACACCCTCGGCGGCTCCGTAGAAAGTCACATCGTAAATATCCGTCAGAGTTGTTTTTCCTATTGTCATCTCTCCCTGAACGTCAAGCGTCGTCGCCGGGGTCGTAGTTCCTATGCCGACTTTTCCGTAAGTGCCGATTCCGCTTCCCGGGCCGACGAACAGCGTTGGCACGTCGCTGTTGAAGCCGACGCCGAGAGAGTTTGCGATGTCGTTTGTCATTTGGTTTAAATCATCCACGCCTTTGCCTAGCGCGATAGTGTTTGCATTCGGACCGGCTTCGACATATTGTCCAGCGGCTATTGAGTAATCGCCGCTTGCGGTTGTGTAATAACCCATCGAGGTCGAGAAATCGCCGCTTGCGGTTGTATACCCGCCCATCGCTGTCGATTTCTCGCCGCTTGCGGTTGTGTTCAAGCCCATAGCAGTCGAAATATATCCGCTTGCAAATGTGTCGAATCCCATCGCGGTTGAGGAGGGGCCGCTGGCGATTGTGCCGTCGCCCATCGCGATCGAGCCGTCGCCGCTTGCGGTTGTGCTTTGTCCTACTGCGAAGGAATATGCGCCGATGTTTGCGTCGTCCCATTGGACACCATCCACCCGGCCCGCTCGGAAAGCGGATTTTGACGCGTCCCAGAACATCCTTGAGCCTGTCAACGCGCTGTATGTTCCATAGAAATTAACGTCGTGTCCGTCGGTTCCGGTATTTGCGCCCACCGTCAGCCCGCCCGTCATCGGCACGCTGCCATTTGCCATGAAGTCCCCGCCGCCGAAATCCGACCACACTCCGTTTTCACGGCCTCTGAATTTGTTCGTCTCCGAGTTGTATATCAACATGCCGTCAACGCCTGTTAGAGCGCCCTGTTGGGCTGTTGTCAGGCGCGGCAACAGGAGCGCGCCGTCCGTTCCCCCGATTTCCAGCGCGGCGGAAGTGGCGGGCGCTGTGGTTCGAATTCCCACTTTGCCGTAAGTGCCTGCGCCGCCGCCCGGACCGACGAAGAACGTGGGAACTGTGCTGTTGAAGCCGACGCCGAGAGAGTTGAATGTGTTGTTCGTCATTCGGTTAAAAATGTCCAAGCCTGAGCCGATAGCAATAGTGTTGGTGTTCGGGCCGGCTGCGACATAATGTCCAGCGGCTATTGAGAGTTGGCCGCTTGCGGTTGTGCCAGCTCCCATCGCAGTTGAGCCGGGGCCGCTGGCTATTGTCCCGTTTCCCATCGCGGTCGAGACACTTCCGCTTGCGGTTGTGCTGAAGCCCATCGCGGTCGAGTAATTTCCGCTTGCGGTTGTGCTTTCACCTATCGCGGTCGAGTAATTTCCGCTTGCAGTTGTGTTATATCCGGACGCGAATGAATAAGCTCCGACGTTTGCGTCATCCCATTGGGCGCCATCCACTTGCCCCGCTCGGAACGCCGATTTTGACGCGTCCCAGAACATCCTAGATCCTGTCAACGCGTTGTATGTTCCATAAAAATTCACGTCGAATCCGTCGGTTCCCGTGTTCGCGCCGACAGTTATCGTGCCGCTGGCGGTCAGGGAGCCGACGCCGTAAACGGCGTTGCCCGCCATGTCGAGCCCGCCCGTCATCGGCACGCTGCCGTCGGACATGAAATCCCCGCCCGCAACAGGAAGGTTCGTCAGTCCGCTGCCGTCTCCGATGAAGAACGCGGCTGTCGCGTTGCCTGTCACTTCTATGCCGGAGCCTGTTATCGCGCCCGCCGCGTCCACCGCTCCCGCTGTCACCGTTCCCGTCGCCGCCGTAATGTTTCCATCCGTAATAATTTCGCCCTGAACCGTCAGCGCGCCCGTCATTGTGTCGCCGGAAATATTTACATAGTCCGCGTCGTGCGCGTGAGTGGCCGAAGCAAAAGCATCCGTCGTCAGTCCGCTCAGAGTCGCCGCGTCAACCGACGTCAACGCGCTTCCGTCTCCGTCGAAAGCTCCGTCGAACAGCGGGGCCGTAACCGTGCCCGTCGCCGTTATCGCATTATTTACAATCAACGCGCCGGACATCGTGTCGCCCGTTTTCGCCACAGCGCCGCCCGCAACCGGCAGATTAGTAAGTCCCGCGCCATCGCCCACAAACGCTCCCGCCGTCACTGTTCCCGTCGCCGCTGTGATGCTGCCGGCCAGAACGAGATCGTCTTCAATTATCAGCGACCCCGTCATCGTGTCGCCCGTCACATTCAGGTACGCCGCGTCGTGCGCGTGAGTGGCCGAAGCAAAAGCATCCGTCGTCAGTCCGCCCAGAGTCGCCGCGTCCACCGACGTCAACGCGCTGCCGTCTCCGTCGAAAGCTCCGTCGAACAGCGGGGCCGTAACCGTGCCCGTCGCCGTTATCGCATTATTTACAATCAGCGCGCCGGACATCGGCACACTGCCGTCGGACATTAAATCCCCGCCCGCAACCGGCAGATTAGTAAGTCCCGCGCCATCGCCAACAAACGCCGCCGCTGTCACTGTTCCGGTTGCCGCTGTGATATCTCCTGCCGTCACAATCCCGCCCTGCACCGTCATCGTCCCCGTCATCGTGTCGCCTGACACCTTGATATAAGCCCCGTCATGCCCATGCGCGGCCGCCGCGAACGCGCCCGCTCCCTGCCCGCCCAGCTTGTCAGAATTGAGCGACATCGCCGCCGGAACGACCCGTTCTCGAGGAGTCAATGTCTGGCCGCCCACGACGACTTCCAGAAAGACGTTCGACCCGGCCCAGTCGATAGCCGCCAAGTCGCACCCGCCCGCTTCCGAGCCTATCTCGTAGTTGAACCTGCCCCGCGTCACCGTCACCGCCTGCGGGTTGGTAGAGCACAACTGCGCGCCTCCCGTGTCGGCGTCGAACAACCGGAACTCCATCGTCGCCAGCCCGCTCATCGGCAACCCGCTCTGGGTGATGTAGCCTTGATAGTTAAGACTCTGCGGCGTGGCGAAAATTATCGCCGCCGTCAGCGCGAAAGCCGTTCCGATTATGGCCGCTGGAACAAGTCTTTTTCTGCTCATAAAAATGCCTTCCCTTCAAATATGACAAAACTGTGATTCAGAATGGATTTTTGTGATGAATTTATTTGTCATAAAGTAACCAGTAAATACAAATATATGTTACTCGCAAGGGACTTTTTGTCAATGTGATAATAGTATGCAAACCAGCTCAAGTCTCGCGCGGGCCAGCGCGCCACTCATCTCTTTTTTTGCCTTCTGCGCCCCAAAAACCTTCGGCCCGTAATATCTTCTAAAAAATCAAGTTGAAAAACGCACAAAACGCACATAAAATGTAACCGCAACTACAGGGAGGCAACAGGCGGGATGGACGTTTATACGATTGTGGTGGGGTTTTTAGAGACGAATTGTTATGTTGCGACGAACGGCGGAGGCGATGCGGTCATCATCGACCCCGGCGCAAATCCAGACAGAATTATCGACTTTGTGACAAAGAGAAAACTGCGGGTCTCCCGCGTTCTGTTGACGCACGGCCACAACGACCACATCGGCGGCATCGAACCGATAATGCGCGCGCTCAACCCGCAGGTTCTTCTTCACGAGAAAGAGGCCGACTTCGTCGGGCTTCCGCCCGCAGGCCGCCGGCGCTTCGACCCCGCCGACGCCGCACCCGGTTTCGCTCTCCTCAAAGATGGCGACGAAATCCCTCTCGGCGACATCCGACTCAAGGCCGTCCACACGCCCGGCCACACACCCGGCGGAGCCTGCTTTCTGGCCGGCTCAGTCTGCTTCACCGGCGACACCCTGTTCAACGACGGCGTGGGCCGCACCGACTTCGAAGGCGGCGACCATAAAAGCATCATCCAATCCATCAACTCCAAACTCCTCTCGCTCGACGACGTGAAGATTTATCCCGGCCACGGCCCTTCATCCACCATCGGCCGCGAACGCAGATATTTTCAATAACCGCCTCCCGCAACATGAATAAAGCCGATTTTGTTCTGAACGAAGTTCAACAAAATCGGCGTCCGGGAGTTTTTTCGGAAGGGGCGCGGGGAATCCTGTTTTTGCAAAAAACGGTTGCCCCGCAAACTTACTAAAAAAATCATTTAGCGTCAGCCGCAGCCGGATTTCCAAGCCCGCATCTGTCTCTGATGAAATCCGCTATTTCATTCACCAGAGTCCTGCCGAACATCCCGATTGCGATATGCCCGCAGGGCATCACGCGCGCCCGCTCTATTCCCCATTTCCTTTGCAACGACACCACGTTTTCTATCGGTATCATCATGTCGAATTCGCCCGCGATGGGGTAAATATTATCGGGAGACACTTTCGGCTTAAAGCTGCAAGGCGTTATCACGCGCCAGTTTTTTTCAACGGTTTCGAGCGAAATCCCGGCGGCCTTGAGGTCTCTTGCAATGGTGTCGCCGACTATGCTTTTGTCTATGTTTTCCAGCAGGTCTCCGGCGGCTATCACGGGGATGACGAACTTCGGGCGTTCGTCCGCGCAGGCAGTCAGAAGCGATATGAACCCGCCGAGGCTCAACCCTACCAGCCCGACCGGGCCGGAAAAGTTCCCGCTCGTCCACGTCAGCAGCGACCGCACGTCGCACACCGACTGCCTGAACGCCTTCACCGTCTGCTCCATGTCGGCGGACATCATCAGGTCTCCGTCGTGAGAGCCGCGCGGCGCTCGCGGCCCGTGATACGGTTGGTTGTACATCACGCAGTTTATCCCGTATCTGGCCAGCAGCCAGCACATCAGGTAGTAATAAGAGGCGAACGCTCCGCTCTCCCGCCACCCGTGTATCACTATCGCGCACGGCGCGTCTTTTCCGTGAACATCATCCCTCGCCCGGAATATCCTTCCCACAACCGTGTCGTTTTCCTCGTGCCCGGAGACCGTCTCGCTCTTGAACGAATACCGCGAGACGCGCACGTCCGCTTTCACGTGTTCCGGCGTAATCGTCAACTCCGGCATGTCGCATCCGAGATTGTAGAACTTCTCCGGCGACTCGAAATATTCCGGCCTGTTCAACTCGGACAAATCAACGCTCGCGGGCGAATGCCTCTTGCGTCCCTTGGTGGCGCCTTCATACACCACTATGAACTTGTCAACCGTACGGGAAATGCTTCTATACACGGGTCTCATATTCGTCCCCCGCCGCATATCATAGCGCATGCCCGCGAAAAAGTCCCCAACCGGGAAACCCGCGCTTGTCGCCGCGCGAGCGGAAATTTGTTAAGATTCATCGTGAGGTCGGGGGAAAAATAAAGTCCCCCCGCTCGATGCGCGGTCGCGAGGCTCGTTAATGAAAGTGGTTCTGATAATTCTGGACGGAGTGGGAATCGGGGCGCTGCCGGACGCTCCGGACTACGGCGACGCCGGAGCGGACACGCTCGGCAACCTGTCGCGCGCGCGCGGCGGGCTTCGTCTGCCGAACCTGCAAAGGCTGGGACTGGGCAACATTGCGGACATCGCGGGGGTTCCGCCCGCCGCGCGCCCGGAGGCTTCTTTCGGGCGCATGGCCGAGATGTCTCCCGCTAAGGATTCAACCTCCGGGCACTGGGAAATAGCGTGTCAGACGCGCGAAGCGCCGCCCGCCGTCTACCCGGACGGGTTTCCGCCGGATGTCGTGTCGATGTTCGCCGAAAAGACGCGCTGGAAGCTGATCGGCAACAAGGCGGCGAGCGGCACGGCGATTATCGACGAGTTGGGCGCCGAGCATCTGCGGACGGGCCGCCCCATCGTCTACACTTCCGCTGACAGCGTGTTTCAGATCGCGGCGCACAAGGACGTCATGCCGGTCGAGGAGCTTTACCGCGTCTGCCGGGTCGTTCGGGAAGAGATAATGAACGGCCGCCCGCGCTCTGTGGACAGGGTGATAGCCAGACCGTTCGAGGGAGAGCCGGGGGCGTTCAGGCGGACGCGGCTGCGCCGCGATTTCTCCATCCCGCCTCCGTATCCGACTCTTTTGGACATGGCGCGGGCGGCGGGCGTTTTCGTCTTCGGCATTGGAAAGGTGGATGACCTGTTCGGCGGGCGCGGGTTCGACGACTGCATCCACACAAGCTCGAACGCGGACGGAATCGAGCGGCTGCGGGCGGCGCTGTTGGAAAAAAGGCCGAAAGATAATAGAATGTTAATCTTCGCCAACCTGATCGATTTCGATCAGGAGCATGGGCATAGAAGGAACGAGGAGGGTTTCGCAAAGGCGCTCGAGGAGTTCGACGCGGCGCTTCCGGGCCTGTTGGCAGGGCTTGGGCCGGACGATATGGCGGCGGCGACCGCCGACCACGGTTGCGACCCCACCCTCAAGAGGCACACCGACCACACGCGGGAATATGTGCCGTTGCTAGTGGCCGGAGGCGGCGCTGGGAAATCTCGTCCGCTGGGGACTCGCGAGTCGTTCGCGGATTTGGGCGCTTCTGTAGCCGCGTTCCTCGGTCTTCCGCCCGCGCCTCGCGGGATTCCTTTTCTGCCCGCCGCAGTGGATTGAAGGCTTTTATATGACTTTGACTATGAGAATCCGCATTCCGGCCCGCGCGGCGCTCCTAGCCGCCGTCTCGCTTGCGATTTTGAGCGCTTTCGCGCCCGCCCTTGCCGCGCCGTCCGCCGCCCCCGCAAAACAAACCGTTACCATCAAGGCGGACCGCTTCGAGGGCGACCTCGACGCGGAGATACTTTCGGTGTCCGGCGGAACGGTCATCGAGACGGACGGGCTGAAGATAACGGGCGACAAGCTGGAGCTTAACAGGAAAACGAACATGGCGCGGCTGTCCGGGACGCCCGCAAGAGCGTACGCGGCGGCGCGCGGAAAAGACTCCGGCGCTGGAGCCGCCGAGCTTAAAACTGCGGTTTGGAAAATGGACAGCGGCGGGTTTCCGGGAACGAAGATAGCCGAGTTCGCGAAGGCGGCGGAGCGGACGCCGGGCGCGGCGGGAGCCTCGTCGGTGATAGCCGCAGCGTCGATATCCGCGGACATCGACCGGGGGCTGATAACCGCCGAAGGCGGATGCTCTGTTCTTCGCGCGGAAGGCGGCGCGGCGATGTTCGCGCAGACGGGCCGCGCGACCGCCAAAGTGTCCGCCGAAGGCGGAGACGCCGGGAGCGGGTCAAGGCTGCTGTGGGCGGAGAGCCGGGAGAACGCGAAGGTGTTCTACGCGGCCCCGGCGGCGAAGGACGGCAGCCGGGAGGAGTTTGTGATATCCGCCGGGAGGTTCCGGTATGACGCCGTCGCGGCGCTGTTCGAGGCGTCAGGCACGGCGAGGATCGAGTTCGAGGACGGGGAACTGGCGGCGGAATCGCTGATAGGCAATCTACCGGGGGGCGAAGGCTCCACGCGCGGCGGCGGGAAAGTGGCTCTGCGCGGAACGGTCTCCGGCAGGATAGGCGCGCTGAGCGTCTTCGCCGGGGAGATATCTGTCGCGCTGGAGGACGCTGCGTCGAGAGAGAAGCGCGAGAAAGCGGCGGCGGCGAAGAAGAAAAATTCAGAGGCGGAAGATGCGGACGGAAAAGAAGGCGGGAGCCAAGAGCGCCGGGCGCGCTCGGCGACGCTGACGGCAGGCCGCGCGGACATCGACCTGCCCGGCCGCTTCGCGGACATTTCAGGCGGAGCAACCTTGGAAACTTCCGACGGCAACAAGTTCTCGGCGTCCGGCGGCAGAATCGAGTTCGGCGACGATCTGGCGTCTGTGAAAAAGATACGGATGGAAAACGTGCGGATACAATACAACATGGAGAGCGAGGCGCTCGCGCCCGCCGGGGGGAAACCCTGATGGAACAGTGTCTCAGAGGCGAGGGGCTGGTTAAATCCTACAAACAACGGAAAGTGGTCAGCGACGTCACGCTCGACGTCTCTCCCGGCCAGATAGTGGGCCTGCTCGGCCCCAACGGAGCCGGCAAAACAACCACCTTCTACATGCTCACCGGCATAGTGTCTCCCAACAAGGGCAAAATCTTCCTCAACGGCGAGGACGTCACCCGGCTGCCGATGTACATGCGCGCCCGCAACGGCATGGGCTACCTCCCTCAGGAGGCGTCCATCTTCCGCAAGCTCAGCGTCGAGGACAACCTCCGCCTCATTCTCGAACACCAGAAGATTACGGAGAAACAGAGGAACGAAAAAATCGACTCGCTGATAGATGAGTTCGGCATCGGCCACATCAGAAAGCTAAAAGGAAGCGTGCTTAGCGGCGGGGAGCGGCGCAGGGTGGAGATTGCTCGCGCGCTGGCCACCGACCCGGCTTTCCTCCTGCTTGACGAGCCTTTCACAGGCATCGACCCGATCTCCGTTCAGGAGCTTCAGGAGCTGATGCGCAAACTCAAGGGCCTCGGCATGGGCGTGCTTATCACCGACCACAACGTGCGCGAAACGCTCGAAATCACCGACCGGGCGTACATCATGTACGACGGGAAAATCCTGATATCCGGCACGTCGAAGGAAATCATACAGGACGAGATGTCGCGGAAACACTACCTCGGAGACAGGTTCAGGATGGACATCGACGAAGAGGAGGGGGAGCCGAAGGAGAGCTAGCCCGCGTTTTTTGACGTCGCGGTCCGGAGTCCGGAGGCGCCGAACGGCGCTATGAAGCTTACCGACAGAGCCGTCCTCGGAGAGATAGTCCCGACATTCGCTTTCGGCGTTCTCGCGTTCACCGCGCTGCTTCTGGGGGTCGGCGGGATATACGAAATAATCCGGCTCGCCGCCGACTACTCGGTGAGCGCGCCCACCGTTGTCAAGGTGTTCCTGCTGAAGATGCCGTGGATAGTGGCGCTCACGCTTCCGATGTCGGCCCTGTTCAGCGTGCTTCTGGCGTTCAGCCGGTTCTCGACGGACCTAGAGATGACGGCGTGGCGCTCCGGCGGGGTCAGCTTCTCCCGGCTTCTTGCCCCCACTCTCGTCTTCGGCCTGACAGTAAGCGTGCTGACCCTTCTGATGAACGACACTCTGGCCCCTATGGCCAACACCGAATTCAACGCGCTGGTGGACCAGATAAAAGTGGAGGCGGGAGAGAATATACGGAAAGAAAACGCGCTGATACCCGAATTCGGAGACGAGGGTCTGAAAAGCGTGCTTTACGCGGACTCGATGGAAGGCAGGCGGCTGGTGGACGTGTGCTACACGCAGATGGAAAACGGGCGGGTCTCGAAAATAACCATCGCGCGGGAAGCGGTATGGGTGGACAACGTCTGGCGCTTCAGGAACGGCTCGCAACTGCTTTTCAACTCCGCCGGAGAGCTTAAAAACCTTGTAACGTTCGAAAGGCTGGATATAATATTTAAACAGAAGCTGGAAGACATGGCCCGGCAGAAGACTCGCGCGGGCGACTACACATTCAGGGAATTGAAGGACAGGATAGAACTGCTGGAGAAGCAGCAAATCGAAAAAACGGCGCTAAACAAGCTGAAAGTGGATTTTCACAGCAAACTGGCCATCCCGTTCGCCAGTTTCACTTTCGTCCTGATAGCCGCGCCGTTGGGGCTGAAACCGCAGAGGTCCGGCTCGTCTGTGGGATTCGGGTTGAGCATTATAATAATTTTAATATATTATATCTCGCAGATGATATTGCGAGGGTTGGGACAGGCGTTTCTGAACCCGGCGCTCGCCGCGTGGCTGCCGAATATCGCCCTGATGATAGCCGGAGCGGCGCTTTGTTACAGGGCATCAAGATAAATACGCGCCCGGCGGGGCGTTCAACTTTCCGCCGCACACGGGAGGGACTCCAATGAAAACCATGAAAATCGTCATCAAAGGCAACAACGTGAAAGTGACCCAGTCGCTTCGCGATTACGTAAACGACAAGATCGGCCGGCTCTCGAAATACTACGACAAAGTGTCACGCGCGGAAGTCGAGTTGCAATATCAAGACAACAAGAGCGCGGAGGAAACCCAGCGGGTGGAGGTCACACTGACCGCCAACGGCTCCATATTCCGCTGCGAAGAGGCCTCCATCAGCATGTATGCCTCGATCGACATCGCCGCCGAAAAACTCGAACGCCAGCTCAAACGCTTCAAACAGAAACAAGTCGGACGCGGGCGCGGAGTGAAACACAGCGCGGAACTAGACCCCATCGCCCCGCCCTACGAAGACACGCCCGGCAAACGCGAACCGGAAATCGTAAGAACCAAAAAGTTCGCCGTCAAGCCCATGACCCCCTCCGAGGCAAGCCTCCAGATGGAGATGCTCAATCACAGCTTCTACGTCTTCCTGAACTCGGATACGGACCAGATAAACGTGCTCTACGCGCGCAACGACGGCGACTTCGCCCTCATCGAGCCGGAATACGAATAAGCTCAAATCACGGATTATCAGGGTTGAGTTTTAAGGGAAATTTAAGAACTTTCCCTTATGCCAATTATTTATTAAATAATTTAACCCACCATCTGTGTGCCATACGCAAAGTTTTACCTTTGTGCATGACGCAATTTTTATCCCGGATTCGTCGATAGAGCCGACGAGCCGGGGCGATTTTCATACCGGCGAACTGCTTCGTTGCCGCCGCTTTTTTTTGTCCATGAACCCTATATGTTCTATTTATTCAAAAACGCGCCTTGCGCCTCGCATTTCATCCGCTCTGAGCAATCGCTCCCGAATCCTAATGTAGAATTCGGTTTTATTCATAAGTAATGGGTAGATTCATCTAACAAATCGTCATGTTTCTTATAAACAAATTCACGCCGGCGCCGAAAGCGGCGCTTCTATTCCGCGTTCTGATCAACGAAAAAATCGTTGAAAAACCTAAGGGCTATTTGGCGATATCCAACATATCGTTTTCCCAAGCGATGACGAATGATTCAACGACCGCCGGATCGAACTGAGAGCCGGAGTTGCGCTTGATTTCCTCGACCGCTTCGGCGGTGGAAAGTTTTTCTCTGTGCGGGCGCGGGGAGGTCATGGCGTCAAAGGCGTCCGCGACGGCTAGAATGCGGGACGCTAAGGGGATATCCGCCCCGGCAAGCCCTTCGGGATAACCGGCACCGTCCCATCGTTCGTGGTGGCGGAGGACGGCGGCGCTGACTTCTTTCTCAACGCCGATGGGGTTGATTATCTCGCATGAAAGCGCGGCGTGTTTCTTTATAATATCCATTTCCGAGGAATCGACCGAGGATGATTTAAGCAGAATGGCGTCGGGAACGGCGAGCTTTCCGGCATCATGGGTCAACCCGGCGACGTGGAGGATTTCTTTAAGCTCAATGTCGTCCGGGCGCATGAAGCCGGCGAGGCATTCTGCGAACCCGGCGACGCGTTCGGCGTGCCCTGCATGGCAAGGGTCTTTCGATTCAAGGGCTTTAGACAGCGAGGCGACCGCGCCCATAAACATCTCGTTCTTCTGGTTCATGAGCAGCGAGTTCCTGACCGCCACTGCGGACTCGCTCGATATCATGTCCAGCAGGGCAAGGTCGTCTTCGTCGAACTCCGCGTCTCCTTTTTTGTTTATCGCCTGCAGCACGCCTGAAACCTCGTTGTCCGAGCGCAAAGGAACGCACAGCACGGAGCGGGTGACGAATCCCGTCTTTTTATCCAGCGAACTGTCGAATCGGGAATCGCTATGCACATCGTTGCAGATGATGGGAGCGCCCGACGTCGCGCAGGCCCCGGCTATGCCCGTCGAGGCTGAGATTGAAACTTTCTCCAAATCGCGTTTCTTTTCGCCTGTGACGACATGGAAGACAAGATTCTCTTTTTCATTGTCAAGCAGCAACAATGATGCGGCCTCGACTCCGAGTATGTCCTTTGCCGCGTTCATCACAGCCGACAGAACGTCCGACAGAGAAAGGCTGCTGTTGACTGCGTGGCTGACATCAAGAAGGCGTTGTTTTCTTTCTACGTCTTTTTTCATGCCCTCTATCAAGCGCTCGTTTTCGAGGGTCATCGAGATGACGCCGGCAAGGCTTTCAAAGACCTCCGACAACTGGGCGGGGCTTTTGACTTCCTCGTCGTCTATATTGACGCCTTCGAGCACTCCTATCACTCTGTCTCCGGATTTCAAAGGCACTGCTATAAGAGAACGGGTGCTATACCCGACTGTTTCATCTATGTTTTTGTAGAAATCCCTGTCTTTTTCAGTGTTCTCAATGAGGACAGATTCACCGGATGCGATGACTTTTCCGGCAATGCCCTTCGAGGCGTCCATTCTAACCCCGGTCAATTCTTCTTCTTTTTCGCCTCTGACCATAAAAAATTCGAGGTTGTCGCCGGAGGCGTCTAGCAGTAGTATGGAAGCGCCTTCCATCTCGACTAGGCTGAATATGCGGTCCATGATGAAATTGAGCGTCTGAAGGGGAGTCTCGGAGCGCGGAAGCATTCGGGTGATTTCCTGAACGATGTCCAGTTTGAAGTTCGCAAGTTTGAGTTCTATTTCAAGGTCAAGAGCGGACTGGTTTTTGTCAGACATTGTCGTCACCTCGCGCGCCTTGGCGTGCGTCTCGAAGCATCACTTCGATCTCCAAGGCGCAAACCCTGAATTTTTCCAGCAGAAGGGCGGCGTCCGAGCCTTCGTATTTTCTGATGAACGATTCGGCCCCCGCGCCCACCTTGCTGATTTCCATAAGACCGGCGAGCGCGGCGCTCCCGGCGATGGTGTGCACCCTTATCGCGGCAGACTTGACGAACTCCGCCGCGTCGCAACCGCTCTCAAGCCGCGCGCAGTCGGCCTTTATCCCGTCCACTATCTCCCCGATTTCCTCAAGCGCTATCTCTCTGATGTCCATCTTCTCCCCCTCCGTGAAAAAGTCTTCGCTCATGATGTGACCGCCCGATGTTTTCAGTTTTCCAACGCGCTTCTTATTACAGTGACGACCCGGCTCGGCACGAAAGGTTTCAGGATGTAGTCCTTTGCTCCGGCCATCACGCAGTCGAGTATCTGCGATTTGTCCCGCTCGGAAGAAATCATCACCACGCGGGCCTTCGGGTTGTCTTTTTTAATCGCCTTCAGAGTTTCCACGCCGTTCATGTTAATCATCGCGATGTCGCAGGTGACGAGGCTGGGTCGGAGTTGCCTGTAAAGCTCGACGCCTTCCGAGCCGTCTTCAGCTTCTCCCGCAACGCGCAGACCCATCTTTTCCACGATGAGCCGCAGCGTTTTCCTCACCGCTTTCGAGTCGTCGATGACAAGGACAGTCTTGGCGCGCGCTCCGGACTTCCTCATGCCCTGCGCCGTCTCGTCGAACGAAGACATATAAATCGTCTTCTCCTCTGCGTCCCATTTGAAGCTGGCGAACTTCGTTTCCTTTTTAACGTTGAAACGCGCGTCCCCGATGAATATGACCGCGCCCGGATACGCCGCCTGCTCCACCTCGGCCATCGCGAACTGGTTGAATATCCGCGTCGCGTTCAAGTCAGTCAACTCTTCCTTCATCTGGTCTTGAATTTTTAGCATCTTCATCATCTTGCCGCGGATCTCGCCTAGTCTGTCTATGTCGTCAAAGTTCGTCCTCGACACGAATTCATAGTTCTTCTGAAGCTCTTTTATCTGTTTTTGAACAGCCTGCAGTTTGGCGACGCCTTCGAGGTATTTGCGCTGAACCTCGAACCGATATCCGCACTGGACGACTGTGGTCGGGTGGGTGGCGGTTCCGAGGTTGCGGCAGGCGACGCGGTCGAAGGCCATCGTCCTGCCCCCGATTATCGCGCCCTCATTCGTCATCGCTAGAACCTTGCCGTTCGCGCTGGTGAAGCTGTTCATAATCGCGTTTTCGACCACCACATTGCCCTCGCACTCGATGGTCGAATTCTCTATGAATTTTGCGTATATGTTGCCCTCGGCCGTCACTATGCCCTTGCCGCGCGTGAGGATGCCGCGTTTGACCACGATGTCGCCGCCGGCACTGACTCGCGCGCTCTGTATGGTGTTCTCCACTATCACGTCGCCCCTTGCGTCCACCGTGAACCCGTCCAGCACGCTGCCCTTCACCGCCACAGTTCCGTCGAAGACCACGTTGCCTGTCGAGTAATCGACGTCCCCCTCGATTATCAGAACGGGATCGACCCTTATCATGCCTTTTGAAACTATCGGCGCGCCGTCTATGTCAGCGATGAAGTCGAGTTTGTTTTCGGACATCGAGACGTTTTTGCCAGCCCTGAGAGTTAAGTCCATTCCCCACTCGCCGGGAAGCTTCAGCCCGAACACCGTCAGGCCTGCCTCGCCCTGCGTGGCCGGTATCTTTCTGGCTATCACATCGCCTTTCCTGACGCTGGCGATGGAGCCTATAGACCTGAAATCCACGGAGTCGGCTCCGGCAAGCTCGTCCTCCATGCGGGTTCGATCGTCGGTCTCGAACATGTACTCTATCCGAGCGTCCGTGCCGTATGTGAACGGCTGTCCGGCGGCGATAATGAGCGTGTTGTTGTACAACTCCATATTTTCGAGGAATATCCTGAGCTTGTCCGCGCTCTTGATGCCGCTCGTGATCTTTTCCGCCTTGAGGGCCTCGAATACCTCTTCGGCGGCGGGCGGGATCTTGCTTCTGACATGAAGGTAGGCGTTGAAATGGTCTCGGGATATCTCTATCTCGACAGACCCGCCATGACCGGCGTTTTTAGCCATAGAAGCCCTCCGTGGGCGAGACCGACCGCGCGATTGCAGCGACCGCGCCCGGCGGCTCATTTCCTGTTGAAATAATTCTCTCCGAGAACATGATAAGTTATTATACAGAAAGCGCGCGCGGGTGTAAAATAGTATTTGGCGCGCGCGGCGCGGCGTCGAAACCCCGCGTTCTCAGGGTTTCGGTCTAGCCGCCGGGCGGCGCGGAGGCGCGGAAAATGAATGTCAATCCGGTGTGCGCTTCATGCGCTCGCGACTGCAAACAGCCTTCCGGCGTGAACGTGGTCTCCTGCCCCAAGTACGAAAGAGCGTCACGCAACCTCGATTTGTTCGATTCGGCTGGCAACGTCAAACCCGTCGTCAAAAAACGCGACCGGAAAAAAACAGGCCCCGCCGGAGACGCGTGATGTCCCGGCCCATATCTTCCGTCATCATTGTGGTTGTGGACGCGCTCAAGCGCGAGGTTTTCTACAACATGCTAGCCGACGGGGAACTGCCCGGATTCGCCGAGGCATTCGCCGACGGAGCCAAGGTCAGGTTCGGCTCGACAATTTATCCCACAGAAACTCTGCCTGCGCAGACCTCGCTGTTTACCGGGCTGGAGGTCAGGCGACACGGCATAGTCGGAAACGGATGGGTGGAGCGCTCCGCCGCGCCCGCGCGCGTCCTCGACTTCACCAGCGCTGACACGGCGGCGGGGGTGTTCGGCTACAAGCTGTTCGGCTGGCCCACCCTTTTGCTTCCGATGAAGAATCCGAGGGGGCTGATAAACGACAGCCTGTATCCCCCCGCTCGGACGATATACGAAATCGCGGCCGAACACGGACTGACCAGCGCGGTCGTCTTCAACCAAGTGAGCCGGGGAGCCGGCAGATGGGTGCGGCCTAACCGCGGCGATATGGTGTATTTCGCCCTCAGTTCGAAGGGTTTGCTGGATTTCAAACGGATCGACCTGCGCACATGGCAAGCTGCCGTTTCGGACATCCGCCGCAACGGACTGCCGAACATCTACACGCTCTATTTCAGCGGGCTTGACGCATGGTGTCACCACACGGGCGCGGCGGGCCAAGCGGCCTACCTGAAAGAAGCCGTCGACCCGCGCGTCTCCTCGCTCGTCCGGTTGCTGGAACAGTCGGGCGCGCGCGACTCGACGCGCCTCGTCCTCTGCTCGGACCACGGCCAGACATGGCTCCAAAGCTCGAACATGATAACCACCGGCAGGCTGCGGGAGGCTTTGGAGGCGCGGGGTTTTCGCGCGTCTCTAGGCGCAAAGTTATTGCCCGGCCGCAACTGCCACGTGTCTATCATCGGAGGCTGCGCGCAGTTCTACGCCCTCGACGGGGCTTCCGGAGACTGGGGCGCCGAGCCATCCCTCGAACGCGACGTCCTTCCTCTCGCCGAAGCCGTCGAATCCGTCTGCCGCGGCGACGACCCGGCAGTCAGGCCGGACTCCGACTCGATAATACTCGTCAGGGCCGCTCCCGGCTCCGGCTACTCCATCTACAAACGCGGCTCTGTGTCAGCGCCGGACGATTTCTTCTGGGACAAGCTGGACAGGTTCCCGCGAGCCATCGACAACATCCGGGGGCTGGACTGCCCGAGGAGCGGAGACGTCGTCCTATTCTCCGCCTCCGAACATGGCTGCTACATATCGGACAACCCGGACTCGCGCACGCACGGCGGCCTCTCATCCGAAAACGCGGGAATCCCTATCGTCTTCTCCGGACCCGGCATCCCCCGCCGCGTCGTCGAACAAGCTTCCATCATCGACATAGCCCCCACCGTGTTGTCATTCTTCAACATTTCCGATTCAAGCATGGATGGCTCTGCGATCAAACTCTGAACCCGCCTCCCCCGTCCTTCGCTAAGCCTCGCCGGGGCTATTTAACGCTTCGGAATCCGTAGCCTCCGGCAAAAATCTTTCACAACTGTTTATTCGGGTTTATACTATTCGGGACTCAGACCGGATTTTTCGCAAGAAAACCGGGCTTAGCTTGGGATCGGCGGAAAACGGATGAATGAGAAAAGGTATCTTGCGTTCAGCGACTATCTGAAGGGCAGGTTCGGCTGCAAGGTCTATAAGATATCGATAGACGCTGGCTTCACGTGTCCGAACAGGGACGGCTCGCTGGGCGAGGGCGGCTGCATATACTGCAACAATCAGGGTTTCAGTCCGAACACCAGAAGGGAACGGGCCCCGATCAGAGAACAGGTTCGCAAGGGCGCTGAATTCATGCGGGCCAGATACAAAGCGGAAAAATTCCTTGCGTATTTTCAGGCGTTCACGAACACATACGCCCCAGTGGAAACGCTCGAACGGGCGTACTCCGAGGCTCTCGCCTGCGATGACGTTGTCGGTCTGTCCGTAGGCACAAGGCCGGATTGCGTGCCGGACGAGGTTCTCGACATTCTTGCCTCCATCGGAGACGGCAGGGAAACGTGGATCGAACTCGGACTGCAATCCGCGCATGACAGCACGCTCGAGCGAATTAACAGGCGGCACAATGTCGCCTCTTTCGTGGACGCGGCGAACCGGGCTCTCAACAGGGGCAACCTGAAAATATGCGGACATATCATCCTCGGCCTGCCGGGCGAGACGCGCGAGATGATGCTGGACTCCGCGCGCCTCCTCTCCGACCTCGGCGTAAACGGCGTCAAGATTCATCTCCTTCACATTCTCAAGGACACTCCTCTTGCGGAAGCTCACGCGCGCGGCGAGATTCCCATCTTCAGATTCGAGGATTATGTCTCGCTCGTCTGCGACTATCTCGAACTGCTAACTCCCGGCATCGTCATACAGCGCCTGACCGCCGACGGGCCGTCAGACCTGCTGATCGCCCCGGCTTGGGCGATGGAAAAAAAACGAACCATAGACGCGATTGAAAAGGAATTGCTTAAACGCGACACGCGGCAGGGCGCTCGCGCATCTCTCCCGCCTCAGGCCGCCGCGAAGGAATGGATAAACGCGAAGGAACCGCGGCTTTCTTAGGCGGATGGGGAAAACTCTTTGAAAAGGGTTGTTCCCCAAACCCCTTTTCCGAACTTTTCTCTCTTGTTCATAATTTGGCTGACGCGCAACAAACAGGCCGCCGTCTATCTTTTGAGGAGGGCGGAGTAAATTTCGTCTGCGCGGCGGACCATGGCGTCGACGCTCATGTTCTCAGAAACGGCGGAGAGAGCGGCCTGCGACATTGATTTTGCGAGCGCAGGGTCGCGGAGGATTCTGCCGAGCGCGTCCGCCGCCGCGCTCGGGTCGCCCGGCGGGACGAGAAAACCCGTCTCGCCGTTTTTCACTAGAGAGGAAACGCCCCCGACGTCCGTCGCCACCACAGGCAGTCCCGCGCTCATGGCTTCGACGATGGCTTTTCCGTATCCCTCGTTGAGGGAAGTGAGCAGGAACGCGTCTGATGCGTGAAGGATGTCCGGCACGTCGCGTCGGAGTCCGAGAAATAGAACGCGGTCGGACACGCCGAGGTCGCGCGCGAGCGCTTCTAGTTTTTCGCGTTCTTCGCCGTCCCCCGCAATGAGAAGAAAGGGGGGCGGATCGAATCCGTAAAGGAGAGCGAAAGCTTGCACGGCGTGGCCGACGGATTTGACGGGGTCGAGGCGCGCGGCGATGGCGATGGCTTGCGCATTCGGCGGGACTCCGAGCGAGGCGCGGACCCTCTCGCGCGGCTCGGCGGGCTTGGCAAACTTTTCTATCGGCACTCCGCTGATGTGAACTTCGAAGAGGTCTCTTGCGCCTACGCCGAGTTTCAGGTGGTCTTCGATTTCCGACTGAGCGAGGCAAAGGACGCGGTCGGTGACGCGCGCGGCTAGTTTCTCGGCGGCAACTATCAGTTTTGATTTGAGCGGGCCGAAGTATCCGTAAAAGACGTGACCGTGGGTGCTGTGGACGACCACCGGGACGCGGGCCAGCCGGGCCGCCGCGCGGCCCACGAATCCCGCTTTGGACGTGTGTGTGTGGACGATGTCGAATCTCTCGCGGCGCATAAAACGCGTCAGCGAAAAAAGCGCGCGCAGGTCGTTCAAAGGCTCGATTTCCCTCTGTAACAGAGGCTCGACGCGGAAGCTCGCGCACGCTCCGCGAATCTCTTCTATCTCGCGCTCGTCGAGCTGATTGACGGAACCGCAGATGAAGTGCGTCTCATAGCGCGAAGGATCGAGCAGCTTCGCCAGAAGCGCGGCGTGGACCGCCGAGCCGCCGAGGTCGAGCCGGGTGATGACTCGCAGGACTTTGATTTTTTTCGTCATTGTTCGGCAGACTCCCGCGCCGCTCGCCTGATGTCGAGCAGCTCGACCGCCGCGCGCGCGATGTCTTCCGCCGGGATGTCTTCCATGCATGAAGGGCGCTCGCAGTCGCTCTTGAAACACGGGGAGCAGTCGCGGTGGAGTTTAATGACGCGAGAACGGTCTTCCGGGACGACGGGCCGGGTGAGTCGCGGGTCGTCCGGGCCGAACGCGCAGACGACGCTCGCCCCGGCGGCGGCGGCGATGTGCATCGGCCCGCTGTCGGTTGTTATCAGCAGGTCGGTTCTGCCGAGCGCGTACGCGAGGTCGGACAGGGAGAGCTTGCCGGCCAAGCTCGCCGGGACGGCGTGAGTTGCCAGAGAGCAAACTGCGGCGGCGGCGGGCTCTTCTCCGGGCCCGCCGAACACGACCACCGAGGCCCCTCGTTCCCTCGCTACGGCGTCGGCGGCTGCCGCGAACTTGTCCGCCCCCAGCCTCTTAGTCCGTCTGTCTCCTCCCGGATTGACGCCGACCACCGGCGCGCCGCCTTCGCTCAGTTCATCGAAAAAACCGCGCCATTTCAACTCGCTTTCGGGGTCCCAGAACACATCCGGCCCCGCGCCGTCCGGAATTCCGCCCGCGAGCTTCGCCATTTCGAGCATGGATTCGCAGACATGGCGGTCTATGAAAAAGTCTTCGGGGGCCTTCACCGTGAGGGAGGAGCCGAAGCCGAATGAGTCGTGTCCGACGCGGACGGATGCTCCGATGGCGGCGAAGGCGGCTTTCATGCGGGTCGCGCCGGCTTTCGATTTGACTTTGAAAAGGTTGACGCATACGTCGGGTTTGAGCGCGCGCAGCCGCGCCAGCGTCGCCGCTCCGGCCAGCATGTTCTTTCTGTCTCGTATGATGTCGCGCACCGGGAACGGCCAGACCTTGGAGACGTATGGGAGGTTTTTCGCCAGCGGGAGGGCCTGCGAATTCGTCATAAGATGTATGGCCGCGTCGGGATGCCCGAGCCTGAGCGCGCGCAGCGCCGGCGTCGCCAGAACGAGATCTCCTATCCCGGCGACCACCATGACGACCAGCGTTTCGGGTTTGCCCATATCTCTCTCGTCTCCGGCTGTTTCCATCCCCGTCGGGAACTTTGTCACACAGGCGGCTGTTGGTATTTTAACCGATTATGGTAGAATACGGGAAAATAATACTATGCCGCGCGGACGCGGAAAATGAGGAGGCTGTCATGGACGCGATACTTACGAGAAGGACAATAAGGAAATTCAAGGCGGACGCGGTGAGCGAGCAGGACATAAGGTATCTGCTCGAAGCGGCGATGAGCGCGCCATCCACCGGGAAACAGGAGCCGTGGTATTTCATGGTGATAACGGACAAAGAGACGCTGTCAGCCGCGGCGGACGCTCAGAAGCACGGCCCGATGCTAAAGCAGGCCCCGCTCGCCATAGTGGTCGCTTACGACAAGACTCTGGAAGTTCACAAGAACACCGCGCAACTGGACTGCGCGGCGGCAACACAGAATATGCTGGTCGCGGCGAACTCCAAGGGACTCGGCGCGGCGTGGCTAGGCGTGTACCCTGACGCAGACAAAATGAAGGCCGTGAAAAAACTTTTCTGCATGCCGGCAAACATAGTTCCATTCGCCATAGTGGCGGTCGGGCATCCGGCGGAAGATAAATACCCTAAGGCGAGATTCGTGAAATCCCGCGTGCACTACGGCGTGTGGCAGTGAGGGAAGGCCGCCTTCGCGGCCGGCCCGCAGGTTTTTTAATCCCGAATCCGTCATTAGGATTCGGGAGCGATTGTTCAGAGCGGAT
This sequence comes from bacterium ADurb.Bin236, assembly GCA_002069885.1. Taxonomy (GTDB): domain Bacteria; phylum UBP15; class UBA6099; order UBA6099; family UBA6099; genus UBA6099. The sequence continues at coordinate 69,088 of MWCD01000006.1, read as the reverse complement.
GAAATGCGAGGCGCAAGACGCGTTTTTGCAGTGAATAGAACATAGGGTTCATGAACAAAAAAATGCGGCGGCAACGAAGCAGTTCGCCGCTATGAAAATCGCCCCGGTTCGTCGGCTCTATCGACGAATCCGGGTTAATTCTACCGCGCCGCAGCCGCCGCGCTCCGGGAACCCTGCAAACGTCTCCCGGAGCGCGGCTTCAGCTCAGACCCCGCGCGCGAAAGCGAGACCATGAGCAGCGCCAGAATCGTCTTTCTCACCAACGCCGACTCACGATACAAGGATATCCATCTGTCGCGCCTTATTAAGGACGGCCATGTCGTCGCCGGAGTTGTTTCTTCCTCGAAAGGCTCGGTTAAACTGGATGATCCTCTCGCGCTCGTCGCCAAGTACGGCGCGCGCTTCATCTTCCGAAAGATCGCCGCAAAAATAAAATCGAAACTAGTAAGGCCTGAACTTGAAAAATTTCTTTCCAGCGCCGGCATACCGCATTATGTCGTGGATGACATTAATGGCGACGCGTCATCCGAACTGATAAGGTCGCTCGCGCCGGACATCCTGATAACGAGCACGTTCAGCCAGATACTCGCGGAGAAAACAATCGCTTTACCGCGACTCGGCGCGTTTAACCTGCATTCGAGCCTTCTGCCGAAATACAGAGGACCGGCCCCGGTGTTCTGGGCGCTGTATCACAACGAGAAAGAAACGGGAGTGACCGCCCACCTGCTCGACAGGGGGATAGACACAGGGGGGATAATCGTTCAGAAAATAGTCGCTGTCGAGGATTGGGACGACATCGCAAGCATGGAAAAGAAGCTCGCGCCCGCCGGGGCGGAAGCGGCGGCGGAGGCGGCGGCGCTAATAGCCGCGGGGCGCGCAAAACCTGTCCCGCAGCAGGAAGAAGGGCCGTACTTCCGAAGGCCGGACAAGAACGACTGGCGGCGGTTTCGAGAGATGTCGAGCCGCAGGACGGGAAGGCGCGGCGGCGCTCCGAACGGAGACTCCGGATCATGAGGCTTGGCATCGACTGCCGCGAATTCGAGGGCGGCGGCGCCACTGGCATGGGGCGCATCCTTAAAGGTCTCATCGGCTGGATTTCATCCGAACGGCCCGACATCTCTCTTGTTCTTTACGCGCGACGTAAACCGACGGACGGTTTTCTCCCGCCGGGCGCGCAGGCACGCATTTTGCCGGATAGCCCCACTGTCCTCTGGGACCAACTCCTGCTTCCGCGCGCTCTGCGTCGCGACAATATCGACGTTTACTACTCCATATACCATAAATGCCCGCTGACCGCTCCTTGTCCGGCGGTCATCACAGTTCACGATCTTATTCCCATAAAGATGCCCGAAAAAGGCGCGGCGGCGGCGGCGAAGAAATTCTACCTCTCCAACATGCTCCCTGCGTACGCCGCGAAAGCTTCCAGCGTTGTCACCGATTCGGAGTTCTCGAAAAAGGAGATCGCCCGCGCCGGAGTGGACGAGGCGAAGATACAGGTGATTTATCCCGGACTGCGAGAAGGCTCCGGGCCGGAAAAAGACCCCGCCAAGATAGCGGCGGCGGCGGCTAAATCCGGTTTGATTCCGGGCGGATACATCTTCTATCTGGGGCATCTCAGGGCGTCGAAGAACGTCGGCGCGCTCGTCAGGGCGTTCGCCGCTCTGCCGCCTGAGTTGCGCAATAGACACAAGCTGGCGGTGGCGGGCGCGAAGTCGGGCGAGTTTGAGCGGCTGTCGGAGATCGCGCGCGAGCTTTGCTGCTCGCAGGATGTCGTTTTCGTCGGATACGTCGGCGACGCGGAAGCGGCGGCCCTAGCGGCCGGATGCTCCGTCTTCGTCTATCCCTCTAAATACGAGGGCTTCGGCTATCCGCCCCTCGAAGCTATGGCTATGGGAGCTCCTGTCGTTTGCTCGAACGCCGCCTCGCTGCCGGAAGTCGTCGGCGACGCCGCGATTGTCGTCGCCCCTGAGCCGCAGGCCATAGCAGACGGCATAGCCAGAGCGCTTACCGAGCCGGGATTGCGGGAGAGTCTCATTGAAAAAGGAGCGCGACGCGCCCGCCTTTTCACCATCGAAAAAATGGCTTCCGAATACGCGGACATGTTCGAAAGGATAGCGGCGGAAAGCCGCGCGCGCTCATCCGGAAGGCGGAGGATATGAACGGAACGGAATCTACATCGAGTCTCTTTCCCGGCGGATTCGTGGACGCGCACGCGCATTTCTTTCCGCCTCGCATGTTCAGCGCGGTGTGGGACTTTTTCGAAACTCACAACTGGCGGATAAACTACAAGGGCGATCCAGATTTTCTGGCGGACGTTCTTCGCGGGTTCGGCGCGTCTCATTTCACTGTTCTCAACTATCCGCACAAACCCGGCGTCAGGGACGGCCTCGCCGAATGGACCCGCGATTTCTCCGCCCGGCAACAAGGATCCATCCCTTTCGGCTCTCTTCTGCCCGGAGAGCCGGGCAACCTCGAAGCGGCCGCGCGCTGGTTCGGCGACTGGGGATTCCGGGGCCTAAAGATGCAGCCCCTCGTCTCCTGCCGCCCGATTAATCAGCCTGATATGTATCCCGTCTTCGAGCTTATGGCCGAACGCGGCAAATGGTTCGTCGTCCACGCCGGAACCGCCCCTTATCCCAACGAGTTCACCAGCCTAGACGACCTTGAGGCTCTTCTTTCCGATATCCCTGAGCTTAAAACAATCCTCTGCCACATGGGCGGGTTCGATTTTGAAAAGGCTCTAGCCATGATGGAAAAATTCCCGAACCTGCATCTGGACACGGCGATGATTTTCGTTGACGCAAAGGTCTTCGACTCCGCGTTCGCCCTCCCCGACGAAAGGCTGCTGCCGTTCGCCGACCGCATTGTTTTCGGAAGCGATTTTCCCAACATCCCCTACGACTTCTCCGAAGCTGTGGACGGACTGAAACGCAGAGGCTTCGACGACGCCTTCCTCCGTGGCGTATTCAGGGAAAACTCCCGCCGAATGTTCGAACTGGATTAGCGCGAAGCGCTGAAAGCTGGTTAAGGTTAAGGGAAAACTTTTGAAAAAGTTTTCCCTTAAAATCCATTTCAAAACATTTCATGCTGGCGCCGAATGCGGAGCTTCGCTTGCTGATTCAGCGCGTATCGCAGAAAAAAACATTATACGAAGAACTAAATGAAAGCTCCCATTTACTATTTGGTGAAAAGCATCATGCGCAAAAGAAAAAGTTTTGCGCATGGCACACTTGGCAGTGGGTAGAATCGTCTAATAGCATGTATAACTCATGTTTTTCACCAATGCGGGTCTAGCCCGAATCATCATTAGGATTCGGGATCAAAGAGAAGCTCATTAATTAGTTTCTCTCAAATTCTTTAAAAGCGGATAAAAATGCGCGAGTTGTCCGGAGGTCAGGCCTGTCGTTGGTCTTCTTCGAACTGCATGGTTGAAATCTGGCGCTGCCGCAGAACGGATTTAAGGCAGTCCTTGACTTCGTCGAGGTCGCATGGTTTTCCGATATAGCGCTGGGCTCCCGCCACGTAGCTCGAAAGCTTGTCGGTCAGGCCGGACTTGCAGGACAGCATCACCACCACGCTTTTCCGCGTGCGGATGTCCTTTTTGATGTCGCGGCAGATGTCGAAACCGTTGCGGTTGGGCATCATGATGTCAAGAAGCACGATGTCCGGGTTTTCAGCCAAGGTTTTGTCGAAGACCTCTCCCCCGTCCGATGCCTCCACCACATGGAACCCCTGTTCGCTTAGAAAATCCTTCAGCAGAATTCTAAAATCGTCGTCATCGTCGGCAATAAGAATCTTGTTTGCGGGTTGCATAATTACCTCCCCGTGCCGGACGCGCTAGAACCGGAATGCCGCAGGCGAGGGCGGAGCCTCGGGGTCCTGCTCCGGTATCGGCACGACCAGAAATTCGGACTTCTTTCTGTCGTCCAGAGGAACCATCACGAAATCCATGGACAGTCCCATAGAAGAGGCGAACTCGCTGGGCGCGTTCCTGACGTACAGCACGCCGCCCACGTCGTCCCGCGCGTTGTCGACCACTGATATGTCTAGGTCGGGAAACGACGCCCGGATGACGCGCTTGATTGGTTCGAGCCTGAAGTCCATCTTCATTCCGTCTTCGGTTCCTTTAGGCGTATCGCTGGTTTTGTTTCTCATGGCGCCACCCGCTCCGGCCGTCCGGCCGCGCTCATCCTTCCGCAAGTTCTTTTGCCACGTCCGCCAAAGGCCTGTTCGATTCCCTGCATCTCTTTCTTATTTCCTCCATCGCCCTTTCCCGCGTAATTCCCTTTGTGTCCATCAGCCTGCCCGCCGCGCTGTTGATCGCGCTTTCGTTCTCCACCGACTCCCGCATGCTCTCCATCATCGCTTTCAGCGCGGACATCTCCCTGAAGTGGTTCAGCGTCATCACTATCGACGGAACCATCTTCTCAATGCTGGAGGTCTTGACGAGGTAGGTAAACACCCCGGTGTCCCGCGCTCCGGGCGCGTACTCCGGATGCGCCGACAGAAACATCACCGGACGAGGCTCTGTCCTGTTGATGATTCTGGCGACTTCTATCCCGTCCATCCCCTCCATCCTGATGTCCAGCATCACAAGTCCGGGGTCGCGCTCCTTTATCATGTCAAGCGCGTCCGGCCCGTTGTGCGCCACTCCGACAACCTTCATCCCGATGTGTTCGAGCTGATTGCGCATCATCTCGGTGAAATCCACATCGTCGTCCACAACGAGCACAGTAGTGCCCTGTATCTCGTTTATCACTTGTTTGTTCATTGCTTTTCGGCCTTAGAGGCAACAAAAAAAATAGCGGTTTCTCCCTCTCCGTATGTCTGCCCCTGTGGTTAAGTCTTTTTTGTCTTTGAAACGGCAGAAAACCCGCCGATTCTAAATAGATTCTATGCTTCCGAAAAAACCCGCGCAAGGAAATATTTAAATGTTGTTAAGTGGTTTTTAACTTTGTGAAATTTTTAACAAGCCCTCTGGAGCGTCCCGCCGCGACCTGTCACGGAACCCGCTTGCGCGACAGGAAAAACGAAATATTATATATAAAAAAAGGGTCTTTTATCTTTATCGCGTTGACGAACAGCAGAATGTTGTGCGCGGCGAACGATGCCGGGACTAGCCGCCGCAGCGGGCTGTCGAGAAACCGCGCCGCCATCCGCTTGGGCAGTATGGAGGCAAGAGCCATGACGGCGGGCATCCTCTTCATTGCCGGTGTCAAGCCGCCCGCGCCGCCCCCGCTGTATCTGTGTCCAGCGCCGCCGGATTCTATCCTTTCTTTGTCCTTTTCCGTTATCGCGCCCGTTTCGAGCGCCGTCTTCATGATTCGCGTGCCCGGATAGTATGTCAGCCAGAACGTGAGCAGCCTGTCCGGTCTCATTTCATTATAGAACCGGGCGGCGTCCATCAGCTTTTCCTCCGTGTCTCCGGGGATGCCCGCTATATGGTCTACCGACACCGTTATGCCTCGCTCCTTGAGCAGGGCCACCGCGCGTCTCGCTTGGTCGTTGGTGTATTTTCTGTTGAGGATTTCGCGCCTCTGTGCTTCGTCCACGGACTGCACTCCGATGGTGACGAACGAGCACCCGCCTTCTTTTATCAGGTCGGCGGTCCCGGCGTCGAGCGCGGCGGGATGCGTGTAACAGAAGTACGGCAGCGCGACGTCCCGACGGTATCCCTCGGTGAACCGCTCCAGCCACTTGCGGTTGAGCGTAAACACGTCGTCCCTGAAGACGACCATGCGGAGTCGCCAGCGAGCTTTCGCCTCGCGCAACTCTTGCAGGGTGTTTTCCGGAGATCTTCGGCGCACGGGGTTGGAGCCGGGCGCGCAGTGCGCCTCTAGGCTTTTGTAGCAGTACGAACAGTTGTACGGGCATCCCCGCGCGGACATTATCATGTAGTGGCTCTGGAGGGAAGGGACGCGCTCGTAGAACAAGTCCTTCGCTGGGAACGGCAGGGAATCCAAATCGGAGACAAGGCGCGGCGGGCCGCCGGTCGCGATCCCGCCGCCCGGAAGTTTTTCCCACACGCCCGGCGGAGGGTCGCCGACGGCTCGCGGGCCTTCCCCGGCCCGCTGCAGCATCATCGCGAACGTCGAGTCCGCCTCGCCGACCGCTATCGCGTCTGCCACAGGCTCGGAGGCAGCCCTCTCCGGAACAGCCGTCGGGTGCGGCCCGCCCAGAAATATCTTCGTCGAAGGCGAGGCCTCCTTCACGTCGCCCGCCGCCGCCAGCGCCCAAGCGTAGTTTCCGGACAGACATGAAAAGGCCGCTACATCCGGTTTTTCCGACGCCGCGCGCGCGGCGATTTTTTTCCTCAAGTCCAACCGCCGGGCCAGCGTCGGGATGTCCCACATTAGCTGGCCGCCGAATACCGCCGGGTCGAACGCCAGAGAAACCTCGTGGCCGGCGGCCCTCGCTTCTGCCGCAAGATATTCAACACCGAGGTTCTCGGCTCCCATGCACACGAACATCGCTTTCATGCCGCCTATTATAACAGCAGCGGACGGCAACTTCGCACTGTGAACAAATGTTTGAGGAAAGGTTGTTTATTGCGACCGCGATTGGTGTAAAATTTTCGGCGAAAGCCGATAAGAGGAATGATGAAAAAAGAACCCGCATATGAAAGAATGCATGAAAACGTATATCGAGTCGCTGATTCGGAACTGACGCATCATTACGACAGTTCGGCTTATCTGGTGATGGGCGACGCTCCGGCGCTTGTCGACTGCGGCAGCGGCAAGGCGCACAATAAGCTGCTCGGCGTCCTCGCCTCGCTCGGCGCGAGACCGGAGAACATCGCCGTCGTGCTCGGCACGCACTGCCACTACGACCATATCGCCGGAATCGAACGACTCCGCAAGGAGAATCCCGCTCTGCCGCTCGCGCTGCATGAGGCTGATGCGGCTCCTGTTGAAACAGCCGACAGCGAACGCACCTGCGCGGGCTGGTTTTTCGGCGAGAGGATTTCTCCGCAGCGCGTAGATATCCTGATGTCCTCGCGGCAAAGTCTCGACATAGCCGGCTTGACCTTCGAATGCATTCATACCCCCGGCCATACTCCCGGCTCAGTCTGTGTCCGGGTCGAGGTCTCGGGCAAAACCATCCTATTCACTGGCGACTGCCTTGTGCCCGGCAGTTCTCGCATAATGAGCGACTACGACGATTGGCGCGGCTCTCTAGAAACGCTCGCGGACATCGACTTCGACATTCTGTTGCCCGGACATAAACACTTGTGGATGGGAGACCCGTTTCTCGCCTGTCTAATGCAACCGTTTTCGAAACCCTTGGGCCGGAAAGCGTTCAAGCTGCTGCAAAAAAATCTTCGCCGCGGACACTGGCGCAACGCGTCTGCCGTTTACAGCCACATCATGCCCTTGGCCGCAAGACTCGGCGGCGCTCTCAGCCGATGAAAGCGCCTCCGGCGGCCAAAGAGAAACTTTTGAAAAAGTTTCTCTTTGGATTCTCTTCAAAACGTTTCACTGGCCGTCGGGAGCGAATCGCTGACGCGCTTCTCCTCCCGACGCCCCATTTAAAATCGTAATCGTAGGGGCGGGGCTTGCCCCCGCCCTTTTAACATTTCGGGCGACCGCAAGGGTCGCCCCTACGGTTGTGGTTGCGCAACGCATGATGTGAAATCATTTATGAATAGGATCCCACTGAAAACCCTTTCCCAATATCTTTTCACATGAGCGCGGCGGAGCGCAGGCGCGAACGCGCCCGCTTCGCCGCGCGCAAGGAAACGTTTTGAAAGGGATTTTAAGGGAAAACTTTTTCAAAAGTTTTCCCTTAAACATCGCGTCATTCGGCGGCTGTAAACACCAGAAATTCTTCCTGAAACGAGAGCGCGCCTTTGCTGTTCATCGATTTTATAAGATAGGAATTTCTTCCGGGTTTTCTGCTTTTAACGTTTTTTGTGAAACCGCATTCCTTCTTGTCTTCACATCTCTCCACATCGTAGAAAGAGCCGTTTTCAAGTATCTGGATGAAGTTCACGCCGGAGTCGTCGCGCGCGAATATCGAAATGGTGTAGTCGTTGGCGCCGTTCTTTTTGATGGTCGCTGACATGTCCGGACCTTTGACGGCGGAGGAAAGCTCGCCTGAAATAGCCGGAGGCCGTTTCTCGTCGGGTTTTGCGGCTTCAGGGGCGTTCCCGCCCTCTTGCTCTCCTTCGGCCATGATAGCGGGCGCAAAGCCTTCCATCATCGGCATCGAGGTTATCATGTAAACTTTGGGGTCGCTATTTTCGACGTTGAGGCGGACGCGCTCGCGCTGCTCGCGCCCGGATTTATCGCTTGCGACGGCGGTGATGACACCGCTCGACAGAGAGGCCAATCCTGCGAAGCCAGCCATCCTGCACATTTCAGAGCCGTAGCATTCCTTTGCGGCGACGATGGAACTGCCGGATAGAAGTTCGAGTCTGCGCACGCCCTGCGGGGCCGCTGCGGCGAGCGAAAACCGCATTCCCCCGCCGTCGCACAGTATGACAAGATTCTTGATTATCGATGAATCGTCTATGAATACAGATGCTCCCGGCGCTTCGGCGCTCTCAGCCGTCGCAAAGGAAGCCGCCGCAAAAAATGCAACCGTCAACACAATCAATAGGCTCTTAATTTTCATGAGAAAAAATAATATACGGACTTTCCATAAAAGTCAAAACGCTTGCCGAGCAAATTATTTGACACACCGGCGGGCTTCAACCTATCTTATTGATTGGCTTTTTTAGACATCAGCGGGTTTCATCGGCAGAAGAAACCTCGGCGGGGCAGAGAAATCATCATGATAAAAGTAAAACAGAACGCAACAAGAATCGCTTTGGTCGCGGCGATTGCCATCGCTACGGCGATTACATCGGCGCCCTCGAGCGCGACTGCGGCGGCGGAATGCGCCATAGACGCCGCGGCTGTCATTTACCCGGCTCCTCAACAGGCGTGCCTGACGGGCTGGATATCCGCGCCCGCGTCTTTCGAGATCGACGCAGACGAGAGGCTTGTCGGCTCTCAGGCGCTCGACTACCTCGCGGAAGCGCTCGGCAAAAAAGGAATGTCAGCGTCTCCGGAAGACGGCGCGGGGCTTATCTCCTTCGAATTCGGCGGCCCGGAACACGAGACCGTTTTCCGGCAAGAGGGATACCGTATTGAAGTCTCGGCGGGAGACAGGGCGGAGATAAAGATATCTGCCCGGACAGGGGCGGGTTTTTTCTACGCGGCGCTGACGCTGGAGCAGCTTATCGCCAAAGGCGGCGCGAAACTCGCGGCGGGCGAAGTGATTGATTTCCCGGCTTTCTCGTACAGGGGAGTTCTCGAAGGCGGCTACAGCGTGTGGTCGCATGAAAAACGCCTCGCCATCATCGAGTGGACTGGCAAGATGAAAATGAACTCCTTTATATACGCGCCGAAGGAAGGCATGTACTTCAGGCGCAGGTGGCGCGCCCCCCATCCCGACGAAGAGATGGAATGGTTCAAGCAGTACGTCGAAGCGAGCGCCCGCAACCATGTGGAATTCGCCTATTCTCTTTCCCCCGCCATGTCTATGGAGTATTCCGACCCGGCGGAGTTTGAGGTCCTCGCAGCTAAGTACGCCCGGATGCAGGAAATCGGCGTCAGGCGGTTCGGCATATTCTTCGACGACGTGCTACCCTACCTTTCGACGCCCGCAGACAGGGCGGCGTACAAGAACATAGCGGAAGCGGAAGTGGAAGTGACGAACAAGCTTCTCGACGCGCTGCGCGAGCGCGACCGTGATGTGAAGCTCTTCTTCGTGCCCAACCAGTACTGGGGCTGGACGCCGACGGACTACATGCGCATCGTTCGCGAAAAGCTTCACCCGGACATCGACATCGGCTGGACGGGCCGAGACATAGTGTCAAACTCCATTCCCGCCGACGACGTAAGAGAGTTCATCAAGTTGGTTGGGCGGCCGCCCGCCATCGGCGACAACTGGTCTCCTCTCGGCCCGGTCGAACGGCGCGACCCCGACATCTACAAGCTGACTTCAAGCTATCTGAACAACCCTTACGGATTCGCCGACGACTCCCGCGCCAAGATGTCCCGCTTCGTCGATTCCACAGTCGCGGACTACGGGTGGAACCCGGAAGCTTACGACCCGGCGCGGTCTATCCGCCGCGCGTCGGAAATAATCGCTGGCGGGCAGCCGGCGGGAGACGCGCTTCTGCTGGCCCTGTTGATAAAGGGAGAGAAGGTTTCTCCGGCTAACATCGCGCATATTCCCGCTCTGCTCGAATCGCTGTCCGACGCCTCGAAAGCCGCTGGCTCGGCCGCGAGCCTGCGTGAGTTGCTGAACAGCTATTCATCAGCGCTCCCGGCGGCGGAACTGTCGCCCATGTTCGCGGCGGAAGTCGCTCCGGCGCTTGAAAAAGGGCTGGACGCTTTCTCCCGCGCGTCCGCCGCGCTCGCTTCAATGTCTCTCCCGGCGGACTCCGCGAGCGTCGACCAAATCAAAAAAATACTCGGACTGAAAAAATGAAAAAACTGACGAAAACCATCATGTCCGCCGTTGCGGCGGCGGCTCTGACAGCCTCGGCGGCCTGCGCCCAGCAGATGCCCGACTCCATCTTCAACAACATCCCTCAAGCGTTCGGGAACAACCTTCAGGACGTCCCGCCCGACATCTTAGACGTCTCTCTTTCTCCCGGAACCGCCCCCGGCTCGGCGGTCATATCCGCCAAGATATGGGTCGACCCGGAGATCAGCAAGTTCAAAGTCAAATCCGCGCGGGTGTTCGCTATCCGCGCGGGCGGCGAACTGAAACCGGCGGACATCCCGATGTCTCCCGACCCCTCAAGGTCGCTTTGGTGGACCGTTGTCGCAGATTCCATCCCGGCGGGCGAGGCCGAATTCTTCATCCGCGCGTCAGACGAGGTCGGCAACGAGGTCATACAGCTTCCCAAACTCGATGACTTCCGACCCGCGCTTCTGACTCCGATAACCTCCGACGGCGAGGATCTCGATATCCCCGCCTCGTTGGACATCTTGGGGGCGGAGGCCGGACACAACGGCTCCTCTCTGATGGTTTGCGGAGAGACCCGCGCCGTCTTCCAGTCTTTCACCAACATCGGGGCCGCCGCGTTAATCGTCGGTTATATTCCCGACGACGTTCGCTTTAGGCCCAGCAGAAGCTCCATCGACAACACTTCTGGATTTATGGCGCACCTGCCCGCGCTCAACCTCAGCGGGCTTTACACTCTGGACAAGCTGGCCAACGAGGGAGCCGCCGCCGGAGAAGCTGAAGTTAAGATCGCCGGACGCAGAATCTGTATGTCCGCCGCGATAGACAAGCTGACGCCCAAGCCCGAACGCGGGCTGAAAATATTCTGCGGAACCGGCGGCATCGCCCCTTCCAACCGCGACCTCACCCTCGCCGACTCCACTCCTTACGCCATACTCTACTTCGGCGGGGCCGTTTTCGGCGGCAGGTGAAACATCGGCGAAGTCGTTGTCGTTTTGCAGAAAAGTTCATAAACTTATGTGCGCCGGGAAACGCTCACCGGCGGGAGGCCCGATTATGAAATCCGCTCTCGAACTGGCTCTCGAAAAAACAAAGGACATCGTCCCTCAAGACGACCCGACCGAGCTTTCGAAAGAAGCTAAACAGCAGATACGCGACATAAACAGGGAGTACGACGCCCTCATTGCGGAGATCGAGCTGAAAGTGTCCGCCCGGCTGCGAGAGGCCGAGTCCCAGTTCTCTCAGGAAGAGATACGGCAACTGATCCCCGAGCTTGAGGCTCAGCTTCAAGGCGAACGCGACCGCATTAACGCTGAACGCTCCGAAAAAACGGACGCCGTCCGGAAAGCCGACCTCGAAAGCAGACAACCAAAAGGCTGAACGCGCGTCTATTGCCTATCGTTTCTTTCTATTTCTTTGCCGAATCGAACCTCGCTTCTCCCTCAATTGTTCGATCATCAAACGAGTGTTTTCCGATCTCTCAACTTGTTGTTCGGGAGAAAGTTTTTCGCCGCGCGCTTCTCTCAACCCGTTATCTATCAAATCCGAAGCTGTTATGATTGAGCCGTCCAACTTCACGTAGAATCCCGCTTTGTCAAATAACTTTTGTTCAAGCCCAACGGCGGCGTTTTCGAAGCCGGGATATGTTTTGTAAAATATCCGTTCTTCATCCAGCGCCCGCGCCGCTATTCGCGCTTCTTCAGGGTCGGATGTTTCATAAGCCAACTCCATTTGAAATGGATGCTCCGCAAAGGGATTCCAACAGCTTTTGATTAGAATGCTTATCGCGGAGAGTTTGATATATATAAACAGAAAATCTAAGAACACCCATATCGCGATAGTGGCAAACATCTGCTCAGATAGAGGCAGAATTCTCTTGGTCAGCATGCCTATCGCCGTAATAGCCGCGCTAAGGATTATCAAACCGGATGATTTTTTTAAGTTCTTTAGAAGAAATCTTGGGCCGTCGATAAACCATGCTTTAATATAATAATACTCGCCGACCGGATGGTTTCTCGAAATCACAATCATTGAATCCATGTATATGCCCAGCAAATACGCGATACTGAACGGCAACCATATACTGTCTTTGTCGAATACATCAGGTGGAACAGCGCCGCGAAGCCCCGACAACGCCAAAGTCGCAACATAGGCAGGAAACAGCAGGAACAGCCCGATAATGAAAATGCAGAGCTGCGCGAAAATCATTTGAGGAAAAACTTGCCAGCCGCTCCTGAAAAAACCTCGCGCCATAGGCGTATTTGTCATTCGCGCAAACAAAGCGACAAGAATGCAGGCAAGATAAAAAGCTATGAACAAGGACAGCGCCATAGCGACTAAAGAATATGAGACCGTTTGTTTTATGCCAAAATATTCCAAGAACGATTTGTTTGAAAGGAATCTTGCCGCAGCGTATAAACACATGTAAACGGCAATGAAAGGCGCTCCATCTCTCATTGCCTGAAGAGGGCTGCGCTCGATAGACAAGGATTTTTGCGGATATTCGCCGCTCATTGGATTAGAAGCTCCTGCGTATTTGTCTAACTTAAATATTCTAAATACTACATTAGCGCAGAGGTTCTCACATTGTCAACATGAGAAATCCGGGAACGTTCCATCAGCGATGGCGGCTGTATGCGAGCGCAAAAGGCTGTCTATGCGGCGCGTTTACACGTGGGGCGGGAATTGCTAGAATCTTTGGAAGCTGCGCGCGGAAGCGGACGGGACGGAAACCGGATCGACGCGCAACGGGCGGCGCGGCTGGAGGGCCAAATGGGCAAGTCGGATATCAGGCGGCAGATAGACGCCGTCGACGAGAAGATTCTGAAACTGCTGTCTGAGCGGGCGGAGCTTGCCCTGAAGACGGCCCGGTTCAAGAGAACGAATTACGACCCGGCTAGAGAGAAAAAAATCATCGCGCGTCTTGCGGAGCTTAACGAAGGGCCGCTGGACGAGGCGCGCATCGAGGCGGTCTGGCGCGAGATTCTTTCCGCCTGCCGGGGTCTGCAGAAGCTCCCGACGGTGGCGTTTCTCGGCCCGCGCGCGACGTTTTCCCACGCCGCCGCTCTGAAAAAATTCGGCTCCAACGTAATCGAACGCCCCTGCGAGGACATCTCTATGGTGTTCGACGACGTCGAAAAGGGCTTGGCCGACTACGGGGTGGTCCCGTTCGAGAACTCGAACGAGGGCGCGGTCAACAACACCCTCGACAGGCTGGCGACAACTCCGCTGGCGGCGGTGGGCGAGATTTACAGCGAAATCTCCCTCAACCTGATGGCCAAACACGACAACTTCAAGGAAATAAAAAAGATATACACGCACCCGAAGGCGCTGGAACAGTGCGCCGAATGGCTGAAACGCAACGCGCGCGGCAAAGAGATCGAACAGGTGAGCAGCACGGCCGTCGCGGCGCAGCGGGCCGCTAGGTTCAAGAGCGCGGCGGCGGTGGCGGGCGAGCTGGCGGCGGATATCTACGGACTTAAAATCATCCGCCCGCGCATCGAGGACCACCGCGACAACAAAACCAGATTCCTCGTCATGGGCAGGGAAAAAAACCTGCCGTCCGGCGACGACAAGACGTCCGCGCTGTTCTCCGTGCGGCACGAGCCGGGCACTCTGTACCGCGCGCTCAAGTCGTTCGAAAAACACAACCTGAACCTCACGATGATGCTCTCCCGCCCGTCCCCGACGGGCCGCTGGGAATATATGTTCTTCGTCGACTTGGAAGGACACGAGAGCGACGAAAACGTGAAGGCGGCCCTCAAGGACATGCGGCGCGAGACGATTGTTCTGAAGGCCATCGGGTCTTACCCGAAAGAAAAAGCGTGACGCGCGCGGGAAAACCGCGCGGGAACGGAGGCGGAAATCAATGAAAACGGGAAACGTGCCGGCGCTGGCTGTAACCGGAGCCACTCTGCCGGAAGCATGGGAGAAATCTGTCATTGCCGCTTGGGAAAACGGCATTGAAATACACACCGAGTACGACAGGCCGGGCGACCCGCCTAGCCGCGACTGCACCATGATGATGGTCGTCGAGGACCCGTTCGCCGAGCCGCGCATCCACCGCGCTTTCCCCGCCGGACTCGAAGAGCTTGAAGTGTACCGCCTCGAAGTGGTGGACGGCGTGCATGACCACTGGATCGACCCGGCCGCCGGCAAATGGACCTACACCTATCACAAACGCCTCTTCGACTACGAAATCGAGGGCAAGCATGTGGACCAGATAGCGTACTCGGTGGATCGCTTGGCGGCCAGTCCGATAACAAGGCGCGCTCAGGCGATAACGTGGAACCCGCTGCTTGACGCTCCCACCGACGACCCGCCCTGCCTCCAACGCCTCTGGTTCAGGCTGACCGAGACCGCTCCCGGCTCACGCTCGTACATCCTCAACATGAACACGCACTGGCGCTCGCGAGACGCTTACAAAGCCGCTTTCATGAACATATTCGCTCTAACTGACCTAATGCGGGTCATAGCAAACCGCGTGGCTGAAAAAATCGGCGCCCCGGTCGCCGTCGGCCGCTACGTCGATATCTCCGATAGCTTCCACATCTACGGCTCCTATTTCAAGGAGTTCGAGGGATTCCAAAATCTGGTGAAAAACCGCTCCTTCGAAGCCCGCACGTGGAACAGCGCCTACGCCGAGCCTTTCTTCCAGATCGGCCGCGACCGCGTCGCCGCCGAGCAGAAGTAAAAACGGCAAAGATAATAAAAAGAAGAAAGAAGCCAAAGAGAAACTTTTGAAAAAGTTTCTCTTTGTATTTCTTCAAAACGTTTCAATCGTCGTCGGGAAGAGACACGCAAAACGCGTCTTTTCCTGACGCCCCATGAAAAATCATTTATACGAAGAATTAAATGAAAGTTCCCATTAACTATTTGGGGGGATACATCATGCATAAAGGAAAAAGCTTTATGCGTGGCACACTTGGTAGTGGGTTGAATCAACTAATAACATGTATAGAAACAGATTCCACTGAAAACTCTTTCCCAATATCTTTTCACATGACGCGCTTTTGCCTAATTTTTTGCGTCTTTCTGTTTGGTCAATGTTGAGAACGTGGCGGCGCTCTCGGCGTAATTTACGGAGCCGTATTGCTTATTGGCTAATCCGCGCCCTATCATGAGTCGGCGTCTTTCATAAGGCTAGGAAACGAGCGGGGGGTGAAGAAAAATCAAAATAAGAGAGCTAATTATTGACGTTCGAGAATTTTAAGAAACTGTATATCCGGCCATTTCTCCTCTGTGTATTTCATCGCCCATTCGCTTTCGTCCATGTAGACCAAATTGCCTTCCGAATCCCGCGCCATGTTGGGATGGTGGCGCCTTTCGAAGTCGGATAGCTTTTTCCTGTCATCGCAGCGTATCCATCGGGCAGTGGAATAATTCATATTTTCATAAGTGGCATCGACGCCGTATTCGGACATAAGCCGAGCCATGGTAACCTCGAATTGCAGCACGCCCACAGCCCCCAAGATCAGATCGTTTCCCGTCAAAGGCGTAAACAACTGCACCGCGCCTTCCTCGACCAACTGGAGCGCCCCTTTATGTAGTTGTTTTCTTTTGAGAGGAGATTTCAGCCGCACCCGGCGAAAATGCTCGGGAGCGAAATTCGGAATCCCGACGAAACTAAGGGGCTCCTTTTCCGTGAAGGTGTCGCCGATCCGAATGGCGCCGTGGTTGTGGATTCCGATTATGTCGCCCGGCCATGCCTCTTCCACAGACGCGCGGTCTTGCGCCATGAAGATTATCGGATTGGAGACTTGGATATCTTTGCCGATGCGGTGATGGCGAATCCTCATGCCGCGAAGAAAGCGTCCCGAACAGACGCGCAGAAAAGCGATTCGATCATGGTGCGCGGGATCCATGTTTGCCTGTATCTTAAAAACAAACCCGGAAAAGCTTTCTTCCTCCGGCAACAC
The DNA here is from genome assembly GCA_002069885.1 of bacterium ADurb.Bin236. Lineage (GTDB taxonomy): Bacteria > UBP15 > UBA6099 > UBA6099 > UBA6099 > UBA6099. Next base: position 52,706 of record MWCD01000006.1, on the reverse strand, counting down.
CATTCGCGTGGCGGACGGCCGGGGCTGTGGAGATGGAGCTATTTCCACAAACGTGTCGAGCAGTTCCTGCACGCCGAAATTGTTGATGGCGCTGCCGAAAAAAACAGGCGTCTGCGCGCCTTTGAGGAAAGCCTGAATGTCGAATGGGGCCGCAGCGCCTTCCAGCAGAGCCAAATCCTCTCGCAGTTCTCCGGCTTGGCTGCCGATAATTTCATCCATAAGAGGATCCTCTAAATCTCTTATGGTTATGGCGTCATCAGTCACTCGCTCCTTGCCGGGGGTGAACAGGGCAAGCTCCTTGCGGTAGAGGTTGTAGGATCCCTTGAAGCTCTTGCCCATGCCGATGGGCCATGTAAGCGGCGCGCATTCAATCTTCAGGGTGCTTTCGATATCATTCATTAAATCGAGAGGAGCCATGCCCTCGCGGTCCAGCTTGTTTATAAATGTGAGGATCGGCGTGTTTCGCATCCGGCAGACTTCCATCAGCTTCCGTGTCTGGGTCTCCACGCCCTTGACGCTATCAATCACCATGATAGCGCTGTCTGCGGCGGTCAGCACACGGTATGTGTCCTCGGAAAAATCCCGGTGTCCGGGCGTGTCGAGCAGATTGATTTTATAATCCTTGTAGTTAAACGACATCACGGAACTGGTGACCGAGATGCCGGACTCTTTCTCGAACGGCATCCAGTCGCTGGTGGCATGGCGCGTCGCTTTGCGGGCCTTGACCGATCCCGCAACTTGTATGGCCCCTCCGAACAGCAGCAGCTTTTCAGTCAGGGTGGTCTTGCCGGCGTCCGGGTGGCTGATAATGCCGAACGTGCGCCGGCTGTTCACTTCCGATTTGTGAGCCTTGTTGATTTGCTCCGTTTTTGTGTTCATGTCTTCGATATTGTTTTCAGCCTCTATGCATCGCGCAGAAATACGCGCCGAACCCGCATTGTTCACAAATCCGGGCCAATTATTTTTCTGTGCGCTGCCGCGTGCGGAAAAAAGACAGTCGCAATCTTTCTGTGGAGCCTGCGAAACGATTATATTCGCTGGTAATTCGAGGGAAAACCCGATGGAACCGCCTTGCTATCCTGCCACTGCTGCCATGAAATATTCATTGAAGGACGCTCAAGCGGGAATGCTTCCCTATCCACACTCTTTTCAATTTACTATTGTCACATCTCCATTGGCTATGTTTATAGCTTCTTTTTGACGATAATTCAATATTGGGGCGTCTATCGGCTGACTCGCTTCCCTCCCGACGCCCCTTGTAAAATCATTTATGAACAAGCTTCCACTGAAAACCCTTTCCCAATATCTTTTCCCATGACACGCGCCGAAGACGGAGGCGCGAACGCGCCCGCTTCGCCGCGCGCAAGGAGAAGTTTTGAAGGGCTTTTGAGGGAAAACTTTTGAAAAAGTTTTCCCTTAACGCTTCCTTTGATAACTTCCTCTGCCATCCTCCCGCGCTCGATTTTGACCCGTGGGCGGGCATGTGATAAAATTTCGCGCGGGCGGCGCTCGCCGTCCCGTCACAACTATACGGAGGCCGAAAAGATGCCCAAACCCTATATACTCGCCATAGACCAAGGGACGACCGGAACAACCGCGATGGTGTTCGGCCCGGACGGTCGCGCGCTCGCCAAAGTCAACAGGGAGTTCACGCAATATTTTCCGAAACCCGGATGGGTAGAGCACGACCCTATGGAAATCTGGGCAAGCGCGGTAAAGACGATAGGGGAAGCGACAAAGAAATCAGGCGTCAAGCCCGCCCTCATACAAGCCATCGGCATCACCAACCAGAGAGAGACCACCGTGATGTGGGACAGGCGGGACGGCAAACCCATCCACAACGCAATCGTCTGGCAATGTCGCCGGACGGCAAACATCTGCGACGGCCTCAAAAAGGCCGGAATGGAAAAAACCATCAGGAAAAAGACCGGCCTCGTGGTGGACGCGTATTTTTCAGGCACGAAAGTCAAATGGCTGCTGGACAATGTGAAAGGCGCGCGCGCCGCCGCCTCAAAAGGATTCCTCAAGTTCGGCACGATAGACTCATGGCTGATCGACAGGCTCACCGCTGGCGGCTCTCACGTCATCGAGATATCCAACGCCTCCCGCACCATGCTCTACAACATCAAAAAACTCGAATGGGACGCCGACATCCTGAAAGCTCTCGACATCCCCGTCTCAATTCTGCCCGAAGTGGTCGAGTCCAGCGGAATCATCGGGCGCACGAAAAACGTACCCGGACTCCCCGACGGAATCCCTATTTCCGGCGTCGCCGGAGACCAACAGGCCGCCCTGTTCGGCCAGACATGTTTCGCCCCCGGAACCTCGAAATGCACATACGGGACCGGCTCGTTCCTGCTAATGAACACAGGAGAGAAACCCGTCGAGTCCCACTCCGGCCTAGTGACCACCATCGGCTGGAAGACAGGCGGGAAAACAACGTACGCGCTCGAAGGCAGCGCCTTCATCTGCGGAGCCGCCATCCAATGGCTGCGCGACGGATTAAAGATAATCAAGACCGCCGCCGAGAGCGAAAAACTCGCCGCCTCCGTGTCCGACAACGGAGGAGTGTATTTCGTGCCGGCGCTCGTCGGGCTTGGAGCGCCGCACTGGGACATGTACGCGCGCGGAGCCGTCCTCGGACTCACCCGCGGAGCCACGTCCGCCCACCTCGCCCGCGCCGCTCTCGAAGCAATGTGCTACCAGACGCGCGATATCGTTGACGCAATGGCAAAAGACTCGGGCATACCCCTCAAGTCGCTATTTGTCGACGGAGGAGCTGTCGCTAACAACCTGCTCATGCAGTTTCAGGCGGACATCCTCCGCGCTCCCGTGGACAGGCCGAAGATGATAGAGACCACAGCGCTCGGCAGCGCTTTCCTCGCCGGACTCGGCGTCGGAATATGGAAAAACCTCAAGGAACTGGAAAAAGCCCGCGAGACCGACCGACTGTTCAAGCCCGCTATGAAACAGGCCGAACGCGACAGGCTTTACTCCGGCTGGCGCCGCGCCGTCGAACGCGCCTCCCGCTGGGAACAACCGGACTGCTAGAGAGCAAAAGAAATTTTTTTACCTTCTCTATTTTATGGGAACAATAAAATCAGCTCGTTTTCATATTAGACATCGAGGAACCGTCAAGAAGATGGTAAAACTTGCTTTCTCTAATAACGATGCAAGCTTGTATTTTTTTCCTTGTGGCCAGAAAGGCCATTTCTTCTATGGCAATGAAATATTAGCTGCTGATGAGATTGAAAATGTTTTCGATTATAAAACTCAACATGAAGGCACAGGATACGCAAAGCTTTCATTTCATGAATCCGGGCAAGTCCACGTAGTTTGTCATGATTCCCCTCGAACCAATCCATTACGAACATCTCCCCTCAAGGATTGGCGGGGAAAACACATGGCGACTGTCACATCTGATATCAAAGCGCTCTCAAGGCAAAATGGCTTATTACGAGAAAATGGATCTCGTAAAGATATTGTTATTGATGTCGCGGATGAAGTAAAAAGCGTTAGGTTGTCATTTTATTGCAACGGCAAATTGCCACTCTTTATAGATGATCCGATGAATGGTTTCATAGTTATGAGAAGAACCTCAACAACATCGCCGATTTATGTTGGGTATAAAGTATTTGCGCAAAAAGCTTTAGATGAATCTGAAGATGGTTGTAGTGTCTTAATAATCGCCGGGTGGAAAGCTTTTTCCGAAAACAATCAAAAGGAAGATTTTGTTTTCATATATTCAGAGTAGCATCTGCGCGTTTTTTACAACAGATCTATGAATTCTGAAACTGTCATGCCGGAATGCTTGATTATTGAAGACAGCGTCCCGCGATCTAGGTTCTTTCCGCTGTGTGACGGAATGATAATCGGATTCGGATGCCCGGCCTTCTCAAGTTTGATATGGCTGCCTTTGCGGCTTTTTTCCGTCCATCCATCTTTGAGAAAAACCTTTATTGCTTCTTTGCTTGTGATTATCGGGAGTGCTGGCGTCATCAGACCGCTATCTCGTATAGTTCTGTTTTTGAATCAGCCGCTTTCTTGATTTCTTCCGGTTTCATGTCTTCGATGTACAGACCTATCGCTTCCTTTATGTTGGCGATGGCTTTTCGAATGCTGTCGCCCTGTGATACGCAACCCGGCAGGGAAGGGACTTCGGCGACATATCCGAAATCTTCTCCTTTTCTGATAACAGCTTTGAATTTCATATCGCGCTCCGTTTTCTATTATTATACCGCCGCTTAAATGCTTTTTTCCATAAGTTTGCAGTGACACCATTTTAACATAGGATTCCCTTTGTTCCATTGCAACCGCCGCAGACGGCTTATTCGCCCGGTTTTCCCTCTTTCTTTTATCTCTCAAGCGCCGCAAGCCGCTCGCGTCATTCTCCCGGTTTTACCTTTGCGCCGGAAACCCTGACCGCCATAAAAGCAAAGATTCCGAGCATGATCGCTCCGGCGGACAGCATGAGGATCGCCCAGAGGTCGTCTACGCGGTAGACCGCGTTCATATCGCGCATGGTCTTCGCCATAGCCGGAGAAGAGTCTATCAGGGGAGCGATCCAGTAGTTAATCAGCAACAGCAGCAGGCCCATTCCCCAAGCCATCCCTCCGTATAGAGCAAGCTGGAACATGCCGCCGTATCCGCGCAGTTTGACAGCGTAATCGCAGCAGATAATCACAAGGAAGGCGACGCCCAAGCTGACGGCTGTGGCGGGAGCGGCGAACCGGGCGAGCGCCGCGCCGTTCCCGCTTGTTAAACACACGACCGCAAACCCGATAAGCCACCCCATGGAGCCGACAACTATGCCGACATAGCCTCCGAGAGCGGCCCGGTTCGCAGTTTTCGCGGAGCGATTGAAAGGTTTTTCGTTTTCCGTCATGATTCCGCCTCTCCGCAATTATTTTTTGATCGGTCTCAAAAACAAAAGCGCATGGCGCGCAATTTGCCGTTTGGTGAATGCGTTTTAGGATTATGTTTATGCCGCGAGCGTCGGTCGCGCGTCCCGGTTCAGGCTCGGTCGTTGAGACGGCGCAATAGCGCTTCGGGTTCGTCGAACTCGCTCATTTCGATGGGAGAGATGGAAAGAAGGGTTTCAGCCGCGCGGGCCAGCTCGGCGGTTCGCGCGCCCTTTCCGTCGCCGGATTCGAGGCCCAGCTCGATGCGCCACAGTTCGTTCTGTATGTCGTCGAGAGCCTCGCGCCGCGCCGCCCATATCCCGGCCTTCGGCGCGGAGAGCTTTTCCGCGACCGCCCGCGCAACCTTCCTTACTCCGGATTTAAACATCAGGCTGCGCTCGTCGCCTCCGCCGCAGCCAAGCCCTTCGGGTTTGAAACACTCATAAAGGAACGTCTCCACGCGCTGGAGGCAGGCGAAAAGGAACATGTCAGAGTCGGGGTACGCTTCCCTCGGCGTGGACAGCACAATCATCCTAGCCTCGTTCAGCCCGCGCCTCTCGATGTGCGGAGACCTCTCGAAGTCGAACACGCTGACGCGGTATCTTTCCGCCGACATGCCGGACGGCGGCCCGCCGCCCAGCGCTGTCTGGAACTCCTGCCTCGTGTACGGCCTCAAGGCCGTCAGTTCTTTCTCCATCGCTTCCATTCTGCCGCTCTTTCGCGCCGGAACCTCTCTTTCGCCTTCAACGGGTCCGGCCGCGCCTTTTATTATTAGATGGGCATTTCACGACTGCCCCCACCTTTGTTCGGCGCCCCGCTTCGGCTCTCCCTTGCCGCACATTAATAAATATCCGATTTTTCCCGCTTTTGTTGCTCACTTAAAAGAACGTTAAATGTGGAAGTTGCGTTCGGAAAAACGGGCGCCGCGCGCGGCTCAAAGGAAGCAGAAGCCCTCTCCCCTGTAGGTGGGGACGGAGCCGACGGCGGTTTTGTCGCTTATCAACAACAGCTCGTTGAAGCGCTCGGTCAGTTCTCCGGCTTTGGCGTGGCGGAATATGACCGGGTCGCCCGGAGAGAGTGAAACGCCAGCGGGGATTTCGACAGGGGTCTGGACTTCACCCGCGCCTTCGAGCTTGGTCAGCCTCGCGCCCTTGGGCAGCCACGGCAGGGGAAGCCTGTCCTCGCCCGCCTCGCCCGAGGCGACATAGCCGCCTCCGTTGCAGGCGACCATTCGGCGCGCGGGGAACCGCGACGCCTGAAGCGCGAAAAACGCCGCCGGGGTCAGGGCCAGATTCGAGTAATAAGAAAACAGGTGCGGGCAGTAGAAGCCGGAGCCTGCGGTGGTCTCTGTGCAGGAGTCGTCGCGGGAAGTGAAGTCCAAACTGCCCGTTCCGCCGCCGTTGACAATGCGCAAATTAACGCCGTTTTTCCTCAAGAAAGAAACTACGCTTTCCCTGCGCCGTTTGACGTCGGGTTTGGACATTTCGCGTATGAGTTTTCGAGCGGGATTGAGAGCGCGGGAGAACGGATTTTCGTCCGCCATGCCGGCGATTTGAGCCTCGTAGCCCATGATGCCGATGACGGCCGCGCCGCCCGCTTTTTCGGCGGCGCGCGCGACTCGCAGGGCGTCCGCGCCGGTTCTAACAGTCGAGCGCCTGACGCCGAGATGTGCGGCTCCGCCCGCCGGTCTCAGGCTCATGTCCACCTCGACCACAAGCTGGATAACGACGCCCGCCGCGCGGCCCGCCTCGCTGAGCGCCCGCGCGTTCTCCTCGCTGTCGCACACGACGGAAACGTCCGCGCCGCGCGCGGCAAGCGCGCAAAGAATCTCGAAATCCTTCGCGCGCGCGGTGGGGTAAGCGACCAGTATGTCGTCGAATCCGCGCCTGACGAGGAAATAGGCTTCCTCGACGGTGAATGACATCACGCCCTTGGCGGCGGCTCCGCCCAGTTCAAACGCGCGCCCCAACAGGTCGGCGCAACGCAACGATTTTGACGCGATCCGCATCGTTTTTCCTGTTCCTTCGAGAATAGAAAACATCTTGCGGGCGTTGGAGTCGAAAGCGTCCAGATTGACGAACGCTCTCGGAAGCCGTTCTTGCGCGAGGATTCTTTTGCAGTCTTCGTATGTCAGCTCGATGGCGCTCATGGCCGCCTCCGGTCAGAGGTCGCGTCTGGAGCTACTGCAACGCGTCGCGCGCGATAACCATGCGCTGCACTTCGGACGTTCCCTCGTATATGGTGGAGACGCGCGCGTCGCGGTAGATGCGCTCGATTTTGTATTCTTTGGTGTATCCGTAGCCGCCGTGAATCTGGAGGGCGTCATAGGCGATGCGGTTGGCCGCCTCGGTGGCGAACAGCTTGGCGATGGAGGCCTCGATGGTGAAAGGCTCGCCCCGGTCTTTTGAGGTGGCGGCGCTGAGGGTGAGCAGGTGGGCGGCCTCAATGTCGCGCGCGGCGTCCGCGATCATCCACTGGATGGCCTGATTGCGGGCGAGAGCGCGTCCGAACTGTTTTCGGGCGTTCGCGTACGAGACCGCTTCGGCGAGAGCGGCGCGCGCCATGCCGACGCCCTGCGAGGCGATGCCTATGCGCCCGCTGTCGAGGGCGGTCATTGCTATCTCGAAGCCCTGCCCTTCCGCGCCCAGCAGGTTGCGGGCAGGAACCTTGCAATCGTCGAAAGAAAGCGAGACTGTGCTGGAGGCGGTGAGGCCCATCTTGTCTTCTTCGCGTCCGATCTCGAAGCCGGGAACGCCGCGCTCGACGATGAACGCCGACATGCCGCGCCCGCGCGGCTCGCTGCCCGTGCGCGCTATCACTATGAACGTGTCCGCGTAGCTGCCGTTTGTGATGAAGCTTTTGCTTCCGTTGATTATGTAGGAGTCGCCCTTTTTGACGGCGCGAGTGGAAACGGAAGCGGCGTCCGAGCCTGCCTCCGGTTCGGTGATGGCGAACGCGCCGAGCTGTCTGCCTGACGCCAGCGGCGCGAGATATTTTTTCTTCTGTTCCTCGTTTCCGTGAGAGAGTATGGGGCCGCATGACAGGTTGTTCACCGACATCGTCACGGCTGTGGACGCGCAGGAGAAGGCGACCTCCTGAATCGCGAGAACGTAAGATACTGCTCCCGCAGCCGAGCCGCCGTATTCTTCTGGAACCATCATACCCATGAGTCCGAGGCCGCCCATTTTTTTAATGATGTCGGCTGGAAACTTTTTCGCGGAGGCGTTTTTTGCCGCGACCGGCTCTATCTCGCGGCGCGCGAAGTCGCGCACCATCAACTGCACCATGTGTTGCTCTTCCGTGAGGGGTATAGCCATAATGGATGCTCCAATCGCGCCGGTGGCGCGGGTAGTGTTCGGGACGCGGAACGCCTCTGTCGCCGTCGACACTCAGGGCGTGTACACGACCACTAACAGTTCCGTCTGCTTCGATCCCGGATTGCTCAGCTTGTGCGTGTGGTTGGAGTCGAAGTGGAGGGACTGGCCTTTTTTAAGTTTGTGTTTCTTTGCGCCGACCTGAATGTCGAGAACTCCGTCGAGCACATAGACGAACTCCTCGCCCTCGTGTTTGTACTGCACTCCAGCGTGTTCCGACTTCGAGGGGATTGAAACATGGAATCCCTTCATGTGCTTGTGCTCGGCGTCGGGCGTTAGCGTCTTGTAATAGTACGCGTCCGCGCGCTTCTTGAAGCTCTCCGCCTTCTTTTCCTTCGCGGCTCCTTCCGAGGACAGGAACTTGCCGGAGTCGACGGTGAGCGCGGCGCTTATCTGGATGATGTTCGACACAGGAGGCATGGTCTCGCCGTTCTCGATTTTTTCGAGGTAGTCGGCGGACATCCCGGTCGCGGCGGCGAGCGCCTCGAGCGTTATTCCATTCTTTTTGCGCAGACGCTTCATCTTGTCTGAAAAATCGGGAACGCTTTTTGCTTTTGCCATTTTGACGGACCTCTTCGCATTAAATTAATTTGTTCCCAAACCTCCGGCGTGGAGGGCGGGCTATTTTTTCGAACAGCACAGGTCGAGCAGGGAGCGGACACCCGCGTTGTCTAGCCTTTCCAGTTTCGACACCGCGTCGAGCGCGGCCGTCGCGGCTTCCGGCGTCAGAGTTGCCAGAGCCTCTTTCTCGAACTTGCCGCACGCGTCGCTTCGGCGGTCTTCCAGCGGCCAGCCGGCCGCGCCGAACGGTATCTTCTGCTCGAACTCGTACACCGCGTCCTTCGATTTCATGTCGAACACGACGCGCGACCCGAAAGCCATGCGGAAATTTTCAGCCGAGGGAGCCAGCCGCCGTTCCGCGTCGTCGTCGCCGGGAGCGCCGAAGACTTTTTCGAGGGCGCGCCGGCCTTCCGACATCAGGCCGGTTATCTCCCGCCCGCCGGCCAGCCACAACAACGGCGACGCCGGCCCGAGCCTCTTGAGCATCGATCCGAGGGAGCCGGCCCGCATCCGGCTCAACAGATACCGGATGTCTATCAGGTCAGTCGCCGAATCGATAAGGTTGCTGGTGAGCGACATGTCATGATGCACGCGCACCCGCCTCGCCAGCTCCCACACCTTCGGGTCTCTCACCCGCTCCGGCTCGAACTGTTCCGGGCCAAGCTTCCCGTCGAGAACGCCCGCCGCCACGTTGTACGGCGTGTAGAAGTTCAGCGTCACCGGGTGCGTGTTCTGGTGCGTCACCAGCGGGCGCGACATCTCGTCCATTTTCACTGTCGCGATGGACGCGTGAACGTCGATCTTGAATATGTCGTCGGGGTTTATTTCCTTGTTTCGCATTATCTCAAAAACGCCGTCCATCGTCGCGCTGATATACGCGCATCCCGGATACAGCTTTACGGACATGGTGTCAGAGAGCCAGCATGAGCCGAGCCTTGTGAGCATCGGGTAGATGGGAACGAATGAGAGAGTCTCGCAGAAACCGTCTTCCGCTTCGAGTATGTCCTGAGGCCCTTTGAGGCCCTCGGCTGCGAGCTGAGCCGCGAGCAGTCCCGAGGAGATTCCCGCTGATGCCGTCAGGAGCTTCGAGTCCGCGCCCATGAAACCGGGGGCGAGAGGGGAAGCGGGTTGCGAAAGAGCCATTCCGAGGGCTGACGCCATCCTGTCGGAGTCCAGCCCGTAGATTTTTCCTGCGGCGCAGGCCGCGCCGGCGGCGTGGATGAACGACCACATCTGACCGTTCAGCGGCCCGACCATCACAGAGCCGCCGATGCGAGACTCTATCTCGTTGGCAACCGTCTGAGCGAGCAATATCTGTTCGCCCGAAATATCTTCGCGGGCCGCCATCATGAGCGGCACGAGCGCCGCCGAATGTCCGGGATGCCCCGCGAACGTGTAGTCGTCGTAGTCCAGCGCCATCGAGAGCGAGGATGCCGCCGCTAGAGCGTCCTTTACTGTGACGCGTTCGCCGGATGGAATGAGCCTCGCCGGGCCGGGGTCGGACCCGCGCAGCGCCGCGGCTATCGTCTTTCCGCCTGAGGACATTCGCGATCCGGCGAATATCGCCGCCAGAACGCTCATCGTCTGCATCTTCGCCTGCTCGACCACCCGCGCGGGAATGTCGCCGAACGTCAAACCCGCCGCCCATTCGGTCATCTCTCTGGTGTAACGCCTTTTCTTCTCCGCCATGCCCATCACCTCTGCGCGGGGCGCGGGCCGCGTCTCCGCGTTCCGCCCTTCCGCGAACTTACGATAGTCTATCACAATAGCCTTGCGGCAGGAAGCTTCTACGCCGCTACAGCCATGTCCGGTTCTTCGCCTTTTATTGATTGCCCATCAGCATGTCTATCGCCTTTTCGAGCGCCGCGTTGAATTCATCCGGCTTGTTCATCATTAGAAAATGGTCCGCGTCTTTCAGCACGATGGCGTCGAACGACAACATGTGTTTGCGGTTCGACTCGAAGTTGATCGGCCACATGTCGGCGTTAACCGTCAAGACTGGAATCCGTGCGCGATCGAAAACGGAGGCGGTTTCGCCCGTTATGTACTGATTCAGCATTTCCCTGATCGCGCTCATGGCTACGGTCGGGGGAGCGGACGACATGTCCGCAAGAATCCACTCGTTGAGAGCGGCGTCCTCTCCGGGCCGCATCATGGAGTTTACGAACGCGCGCGCCCCGGCTTTGAAATCCGCCTCTAGCGGGCCGAGCATCCGTTCCATTTCCTCGTTCGTCAACTTGTATTCCACGTCTTCAAACGTGTCGACGCCTACAAGCCCGATCACGCGCCCCGGCATCAGAGCCGCCGCTTCCGCTATCACCGGGCCGCCCATAGAATGGCCTATGAGAATTATCTTCTGCGCGCCCGCGGCGTCCGCTGCTGCGCGCACATCTTCGCCAAAAGCCTTCATGGTGTATATCTCTCTCGCCATGCCGGAGTTTCCGTGTCCGGCCATATCGAGGACTATTACGCGGCGTTTTCGGGAGAAATGCCCGATCTGCTCCCGCCAGTATCTGGAATCGCAGCTCCATCCGTGAACGAAGATTAGAGTCGGCTCTCCCTCTCCCCAAACCTCGTAAGCGATGGGAGTTCCGTCCTCTGACACTGCGACGCCGGGCCAATCAGCCATTGCGCGTCCCGCCGAGACGACAAACGCCGCGCACGCGAGCGCCAGCATAAACCGAGCGACATCGCGCCTGCTAAAAATTCCCCCTTCGATTTCGACGCGCTTAGTGTTTGATTTCATAGTTAAAACCCCATTTCCGCCGCTCAATAGAGCGCGCTGCATATTCAGAAAAGAGATTCAGGCTTGATGGTATGCGGTGGCGACCGCCGTTGCCACAAGTGAGCCCGCGCTTCTGGCGCGCACTTCCACCTTCCACACGCTTATTCTTTTCTTGATTTCGATGGGAGACGCTTCGGCCACCAGAACGTCGCCGCCGGGCGCGCCGGAGTGATATCTGGCGTTCACGTCGAGAGTGACTGCTCGGACGCCGCGAGAGTTAGCGGCCACCGCCAGCGACTGGTCGATGACTGCGTACACCGCCGCCCCGTGCGCCCTTCCCACCGCGTTCATATATTCAGGCTTCGCTTCTAGCGACACTCTGGCAAACCCTTCGGACACTTCCTCAATGACGATGCCCAGATGCCGCGCGAGCGGGTCTCCGCCCACCGTTTCCCTAGCGTATTTAATCGATTCTTCGATATTGTCGTCCATGATGTCCGCCTTTCTTGGAAAACACCCTTCAAGCATGCCGGGAGCGCGGCGCTTTTTATGAAAACAGGCCGACCGCGCGCTCGGCGAGCAGCCACGCCATAAGCCCTGAGAACGCGATGCCGACAATCGAGCCGACTACCACATCGGAGAGGAAATGAACGCCGTTGTAGATTCTGGAATAAGCGCCGAGCGCGGCCACGACCGCAAGAGGGGCCGCCATCGACGGGAAGAACACCGCAAGCGACATCGCGGCGGCGAAATACCCCGCCGAATGTCCCGACGGAAACGACGGCCTCTTGAGCAGCCTGCGGTGCGGCACTTTGGGAGTTATCTCAGGCATCACCATGAAGGGGCGCTTGCGTTTCCAGAACATCTTGACCGTCATCTCCGCGATGACGCCGGCCGCGCCCGCCCCGGCGAGCATCACCAGTCCCGCCGCTTTGACCCTCGGCTCTCCGAAAATCATCATCGCCACGCTTGCCGCGATGTACACTATCCCCTTGTTCGCCCCGACGGACAAAACAGGCATCAGCGCGTCGAAAACCGGGTTGCGGAACCGCGAGTACAGGAAGAGGGTCGCCATGCGGTCCAACATCTCCAGCCCGCCCGGCGCCGCCCCTTCTGTTTTCTCTTCTACCGCCATCTCTCCAGCGCTTTCGTTAAAATCAGAAGTTCGCGGTCACCTCTAGGCTGCCCACCGTGCCCGAATAGTCGTTAGCCGCCGCCGCTCCGGCGGAATACTTGTCCTTCTTTATGTTCATCGTCACAGAAAATGTCCTGTTAATCGTATAGACCGCTTCGGCGATGTATTCGTCTCGCGTCGTCTCAGTCGTCGCTGACGATCTCTCCGTGCGCGCGAAACCGATTTTGCTGTTCATCCGTTTGGAAGTTTTGTGCCTGACTTCAAATCCGAGTATGTCCGTGTCGGAGGGCGTCGGCGATGTCCTTCTGACGTCGTATGACATCGCGCACTCGATCCTTTCAGACGCGACATATCCCAGTTTGAGTATGTACTGGTTCTCTTCGGAATCGGTTGAGGCAGTCTGCGTGCTGTTGGTCTTGTCCGTGGTCTTCCAAGAGAAGCGTCCGTCCCACTTGCTCCTGTTGTCAGGATCGTAAAGGAAAGAAAGCCCGTAGCCGTCCGACTTGTTGCTGGAAGTCTCCCCGACGGCGGCTTTGACCTTGTCGATGGAAGGCTCGACGACCCACATAGGAGCCGCCTTGTATCCGAAGGAAGCGTTGGCGGTGTCTGTTCGGGCGCTGCCGGTTATGTTGTTCGGCAGGTCGCGGCGGTACGCCGAGATGTTCACAAAAGTTATTCTTCCGAATGGCCTCGCGGCCGCCCCCAGCATTATCGAGTCCCAGTTCTCGTCGTCATAGTCGGCCCGGCTATGCGTCTTCTTCTGCAGCAATATCCTGCTGTTGAAGGACCAAATATCGTCCGGCGTCCAGCTAGCGTCGAGGTTCTTGGCGAATGTCTTGGTTCCGAAGCTCGCGTCCGCGCCGAATCCCGCCGGCGCGATCACGTCTGTGTCCGTCAACTCCAGATATCCTCTCACGTTGAGTTTGCCGCTCGGCGTGTATCCGAATCCGACAAGTCTCCTGTCCGTGTCCTTGTCTGTTAACGCGCCCGTGTTGTCCTCGAACTCGGAGTTCGACAGTTCCGCGTTCACGGTGAAGACGTTCTTTCCTCTCGGATCCCACTTGAAGAAAAGTTCGTCCACTGTTCTGGTGTTGTCCAGTTTGGAAACATTCAGGTTGTCGCTCGCGTCGAATCTGGTTTTCTTGAGAGTTATTTCCTTGATGCGCCCTTTGCGGAAAGTGGCTCCCGCGCCTATTCGGTCATAGTCGTCCTTGTCCGTAGTGTTGAAGTTGTGCATGTTGTCGTACGTCAGATAGTCGCCGAACAGAGTCAGATTGTCCATGAGATTCAGCTTGACGTCTCCGGATAGTCTTTTCTCCTCGTTGTTGCTGTAGTCGTTCAGGGGAGAGAAAGCCATGTCCTTGCTAATGGTCTCGATGTTTAAAGAGGCCTTCTTGCCGGAGTAGCCGATTTTGGTCCTGACCGCCGAGGCGGACTTCGTGGTGTCCGTTCCGAGGTCGGGAGCCACGCTGTAATTGGCGATGATGGTCGTCCCGGCTGGGATGTCGTATTTGAACACAAGAATCTTGTCGCCGGGGCAGGCATTGCCCGCGTCGGTCTCAATAGTGAAGTCTCCCGGATAGCTCTTCCTGCCTCGGGACGTCACGAGGTCGTCGAAGAAAATCTCGACCTCCGCGGCCGTCGCCGGGTCTCGCTGCAGACAGTATTCTCTCTGCGTCGGGACGATCACGGTCGCCACATACTCTTCCAGAACTTTTATCCGCCTGTTCGACATGTCGGCGTCCGTAGTCGAGACTTCCGCCTCCACGCTCAGCTTGTCGAACAGCTTGGTCATGAAATACACATCCACAATCTTTTTATCCGACGCCTTTTCCTCGGCGGCGGTCTTCTGGACGAAGTCGTATTGCGCCCTGATAACGTGGTTGTGGTCGGGGATATAGCTCGGATTTAGGATTATTATCTGGTTGGCCACCTCGTCGATGAAATAGTCCGAGCCTTCCTCGCATGTCGTCTGCGCGGCTCCGTACTTCACGTCCGAGCATGGGGTCATCATTTCCAAGCAGGTGATGTTCTCGTCTGTGTGCGGGCCTTCTCCGTATGTCTCACACCACCACACTGTCTCCGTGCCACTGTACACCGCGCTCTTGGAAAGCGTGAAACGGGACATGGCCGGCTCTGAGAGATAGTCCCTCTGCCGCCCGATGTGCTTGGGGTTGAAGTAGTGATACCTCACCGACACCGTCGAGGAGGCCATCGGCGCGATGAAGTCCAGCTCGCCGCTCACGTAGTCGATTAAGTAATCCGTGTTCCGCAGCAGCGGCGTCCCGTTCCTCAACACAAGCTCGGTATCCTTCTCGATAAAGGCGTACGGAGATTTCATCGATCCGGCGAACAGCGAGCGTGTCTCGTCTATGTTGAACGGCCCGACCTCGAAATCTATTGAATTGTATATAAGGACCGACTGCGAAACGGCGTTTGCCCCTTCAGACATGAACGAGCCGCCGACGGTGAACTTCTTGCTGAGCGGAGTGTATTCGACTCCGAACGCGTTCATGTTCCCCGTTTTCATGCTCAACAGAAGAGTCGATTCATACGTTATCTCCACCGTCTGCGCGGCGTTGACGACGAATCCGAAGGTTATGTCCCCTCTGAAATAGTCTATGTAATACTGTCCGGTGGAAACCGGCGCGCCGTCTATCTTCACCTGCTCTGTCCCTTCCACTATCTGGAATGCGTTCAATGTGTACGGACCGCGTTTGTTCTGGCCTTTGAATGTTATCGTTTCGGTTTTGCTTTTCTCTTTGGACATAATGGCGCTGACGCGCAGAGAGCCGGTGTCGTAAACGTAGTCTATGCCCCGGATGTTCTTGTGGAATGAAACGAGAGAGCCTCCGGGGAAACTGGTCGAGAAGTCGCCCAGCCGCGCCCGGCCGTTGTTCCCCGTCACGTTCAGCAACAGCGTCCTGTCCTGATACGGCATCTCCGAGAACGTCCCGTCGATCTTGAGATTCCTCGGCAGATCGCCCTTGAGCATGATGAACGACGTCTGCTCGAATCTGGCGTCACGGTAGCTGAATCCGTTTGCCGACCTGAACATCTCGAAGTCGCCAGACGAACTGTAGTCGCGCCATTTGACCTTTCTGTAACCGCTGAGCTTAATGTCTCCAAGCTCGATCAGATCCGGGGGGGCCTCGGTCTGTTCGGAAGCTTCTTCGGCGGCCTGTGTCTGCGCCGCCTCTTCCGCCGCGCCAGCCGTCTCCGTGACGACTGTCTCTTCCTGAGCGGGCGTTTCCGATTGCGCGAAAGCGGCCTGCGGCGGCTGCGCCACGCACATCAATACCGCTAGCGACGCCGCGAAGAGCGCCGTTGTCCTGATTCTCATACTGTTTCTCCAGTTAGAATAGTTAGTAGACATTCCTTTATCGCCGTCTCCGGCTGAATTTCATCGCACAATTTTAGCACAACGCCCGCCCGTCCGCCATATCGGAAAAAATTAGCTTAAGCTCTCGCGTGTTGACACGCTCCGAAACGCGCAGCGATAATTGTTTTTGCGCAAGCTTTCAACCTGAAGCTTGTTTGAGATCGGTCGGGCGGGGAGTGTAAGAGCGGGAAAGAGGGCGCGGACGGGCGGCTATGAGCGTTTCTATCGTCACTGTAAACTACAATTCCGGGGCGTGCCTTCGCCGCATGGCGGATTCGGCGCTGCCTCAAATGGGGCCTGCCGACTCTCTAGTGGTTGTCGACAACGCGTCAATGGACGACAGTTTCGAACGGCTGGCTCCTCTGGCGGGGAAAATCACAGCCATATCCAACATGGACAATCGCGGGTTTGCCCGAGCCGTCAATCAGGGCGTGGCCGCGATCGCATCGGATTACATTCTCCTGCTGAACCCAGACGCCGTTCTCGCCGACGGCGCGCTGCGCGCGCTGGAGTCGTTCATGGCGGAGC
Source organism: bacterium ADurb.Bin236 (assembly GCA_002069885.1). Taxonomy (GTDB): domain Bacteria; phylum UBP15; class UBA6099; order UBA6099; family UBA6099; genus UBA6099. The sequence goes on along the minus strand of MWCD01000006.1, from coordinate 36,100 downwards.
GCCCTGACGCGGGCGTCGCCGGGGGCAAAGTGCTAGAGCCCGACGGCTCCCTTCAACTTGCTTGCAGGCGCGGGTTCCCATCGCCGTGGGTCGCCTTCTGCAGGCTTTCCGGCCTTAGCTTCGTGTTTCCCCGCAGCAAACTGCTCGCCGGATATAACATGACATATCTCGACGAGAACGAAATATCCGAGGTGGACGCGGTGTCAGGCTCGTTCATGATGATCCGCCGCTCGGCGTTCGACAGCCTCGAAGGGTTCGACGAAGATTATTTTCTGTACGCGGAAGATCTAGATTTCTGCTATCGCGCGAAGGCGGCGGGGATGAAGGTTTATTACTATCCGGGAGCGGAGGCGACGCACGAAAAAGGCGTGTGCGCGGCGAGCGCGCCCGGATTCGCCAAACGCGAGTTTTATAGAACCATGTGGACATTCCACAGCAAGCATTACAAACGCAAAACCTTCCAGCCGCTTAACTGGCTGATATGGGCGGCGGCAAACGCTCTGGCGCTCGCCGCTCCGGCGCTGACTAGACTCAGCGCGAAAAGCGGAAGGCGGCGCGTGAAGGCGAAACGCATCAAGCGCCTGCTCGGAAAGAAATGAGCCGCGAATGAAAAAAACGCGAAGGATAATGGTGGGGAACGTCCCGGTGGGCGGGGGAGCGCCTGTTGCTGTTCAGTCAATGACGAAAACTCAGACGGAAGACGTCAGGGCCACGGCGGCGCAGATTAGGCGCATGGCCGAGGTCGGTTGCGAGATAGCGCGCGTGGCGGTTCCCGGCGCGGGCGCTCTCGGCGCGTTCGCGGTGATTATGGCGGCCTCCCCTATTCCCGTCGTCGCCGATGTCCACTTCAGCGCGGACATCGCCATAGGAGCGCTTGAAGCGGGCGCGGACTGTGTGAGAGTAAACCCCGGCAACATCGGCGGGCGCGGAGAATTCAGGCGGGTCGCCGCCGCCGCCCGCAACCTCGGCCGCTCCGTCCGCATAGGCGTCAACTCCGGATCGCTGTATCCTCCTGTCAAGAAAAACTCCCGCCTCTCCGCTCCGGAAAAGCTCGTTGAATCCGCTCTCATCTTTATGGAATCGGCGGAGAAAACGAAACTGACGGAGTATAAAGTGTCGCTCAAATCCAGCGACCCGCTTGAAACAATCGAGGCGAACAGGCTGATGGCGAGCCGCTCGGACGTCCCGTTGCACATCGGGGTGACGGAGGCCGGAGACCGCTTCGCGGGAGCCGTCAGGTCCGCCGTCGGCATCGGCGTCCTTCTCTCGGAAGGAATCGGGGACACAGTACGAGTGTCGTTGTCCGCCCCGCCGGAAGCGGAAATACGCGCGGCGTGGGAGATACTCCGCTCGCTCGGACTGCGACGCAGGGGAGTCGAGGTCGTTTCATGTCCGGGATGTTCGAGAACGCGCGCGGAAGTGGGAAAGATCGCGGCCGAAGTCGCGCGCGCGACATCCCGCGTGACCGCTCCGCTTAAAGCCGCGGTGATGGGTTGCGAAGTGAACGGCCACGGAGAAAGCGAGGGGGCCGACGCCGCGATTATACTAGGCAGAGGAAAAACCGCCGCGCTTTACATTGGGGGCGAATACGCCGCCCGCGTCCCGGCGGCCGACGCCGCGTCCGCCCTCGCCGCTAAAATTCTCAAGCTTTCATCTTTCATCGATAAATGATTCTCCCACCTCTTTCGCGAACCTCGAGCGACGCCGTTTTCCGCCGCGATGATAGTTGTTATTCAGCTATATCCGCCTCTTTGACATTAATGCCGATAAGTTATAATGTTGGAACCGTAGCCTGACGCTTCAACATTTTGCCTTGTTTTTTAGCGAACCGGAGGAACCGCGATGAGCGAAAAGAATATGACATGGAATGATTTCGTGCTGCAGCTCGTTGTCGATTACTGCGATAAGAGGACGTTGAGAACTTTCCGGTATCAGGATTTTTTGAGCGACAACCTGCGGGAGATAGAAGAGTTCAGGCCGTCCAACAGAAACGCCGCCGCGAAGGTGCGGCAACAGTTGCAGGTTCTCAGGGACGATGGGCATTTGACTTTCGTCGACAACAGAGGCACATACACGCTGCGCGGGCACGACATCCTAAGCGGTGAGCTTCCGGACGAGAGCGCGTTGATCGAACACATCAAATCCGCGCCTCCCGACAAGAGGGAATACCTTGTCGAAACTTACGTCAGAGATGTGGGATGGGCCAAACTTGCCAAAGAAAAATACGGCCATGCCTGCATGATGGATAGTTGCGGAAACACTTTTCGGAAGAACGACGGCTCGTATTATATAGAAGTCCACCACATCGTGCCTCTATACAAGAACGGGGAGGACGCGATATGGAACCTCTCCGTGTTGTGCGCGCATCACCACAAGATGGCTCATTACGCCGACAACAGAACGCGGCTGCGCATGCAGAGCGAACTTTTAAAGATAGCCGAAACGGCCAGCGAGTAATGCGAATATCGCTAAGCGGGTTTCGACGGGCGCGGCGACAGCGCTCTCGGCTTGACCCGGCGTTTTCAGAGAACTAGAATGGAGTCGCCGCGGCGGAAGCCGCTTCTCGCGCGGTTCCCGGCGCGGGCCGTCCTCAAGGAGGCCGACGCCATGCTAGACCGGATTTTCAAGCTCAATCAAAACAACACGAGGGCCGGAGTGGAAATTGTCGCGGGACTCACGACTTTCTTCACTATGGCTTACATAATTTTCGTGCAGCCCGCAGTGCTGAGCGGAGAGTTTCTCGGCCCCGGCAAACCGCCCGGCGTTGAATTCATGGACAAAACCGGGGTGATGCTGGCGACATGCATCGCTTCCGCGTTCGCCTGTTTTTTCATGGCGTTTGTCGCCAACTACCCCATAGCGCTCGCCCCCGGGATGGGCGAAAACTTTTTCTACGGCCTCATCGTGGCGGGTTTCATTTCGGTCGGGACGGCTGTGAGCTGGCAGGCCGCGCTCGGAGTCATCTTTATTTCCGGAGTCATCTGCACAATCATATCCATGTTGCGGATCCGCGAAGCAGTCGTTAACTCCATTCCTGATTCGCTAAAAAGCGCCATCGCGGTCGGCATCGGCCTGCTAATAGCCACCATCGGGCTTTCGAGCGCGGGATTCATAGTCAAGCATCCCTCTCCCGGCGCTCTTGTGAAGATGGGGGACATGACGACGCCCGACGCCGCCATAGCGTTGGTCGGGCTGGCGGTCGCGGGTCTCTTCCTCGCTCGACGAATCAGCGGCGGGCTTATAGCCGGCATAGCGGCGGCGGCAGCCACCGCCCTCCTGCTCGGCAAAACAAGCTTCTCCGGCGCGTTCAGCGTCCCCGATTTCGCCGCGCTTGGGAACGTCGCTTTCAAGCTGGACATACTCGGCGCGCTAAAGGTCGGCCTCGGCGCGATCATAGCCGTCTTCGTGATAATGGACTTTTTCGACTCGGTGGGCACGTTCGTCGGGGTAGCCAGACAGGCTAACCTGATGGACGAGAAAGGGAATATGCCGAGGATAGGGCGGGCGCTCGTAGCGGACTCCGTGTCGACTGTCGCGGGCGCGCTCGCCGGAACCTCCACCGTCACCAGCTATGTGGAGAGCGCGGCGGGCATCCAGCACGGCGGCCGCACCGGACTCACCGCCGCGGTTGTCGGCGTCCTCTTCCTTCTTGCCATGTTCATCGAGCCGCTCATGCGCATGGTCACCGGCTGCTCCGCCATCACCGCGCCTGTCCTCATTCTTGTGGGCGTCATGATGTGCGGCGGAGCCGTTCGCGTCAACTGGGACGACTACCGCGAGTCCATCCCTTCATTCCTTATCATCGCCGGAATCCCGCTCACCATGAGCATCGCCGACGGCATCGCCTTCGGCTTCATCTCATACGCTTTCCTGATGATAGTCTCAGGCTCTTGGCGCAAGCTTCACTGGATAGCGTACGCCCTCGCAGCGCTTTTTATTTTCCACATAGTCGCGCTTTCAGGGCTTGGAGCGTAGAATAGGCGAAACGGCGCGCGCGGCGCGCTCCCTCCGCGTCACTCCGGCGGACATTCCAGCCGGACCTCGCGGGGAAATTCTGAAAGAGGCGACCAACAAAGATGGCGGCGAAAAAAAAGAAGGGCAAAAAATCCAACTCCGGCGGTTTCTTGTCAAAAGCGAAGAAAACAGTCAAGATATGCGCCGCCGCCGCTCTGGCGCTTCTGCTGTTCGCGCTCATATTTCCGCTAGTCCATAAAACTGAAAAGCTTCAGCCGCGCGAAGCCGCTCCATTCGGCGAATTCGTGGCGCTCGACAACGGCCTGACCCTGCGCGTTCAAGAAACGGGCAAAGGGGAGCCTGCCCTGCTTCTGATACACGGCTTCGCCGCGTGGGGCTACACGTGGAACGGCAACGTCCCCGAACTTTCAAAGAGCCGGCGCGTCATCGTTCCCGACCTCCCCGGCTTCGGCTTCAGCGATAAACCCGCAGACGCCGACTACGGCTATCCCTTGTTCGCCTCCTCCATGCTCCAGTTGCTGGACAAGAAAGGCGTCCGGCGCGCGACGCTGATCGGCAACTCGATGGGCGGCGGCGTGGCTATCCGGTTCGCCGCAGACTACCCCGACCGAGTGGATAAAATCGTCCTCGTCGACAGCGCGGGCGTGAAAAGCGACCACTTCTGGGGCTTCAAACTCATTTCCACCCCCGGCGTGAACAGCCTGATGTCCAGCCTCAACAACCCGGCGACAGTGAAATTCATACTCAAGCGAATGATATTCCACGACAAATCCGTCGCATCATCGGAAAAAGCCCAGATGTACATGCTGCCGTTCCGGACGGTCGGCCAAACGCGCGCCGCGGCAACGACGATTAACAACATCACGGCCTTTACTGACGATGATTTCTCCCGCGTGAAAGCCCCCGTCCTTATCATCTGGGGCGAGAAAGACCGCCTTATAAGCTCCGCCATCGCCTCCGTCTTCGCCCGCAAACTCCCCGGCTCGAAACTCGTCATCATCCCCAAGTGCGGACACTGCCCTCAGGAAGAACAACCCGAAACATTCAACAACATCGTCAAAGAGTTCCTCGATTTGAAATAACGACATCGGAAGCATCATCAAACATAGCCGTTTCAGCAGCGCCTCCTGCAGCCAAAGAGAAACTTTTAAAAAAGTTTCTCTTTGGATTCTCTTCAAAACGTTTCACTGGCCGTCGGGATAGAATCGCCAACGCGCTTCCATCCCGACGTCCCATATAAAGTCATTTATGAACTAGAATCCTTTGAAAACCTTTTCGCAATATCTTTTCACATAAGCGCGGCGAAGCGCAGGCGCGAACGCGCCTGCTTCGCCGCGCGCATTGAAACGTTTTGAAAGGGATTTTAAGGGAAAACTTTTTCAAAAGTTTTCTCTTAACTCCCCCTCCCCTTCCTTCTTCTTCTCTTTCCCCGCCTCTAAAACGCCTTAAACATCGCCTTTTTTCTTGCGGCCTTTGAAGAAAAACTTGCCGCCCTTTTCGCTGTCTGCGGGCTCGATTGCGGGCGGCGCGGACGCGGCGGACTTCTTCGGCTCCGCCTTGCCGTAAATATCCCCCACGGTCTTCTTTCGGAGATCATCCTTCAACTTCTCCGCCTCGCGTTTCGCGCGCACGTACAACTCCCTGAACCTCGCTGCCTCCTCGTCTTTTTTCCTCAACTCCTCGTCCCTTTTTCGCAACTCATCCTTGAGGCCGCCGATGGCCGAGGCCGGAGGCGCGATTGCGGACGGTTCCAGAACCGGTGCCGCCGGCGCGGGATTTATCTCTATGTCCGGACGCCTCGGTTCCGGCGCCCGCAGCGACGGCTTCGCCGCCCCGCCCTGCCCCGACATCTTCTCAAGCCGGGACGCGACCTCTCCCGGAATGTAATATATCGCCCCCTGCGTCCTCTCCAGCATATCCAGTGCCTTCGCCATCCCGTCCTGTCCCTGCTTCAGCATCCTCAACGCCGACTCGTTGAAACTATATGTCATCTTTCGCGTCTGTTTGATATCGTCGGCGGCAGGCGCCAGCTTCTCCACTATTTCCCTTATCCTTATCAATTCATTCGCCAGCGTCGTCACGATAAACTCCTGCCTCTGCGCCTGCTCGGACAACTTGGCCACCGCTCTATCCATCTTCTCGATGAAGATGTTCGCCTCCTCCTCGCTCACCGCTGCCCTCTTCACAAGCTCATCCGGATTCATCGGAAAAATGTCCGCCAGCTCGCTCTCGGTGTCCTCCCAAGAAAGATGCCTGTCCACCCTCCGCTCCCGGATAGCCTTGAACACCTCTTCGGCCTCCGCCCTGTACCTCTTTTCGCGCCCCGAGCCGACATACGGTATGAACTGCGGATACGCGTCCCTGTACTTCCTGAGCGTGCTCTCCGGAAGATTCAACCTCTGTGCTATATCTTTAAGTGTGAATAAATCCTGTCCGCCGGACATACCGATTACACTCCGTTCGCGCGCCCCGGCCCGCCCCCGCCGCGTTCCGCTTGTCAGGCCTCCGCGCGCCTCTATTGAGATGTCGTGTATTATAACCGAACAAGCCCCCGCGTTTCATCTCCAATCCATATTTCCCGCTCTTTCATCTTCCCTCTTTCTTCTTTGTGTCTTCGTATCTTTGTGGTAAAAACATCCCCCGCGCGCATTCGCCTCTCAACAGCAAACCAGCGACACCTTTCCTAGCCCGCCCGCTTCCCACCTCTTCCACACCGCTATCGCGATATGATTCGACCCTTTCGGATTCATTATCCCCCACGGCAGATAAAACCTCTTCTGCGGCCCTTTCTCGTGCCAGTACCTCCCCATCAGATACCCGTTCACATAGATATTCGCCTTGCTGAACGCCTCCTGCAACTCCAGAGACACAGGCGCAGGTTCCGCCTCGTCAATATTCAAGTCAAATGTCGTTTCATACAGCGCAACGCCTTCGTTTTCGGGTTCCCAAAAATGCGGCAACGCGATTTTTGCTTTCGGTTTACAGGAACTGAAGGACTTCTTCGGCAGAACCGGGCATAGCCCCTCCTCACCTTCAAGCAGCCCCCCACGATACCTCCATGCCACCTTTGCCCCTACACACTTGAGCGACACTATTCCTCGCGGGTTGCGCGCGTCGTTCTCGAAATCCTTGTTGTGGCCCAGACTCTCCACCACTATCACGATGACATTCTTTCCGCCCTGCTGATATTCGTGATGTATCGGTATCTCGAACGTCTCCGGCACATCGTCGCCCACACCCGATGTGTTCCTGAAATTATCCCTCGTCGCGGCCAGCTTGCCGTTCACATATACCGTGAAACAATGCCTCACGTCTATCACTATCTTCGACAAACGCCCCTTGTACGTCCCTCTAAACCAGCAGTATCCGTAGTGAATGCCGAGCGCGTCTAGGTCGAGCCTCTTGCGCCCGTCCAACTGCTGCCACCCCGAATCGTCATACGTCAAATCAAGCTGCGGCGACGCCCCCGAAACCGTCCACTTCTCAAGCGCCGGCAACTCAAGCCTCGCCGCCTCCCTCGCCGCAACACTCCCAGCGTCAAACGGCTCTATCTTCTTCACCACTCTCCCCGCATGATCCGTCACGATAATCTTCATCTCCGCGCGACCCAGCCGGAAATAATCCTCGCAACCTGACACTTTCACGCGCGCATCCGGGCCTCCCGTGTTGCGAATGAATATATATTTGAATCTTTTGGATTTCCGAACCTTGCAGAAAACCCTCGACGGTCGATGCTCTACCCCTTCCACGGTCTCCGTTTCAAGGAAATCCTCGCCCAGCGCGGTCACTTCATCTATCAGCCATTTTACGACATGCCACCGCTCCGTCGCCTGCCCGCATTCCGATATCGGAGCCGCCATGTCATGCGACGTATAAACGTCCGGGCTGCCCAGATATCCCCATGTGACCCCGCCCGCGAATAAGAAATAGTTGATCAGCGTCGCCCTCTGGGCCAGAACCGACTTCGTGGCCAAATCCAACTGGTCCGTCCCCAGCAACGCCCTTACGCTGTCGTATCCCGGACCTCCCCAAGAATCGAACCAGCTCGACTGAAATTCGGCGGCGAAGATAGGCTCGTCCCTCTTAAACGCCTCATGTCCCTCCTCTATGATGTCCGTCTTCGCGAATATATGCCTCTTGTCTCTCCAATCCGAGAAAAAATCGTTTATCGGATAGTCGTCTATAGCCATCATATCGACATCCGTCTGCCTCTCTCCGCAACTCAGTATGTCGTTATGAAAGATGGGAACCTCGATGCCCATTTCCCTCGACCATTCGCAAAGCTTCGCTATATACGGATTCGGCTCCGAGTTTTCCGACGTCTGGCGCGACAGCTTGGGCAAAATCTTGTAATTCAAGAAATTAAACGCGTCCGAATTCGCCAGCTTGAACAACAACGAGGAATCGTATTTCCTTATCTGCGTCACAATTGTCGACATCGGCCCCTTAAGATGCGGCAGCAGGTTGAACTCGTTCTCAGCCTGAAAAAGTATAAGGTTCTTCCGGCGCGCTATCCTCGGCGTTATCCTCTCCCACCATTCCCTCACATATTGCATGTAGATTTCGTCATAAACCACTTTCCCGTCCGCCCGGCAGCGCAGAACAGGAGCCGGCTTCGCCAGCAGCCACGCGGGCAACCCCCCGGCGTCTATCTCAGAACATATATACGGCCCCGGCCGCGCGATCAGATACAACCCCGCTTCCTCGACCTCGTCCATCAGCCTTTCAACATCCCTGTTCCCCGTGAAATCGTACTTTCCCTCCTTTTCGCTGTGATAGTTCCACGGAAAGTACACATCCACCGCGTTCAGCCCCGCATCCTTCATCAGCTTGAGAATCTTCTTCCACTGCCCCGGCTCAGGCAGCCTGTAATAATGAAGCGCTCCGCTCCATATAAAAACTCTTTTCCCGTCTATCTTTAAGCTGTATCTGTCTTTGGTTACCTTCATCTCGCCGTCCTCCATGCCGCAACAATCATGTTTTCAAAATATTGAGTTTTGCAGTACAACAAAATAATACAATATCCGTCCGCGCTTGTCTTTGCGTTATAAATTTAATTTGCCGTGTTTTGCGGCCCCTAAAAACACACGCTTGCGGCCCTTGTTTAAGCGTTTATTTGCGATAATCAAAATGCGCCGGATTTCGCGGCTTTCAAAGTTTTTGTATGCTTAATACCCCTTTGCCGCATACGCGGCCCGCTGCGCTTCCGTGCTTCACAAATTGGGATTGTATAGGTTTTTTGAATAGAACTTTAACACGCAGTTTTTTGTAAACAAACATGCCTTTTTGTGGAAATGTTGAAAAGTTGTGTATAAACTGGCGCTGTTGAGACGCATTTTCAACATTTTTTCGTTTTATCAGCAAAAAATTCATAATCACGGTAGTTTGCGCGTCATTATGCCGACAAGTTTTCAACATCTCCCTTGTTAACACTTTTTAAAGTCAAAGCGCTCCGTGTTTTCATTTCCCGCTTTTGCGAAAAAGACCTCGTTGTCCACCTTTTCGGTTCCAAGAAAAGCACGACTCCGCCACAGAATGTTTATCGACTCACCATGTTCCTTTAAATTATTGCCATAGAAAAGACTTTTGAATAACCACATAAAACACGCTTTAAACCCTCTTTCAGGAAACCCCGATTATCTAACATGAATCCGCGATCATGATAAAAGGAAAGAGAAAGAAGGATTAAAAAAGGTTTTCGCTTCGGAAATTACGGCAAAAAGAAAACCTGATTATCCCTGAAACTCAGTTAGTCCAGCCGGCATATTTGTTTAATGAGTATTTAGCGCATGAAGCCTAATTTTGGAGTGCGGCGATTCATCGCCGCTTTCATAGAAGCGACTTCAGTCGCTTCAAATACAGGCGATAAATCGCCTGTTTACAGAGCGGCGATGAATCGCCGCACTCCAAATTGTGCGTTTTCACTGGCTGAGTATTCGTGGTAATGGCGCTGTTGAAAAAGATACGAACGTCCGGGTGCCACCCCCAAACTTGCTTTGGGGGTGTTGTAAATGTATATAAACCTGCGCGAAAGCTTTTGCTCTGATTACGCGCGCGCCCCATTTTATGCAAATCCAAAGTTCAACTTTAGATTTGCATAACTCTCGCTCAGATCACGCCTTCTTCAAATGAAAGTGTCTTCACAGACTATTATCGCATGAGCGGCGGATTAGAAGTCGCGCAGCGACATCATTCGCCGCGCATCGAAAAGTTTTGGAGAGATTCCAAAGAGAACCTTTTTCAAAAGGTTCCCTTTGGCCGCCGGAGGCTCTTTTTATAAATCAGCCTTTGACGTCTTTTGCTGCCGCGCTTATATGAGCGTAGGCTTTGGCGAAGTTATCGGCTTCGATGGCGAGGCCGTTGTCGAGGGAGGTTTCGAGTCCGCGGGAGACGGCGTCTTTGATGAGGGCGACGGCGTGGGCGGGCTGACGTCCGAGCCGGGCGGCGAGGGCGACGGCTTCTTCGAGGACTTTTTCTTTAGGGGCGACGCGGTTGATGAGGCCGAGTTCAAGGGCTTTTTCTGGCCGGATGCGGTGTCCGAGCAGCAAGAGTTCTAGGGCGGCGTTTTTGCCGCAGATGCGGGGGATTTTCTGTGTGCCGCCCCAGCCGGGGATGACTCCGCGACCGCATTCGGGTTGTCCGAGAGGGGCGTTGTCCGCGACGACTGACATGTCGCACGCGAGCATCAGCTCGAACCCGCCGCCGAGCGCGTATCCGTTAACCGCTGCGACCACCGGCTTGGGGAACCGCTCGATTTTCTGGAACACGGCCTGTCCGGCAAGCACGATGCTTTTGACGTCTCCGGCTGCGTCGAACCCTTCTTCGAGGTCGGCCCCCATACAGAACGCTTTGTCTCCCGCGCCGGTGATGACAACGGCGGACACAGCGGGGTCCGCGGCGAACTGGTCGAACGCGATTCCGAGTTCGGTTATGGTCTGCTCGGCGAGGGCGTTGCGCCTCTCGTGCCTGTCTATTACGACGACGGCCACAGCGTCCCGCGTCTCTATCTTAATGTGCTGAAAAGTCATTTCGCAAATCCTCCGGAGATGGTTGTCGGCGCGGCGCTCCGCGCGCGGCGCTTATGCTTGCTGATTATGATTATGTTTAAAGAATTTTCCATGTGTTTGCGGTGAAACCATTTTTTTGCAAAAAACAGGTTTCCCCGCGCCCCTTCCGAAAAAAACTCCCGGCGCGCCGGTTTTGATGAACTTCGTTCCTCTCAAAACCGGCTCCTTTCAATGTTTAATATTCGCCGTTAGGCAAAACGCAAAGGCGTTCCGCTCCCGGTCGCGCGCGCGGCGCTCAGTCGCGGGCGGGGTCTCCGAGAGTGATGCCGACGTCGCGCGCGGCGCGGACGAGTTCGCCGTCCGGCGGGACGGTTTTGAGAACGCCGGTGGCTTGTTCGAGGGTGACGGACTCGATGTTCATGCCGCGCAGGCAGACCATGCGGCCGAATTGCCGGTCGGCGACGAGTTTGACGGCGGCCGCTCCGAAACGGGTTCCCAGCAGGCGGTCAAACGCGGACGGCGAGCCGCCGCGCTGCACGTGTCCGAGCACTGTGACGCGGGTTTCATGTCCGGTTAGTTTCGCGACGTCGCGGGCGATGGAGTGGCTGATGCCGCCGAGCCGCCGCGCGGTTTCGTCCGCGTAGACCTCTTTGCCGCCTAGCGGTTTGGCTCCTTCAGCGACGACGGCGATGCTGAACATCCTTCCGTGCCGGCTGCGGGCCTCGACGCGGCGGCAGACCGTCTTGATGTCAAACGGGATTTCGGGTATCAGGATGATGTCCGCGCCGCCGGATATGCCGGACTCCATCGCGATCCAGCCGGCGTTGCGCCCCATCACTTCGAGAAACATGATGCGGTGGTGGCTTTCGGCGGTGGTGTGCAGCTTGTCTATGGCCTCGGTGGCTGTGTTCACGGCGGTGTTGAACCCGAATGTGTAGTCGGTGGCGGACAGGTCGTTGTCTATGGTTTTCGGGATGCCGACGACGGGGAGTCCGAGTTTGAAGAAGTCGAGGCCGATGCCTAGAGAGCCGTCGCCGCCGATAACGACTAGGGCGTCGAGTCCGAGTTCCTTGAAGTTCGCGATGGCGGCGCGGGACATGTTTTTCGGTTTGGCCTTCGAGCCTGCGGGTACGAACGCGAAGGGGTTTCCCCTGTTGGTGGTGCCGAGGATGGTTCCGCCGCGCGGCAGGATCCCGCGCACGGCGTCCGGAGTGAGTTTCATTATGTGTTGTTTGCCGTGTATGAGACCCTCGAAGCCGTCCCGGATGCCGAGGACTTCCATGCCGTAATGCCCGTAGGCCGTTTTCACTACGGCGCGGATGACCGCGTTTAGGCCGGGGCAGTCTCCGCCTCCGGTGAGGACGCCTATCGTTTTGATTTTCTTGGTGGTTGCCATTAAGCAAGCCTCCTTTGAGGGGGTTGGACGGATGGTCAGAATCCGAGTTCCTCGCCTACGAGAACGACAGTGATGCGGCCGGGAGCCGCGCTCGCCTCGATGATCGTCAACTGATTGCAGATTCTCGACGGCGGAAAACACGCCGCGTCGTCGCAGAACCCGGTTCGCGCGCAAGGCGTGTCAGCGCCGAAACGCACGCTGTTAAGCGGGGCGACGTATTCCTTGATGCGGCGCGCGCCGTCCTCGACGGTGGGAACGAGCTTGTTCATGCCCGCCATCAGGATGACTTTTTCCGGGCCGAAGATAATGCCGCCCACGCGGTTGCCGAGGCCGTCCTGATTGACGAGCCTGCCGTCGTATGAAATGGCGTTGCAGCTCGCTATGAAGACGTCGGCGGTCATGCCGCGGCGGCGCATCTCGAAGACCTCTTCGGGGGAGACGCCGTCTTTGTAGCGGTCCAGCAACTTGGCGTCCAGCCCGCGAAGGGCGTCGACCAGCCCGGACTCGACGATTGTGACGGAGCCGCCCAGCCCGACGGTGGACCCGGCGGGGATCAGCCCGCAGATGTGCGAGATAGCCCCGCGCCTGTCCGGGAAGTACGCGCCGTCTATGTTCCTGCGCTTCATGTTTTCGATGACGCGCCCGGCGCGCTTGCGGTGGAAGTCCGCCAGAATTTTTTCCTTCATAACCGCTCCTTCGGCGGGAGGGGGCCGTCGTCCGGCTCGGGACGGCCCTTCGCCGCTATCGTTTTTTCTTCGGGTTTGCCGACTTCTTCGCCGCCGGGCGGAAGCCGACGCAAATGTCCGCGCGCTGTGGCAGCTCGAAATAACGGACGCGCTCGAACCCCGCCGACACCATCCAGCCGCGTATCTCCGACTTGGAATACGAGGCTCCGCCTTCGGTGTTCACCAGCATGTTCACCGAAAAAAGCGCGGAGTCCGCCGGGGCCGTTTTCGTGTCGTCCAGCATGAAGTCGCGAATGACGAGCGAGCCGCCGGGGCGCAGCGCGCGGAACCCCTTCTTTATCAGCTTCCTGTTCTGCGCGGGCGAATTTATGTGGATGATGCTGGACATCAGGACAAGGTCGAAAAGGCCGTCGCCGAAGTCGTCGACATTGTAGTCGCCGGACATCGTGCCGACGGAGCCGGAGAAGCCTTCCTGTGTGATGACGCGGTCAGCGATGGAGATGGTCTGCGGCAGATCGAATATGACGCCTCGGATGGAGGGCTTGCGACGGATCATGGCGAAAAGGAAAGAGCCGGGCCCGCCGCCGACATCGAGGACGCTTTCGACGCGGGAGAGGTCGAGCGCCGCCGCCAGATCGACCGCCGGGCCGCGCGACATGTCCCGCATCGCCAGTATGAAATCATCCTGCATCCGCTCGCGCGATTTCTTCATCCGCTCCGGCGTCTTGGGAACCGGCCTGCCCGTCTTCACCGCGTCCTGCAGGTCGATCCACGTCCGCCGCGTGTTCGTCGAGTGGGATATCATCCTCGCCATTGTTTCCGGCGAGCCGGACGTAAGATGCTTTTTAGCAAGAGGAGTCAGGCTGAACGCGTCCGCCTTTTTGTTCAGCAGTCCGACCGCCGCGAGCGCGTTCATGAGAATCTCGCAGCCGCGCGCGGAGCATTTTATCTTTCGGGCCGTCGCCGAGGCGGTCAGGCCTCCGGCGGCAAGCGCGTCGAACACCCCAAGCTCCACCCCCGCCGATATCGCGTCCGCCACCCGGTGCGCCCTCATCGCGGACGTGATGTCCGCGCCTGTTTTTAAGCTCGTTCGACAGTCCATGACATATCCTCCGGCAATACTTGAAAGAATTGTACACAGCGCGCGCCGGGCGGGCAAGCGAGCGACGCGTTGCCAGCGCCCTTTTTTCGAAATGCTTTGCCATGATATGCGCCAAAGCTGGAAGCGCAGCTTCAACTTTGGCGCTAGAGTGAAAAGTTTAGGAAAAAAGGGCATGAGGAAAGAACCCTTTTCAAAGGGTTTTTCCCCAATCGCCAAAGGCGAAAAAACTACTCTCGGTTTTTTCGTTTTTGTCGAAAACCGGGCACAGACAGCCGCGCGTGACGCGTTGACAGTCCCCCTTTTATCGCAATGCTTTGACATGATAAACGCCAAAGATGGAAGCGCAGCTCCAGCTTTGGCGCCAGAGTGAAAAGTTTGGGAAAGGGGGTTTGGGGAAAGAACCCTTTTCAAAGGGTTTTTCCCCAATCGCCGAAGGCGAAAAAACTCCTCCCCAACTCTTTCATTTTTAATTGCTTCAACCTTCCCGTTTTACACTCGCGCTCTCCGGCGGTATAATCGAGCCGAAGCCAAGAGAGAGGACGCCGCAGAATGACCGGCCCGGGATATTGTTCACAATGCGGAGCGGAATTGTCGCCCGGATTCAGGTTTTGTCCGGGATGCGGAGCCGCAACGAGCGGCACAGCCGCCCTGCGCGTTCCCGCCGCAGCTATAGACACCGCATCCGACGCCGCGCCGAAACCGCCCTCTCCGCAATCAGAACGCGCGCTCAAAGACTTCGAGGCCCAGTTCGACGCCCTCAAGAAGCGAGTGTCGACCAAAAAGAGCCACTCCATCCTGACCGACCCGGAACTGGGCGGGAAGATGCGGTTCTTCATGATGGGATGCGCCGTTCTTGCCGTCGCCGCCCTTATGGGCGCGATGCTGTTTGCGATACGCTTCCTCGAAGAAGTGGCAAAACGCCAGCCCGGCTGAACCGACGCCGCGCCACAAGGAGACCGCGCGAAAATGAGCGAGAAAAAGAAAGTCGTCATAATAGGAGCCAGCCAAGGAATCGGCGCGGCCGTCGCGGACGAGTTCAGCCGTCGCGGCTGCGTCGTCGGCATCACCGCGCGCAACAGCAATAACCTCGAAACCGTCAGGTCTTGCATGTCCGGGGAATGCCACACGCGGGCGTTCGACGCGTCCGCGCCGGAGAGCGCGATGGCCGAGTTCGAGGCCCTCATCGCTGAGATGGGCGGCATGGACATCGCGGTCATCAACGCGGGCACGGGCCGCCCCAACAGGGATCTGGATTGGGAGCCTGAGAAAGAAACCATCGACATCAACGTGACGGGGTTCGCGGCCATGTGCAATGTTGCTTATAAGCATTTTCTGAAACAGGGCTATGGAAAGCTCGCGGGTGTGTCCTCCGTGATCGCGCTCCGGGGCGAGCCGGGCAACCCCGCTTACCCCGCAACCAAGGCGTTCGCCAGCGTCTACCTCGAATCGCTCCGCCTCAACGCCCGCAAAAGAAAACTCCCCATATTCGTCACCGACATCCGACCCGGTTTCGTGGACACGCCTCTGACAGAAGGCCAGAAAGGCATGTTCTGGCTGTGCTCCTCCAGAATCGCCGCCACACACATCGTTGACGCCGTCGCTCGCGGCAAATCCATCGCCTACATCCCTCCAAAATGGCGCGCCGTCGGCATCGCTCTTCGCCACATGCCCGACTTCCTCTACTCGAAAATGTGATTGAACGCGAATTATCGGGAAAACGATTTAAAGATGAAAGAGTTGGGGATGAGTTTTCGCCTCTAGCGTTTGGGGAAAAACCCTTTGAAAAGGGTTCTTTCCCCATGCCCCTTTTCCCAAACTTTTCACTCAAGCGCTAAATCCGGGGCTGCGCCTCCGTCTTTGGCGCTTATCATGTCAAAGCATAGCGAAAAACGGGGATTGGCAACGCGTCTTCTTCGGCTGCCAGTACCCGCTTTTCGCCGGGAATGAGATTGCTTTCTCCTGTTCCCTGCTTCTCTGCTTATTTCGAATCTGTTTCTGAGCAATAAACAACTTTCGTCTCTTTGTGTGTGAGAACTTTCTTCTCTTTGTTTATCTTAAAACAAGCCTCGACTTCGCATTCATCTTTATTAAACGTGTAAAGCGATATCGTTTCGTTGTCGGCAAACTCCACAACTGGAAATAAGAGCGTAATATCATCCGGCAACGCGCTTTTGTAAATAATACCAGAATACTTTTCAATCATGAATAACTCATCGTCGTTAACGCCGAGCAATACGTTTCTTGCGTAATTGTTATTATTTTCTCTGACATGCCAAATCGTTTCTAAATCACCGATACCGATGTCTCCTAATGCCTCGCCTAAATAGGCTCCTTCCCTATTGTATATCTTTATGATGTTGGGAGCTCCGCAACAGCCCCGTGTGAAGAAATAAATGTAGTCTCTTGTTTCGTCTAATTTAACCATGCTTCCTTCAATATCTGAGTATGACCACTTTTTTAGATACTCCCCGTCTTTTTCGGTAAGAAAAGTAATTGTATTTAAGCAATAATCGTCGCCATCCCTGTCATAATAAATATCACATGATGTTTTTACTTCTAGAAAACTCCTCGATTCTCTCATGGGCATGTAATATTGGTTGAATAATTTCCCTCCATTTTTTTTCAACGATATATGGCTCTTGATATCCGCTTCAATGAAAGACGCTTTTTCGGTTGTGGCTTTTTTCTTGATGTCTTTGCCAGAAGAACCGATAGCGCCGGATCTGCAACCGCAAACGATCGCCAACGCAACAATAAGCGACGCCAATGCCGCATTTCGCATTTTCATATTCCGCCACCTTACTTTTATGCTGTTAGGCAATATTTTCATTTCTCGCTTTGATTCTCGTCTCTAAATCTGTCAATATTCTTATCCATTTCATCGAGCGCGCTCGTCATCATGTTTAACGCGCCGCAAATTCTGTTTTCTCTGCCTTGCCAGCAACAGGCTAAAATTGGGATTATTATCATGAGAACAGATAGCATAGCATTTTTCAATAACGAGAGCCTTTTGATTTCTTCTATAATCATATCGGTTTTCATTGTCAGCAGCAGATTAACGATAAACACTAAAACGATGAAAGAAGCTGTTATTAATACGGCATAGCAAATAATAAATGCCCTTCCGTTTTTTAATGATTTATTTGCTATAAGAATGCTAGAAGAGAGTTGCTTGTTTGACAAAAAAGAAGGGTCGTTAGAATCAGCTTCGGATTTGGCAAGCGTCATTTCATTCCTAACGTTGCCATTGCGCATATTGTTTGCTGTTATGCCATTTTTATATAATATGTCGCGCGTTTCCAAGAAAAACTTGCATAATCTTAAATGATGAATATATCCGCCTAATATCCCGATCAAATACATAACCAAGATTAACATCATGAAAACATGCCTTTTCAACTCATGTTTATAAGAAAACTCCAGAATGATTGAATTGCTCTTGGAATCCAATAAACTGAATAGAGAATATGATAAAAACACGAGCCCGATGAGCATAACAAACAACGCGGCGCGGCGCATCCTTTTATACACAACATGTTTTGACGCTGCATATCGCAACAACGCTTTTTGTTTGTCGGTCAAAGCATAAGTCATACAACACTACCCGCCATACTCTTGATAATATGTCATGTTATACTGTTTTTCCTTGTTAGGAAAAACAAGAAACACCCACCCGCCTGCCATCGTCTCCGGTATTCTTGCTGTTCTCTGCATGGCTCCACTATATCATATCGGGCGGGCTTATTGTCAATTGAATGTTGCTCTTTGAGCGAAAAACGGGGACTGGCAACGCGGTTTCTGCGGCTGCCTGTGCCCGCTTTTCGGGTTGTGTTGGGTAGGGTGGCGTTTGTTGTTTTGTGAGCGGGGGGAGAGAGGGAAAGCCGGGAACAAATTCCCGGAAAAGCAAAGCGGCGATGAATCGCCGCAGTCCAAAGCGCGCGAAATGCTGCGCGCGTTATCGGGGCGAAAATAAGGTGTATTGAAGTATTAACGTAGCGCTTAATAGAAATTAGCCACTGGGTGGCACCCACAACCATGTTGTGGGTGACGGCAAATGATATGCACCCACAAGCAAAAAACGCTTGAAGGCGCCACCCTCATTGAGACCGGTAATGACTAATTTCTATTAAGTGGCAGTATAAAAGGGTCTGTTTGTTGTGCTTGGGCGCCATCCCCAAACTCGCTTTGGGGGTGTGAGCCGCGCAAAGTCTATTCTCCGTGCTCGCGAAAAGAGGGTACAGACATCGCTGGGACGCGCGCTGCCAATCCCCTTTTTTCGCTCGGTTTTCGACATCGCTTATTATTATTAGCGGCAAAGGCGGGGGCGCAGCCCCGGCTTTGCCGCTAGAGTAAAACGTTTGGGAATGGGGTTTGGGGAACAACCCTTTTCAAAGGGTTTACCCCAACCACCTCTGTTTTTCGACTTTTTGAAGCTGTTATCTTTTGGTTTTCCGGTCTGATGGGCGGTTGTTTTTATCGTCGAGGCGTTGAGTTCGGATGTCTTTGACATGTGGGCGGCCGAGGCGGTTGTTCACCCCGTCGATAATCATTCGTTTGCGGAATGAGATTTCCTGCGCCCATGCGGAGCCTTCGATTCCGATATAGAGAATTCGATTCTGGAAGAAGAGCGGCTTGGAATGTTTCGCCAAGTCCGCTCCCGCTATGCTCTGCCAGTCTTTGACGGCTTCGTGCAACTCAATTTTCTCGTCTATTCCGTAGACTTTTTTTATGTAGTCCAGAACAGACCCGAACTTCTTGAGTTGTGGGCGTTTTTCAGCCGCCATTAAACCTTGATCGGCATCAGGACGTATGTGTATCCGGGCATATCGGTGTGGAAGAGGCCGGGATCAAGCTCTTCGGTGTAGTCGAACACCACTTCGTCCTCTTCCACCGCGCCGAGGAAATCAAGTATGTATTTCGAGTTGAAAGCGACGCGGATGTCCTTGCCCTTCTTGACGACTTCGAGTTCTTCGCTCGCGCTGCCCACGTCCTGCGTGCTGGAAGTGAATTTTATGCTGTCGTCGGTGACATTTATCTCGATGAGGTCCCTGTTTTCCTTTGATCTGGCCATGATGGAAGCGCCTCTGACGGAGCCTATCATGCGAGTCCTATTGATTCTGCACTGGCCTTCCGCGCGGGTGGGTATGACTTTTTCGAACTTGGGATATTCCGCTTCGACGAGCCGGGAGGTGACGAACACGCCGTCCAGCGTGAAAGATATTGATTTCACGTCGACGGTGACTTTTACTTTTTCCTCGCCCGCGTCCGGCAGAATCCTAAGAAGCTCGTTGAGCGTCCTTGTCGGAATTATCACTTTCTGCGTCGGCAGCGCGCCGCCGGGAACGTCGAACTTTCTCATCGCCAGCCTGTGCCCGTCAGTGGACACGAATTTGATTTCATTTTTTTCAAGGTTGAGAAGGACTCCGCCCATGAAAGCCCTGTGGTCGTCAGGGTTGGTGGCAAATATTGTCTGGCGAATCCCTGTTTCGAGCACGCCGGCTTCCATCTCGAATGTGTCTTTTCCTTCAATTTTCGGGAAAGGAGGGAAATCGTCCGCAGAAATGCACGAAAGGTTATACTTCGATCTTCCGCACTCCACTTTCATTGAGCTGTCTTCAAGAGTGAAGTAGACCTGTTCCTCCTGCATGACACCTAAAATGTCAATCAGGAGCGCGCATGGAACGGTAATGCTGCCCTCTGTGTCTATCTGACAGTCTATGCTTGTCCTGATCCCCATTCGGTGGTCGTACCCGACAAGGTTCAGTTTCCCGCCAGACGCGTCCATGAGAACATTTCTCAAGACAGCAGCTTGGCTCTTAGCGTCGACAGCCCTCTGCGCTATCTGTAAGTTCTTTATCAGCTTGTCCCTCGAACAGAAGAATTTCATCTTTTTAACTCCTTTACCCGCTTTTTCCTTTGTCAGTTCTTTTAAATATTTTAACTTATTATTATTAATATTGCAGTGCAATTGTGTAAAACTAAAAATATATTCTAATATAAGCGCATTCTTTTGAAAATAGGTGTTGATAATTTTATGAAAAGTGCATTAATGTGGTGTATTTCACCGGGGGTTGCGCGAGTTTGCGTGAGGGCGCTTTTCATTTCAACATCAACTGACGGCTTTTCAACCGGTTATTCTATCCTTTAAATATTGTATGGTTTTCTTGAACTCCGGGTCGGATTCCATCTCCGACCTGATTTTTTCCAATGAATATATGACGGTCGAATGGTCTCGCCCGGAGAACTCGTTTCCAATGGAACTCTGGGGAAGTTTTGTTATGTCATAAGCAAGATACATAGCGACAGAGCGGGCTAGAGCAAGTTCTTTCTTTCTGCTTTTGCCAAGTACGGCCGCCGCGTCAAGATTGTAGTGGTTTGCCACTATCTTAACAATCTTCTGAACTGTCACAGCTTCTTTTTTGCTTTCAGGAGAGATATCCTTGATTATTCTTTCCGCGCTTTCGAGGTTTATTTCCTTGCCTGATACCTTAGAATAAGCGAAAAGCCTGTTCAGCGCGCCTTCGAGCATCCTTATATCGGTCCTGATATATTCGGCGATGTAATTAATGATGTCTTCAGGAAGATAATTGCCTTCGATGTCGAGCTTGTTTCTGATAATCGAAACGCGGGTTTCAAAATCAGGTTGCTGGATATCGCAAACAAGACCCCAACTCAAGCGGCTGATTATCCTGTCCTCGATTTTGGGCAGATCCTTCGGCGGGCGGTCGCATGTTAAAACGACCTGCTTCTTTCGTTCATAAAAATCGTTAAAAATCTGGTGAAATTCTTCCTGAGTGGCTTCTTTGCCCTCTATAAATTGAATATCGTCGAGAAGAAGAACATCTATTTTGTGATAGTGATTTCGGAAATCATGCATTCGATTTTCGCGGATGCTGGTGGTGAATTCATGGATGAACCAATTTGTCGTTTTATATGCAATAATCAGATTCGGGCGGGTCGAAGCAATATAGTGGCCGATAGCCTGCATGAGGTGGGTTTTGCCAATGCCGACGCCGCCGTAGAAAAATAGGGGGTTATAGACGTTGCCGGGAGCCTCGGCGACGGCGCGGGCGGCGCTGTATGCAATCTGATTTGTAGAGCCTCTGACAAAATTATCGAAGGTGTACTTCGGATTGAGATGGGGAGCGGCTCCGATGCGGGACGGATGAGGCGGCTCGGCCGGTTTTTCTAGCGCGGCAGACTGCTTGCGAGACGCTTTTGCGTCGATTGTTTCCGGCGACTCGTCCTGTATCGCCACAACATCGATCTTGATGCCCAGTATTTCGGAAACCGCTTCTTCAATCTCTTCCTTGTGCTCGGCAAGGTAGCTCATCGACATCGTTCCGGGGATTTTAAGATACAGCGTGCTTTCATCGAGAGACACGGGAGCGATCTGCTTGATGAGAAGCATATAAACCGAATGGTTTATCTTCGACTCGAGGGCCTCGACGGTTTTTTTCCAGATATCGTCCAGAGACATTTTACAACACTCGATTCTCGCCCAAAAGGCTTTCCCCCGCTGTGTCCCCGCCGCGCGCCCTGTTTCTTGTCTGTTTCATGTCTGTGTGACAACCTTCGAGGGTGAACGATATAATAACAAATTGCCGCGCATTTAGCAATGAGTTTCGAACATAATCCAAGAGCCGGTTTTTATTGTCCTATCATAGCGAGATTCTTTGTCTTAGAAGGTTAAAAGAAGTGGAAATTCAGGCAAAAAAAGGTTTTTGATAATGTTTTTTTCATCTTCGCCGCAAGCGGCTCCGAAGGTGATACAAAAAGATATTCGGTCGGCCCGCCGCGCTTTATCCCCTCCGTATTGCCCGGAATTATTTTTTTATGTATTATCTATCATCAACGGCGACGGAAAAAAACCGTCTGACGCAAACAGCGCTATTATGGAGGCGCAATGAAAAAAATTATCTCCGCTCTCATATTCGTAGCGGCCATCAGTTCTGTAGCCGCCGCAGGCCCGTGGGTTCAGGAAAAAGGCCGCTCTCAGTTCGCTCTCACCACCGCCTATACCCATTTCAACACCTATCTCAACCCGGACGGAAATGAGAAAGACCTAGACGACCACGCTCGCAGGCTTGAGTTCCTCGCCTACTACAACGCCGGACTGGGCAATGATTCGGATGTCAGCGTGCTTGCCGGATATTCGACAACTTCATCCCGCGATCCTATCCCCGGCGTAACCTCGCACAGGATACGGGGGATTTCCGACCTGAGCGTAAGGTATAAAAAGCAGATACACAACAAACACTCGGCAATAGCTCTGATCGCCGGAGTTCGCATACCCGGAAGCTATGACGAGCAGTACCTGAATTCTCCCGGAGACGGCTCATTTGATTTCGAGGCTGGAGCTTCTTTCGGCGAATATTACAGAGAAAGAAATTTCTATTACAGCGCGGACGCGATATACAGGGTTCGGACAGGCTCGACCCCGGACGAACTGGAAGTCGACCTCGAAATCGGTCGGGTGTTCGCGGACGTATGGCTGGCCCGCGCGCTTGTCTCCCGCATTTCCTGCACGGATGGTTATTCAACGGCTCACACCGCGCTCGGCACGGCTCAGCCTCGCGTTGAGTCTTTTTCTTATCTCAACAAGGATAAGGTGAAAATCGGGGCCGGGCTTACCAGACAAACCGGTCGTCTTTCATCTGTCGGTTTCACTGTTTTTCAGACATCCACCGGCTCAAATGTGCCGAAAGACCGAACTTTTTACTTGACTTATAGCGTTCAGAACAAATAACAGCAATCGCGCGCCAAAAACATATTTGTTTACAGCGCAAATTATGGTTTCACGCGTTTTAATGCCTTGTTGATGACGTTGGACACGAATCTCATGCGACAACACGAATACAAAGAATGTTCTATAAAAACACGCCGTAGAACGCTTTAAGACAAGATCGCTTGCCGATCACCAATGCTTTAAAAACTCTTGATTTGCGTTTGTGGTTTTTGTTTATTTAAGCATTACGAACCAATGCCTATCATTTACAATCGTAGAAATTCATCATGATATTACATCACGGCAGTAAATAATAAGCCAGCATAAGCAGATTTTTGCACACACAAAAGACAGGCTTCCAAGTATCACAAAGCATCATAAAGATGCTACGGGCCCATAAACACATTATGGAAACAATGACGATGCAAAAGACGTAAAGGGTTTCAGAAAATGGAATTTTGGAAAAAACAACCATTTTCAAATTTTCTTCGAGTTGATTTGAGTTGTATTGAATTGCTGCAAACCAGAGTGAGCACCCGCTTTGCAACTGACATCCTGTTTTCATATTCCGCAATATGCGCGGCGACCAAATGAATCATGTGAGAATCTTGCGAAAAAGGAGGAGTATTTCGGCACGGGGCGGGAATGCCGGTTCAGGCTGGGCTAATTATTGTATGCCAACCATCTTAAGAAAAGGCAAAGGCTTTTGCGCGTACCGAAGGCCGTGACGAAATCTACGCGCGAGGCAGAATGCGGCGAGGTTGCGCGCATCATGAGATGAGGAAGATGAAAAAAGCGAGACGGGGCGCGGCGGACAAAATGAACATGCGCGCAAAATTGGAAAAGTTTTTTCCACGTTCGCCAAAAGCGAAAACTTTTTCTAATGTTTTTTTCGGGTTTATATTCCTTGACATGCGAGGCGGGTGGTGATATGTTGCGCGGTGAAATGATTTGTCGTTTAGGGACAGAGAAGTTGGACGCGGCGCCGCCGGTCGGCCCGGAGTACACTCGCGCGGAGCGGGCGTTCAGGGTATGGATGCTGATCAGCGCGTGGATGTACGCGTTGGCGGGACTGTTTTTTTTGGTTCTCGGCAGTGGAATAGCTCCGGCGGTCAATGCGTTATCTGCCAAGGTTTTTCCCGCCTTGCCCCTCTACCCTCTCCCGGCGGAAGGGCCGGAAGGCAAATTCTGGCTCGCTCTAAGTCTTTCCCTGATGGCGATGATAACTTGGATATGCCGCGCGGCATACCTCGACTTGCGCCGCAACGCCTTTCTTGTTCCGGTGTTGCTGCTGTCGAAGTTCTGTTCGTCCGCGTTCTATTTGGCGTTTTTCATAGGGAACGGGCAGCTTGCGCACTTTGTGGGGTTCATGACGGACGGGCCGTTGTTTTTGTTTACGGCGGCGATGTGGTTTTTCGCGGCTCCCGGCCCGAGGCTGATCTCCCGCGATGAGGAGGACACTCTGGCGGCGATAGGCGACGCGTTGTTTCCTCCCGGCGGCGCGTTCGAGTTGGGCTTTTCCGATTTCAGAGAGGAGTGTCTGGCGGACGCGCGCAAGATGTTCGCGGCGCAGGACCCGGTGTCGCGATTGGGTTGCCGCGTGATGATCCGGGCGCTCGACTTGTCTCCGATGTATATCCTGTTCAGGCCGGTCACGCTGCGCAGGCTGCCGAGGGAGCGGCGGATTGTGACGCTGCAGAAAGTGGAAAGCCATTGGCTGCCCGAAGTGCGTCTGCTGTTGTTCGCGGTGAAAATCCTTGCCGCCCTGCCCTTCTTCAACAGGGAAAGCGCGGCGCGCGCGGTCGGCTTCATCCGCGAGGAGGGTTGCGAATGACGGTCAGGCTGAGGGACAGCGGCGCGATAGTGATCGGCACGGGCGCGGGCGGCTCGGTCGCGGCAGCGTCTCTGGCGCGCGCGGGCGTCGATGTGCTGATGCTAGAAGAGGGCCGCTTGTTCAGGCCGTCCGACCTCGGCGGCTTTGTGGACGCCATCTCGGATATGTATCTGAGCGGGGCCACCACAGTCGCGCTCGGCAGGCCCCCGGTGTCCATCACCGTCGGCCGCGCTGTCGGCGGAACCACCGCAATCAACTCTTCCACGTGTTTCAGGCCGCCGCGTGAAAAAGTGGCCGCGTGGGGCGGCCCGGATTACGAGGAGTTCGTTCCCCTGTTCGAAGAGATCGAGCAAAGGATAAACGCCAAGCCGGCGGATGTCGAGTTGCTGGGCGGCAATTGGCGCGTGCTCAAACGGGGCTGCGACGCGCTCGGCGTCGGAATCAGGCCGCTCGTTCACAATATCCGCGACTGCAAGATGCGCGGGCGCTGCGCGTTCGGCTGCCCCGAAGGCGCCAAACAGAGCATGGACGTCACATTTGTGCCGGACGCCGTCGACGCCGGGGCGACTCTGTTGACCGGACACAGCGTCAAACGGATCATCGTCGAAAACGGGCGCGCCGCAGGGGTCGCCGGAGAAGGCCCTGACGGCCCGTTCGAGGCGCGCGCGCGCTCCGTTGTCGTCGCTATGGGCGCGTTGCGCACTCCCGCCTTCCTGCTCAAACAAAAACTCGCCAATTCATCCCGCCGCGTCGGAAAGGGTCTTCGCATCCACCCCGCCGGCCGAGTCGTCGCCGAAATGAACGAAATCGTCGACGGCCACATAGGAATCTCTCAGGGCGCTTTCATCGATAAATGGGCCTCGCGCGGCGTCACGCTCGAAGGCATCTTCCTCAATCCCGGCGTCATGACCACTTCGCTCCCCGGCGTCGGACACGAACTCAAAGACCTCGCCGCCGCCTACCGCCGCCTCTCCGCCTTCGGCGCTATGGTGTCCGACACTTCCTCCGGACGCGTCATCCCCGGCCACTTCGGATACCCCTTCAACGCTTTCTACCAACTCAACCTTCGCGACGCGCAAAACCTCCGCTTCGCTGTCGCCCGCATAGCGGAAATCTACCTCGCCGCCGGAGCCAAACGCATCTTCACCGGATTCCACCCTGTCCCCGTCGTGAACAGCCCGGAATCATTGCGCAAACTCGAATCTGTCCGGCTCAAAGCCTCCGACCTCGAAGTAATGGCCTTCCATCCCCTCGGAACCTGCGCTATGGGCGCGGACCCGCGACGCTCCGTCGTCAACTTCGAACTCGAATCTCACGACGTCAAGGGCCTCTACGTCATGGACGCATCCGCCATCCCAGACTCCCTCGGCGTCAATCCACAGATAACCATCATGGCAATCGCAATGCGCGCCGCCCGCATCCTCGCCTCAAAACTAAAATAAACATGAATCCGTCATTGGGATTTTGGCATATGAACAAAATTCCAATCAGGCGCTTTTACAATATCATTTTAAAGAGCGTGGAGAAGCGGAGACGCGAACGCGCGCGCTTCGGCGCGCGCAATGAAAAGTTTTCCCTTAAGCTCCCCAACGGCAAACATGTTAATAACTTCATTCCGAAAGCGTATATCAGGCGTATGCGACATGAAAAAAGCCGGAGAGAGATTCTCCCTCCGGCCTTTAGTTGACGCTTTTTTGCGGGCGATAAATTAGCTCAGAGCTTTTTCCAGAGCCGCTTCGCCGAGCTCGAAAATCTGGAACCACTTCTCGGCTCCCGCCGGGTTGGTGGTGTAGATGGAGCCGTCGAACATGAAGCGCATGGCGGCTTCGAGTCCGTCGATCTGCATCGCCTTCATCGTTTCGACTCCGCCCTTTTTGATGTGGAACAGAACGGCGTCATCTTCGCCGCTCTCGCCGTCGCGCACTTCGACCGCGCCGTTGTCAAACACGATTCCGCACTTGAGGGATTCATTTCCGGCGTCGTCAAACACTGTCACGTCGAACGAATATTTCCCTTCGACGTCTTTCTTCGCGATCTTGCTTAGGCCTTTCACGAGTTCTTCCATCTTCACATTGCTCAGGTCTGCCATAAGATTGCCTCCCCAAATATTTTTTTCGGATTTAACCGATCTTAACCAAATAGACGCTCCCAGAAATCCGCGCGAGCCGCAAACGCGCGCGACCGGGCAAGGTCAATTATTCTCAAAACCAGCCCTCAGTTCAATAGTTTGTGAAAAAATGCATTTGTTGCGCCCGGCTATTTGAAACCTGAAATAACTCCCCTGCCCTCCTTCATTCCATTACAGCTATTCGGCGGCTCAAATTAAATGCCGTTTTTTATGTCGAACCTTAATCCTCGACCTCAGGGAAAATCGGGGGGTAGCAGCGCGCAACTCAGCGAAGAAGATGCCGGCTTTTCGCACAGTAATGAAGCGTCAGACTTCGACCAAATATAACCCCCAATCCATCATTAGTATTCGAGAGCGATTTTCAGAGCGGATGAAACGCGGACAGCAAGGCGCATTTTTGTAGCGAATAGAACTTACGGTTTATGAAAAAAATAAAGAGGTGGCAACGAATCAGTTCGCTGCTATGAACAATCGCCCCGGTTCGTCGATTTTAGCGACGAAGCCGGATAATATGCGACAATTTTAGGTGGGCGAAAAAGAGTCAGCGTTTTTCGATTTGACCGAAGCTTGCTGTAAACTGACGAATGCGTTTTCAGGGTATGACTTTGAGAATCTTGTTTTTGCGAAATGTTTTCATCAAGAACAGTAAAAAAACCATTTAAAAAAGCTAAATATTAGAAAATCAGACCGAAATTATATCTATTCTGTTTTTGACGAGGTTGATTTCCTTGATAACTCCTATGATTTCCTTCCTGTCTCCGAAAAGATCATCAATCAAAATCCTTTCGCCTTCAATCTGAATCTTGGTGACAGATTCCATTATCTTCTCTTCGGATGTGTCAGACAATACCTTAAAGGCCGTAGCTTCGCACATGAGCAACCTCCTTAATAATATATTTATTATAATCTAATCCGAAAACATTTCGATATACACAAACATGTTTTATCATATAGAAATGCAATTTAGAATCCTTCCGCCGTATTAAATCGCAAGTCCATCAAAACCGACAATAAACACATTAGCGACTAACGAAACGCGCTTTGTGATATTCTTTGACGCGTTATGATGCGTAGCGATATATCCATTTTTTAATCTCCATTATCAAGCGTGCGATCAGGCTAAGGTTTCCCGGCTCCCACATAGGGATGGAAACGCAGATTCCTGCCGCGAATTGCGAAAAAAGGGGACTGGCAGCGCACATCTTTTACGATGCCTGTACCCTCTTTTCGCTACACCACACGATTGATACCTATGTCTTTGTCCTCACAGCCATTGTTGTTTTGTTTTGAGTGGCATAATATCCCAGCATGTTGGCATCGCTCGCGTTGAAGCGTCGAATGTATAGACCGGAAACATGGTTATAGTTGTTCGGATACATAGGTAACACAACATCCGAGGCAGCATTTAGTAAATTGATGTAAGGAAAAACGCAAAGCTTTAGATGTGGCAATAAAGAGAGGCATACCATAACATTATAAAAAAGCAAAAAAACGGCATTTCAAAAAACACGCATCAACGTGTTTTGCAACACACGGTTTTTAATACAAACCTATTTAATCTGTAATATTCAGTATTGTTGCGAAACATTCCGTTACCTTGCGCAGCATTAAAACGCCAATTATTCATTATTTACTTTAATTTAGGTAATATTAATATGTTTTGAGATTATTTCGCCGTAATTTAGTCAACGTCGAGAATTTCGGCAATACGGTTTAAATCTTCTTCGTCATAAAATTCTATCTCGATTTTTCCTATATTTCCTGTGTGGGTCAAGTGTACCTTTGTTCCCAGTATTTCCTGTAACCTCTCAATTAGCCTTATCTCATATTCAGCTTGTCGCCCATTTCTTCCATTTTCGGAATTTTCACAAGACTTTGAAATGAGCTTGGAAAGCTCTTCAGCCTCCCGGACCGTCAAGCTTCGGCTGATAATTCGACTTAATGCCATTTCTCGTTTTTCAGGATCCTTGATCTGAAGAATCGCCCGCGCGTGTCCTTCAGTGATTTCCTTCTTGTTGATGGATTCAAGTATGTTTTCAGGAAGATCAAGAAGTCTGATTGTGTTCGCAACCGCAGATCTCGACATGCCCATGACTTGAGATATCTGGCTCTGCGTGAAGCAGAAGTCTTCGAGGAGTCTTTTAAAGCCGAGCGCTTTTTCGACGGGCGACATGTCTTCGCGGTGTAAATTTTCGATAAGCGCTATTTCGAGCATTTCAGCGTCTTTGCTGTTTCGGATAATCGCGGGAGCTTCCTTCAATCCGGCCTTCTGCGCGGCGCGGAATCTCCGCTCGCCGGCAATCAATTGATACCGGCCGTTTTCGCTCTCCCTTAAAATCAGCGGCTCGAGTATTCCATGCTTCTCAATCGAACAACGCAGAGACTCTATAGCCTCCGCGTCGAAGTAGGTTCTCGGCTGGAACGGATTCGGGTCAATCAGGGTTATGTCGATATATTTAAGCATGATTCTAATCAATCTACACTGTCCACTTCCTTAGACACTAGGCTGTTCGCCATAGTGTCGCCGCGCGGGATCCTCACGACTATCTCAAGATAGTCCTCAGTCTCTCTTTCTATAATGTCCGCCTTGCCTCCGGCGGACTTTATATCCTTCAATGCTTTCTTAACCGCGTTGAAGTACAGACGCGCGTCTTTGAAGTTTTTGACCGGCTTCTGCTTGCGAGGCTTAGATATCTTTTCTCCGCTCAATATTCCTTGAACCAGTTTTTCTGTCTGACGAACTGACATTGATTCTCTCAGTATCCTGACGGTCACTTCTTTTATCAACTCAACATTGGGTAGAGAAAGTAGCGCGCGGCCGTGGCCCGCGCTAAGCTTGCCCTCAAATAAAAGATTGCGCGCTTCTTCAGGCAACTCAAGAAGACGGATAGTATTTGTGACATAGGGCCTGCTCTTGCCTATTTTCTCAGCTATCTCATCCTGCGTCATTCCGAATTTCTTTTTGAGTATGGCAAACGCGATGCCCTCCTCTATGCAGTTCAAATCTTTTCGCTGCATATTTTCAATAAGGCTGACTTCAGCGACATCGACCCCGTCGATGTTCATAATGATAGCTGGAACTTCGCTCAATCCCGCTTCTTTGCACGCGCGCATCCTTCTTTCTCCGGATATCAACTGAAAACCGTCGTTGATTCTTCTCACGATTACCGGCTGAATGACGCCATGTTTTTTTATTGATTCACTCAACTCCTTGATACCGTCATTATCGAAATCCTTACGAGGCTGAAAAGGATTAGTGATAATTTTTTCTATTTCAACTAACTGAATTTCTCTTTCCATTTTTTCCTCCGAATGCTTCAAGAGTAGCGATGCAAGTATATCAAAGCATGAAAAAAAAGTCTATATCGAAAAAATAAAGCAGTTGAAAGACACCAACGCACAGTTATATTAAGGATTTACTACCATCATATTTTTAAGTGCTGTGAGGAAACCGATAAATCACGATAAAATTATAAAGTATAATGAATTGATAACAAGCATATTTTTCTGTGATTATATGAATAGGCTAGGTAATGATGAAAACCGAACCTTAAATTCTGCTGAAGAAATTGTTTCACGTGAAACAATTATAAAACTTTTAGATAAATAAGCAGGATTTCACTATTTCAACTAATAGGACGTTTAGCAGGCATGCCGGGTTTGCGGGGATATTTATCCGGAGTGGCCTCTACTTTTTCTAAAATAAGGAGACATCTTTCTGGATCGTCGTCATTTATTCTATATTTAATGATGTCAGATACCTTTCCTCCGCACGTTTCTATAGCTTTTTTCCCCTCTGAAAGCTCTTGTTCGATGTCCGCATTCTTATAAAAAACTGCTTTTCCACATATTTTAACAAATGGGAGAGCCAGTTCGGCAAGAGTGGAGACTGAGGCAACTGCTCTCGCGGTAACTAAATCAGCATGTTCCCTGCAGTTTTCGTCTCTCGCAACGGCTTCTGCTCTATCATTAATTATATATGTGTCGGAAAGGGATAGTTTTTCGACGACATCTGACTGGAAATGGGTTTTCTTGCCGATGGATTCAATAGATATCAGTTTTATATCGGTGACAGCAATCTTTAATGACAGCCCCGGAAAGCCAGCACCCGACCCGATATCAACAATTTTAGGGTTTTCAGGCAGAATTTTCGTTTTCAGTATGAAAAGAGAGTCTAAAACATGTCTAAACACGAAATTGTGAAGCGAAATATCGGACACAAGATTGATTTTTTTGTTCCATGTTTTAAGTAGTAGATAGAATTCATAAAAGGCATGCGCTGATTTGCCGATTTCAGGGAATTGGTCAAAAAAAGATGTGAAAGAAGCTTCGATGAAGTCTCTTTCCTGAATATTTTCATCAATCATATCAATGATTCCTCAAAGGTTTGCCGATACTGATGCTTAGTTTAGCGTCCTCAGGAGAATTATATCAGAAAACGGTTTGAGGAAGTCAATATAAAAAAGATAATATAGAGGTTGAAAGAAGTCAGGATTTTTCGGAGCGGCGGATGTAGTATGCGAGAACCATGATATCCGCAGGCGTGACGCCGGAGATTCTTGTGGCTTGGCCGACAGTCATCGGAATGGCTTTATTAAGCTTTATCCGGGCCTCAGTCGAAATCCCGTTTACCGAATTATAATCAAACTGTTCGGGGATACGCATTTTATCGAATTTATTGAACTCCTCAATTTGACGCGCTTGTTTGGAGATGTAGCCCTCGTATTTAACTTCGATCTCAACGCGCCGTTTTATATCGTCGTCAGTGGGAAGAGAAAAGCCATCATTCATGCCGGGCAAATCGACCAATTTGACTTGAGGAGACTTCAGGGCATGGAGGAGTGTCTTGCCTGAGAATTTTGAATAAAGGTTGATATTGGGGTCATCGGTCTCAAGGGTATCGAAGTGTTTCACGTGGAACTTTTTCAATTTCTCAATTTCTTCATCGATAGTTTTTCTATCATTTTGAATCTTTTCGTATTGTTCGTCTGAGATGAGGCCGTATTTATGCCCGTAGCGGGCCAGCCTCGTGTCCGAATTATCAAATCTTATGGTCAAACGGTACTCTGACCGGGACGTGAACATTCTGTACGGCTCTTCCGTTCCTTTAGTAATAAGGTCGTCTATGAGAATGCCGATATAGCCTTCATCCCTGCCAATAATGAGAGGATCGAGTCCGAGAATGGACGCGGCGGCATTTATACCGGACACGATGCCCTGAGCGGCCGCTTCTTCGTAGCCGCTGGTGCCGTTTATCTGGCCTGCGAGATATAATCCGGCCACCTTTTTCGTCTCAAGCGTCGGCTTCAGTTGTATCGGGTCAACGTAGTCATATTCGATTGCATAGCCGGGCCTCATGATATCAACCTGTTCGAGGCCGGGAATCGTTCGTAAATACTTTAACTGAACATCGATGGGAAGACTGGTGGAAATGCCCTGCGCGTATATCTCATTAGTATCTAAACCTTCAGGTTCTAGAAAGACTTGGTGTTGGTTGCGGTCGGGAAATTTGTTAACCTTATCTTCGATGGAAGGGCAGTATCTTGCGCCCGTTCCCTTAATTTGGCCGGAAAACAGGGGGGCGCGGTGGAAGTTGCTCCGGATGATGTCGTGGGTCTCGGAAGTAGTGTGAGTTGCCCAGCATGAAACCTGATTAGGTCTGACGGAGCGGGGAGAAAAGTGGGAAAAGGCGAGGGGTTCAAAAGATGGTTTTTGCTCCCTGCACCTGCTAAAATCGATTTGTCTGGCATTCAAGCGTGGGACGGTTCCGGTCTTGAGACGGCCCAGTTCGAGGCCGGCATCAAGAAGAGATTGGGATAGTCCGACAGCAGCAAACTCTCCGAGCCGGCCTGCGGGGAAGGTTTTTTCGCCGATGTGAATGAGGCCGTTGAGAAAGGTTCCTGTGGTAATAATGACAGATTTTGAGTAGAAGCATTCACCTGTTTCGATTTGAACTCCAGAGGCATGATTTTCATGCGTAAGGAGTTTTTCAGCCATGCCTTGGCGTAAAAATATGTGGTTTTGTAATTCAAGAATGCGTTTCATTCTGGACAAATAATGTTTTTTATCTGCCTGCGCTCTGAGGGCTTGAACGGCAGGCCCTTTGCTGGTATTGAGCCAACGAATATGGATATGAGTCTCGTCAATATTTCTAGCCATTTCGCCGCCGAGAGCATCGATCTCGCGGACGATGTGGCCTTTGCCGGGACCGCCGATGCTAGGGTTGCAGGGCATGAGGGCGATGGTATCGAGGTTGATGGAAAGGAGCAGCGTGTCGAGATTGAGTCTAGCGGCAGCGAGGGCGGCTTCGACGCCTGCATGGCCGGCTCCGACAACGATAACGTCAAAATTATTGTCTTTATTCATTTTCCCACGCAGAAGTTGGCGAACACTGACGCCAGAATGTCATTAGTGGCATTTTCGCCAGTAATGAGACCTAATTGTTCGATAGCGGCCCTCAAATCGACACAGAGGATGTCATCCGGGGCGGAGTCGACGTTCAATAGGCAGTCTTCAAGAGAAGAAATGCTTTGTAATAAAGAGATTTTATTTCTTTCGTTAATAATCGGAGCGTCTGCGGAGAAAGAAAAGAGTTCTTCTGAATGAGCGAGCAAAGCCTCATAGACGGCTGGAATACCGTCTCCTGTTTTAGCTGAGGCGGAGATAATCCTATGTTTTGGAAATGCAGAATAGATAGAGTCGGTGTTAAGAGACTGTGCAAGATCGGATTTATTGATGACTGCGATAGAGAAGGGGGCAATAGAAGCGATGGAGATAGTTTCGGAGTCATTAACGTCAAAATCAGAGGAGCCGTCAAAGACGGCGATAATAGCGTCAGCCCGTTGAGATGCTTGAATAGTCTTTTTGACACCTATTGATTCTATAATATCCTTTGTTTTTGTTATGCCTGCGGTATCACAGATAAGAAAATCGAGGCCGTGTGTTGAGATAAGATCGCTGACGACATCTCTAGTGGTGCCGGGAATATCGCTTACAATCGCGCGGTCGCGGTCGAGCATGCGGTTGAGGAGGCTGGATTTTCCGACGTTCGGTTTGCCTATTAATACGACATTAAAGGGTTCATTAGATATGTGAGCGGACGCCGAGGAGCCCATAATGTTGCGTAATTCGGAAACAGAATCGCGCAAAACGGACAGAAGCGCGGTTCTGTTGGGGTTATCAATGTTGTCTTCGGGATATTCTAGAACGACTTCGATGGAGGCAAGGGTGTCAACGAGACGGGATCGAAGGGTTTTGATTTTTTTGCCAAAGAAGCCGGAGAGCTGGTTGACGGCAGAGAGGAGGAAAGGACGGTTGCGGGAAGAGATGATGTCGTTGACGGATTCGGCTTGAGTGAGGTCGAGTTTTCCGTTGAGGAAGGCGCGGCAGGTGAATTCGCCGTTGAGGGCGGGGCGAGCGCCGGCGGAGACGGCGGCGGAAAGTATTTCACGAGTGACGAGGGAGCCTCCGTGACAGTAGATTTCGAGAACGTCGTCTCCGGTGTAAGAATTAGGCGCGGGGAAGAAGGCGACGAGGGCTTGGTCGATGACGGAGCCGGACGCGGGATCTGAGATGAGTCCGAGGGAGAGTGAGCGTGGAGGGGGAGGGTAGGGGGCGGAGGGCGACGCGGGTGAAAAGAGCTTGGCGACGACTGACACGGCGTCCGGGCCGGAGATTCTGACGATGCCGACGGCTCCTGAGCCTCGCGGGGTGGCGACGGCGGCGATGGTGTCGTCGGGGTCGCCGAAGCGTTTGTCGAAGATGTTTGAGTTGACGGCGTCAAGCATTGTATTCACATTGGCGCGAGGCGGGAATAGTCGGAGCGAGTGCAGCGCCGGCGGCTCGCGCGGCAGGGTTAATTATATAGACAGGAAAATGTGTTTACAATGCGGGGGATGGCGAGACGGCGGCGGGGCGGAATGAATCCGGATCATAAAGCCAAAAGCGAGAAAACGGAAAGAAGGTTTTTTCGCCTTCGGCGATTGGGGAAAAACCCTTTGAAAAGGGTTGTTTCCCCAAACCCGTTTTCCCAAACTTTTCACATTATCGCCGATGCGCGGGCGTGGAGGGATTAAATCCATCTCAGGAAGATTGCGAACGTGATGAACATCGCGGCGTTCAGGGCGAACATTGCGCCGATGAAGCG
Organism: bacterium ADurb.Bin236; assembly: GCA_002069885.1. Taxonomy (GTDB): domain Bacteria; phylum UBP15; class UBA6099; order UBA6099; family UBA6099; genus UBA6099. The sequence goes on along the minus strand of MWCD01000006.1, from coordinate 1,098 downwards.
GCGTTGCGTGGCGGGTTGCCAGTCGTGGCAGAACATGGAAACGACGAAGAACGGGATGTAAACGGTCACGAAAACGGGGAACGCGCCCCACCACGGATAAATCCATACGAAGCAGGGCGTTTTCGCCAAGAAGATTTCGAACACGGAGAAGAAGGCCGCGTTGAAGATAGCGAAGAACAGCCGGTTGTTGACGCCGAGAACTTTCGCTTTGGGGTCTGGCGGGAGCAGTTTCGACAGGGCGAGTCCGGCGATGGAGAACATGAGGCTAAGTTCGACGCTGACGCCGACGAGGATAAGGAAGGAAGTGCCGGCGGGGGCGGTCCAAAGGGCGTGGCCGGAGAAATGTTGAACCAGAGCGTTGCCGATTTCAAAGAACCAGTGGACCATGTAAAGGGACAGCCCGGCGGCGACGCCTTTCCAGTTCTTCTTCGAGATTTCGTTGGTGTACACATAGACCACGAGAGCGAGCAGGGTGATGGTGTGCCACTGGAACGTGTCGGCGCTTCTGAGGATATCGAGCGCGGCTTTGGTTGCTTCCGGGTTGTTCATGGTTTCCCTCCGGCAAAAAGAGTCAATTGATTATAGCGCCGGGGGCTGCGGTCGCGGAAGAGTCGCGGCGAAGCGGTTGGGGAAAGAAAGAAGAAGGAAAAGCGAAGAAGCAGAAAAAAGAGGGGGAATGTTTTGCCGCCTGCGGCGGTTGGGGAAAACCCTTTGAAAAGGGTTGTTCCCCAAACCCCTTTCCTAAATTTTTCCTGCTAGCGCCAATGTCGGGGCTGCGCCTCCGCCTTTGGCGCGTGTTATGGAAAAATATAGAAGAAAAAAAGGAGAAAGAAAAAAGCAGGGGAAGTGATGTAGCCGCCTGCGGCGGTTGGGGAAAACCCTTTGAAAAGGGTTGTTCCCCAAGCCCCTTTCCTAAATCTTTCATGCCTCCGCCTTTGGCGCGTGTTCATTGGGCAAGATAGGGAAATAATGCGCGGGTAATGGAATTAACCACAAAGGCACGGAGGCACGAAGATGGAAAGTGATAAAATCCCGAAAAGTGTGTAAATAGCAAAAAAGGTCATGGTCTTCCTGATTGTAAGGTTAGGAGACAAAACA
>MWCD01000005.1 GCA_002069885.1 bacterium ADurb.Bin236 | reverse complement strand
AAGAAACAGGCTCCCGGAAAAAAGGAAATCAACTCGCCGATGGACCTGTCGTTCGCCACGACGGGTGGAATGTCGGGGCTTTGGATGGTTCCCACAACGGACGTGCTCGACAAGAACAAGTTTGCGGTCGGTTTGTATGCATCGAGCTATTCGGAATCGATGGGCCTGAAAATCCTGAGTCCGATGTCTGACGCCGACACGATTTACTACGGCTATTGGATGGACTTGAAGGATGAAACGATAGGGTTGTCATACGGGCTGGGAAAAGGATTGGAAGTGGCGTTCAGCCAGACTAGATATCACGGCTCAGCCATGGTATATCTGGATGGCGACTCGGAAGGCGTCAGCTATGACGAAAACAACTCGTCGATAGCGTTGAAGTACAATCCGCAGAAGCATTTCCTGCTGTCGGAATCGACGAATAAGAAATGGGAAACGGCGTTTGCGGTGGAGAGGTTCGAGTCCGGAGACTCGGACGGAACGACGGTCTATGGGTTGGTGAATTTTCCGTATGACAAGTTTGACCTTCATGGCGGGATATTCCACATGAGTTCGCAAGGGCTGAAGGGGAAGAAGTTCGGGACACTCGCCGGAATCAGCATGGACGTATCGCCTGAATTGCTTTTCATCGGTGAAGTCATGTTGTATCAGGCTGAATACACGTGGAATTATGCCGTTAGATACATATATGAGAATAAAGGGTCCGTGTTGCTGGGGCTGGCGGACGCTGACGATATGAGGCGCATGACGCTTGGCGCGACGTATCAATTCTGATCGACGGGGTGAAAGCGGATGAGCGAAAAGAAGATACGGGTGATAGTGGCGAAGCCGGGTCTTGACGGACATGACCGGGGCGCGAAAGTGGTTGCGCGAGCGCTCAGGGACGCCGGCATGGAAGTCATATATCTGGGATTGCAGCAGACGCCCGAAGACATCGTCAATTCCGCCATTCAGGAAGACGCCGACTTTATAGGGATAAGCTCACTGGCGGGCGCGCACATGACGCATTTCACGCGCGTGCTGCAACTGCTCAAGGAAAAAGAGTCCGAAGACATACTCGTTATCGGAGGCGGGATAATCCCGGAAGACGACCGGGAAAAGCTTCTCGAAGCGGGCGTGGCGGCGCTGTTCGAGCCGGGCGCCCCAACTCAAACAATCATAGACGAAATCAAAAAAATAAAAGAGGCGTCAGCAGCGGCGGCCGCGTCCTGACGAGCCGAGCGCGCGAACCGTTCGTCAGCGAACGGGGGAGAAATCGTGTCGGAAAAAACCGGATGTGTTTTTTGCGATTTCGACAGCCGGCATATCATTGCGGAAAGCGAGTTAGCTTTTGCCGCGCATTTTGATTGCGCCATCAAACCCGGCCACATCGTGGTGGCGCTTAAGGAGCATGTCGAGTCTCTTGCCGCGATGTCTCCCGAACAGGCTGCGGACATCATGAGACTGGCGGCGCGAGTGTCGAGAGCGGCGGAGCGTGTTGCAGGGTGTGAGAAGTTCTATCTGGTTTCTATAGCGGACGCAGTTCCCCATTATCACATACATCTGCTTCCGCGAATGATGGGAGAGGCTCCGCTTGGGCCGTGTATCATGGGAGATTCGGGGTGGAAGGGAGAAGTCGGCGCGGCGGTCGGGGAAGAAGAAATCGCCCGGTTTGTTGCGTCATGCCGTGAAGCGCTGTCGGAACAGCGGCGTTGAAGCTATGCCGCATAGCGCGAAAGCGCCGCGCGGGTTGTTCCCGATTAGGAAAAAAGAATGGGAAAAAACATAAAAAAGAGAAGAAAACCCAAGCGGACGAAATCGCCGCAGGCAATATTGGTGTGGGGATTCGCCGGAGCGATATCAATCGGGACGATTCTTCTATGGCTTCCTTTCGCGCATCAGCCGGGCCGGGTGGGTTTGCTTGACGCGCTGTTCACCGCGACATCCGCAGTTTGCGTGACCGGGCTTGCAGTGGTGGACACCGGGTCGGATTTCACGTTGTTCGGACAGATAGTGATACTTCTGATGATACAACTGGGCGGCCTTGGCGTGATGACGTTCGCGGTGATAGCTTTCAAGGCGTTGGGGATGAGGTTGTCTCTAGTGTCTCAGGCCGCCGTTCAGGACTCGATGTTCCAGAAGGATGTAGCTGTTTTATTCAAAAGCGTTTTTGGCGGAATATTGGCGCTTACGTTGATAATTGAATTCATCGGGGCTGCCGTGTTGTTCGCGTTTCTTGCTCCTTTGAAGGGGGCGTCCGGGGCCGCGTTCACTTCTGTTTTTCATTCAGTGTCGGCATTCTGCAACGCGGGTTTTTCTCTGTATCCTGACAATCTGGTGGGTTTGCGCGAAACCGGCGGATTGGCGTTAGCCGTGGCGATTTTGATTGTTCTTGGCGGTTTGGGACATACCACACTGTATGAAATCATGGGGCTTGTGAAGAAGAAGTTGGCGGGGAATAAGGATGATGGGAGAATTGCCCGTCTGTCTCTTCACTCATCGATGGTTCTGTGGATGTCGGCGGGGCTAATCATCGCGGGAGCTGTTATGCTCATGATTTTCGGGCTGACAACTGGCGAAAAAAACGCTTGGGAGATAGTCGGGAACGCCCTGTTTCAGTCAGTGACGTCGAGGACTGCCGGGTTCAATACGATAGATATCGGAGCGCTCCCGGTCGCCTCGCTTTTTCTGCTGACGACGCTCATGTTTGTCGGAGGGTCTCCGGGGTCTTGCGCCGGGGGCGTGAAGACGACGACTGTGGCGGTGTGGCTTGCGAGAATTAAGTCCAGTCTGGCCGGGGAAAAAGAAGTCAACATACTTGGCAGGAGGCTGCCTGATGAAACAGTGTCGCGGGCGGGTTTGCTGATGGGGCTTGCGATTCTTTGGAATATTGTTGGAGTTATAATCCTCAGCGCAACTGAGCCGGGCGTCAACGGAGCAGGCTTGAGCCAGATTATTTTTGAACAGGTGTCGGCGTTCGGAACGGTCGGATTGTCTACGGGAATAACCCCGTCGTTGTCCGTGTCGGGACGCTTGTGGATTATCCTGACGATGTTCGTGGGAAGGCTGGGGCCTCTCACAATGGCGGTATGGATCGTGAATAAAAAACGGGTCAATGTGCATTATCCGAAGGGCGAGGTGATGATAGGATGAAGAAAAACAGGAAGCAGATATGCGTGATAGGCCTCGGGCAGTTCGGGGCGGAACTGGCGAGCGATCTGGCTAAGCACAGCGACGTTCTGGCGATTGACAGCAGCGAGGAGAGGGTGAACGCGATGAGCGATACGGTGCAGCGCGCCATGATGCTGGACGCGAGGGATTTCAGCGCGTTGCGCTCGGTAGTCACGGCGGACTTCGACGAAGCGATAGTGAGCCTCGGAGAGACTCTGGAGGCAAGCGTCCTCTGCACTCTGCATCTGAAGAAGATAGGAGTCGGCAATATCCGCTGCAAAGCGCTGAATGAGGACCATGCGGAGATACTTGAGGCGATAGGGGCGAACGAAATAATTTTTCCAGAGAGGGAAACAGCGCGCCGGGTCGCCGCGCATATAATAAATCCAAACCTTCTCGATTTCGTGCCGATAGAGGAGGATTACCGGGTGATGGAAGTGTCGCCGCCGGAAAGTTTCATCGGCCGCACGTTGATGGAACTGAATGTCAGAGGGCGTTTCGGAATATTTGTGATGGCTGTCAAAAGAGAAAACGGGGGAGGCTTCGTTTTTTTGCCGGGGCCGGATTACAGGGTGAGCGGAGGCGATAGTCTGGTGATGATAGGAAAAGAGAAGGATTTGCTGAATGTGGGCAATTGACGACGAAAGAACGTTTTTGATTGGAGATGATGGATGAAGGTAACAATAGCGGGTTGCGGAGCGGTAGGACGCAATTTGGCGGGAATTCTTGTTCGGGAGGGCAACAACGTCACCGTTATCGACCGGAACAGGGCGAATCTGGACGCGGTCGAGGAAAGGTTGGATGTTGCGGCTGTGGAAGGCCCTTGCACGGACATTAAAACGCTGAAACTGGCCGGGGTCGTCAACTGCGATGTTTTTGTGGCGGCGACCGACGATGATGAAAAGAATGTGCTGTCCGCTGCGGCGGCAAAAAAACTTGGCGCGGGCAGGACGATTGCCAGATGCAGAAACCCGATCTACACCTCAGGCGGGCGCAACAAGGCATATGCCGAGTTAATGGATATCGATCTGGTGGTGAACCCCGAGGATCTGACCGCTCTAGAAATTGTCAAACTGTTGAAAGCCCCGGGCGCGCTAGTGATAGAGAACTTCGCGATGGGAAAAGCGCAGGTTCGGGAAATAGTGGTTGGAGCGGGGAGCGATGCGGCGGAAAAAACGCTGGCTCAACTCTCACTCAGCAAACTGGGGCTGGTGGCCGCAATATCGCGCGCCGGGGGCATCATAATTCCTAAAGGCGACACCCGGATTCTTCCGGAAGATAAAGTATTCATCATCGGAAAACAGGAGAATCTTACCAAGCTTATGAGCGCCTTTGGCGGCGCGCGCCCAAAGGGAAGAAAAATTATAATCCTCGGCGGCGGAAAAGTCGGACTTGCCGCTTCTCAACTAGTCGAGAAAGAGAACCTTAATCTCATCGTCATTGAAAAGGACAGGGAGCGGGCGCTAACTGTCAGCGAAAACCTGAAAAAGGCTCTCGTCCTTGTCGGCGACGGAACCGACATCGACTTGCTAAAGGAAAAGGACATTGAAAACACGGATTACTTCGTGGCGCTGAGCGGCGACGATGAAGACAACATAGTATCGGGTCTGCTCGCCAAAGATCTCGGAGCCAAGTCGAGCATAGTGATGGTGGAAAGGCCGGAATATGTGGCGATTGTCGAGAGGTTAGGCATCGACCATGCGGTAAGCCCGCGCCTTCTGACAGTGACGGAGATTTTGAGGTTCCTGAAAAAAGGCAGGTTTGCGTCTGTCGCGATGCTCGAAAACGAGGGCGCCGAGCTTGTCGAGGCGAGAATACATTCGGGATCAAAGATAGCCGGGAAAAGATTGAGCGAAGCGGGGATCCCTAGCGGGACCATCATCGGAGCCATAGTAAGGGGAGAGAGCGTAATCGTGCCGACGGGGGCCGATTCGGTCATGTCGGGAGACACGCTTATTGTGTTTACCGCGCAGGAGAACATTCCGAAGCTGGAAAATCTGATGGGATGAAAGGCGGAGACGTAGCGGTTCCGCGTCGCGAATAAATGAGCTGGAAGCCTGTAGTAAAACTTATGGGATACTTCGCGCTGGCGCTAGGCGCGATGATGGCGTTGCCCGCCGTTCTCGGTTTCTGTTTCGGAGAAGAGGACGCGTATGCTTTCCTGAAGTCGATGGCGGTGTGCGGGGGGGCGGGCGGCATAATGACGCTCGCCTGCCGGAAGGAATCTGTGAGTTCGCTGACTCGGCGCGAAAGCATCCTTTTCGTCTCTCTCGGATGGATAGTCGGAGCGGTGTTTTGCGCGTTACCGTACATGTTCGCAACCGCGTCTCCGGGTTTCAACGGGTTCGCGGACGCGTATTTCGAGGCAATGAGCGGACTGACCACAACAGGAGCTTCCGTGCTCAGAGACGTTGAAGCGGTGGCAAAATGCCTGCTGTTCTGGCGCTCGTTCACGCAGTGGATAGGCGGGATGGGAATAATCGTGTTGTTCGTGGCGGCGCTGCCTTATCTGGGCATTTCAGGAAAACAGATGTTGAAGTCGGAAGTGCCCGGCCCTGAAAAGGACGGTCTGAGGCCGAGGGTAATACAGACTGCAAGAACGCTCTGGCTTGTTTATGCGGCAATCTCGGCGGTTGAAGTAATCGCTCTGATGCTTTGCGGTATGGGTTTGTTTGATTCGGTGTGCCACATGTTTTCCACGATGTCCACGGGGGGGTTCTCGCCGAAAAACGCGTCGGTCGGCCATTATAACAGCGCGCCGATAGCTCTTGTAATAACGTTGTTTATGATTCTGGCGGGAGTGAATTTCTCGTTGTATTACATGGCGATAACCGGGCGTTGGCGGACAATGCTGAGAGACCCGGAGTTGAGGGGATATCTTCTTTTTATTGCGGGTTCGATGGCCTTGATTGTGGCGAGCCTTCATGGAACCGGTTTTTTCGGAAATATCAAAGACCTCGCAGTTCATTCTTTGTTCCAAGTTGTTTCAATTATGACGACGACGGGGTTTGCGACGACCGATTTTGACGCGTGGCCGTCTTTTTCACGAAAGCTTCTGCTGCTACTTATGTTTATCGGCGGGTGTTCAGGAAGCACGGGTGGAGGCCTGAAGGTTATAAGGGTGATGGTAATAGCGAAGCACGCCTCCCAATCTATATTTAAGACAGTGCATCCGGAGGCGGTTGTGTCGATGCGGGTGGGCAGCAGGCTGATGAAGCCGCAGGTGGTGAGCCAGATTTTGGGTTTTTTCGCTATAACGGCGGGGATTTTTCTTGGAGGATCGCTAGTCATACTGGCGTTCGGGCACGATATAGAAAGTTCCGTTTCAGCGGCGGCGGCTACTTTAATGAACATAGGGCCGGGACTTGGTTTTGTCGGACCTACGCAGAACTATGCTTTTTTCTGCCCGTTTCTCAAGCTTTTCCTGTCATTCCTGATGGTGGCGGGAAGACTGGAGTTTTTCACTGTGCTTGTGTTGTTCAGCAGGGCTTTCTGGAAGAAATAGTCGGCGGTCAAATTTTACTCTCGCTCTATTAACGAAGACAAACCGATTATAATGTTATCTATTAGATGAGATTGACAAGAGAGGGCGAGGCGAGCGGCCCCGCGATTGAATATGCCGGATCAGGTTCAAAAACTTATTGAAAAACTAAAATCGAGCGACAGGGATGTAGTCAAAGCTAGCATAATAGAGGAGCTTGGCAACACAGGGGATCACCGCGCGCTAAAGCCGCTTGTGGAATCGCTCAACGACGGCGACGCGCTTGTGAGATGGAACGCGATAAGGGCGGTGGCGGGGTTCGGAGCGGACTCGGTGGCGCTTCTTTTCAGGACTATCGAGAGCGGCGACAGGTTTGCCCGGCGCAACGTGGTGCAGGTTCTGGGCGAGGTTGGCGGCGAGGATGTCGTGGACAGGCTCATCAGGATGCTGATGTTCGACGAGTCGGATCACGACGTGATGATAGAGATTATACGAGCGATGCACAAGCTCCGCCCGGAAAGAGCGGTCGAGCCGCTTATAACTGTTTTGAAAATGAGCGACTGGGAGATGCGTTGGCGGGCGATCAACACTCTCGGACACATCGGAGACCCGCGCGCGCTGGAGCCTTTGCTGGCAGTGATGGAGGACGAGGACCCGGATATCAGATGGGCGGCGGCGATTGCTGTCGAAAACATAAAGAACCGGGCGTTGAAGCGCGACGCGGAGCCTGATTCACAGCCAAGGGCGGCGGACACTCTGCCGCCGGCATCTCTGCCTGTTGAAAGAAAAAAACCGGCTCGCGACTTAGCCGTTTCGGCTTCTCAGAAAAACGGATGGACGGTCGTGAAGGTGGAAGGGGAGATGATTTCCACCAACTCCGCTTCGTTCAGGTCATACATGGACGGCGTCGTTTCCGTTTCATCAGGCCCGGTGGAGATTGATTTGTCGGACTGCGATTTCGTGGATTCGCTGGCTCTGGGCCATTTCAACGCGATTCGCAAAAAACTGAAATCGAAAAACCGCAAGATGAAAATATCCGGCATGAACCCGAATCTTAAACAGATGTTCAAGGCGACAAAACTAGACGAGTTGTTCGCTATCGAATAACAGGCGCGCTATTTGGTTTCCTGAGGCTTATTCTTCTTTTCGGCTTCCTCAAGTTTTTGAAGCGCTTCGTTTATCTTCTGGGCTTTCTCGAAGGCTTTAAGCGCGTCGTTGGTCTTTTTCAGGTTTTTATAAGCATGGCCGAGAGTCATGTAAAGCTGATATGTTTCCGTGGCGACATCGGGGGCCAGCTTGATTCCGGCGTTAAGAGTTTCGACAGCTTTTTCAAACTGTTTTTTCTCTATCTGCAGTTCGGCGAGGAATCCGTAAGAGTATAACTGGAGCCGTCGCCCGTCTCTGTTTTCGGTTCCTTTAGGGAACGAAATAGATACGAGCGATTCGAGTTGCTTCATCGCCTCGTCGACTTTTTTATCGTTGTAAAGAAGAGCGGCTTTTTCGTGGTGGATAAGAGCCGCCTCGAATGCCAGTTCGTATTTTTTTTCGTCTTCTTTTGATAGTTTCGCCGATTTCTGCTCCTGAGCCGAAAGCGATGGGGCAAGAATGAAGATGATGGCGGCGAACACCGGCAGCGTTTTTAGTAGAATGGACCTCATTTGCCGGAACTCCTTTCCCAACTATTGTTGATGAAGAACCGTTCGGCCCGGCGGGAGTTCCACTGCCGGGCGATGTCTTCGGTGGCCTCAACGCGGCGTCTGGAAAGCGCTTGCAGAGTGTCTGTCTCTCCAGAGCCTTCCGCCACCCGATTCTTGTAAGGCATATACATACTATCATATTTTTCAACAAGTTCCATCTTGAGTTTTTCCTGTCTGTCCATGAATGTCCAGATTCCGGTCGGCGCAATTGAGAAGAATAGAACCGCGGCAACTGCGTATCTGACCCATATCGAGCGGGAAGCGCGGCGGGAGGGGAGGGAGCGGGGGCGCGAGGAGCCTCTGATGATGCGGGCGCGCAGGGTGTCCGAGAACGCAGGGTTGAGTTCGGGGCCTCCGCCGAGGGCGGCGTCAATGAGCAGGGCTGTCTCAGCGGCTTCCGCCAACTCGGAGGCGGCTCCCGGCCCGACTGTGCCAGCGCCGTCCATCCAATCGCCCAGCATAACGGCCATCTGTTTTTCTTGTTCATCCATGCCTGACTCCACGCGCGTTATGCCTCTTCTCCATATTTCTCTATGTATGCTTTTCTGAAAGACTTACACGCTCTGAAAAAAACGACGTCGAATGTTTCGACGGTCACGCCTATCGATTTTGCGCTTTCCTCACGGGATTTCTTTTCCACCAGCCTGAGTTTTATAGCTTCACGGTAACGCTCGTTAATGTCGTTCAGAACATCCTTGATGCGGCCGGCAAGCTCTTTCGCGTAGTCGGACGCAAGGGCGGCTTTTTCCGGCTGATATGAATTGTCCGGAAAGAAATCGAGGGTGACGTTGTCCACAGGGCGGTGGCGGGCGGCGGCGGACATAAGCTCGCGGGATTTGTTGATGGCTATCATGCGGAGCCAGAAAAAGACGCTTCTGTCCGTCCACTCGAAGTCCGAAATTTTTTCGAGGGCAAGCATGAAGGTGTCCTGAAGGACGTCCTGAGCGAGCGCTTCGTCTCTGACGCGCGGATAGATGACAGTGCGGTAGAGGGGTGTCTTGAACGCGTCGTAAATCGCGGCGAACGCTTCCGAGTCGCCTCGTTTCGCTCTTGCGACGAGTTGTTCTTCTTCTTTCAGGTCAAGCTCATACGGCATAACGCTAAACATTATAACGCAACGACGGAGCGGTGAACAGAAAAGAGACGCGAAGCATTTGGCGTCGCGCGGGGCGGCGCGCCGCCGGGAATCCGCGTTCGCGTAAATAGTCGTTGTCATGCCGGAATCCCCGGCTCATTTTTTTGTTTTCCGCTCTCGGCGAGAGGGATATGAGACTATAATTAAAAGTTGTCGAAGAGGCGGCGCGGTTGAGCGCGCCCGGCGCGGGGGAGGAATCGGGATGTCCGATAGCGGAAAAAGAATAGCGATGGCGTGCGACCACGCAGGATTGGCTCTGAAGAAGATACTTGCCGAAAAGCTCTCTGCGGAAGGCTATGAGGTCGTGGATGTCGGGACGCACACTGCAGAGTCGGTGGACTATCCGGTGTACGGAAAGGAAGCGGCCAAGCTGGTGGCGTCGGGCGACTGCGGGCGCGGGATACTTGTATGCGGGTCGGGAATCGGCATGAGCATAGCCGCGAACAAGACGCCGGGAGTGAGGGCGGTGGTGTGCACGGAGCCTGTTAGCGCGCGGATGTCGCGTTTGCACAACGACACGAATGTGCTGTGCGTAGGAGAGCGGCTTGTAGGCGCGGGCATGGCATGGGAGATCGTCAGCGTGTGGCTGGCGACGGCGTATGAGGGCGGAAGACATGCTAAAAGAGTGGCTATGCTGGAGAACGACTGAACCGGATTCGAATATTGAACATATGTAATTGCTTAATTGTCAGCGTTTTTAAGGAGGCCGAAGAATGAAGCTGTTGGACGCGGAGAGCATGCGCGAACTCGACAGGAGAACCATCGAGAAGACGGGGATTCCGGGTATCGTGCTGATGGAGAACGCGTCGCGGCGGGTGTTCGAGGCGATTGAGGCGATTGTCGGAGAGCTTGAAGGGAAAAGGGCGTTGGTGATTTGCGGAAAAGGGAATAACGGCGGGGACGGTTTTGCGGTGGCGAGATATCTGATGAACGCCGGCGTCGACACGACAGCCGCGTTGGCGGCGGCGCGCAAGGAAGTGAAAGGCGACGCGGCTGTGAATATGAGCGTGTTCCTGAACATGGGCGGCGAGTTGAAGCTGACGACGGACGCTAAGGGGCTGACAGATTTGAGGCGAGCGGCCGCCGCTTCCGATTTTGTTGTGGACGCGCTGTTAGGCACGGGAGTTAAAGGGCCTGTGAGCGCGCCGTATAAGAAGGTCATAGAGATTATTAACAAGAGTGGCTGCCCGGTGTTCGCGGTGGACGCGCCGTCCGGGGTGAGCGTGGACGACGGGCGGGTTTTCAACTGCGCGGTGAACGCGGATCACACCGTTACGTTCGGCGAAGCTAAGATTGGGTTGTTCGTGTGGCCGGGCGCGGAGAAAGCCGGAGAGGTGTATGTCGCCGACATAGGGATACCCGCGTCGCACAGCCGGGAGACACGCTCGAAAGTATATCTGACGCAGCCGGGGTATGTGAGGGAGCATGTCAAAGAGCGCCCGATGGGGGCGCACAAGGGGGATTGCGGGAAGCTGCTCATTGTGGGCGGATCAAGAGGGATGTCGGGCGCGCCTGCGCTTGCCGGCATGGCCGCTCTGAAAATAGGGGCCGGACTGGTCTATCTTGCCGTTCCGAAGTCGGTCGCCTCGAATGTCGAGCGAAAATTAACCGAGGGAATAACGATAAGCTTGCGCGAGGACGGGCGGGGGAGAATTTCGGCATCCGAGTTGGAAGAAATAATCGCAAGGTCTGCCGCTGCGGGCGCGGTGGCGCTGGGGCCGGGACTGGGCGTGTCTCCGGACACGAGAAAATTGACTTTCAAAATGATAGAGAGCGTATCGGTTCCTCTGCTGTTGGACGCCGACGCGTTAAACTGTGTGGCGGTAGATCCGGAAATATTGAAGACGGCGGCAGGTCCGGTTGTGGTCACTCCGCATCCGGGAGAGATGGCGAGGCTTGCGAAGGCGAAGACGGCGGACGTTCAGGCTGCGCGGCTGGACACGGCGCGATCTTTCGCTGCGGAATACGGCGTAACGGTCGTCCTGAAAGGGGCGGGGGCCATTGTGGCGTCTCCTGACGGATGCGTCAGGGTGAACCCGACGGGCAATCCCGGAATGGCCACAGCCGGGAGCGGGGATGTGCTGACGGGTATGACGGGGGCGCTGATGGCGGAGGGAGTGGATGTTTTTGCGGCGGCGGCATGCGCGGCGTATCTACACGGGCTGGCCGGAGACCTTGCGGCGGAGAAACTCACCCGGCGGGCCGTCACGGCTTCGGACATCGTCCGTTTCGCGCCGGCGGCGTTGAACGAGACTCTTTCGGAAGAATGCTGAAAAAGCAATTAAGCGGCAATATTACAGAGGCGGCGGGCCGCCCTGATTACAACTTAGGAAAAGGAAAAGGCAGAGATGAAGATTTTTAGGCCGATATGGGCGGAGATTGACTGCGACGCGCTGGAACACAATGTGAGGTTGATGAGGGAGAAGGTGGGCGCGGCGACGAAACTGATGGCTGTCGTCAAGGCGGACGCATACGGTCACGGCGCGGTGGCGGTGTCGAAATCGGCTTTGCACGCCGGAGCGGACTGTCTGGCTGTGGCGTCGGTCGAAGAAGCGTTCGAGTTGAGGGACGCTGGAATCGCGGCTGACATTTTGATCCTCGGCTATACGCAACCGAACTGGGCTTCGGCGGTTGTGGAGGGGGGATTCACACAGACGATATATCATCTGAATCTGGCGCGCGCTCTGTCGGTGGAAGCGGAAAAGCAGAAGAAAACGGTGAAAGCCCATATAAAGATAGACTCCGGGATGGGTAGAATAGGGGTGGAGCCTGAACGTGCGGCGCACCTGATAAGAGAGGTCGCGGGGCTTGAAGGCATAGAGGTCGAGGGCGTATACACGCATCTGGCGACTGCGGACGAGCCGGAGAACGACGCGCACACGGACAGGCAGCTCGAAAGGTTCGGCGCGTTGCTGGCGGAGTTGGAAAAAGAAGGAATTCGGCCTCCTGTAGCGCACGCGGCCAACAGCGCCGCCGCGGCGAGAAGGCCGGACGCATTGTTCAATCTCGCGAGGCCGGGGATACTTCTTTACGGTCTTTCCCCGTCTTCGCAGATGAAGCCGGAAGTGTCGGATTTCAGGCCCGTGATGTCGGTTAAAACGACGATTGTTGAGATAAAGACCGTGTCGCCGGGAACGAGAATCAGCTACAGCGGGACGTTTACCGCAAAGAGGCCGACGCGGGTGGCTACGCTTCCGGCGGGTTACGCGGACGGTTTCAGCAGGCGGCTCTCGAACAAGGGGACGGCGCTGGTCGAGGGAACCCGCGCGCCGATTATCGGCAACGTGTGCATGGATTTCATGATGGCGGACGTGACGGACGCGCCGGGCGCGAAGATAGGAGACGAGGCGGTTCTTATCGGGCGGCAGGGCGGCGACGAGATTCACGTGGACGACATCGCGGGGATTCTCGGCACGATAAACTACGAAGTGGTATCGCTAATCGGCAAGCGCGTAGCCCGCGTCTTCACGAACTATATGGCGGGCAGCCCGAACGAAGTGTGAAAATTCATCGCGCGGCCTGATGATTGAATGAAAACTGGCACGATTAGAAAAGCGACGGTTTTTGCGCCTCTCGCGCTGGCGGCTGTTTTCGCGGCCTTGGCGTTTTCAACGCCTTGCAGGGCGGCGATTGTTTTCGCTTCCGACGAAGGCAAGTTCAGGCATCTGTATTCGGTGGAACTTGGAGGCGAGCCTGAACTGCTCACCAAGAACGAAGACCCTGATCTGATGGTCATGCTCAACACGCATCCGGCTGTGTCGTCTGACGGGAGGAGGCTCGCGTACGCTTCTTACAGGATATATGTGGACGAAGGGCTGCGCCAGTGGAAACAGTGGAACGGTTTGCCGCTTTTCACTATGGAGTTCGATCTTTATTTCTACAGCTATTTCCCGTCGCGCACTTATTACACGAGGCATAAAAGCCTGAACTGGTCGATATATATGCTCGACTTGGAGACTCGAAGGGAAAAGAAGATAACGAATTTTCTCTGGGACGAGGCGACGCCGCAGTTCATGCCGCGAGGCTCGGATTTCATTTACACTCTTACGGCGAACAAAAGCGTGTTCGTGCTTCGAAGCGGATGGTCGACTCCGGGGTTCAAACAGATAACGCTGGACGACAATCAGGCCGAAAGCCCCATGTTGTCTCCGGACGGAAGGTTTCTGCTGTATCATTCCTTCCGAGGCTGGAACTGGGATATTTACAAGTTGAAGATGGCGGACCTGCCGTCGGGCAGAGAGGAAACGCGACTGACCGCGACGAGCGGCGTCAACGAGATGTTTCCGCAGTGGGCTTCCGACGGGAAAAAAATATTTTTCATATCAAACGATGTGTCGAGCAGAGGGAAGTACGACCTCTACTCGCTGGATGTGGCCACAGGAGAGAGGAAGCGTCTCACTCAGGGAGAAAATGTGGGGGCGGATTTCGCGGTGTCGCCGGACGGGTCAAAAATAGCGTATCTGGTTGCCGACCGGAAAAGCGGAAGCTCTCTGGCGGTTATAGACGCGGATGGGGCTAACAAGTTTTTTTTGACAGGCGGTTCGGAAATAGCGAGACATCCCGCATGGTCGCCGGACGGTTCGAAAGTCGCTTTTCTCGCTTCAGGCAAGGATCGGCGATTCATGCTGAACGTGTCTAACGCGGACGGGTCCGACCGCAATCCGGTGTCGGATATCCCGTGCGCTCCTTCGCCGATTGCGTGGTATTGATGTTTTACTGGCAATAACTACAATGCGCGACTTTATGGAGGAGAGAAATGTTTGACGATTTCATGGCTAAAGTGGCAGAGGCTCTCGAAAAAATACGGCTGACGCAGAAAGCCGCGATAGAAGAGGCCGGGCGTTTTGTCGCTGAGACGATAAAGAAGGACGGGATGGTGCGCCCTATGGGAACGGGGCATTCGCATCTGGTGGCCACCGAGATGTATCAGCGGGCGGGCGGACTGGCTTGCGTGTCTCCTCTGATGGAAGGCAACCTGATGATGCACGAGGGCGGACGCAAGAGCGGCGCGCTCGAGCGCCTTCCCGGATATGCCGCCGCAATTCTGGCTTACAACGACGTCGAAAGCCGGGACCTTTTGTTGATTATCTCTCAGTCTGGAAGGAATGCTGTGCCGGTGGAAACCGCGATAGAGGGAAAGCGGCGCGGTATGAAGACTGTGGCGATAACATCGCTGGCGCACTCCAAGAGCGTGCTGTCCCGTGCGCCGTCGGCGTTGCGGCTTTTTGAGGTCGCCGACGTCGTGATCGACAACTGTTCGCCGATAGGCGACGCGTGCGTCGAGCTTCCGGGGCTGAACGACAGTGTCGCTCCGTTGTCGACCATTACCGGGGTTTTCATCTGGCATCAGATAGAAATAGCCGCCGTCAGCGCGCTGCTGGCCGAGGGATTGAAGCCGCCAGTGTTCGTGAGCGGCAACGCTCCGGGCGGAGAGGCGCGCAATCTCGAGATTTATATGAAATACAAGAACCGGGTCCGCTTTTAGGAATCACACGGCGAGTTCGCCGTTTCTCCTTTGATTTGATAAAATGATAGCGTTACGGAATCGCATACGCTTATTTCACCGGGCGGGATAACCGCGCGCGCCGGAACCATCGCCGTCCGGGCCTGTCTTATTAAATGACGGGCGCGGCTCGGATTAGATGAATGAGGAGTCGAGAGCATGAGAAAAAACAAGTTGAGAATGTTTCTGATCGCTGTCGCGGCGTTAGCTGTGGCTTTTTTCCCCGGACATCTTCAGAGCAGGCAGGCGGAAACGCTTTATATCTCGATACAGGGAGATTTCGAGCCGGGCGAGGAGATGCGGGGCGATTTAAGCGGCAACGTGTCGTCGGCGGAATTGGCCCTGTACAAAATCGATATTTATGAGGCGCTTGAGAAGAGCGATGGCTCCGGATGGGCCGATAACTCCGAATTTAAGCTCAAAAAGGCCGAACTTGTTCGGAAATGGACAGTTCAGTTGCGAGGCAAGGGGGAGAGGAACGAGTGGCGGAGCGCGGAAATCAGCATGGACAATCCGGGGCCGGGCGCGTACGCGCTACAGGCCACGGGCGGGGCGGCCGCTTCATATAAGTTGCTGATAGTCAGCGACATCGCGATGCTCGTCAGATGGGACAATGAGAAGGCGATCGTGTTTGTTGCGGACAGGCGGACGGGAGCAGCCGCGTCGGGAGCGGCTGCCTCGGCTTTCATCGACGGGAAATGGGTCAGGCGTGTCTGCGACGCGAACGGGATGACCGTGTTCGAAGCGCCCGGCTCAGGCTCGATCCCGGTTGTGGCGGAAAAGAGCGGCAGTTTCGCAGCGTCGAATTTTTACTCGTACGGAGAATCGCCTTACGAAAAACAGAAAGTTTATATTTATACCGATAGGCCGGTCTACAGGCCGGGACAGAAGGTGAACATTAAGGGAGTTGCAAGGGTTCGGGACGGCGATGAATATTCGCTGCCGACTGCTGGTTCCGCGAGGGTGTTTATAGACGACCCGCGCGGAAACAAGGTGTTCGATGAAGAAGTCGGTTTCTCGGAGTTCGGGACATTCTCGGCGGCTTATTCCCCGAAAGGCGGCGCTCCGCTCGGTCATTACTCGATAAGGGTTGAGTTCGCGGGCGTTGTTCAATACCACCACTTCATGGTTGAGGAATACAGAAAGCCGGAGCATGAGATAACTGTTGTCGCCGCTAGGGACAGGATAGTCAGGGGAGAGCCTCTCGAATTCTCAATAAAAGCGAATTATTACTTCGGCGAGCCTGTGAAAAACGCGGAAGTTTCTTATGAGATACTTAGGACAAGCATTTGGGATGTCGGGATACTGAGAGGAGCAGAGTCGGAGTACAGGTGGTACTACGACCAAGACCGGGGAGGGCCTCGATGGCATTGGGGATATAGGGGCGAACAAGTGGCTTCCGGCGGAGGAACAACGGACGAGAACGGCGCGATGGAGGTAGTGTTCGCGGACACGAACGCCGAGCAGGACATGGAGTACACCCTGATCGCGCGGGTGACGGAGGCCGGGAGGAGAGAGGCGCAGGGAGAAGGCTCCGCGCGCGTTTACAGAGGCGAATACAAGCTTTCGGTCCGCGCCGATCGGTATATGGCGAAGCCCGGAGAAAAAGCGAAGGTTATTGTTGGAGCGATAGACCTTTTCGGAGCGCCGGTTTCCAGAAAAGTCGATGTGGGAATAGAACTTGTCTCTTGGGAAGACGGCGCGCGCTCGGTGAAGAATGTTTCGCAAACGCAAGTTGAGACATCTTCCGCCACCGGCGAGGCGTCAATTGAATTCACGCCTGACGAACCGGGATACTACGAGATAACAGCGTCCGGAAAGAGCGCGGCGGGGTTTCTGTTTTCAGAGACCGCCGGACTCTACGTGTCTGACAGGGGCGGACGTTACAGGTGGGGGGCGTCTCGCGATATTGAAATTATCCTCGACAAGGACAGCTATGCGGACGGGGAGGAAGCAACCGCGCTGATAATATCGAGCGCGGGGGACGCGGACGCGCTTGCGACGCTCGAGGCGGAAGGCATCATCGACAGCAAGGCTCTTAAGTTCGAGAACGGCGCGGCGCATTACTCTTTCAAAGTCGGGCCAGAACACAAACCCAATGTTTATCTGACAGTCTCAGCTTTCAGGGACAACAATCTTTTGACACAGACGAG
Organism: bacterium ADurb.Bin236; assembly: GCA_002069885.1. Classification (GTDB taxonomy): domain Bacteria; phylum UBP15; class UBA6099; order UBA6099; family UBA6099; genus UBA6099. The sequence continues at coordinate 93,461 of MWCD01000005.1, read as the reverse complement.
GAATATCGTGTGCCCGCCTACAGAGAAATTTTTAGATTTGAAAATCATCTCGGACAAGGCCGTTTATAAGCCGGGAGAACGCGCCCGGGTCACAGTGGAGGCGCGAGACAGAGATGGAAATCCTGCGCCCGCCGAACTCTCCATTGGAGTGGTGGACGAGTCGATATACGCGGTCAGGCCGGACGACACGACGGACATCCGCGAGTTTTTCTATGGAAGGCGATACTCGAGGGTAGGCATGGCATCGTCCTTGTGGTTCATGGGGGGCGGCCGGGGAATGGTGGCGGACATGGCGGCTCCGGCGGCGGCGCCCCAAGCGGAGGGGATACTGGCTTTCAGCGGCCGGGCAATGAACAAGGCGGCGGCGGACGGCCAGTTCGCTCCCGCGCAGATTCGCAGTTATTTTCCGGACACCGCGCACTGGGCCGCGCATCTGATAACAGATGAGGAAGGCAGGGCGACCGCCGAGTTCATGATGCCGGACTCGCTCACTTCATGGAGAGTCGCCACAAGGGCGGCGACCACGCAAACGGCTGTCGGCCAAACAACATCCGACGTCTCGACCCGGAAAAACCTTATGGTTCGCCTCAGGACGCCGCGATTCTTCACTCAGGGCGACAAGTTGCGCGTGACTGCGCTGATTGACAACTATCTCGACGCCGACAAGGAAGTCCTCGCGGTTCTGAACGCCACTGGTTTGAGGCTGCTGGAAAAGAACGAGAAGACAGTCCGGGTAAAAGCCGGAGGAAACGCGCTCGTGGAATGGAGCGCAGTAGTGGAGACGCCCGGCTCCGCTTGGGTAACTGCGAAGGCGCTGACGGACGAGGAATCCGACGCTATGCAGTTGACCATCCCTGTGTTGCCCAGAGGCGCGCGTGGCGGAGAAACGGCGGCGGGCGAGGCGGGGGCGCGCGCGGCTCTGTCCCTGAAGCTTCCTCAAAACCGCGTTGCGGGCACGGAGAGCCTGAAGATAAAACTCGCTCCTTCGTTGACCGGAGGCATGTTCGCCGCGTTCGAGTATCTGGCGGACTATCCTTACGGATGCGTGGAACAGACTATGAGCCGGTTTTTGCCGAATGCGGTTATGGCGGAGGCTCTTCAGAAGGCCGGAAAGCCTCTCACGGGCAAGCTTAAAGAACTGCCGGACATGGCGGCGAAAGGCTATGAGCGTCTCGCGGATATGCAGAACGAGGACGGGAGCTGGGGGTGGTGGAAGGGCGACGAGCGGAACGCGATGATAACCGCTTACGTGGTGTTCGGTCTTGCGCGGGCGGCAAGGGCGGATTTTACTCCGCCGGAAGGAATGCTGCCGAGGGGCGCGGCCGCTCTTGAGAATATGTTCGGGGCGCTGAAAGACCCTGACGAGAAAGCTTACGTCCTGTTTGCTCTGGCGCAGGCGGGATACGCGGAAGGCGAACGAGGAACCATCCGCATGAATAACGGCATGAACAGGGCGGGCGAAGCTAAAAAACTTTACTCGTCGCGGGAAAAGCTGACACACTACGGAAAGGCTTTGCTGGGGATAGCCTGTTCGGAACTCGGCTTGAAGGACGAGGCGATAAAGATAGCTGGCGAACTTGCGAAGTCTGCTGACGTCACGGCTTCCGCCGCAAGCTGGAAGACGAAAACGGACAGATACAGATGGACGGACAACGCGGTGGAGACTGCGGCATTCGCCCTGATGGCGATACTTGAGGCCGACGCGAAAAATCCCGTCGCGTCGAAGGCGGCGAACTTCATAAACATGTCGCGGATGGGCGACGGATGGCGCTCGACAAGAGACACCGCCGCCGCGCTGCTGGCCTTGACGAAGTATATGGAAAAACGCGAATCGGGCGGGACGGATTTCAGCTATGTAGTCACTGTGCAGACATCGACGGCGAAGGCGTTGTGATCGACGCCTCGCGCCTCGCCGCTCCGGGAAACAACAAAATCGTTATCGAAAAGTCGGGCGAGGGAAATCTTTATTACAACGCGGCCCTGAACTACTACGAGGCGGCGGACTTCCTGAAATCGAAGGACAACGGCATCAAAGTGGAAAGATGGTATTCTTGGGACGCCGAAGGAAAGAAAAAACTCGGAGTCTCGACAAGATTGAGAACCGGGGATCGGATATGGTCGCACGTCAGAATCCGGCCCCGCGCGGCTTTCGACTATGTGATGGTGGAGAACTACCTTCCCAGCGGTTTCGAAGTGGACAGGGACGAACGCGGATTTCCCGGCTATTATTACTGGACCAACCGGGAGATTAGAGACGACCGCGTCGTGGCGTTTCTGACGCGAATGTGGGACAGGGAATACGTCATGAGCGTGTCGATGCGGGCGGAGACTCCGGGCGATGTGACGGCGATGCCTTGCGCCGCAGAACTGATGTATTTCCCGGAAGTGAACGGCAGGTCGTCGGAAGCCAAGTTTATCATTGAGGAATAGCAGGCAATAAATGAACGCGCGCAATGCGGGACAGGTTTTAATTCTCAACATCCGAAGGAACTCGCTCGACGACGGGCCGGGCATACGCACGACGGTGTTTTTCAAGGGCTGCCTGCTGAACTGTCTTTGGTGTCACAACCCGGAAAGTAAAAAGACGAAACCTGAGCTTTCTTATGACTCCGCTGTCTGCGTGGGTTGTGGAACCTGCGCGTGGGGTTGTCCCGAATCGGCGATAAGTGAAAACAATCCTTATTTCGTCGATCGCGGGAAGTGTTCGTTGTGTTTCAAGTGCGCGGATGCATGTCCGTCACGAGCCCTGAAAAGAATGGGAACACCGATGACTGTGGCAGAAGTCGCGGAGTCGGCACTGAAAGACGCCGCTTTCTACCGTTCATCCGGGGGCGGAGTCACGCTGTCGGGCGGCGAGCCGACGACGTATATGGAGTTCTGCTCCGAATTGATGAGCGAGCTTCGCGGCGCGGGCGTCGACACTCTTGTCGAGACTTGCGGCCTGTTCGACTTCGACCGTTTTTCTTTGCTCATCCTGCCTTACGCATCCCGGATATTTATCGATATCAAGCTGATGGACTCGGCGCGGCATAAGGAGATGTGCGGCGCGGACAACAGAGTTATACTGAGCAACGCGAGGCGTCTTATTGAGGCTTCGGCGCAAGGCGGGCTGGAAATTCTGCCAAGGATTCCCCTTATTCCGGGCGTGACCGACACGGATGAAAATCTGGCGGCCGCCGCAGCATTTCTGAAGGACTGCGGCGCGACGCGCGTTTCTCTCTTGTCTTACAATCCCACTTGGACGGACAAGATGAGAATGCTGGGCGAAGAAACGAAGTTTGCCGCCTCTTCATGGACTTCCGCCGAGAAGATGGAAAGCTGCCGCGCATTCTTCAAAGACTTTGAAATCGTCCGCTGACGGCAGAAAAAGAAAACAACCTTAAAACTGAAAAAATGATATGAGCGGCGATGGCATCAACCGCGTTGGAAGCAGTTCCAGAAGCGGTTTTTCTTAATCGCTCGGATTATGGAGTCTTTCGAGCGGCGGCAGTCGAGTTCGATCCATGCGCGGCCGCATCCGATTCGGGTGTGAGAGTCGTCGGATGCAATCCTCGGCAATCCCAGTTCATCGGTGTCGAATTCTTTGTCGGGAAAACCCTTTGTGGTGAATTCGACCGCGTCGAGCGGATATTTCAGTGCGACAGCCGCGACGCGTTCTTTCGCCTGTTCGAGTGTCAGGTCATACTCTCCGATGTGATTGAGAATATGAAGCGTCTCTTCTTCGCCCCAAATTTTATTTACGTGCACATAGCCTTTTTCAAACACGGTCAGCTCGACGCCTTTGAATATGATGAGGTCGGATTTGACTGCCGCGTAAGTGTCGTCGCTGGAGGACTTCAGCAGATAGTCGTGGTCGGTGAAAGCGATGAAGTCATAGCCAAGTTCAGAGTATATATCGGCGGCTTCCTGAGGAGAGAGTTTTCCGTCGGAGCAAGTGGTGTGGACATGGAGACAGCCTTTGAGAAGCATGGGAAGGAGCGAGCGGCCTCCCGAACCGCGACAACGCGCATAATAACAGAGGCGGGACTAAAAGGCAAATGAAGCGTCAGCCTCTAGCGGAGAGATATTTCGCGTCCGACACCGCGCGGTTGACGCTGAGGGCGTGGAAGAACAAACACTGCGCGGCGGCGGGAGCCAGCCACAGTGGGTCAGTGAACGCGAACCCTGAGAAGTGGGCGGCGCAAACAAGACCGAGAGCGGCTGCGGCCCCGAAATATTGCAGCGCGTGTATATTCTGTCCGTTGTAAAGCTGTCCGAGTCCCGGCATAAGAACAGAAAGGACGCCGGCCAGCGCCGGTTTTTTGAACACTACGCCGCACTGTTGGCACGACGTCGAATCGGGCGGCACGGGCTGGCAGCAATTCGGGCAGAGCGGGCGAATCGTGCGTTGGGGCGCTGTCTTGGGCAGCGCGTTTAATCTGTTTACAAGCCAATCCATGCGGGCGGCGAACGCCGCCGCTCCCCAATAATGCGGAGTCAGAACCCTGACGGGACCTCCGGCTACAGGTTGCAGGTCGAACGTCCAGTACGATTGTAGAAACGGCGAGCGCAGTTCCGTGCCTTGGAAGTCCCTAAGCGGTCTGGCCCTGACCAGAGGCGATTTAGCAAACAGTCCGCCTTTTCCTCCGGCGTCTATCCACACCAGCCTGTATTCGGTGAGCAGAAGCAGCCCTTGCCTGCGGCTCGGCATTCTGCACAGAAGCGCGTCCACCAGTCTTTCTTTCGGCGATATGCTCTGCGATATTTCAGGCCCCAGCAACCTGAAAAGCTGGTCTCTGTGGCGCAGGTGTTTCTGTTCTGAAAGGCCTTCGGCGGACCATTTCTTCGTCAGGATGAATGAAACGATAAACCCCGACCATACCAGCAGAGCTGCGACGGCAGCCGGGATGTAAAGAGCGAGCTGGGGGGTGGATGTCCTTATCAATATTAGGCGGATGATAAACGAGATAATGATTGCTACGGGCACGACTGCGGCTGTTATCGCGTCAGACAGAGTCCCGCGCCACTGCCGGGATGGAGAGACATTTTCCGGCCCCGGGATGTGGAATATGATTTCGGTGCTGAAAGACTGCGCGCGGCGGCGGGTGTACCTGTGTTCCGCGTCCTGCCCCAGCCATGCGGCTCTCTGCTTTGAGCCGACAAGCGACATAAGCCCGGCAAGCCCCGCGATACCCAGCATCGTGAACGCGCTCCCGCAGTATCTCAGGACGGTGTTAATTGCCGACGAGCGTTTCATCCCCGCCACAAGATCCGAAATCTCCTGATAGTGGACATCGACGAAGAACCCCGATTCCGGGTCCCACTCCCCGGCGATATAAGCGTCTGGATCAACGATTGTCAACAGGCCATCGGGGGTTGCGGTTATTGAGCGAGGATTTACGCGTTGTCCGCTCCTCGTCGTGATTTCAGACGACGAGATTGTGTTTCCGTTAAAATCCATCGTTGTGATTATGCCGGGGCGTTTGCCGAACGCGCTGAGCATCGACACGTAAACTAGGCCCCGCTTCGCGTCCACCGCCAGACTGTCTGGAAAAAATTTCGCTCCCAGAGAAATCTCATGTCCCGGGTGGTTCACCGCGACATTCTCTGTCCGCTTGTCGCCGGGTATGACCGCGTTGTATGGGAAGTTCCACGTTTCGACGAATTTATACTCCCGGTCGAGAACCTGTATTCGCAGATTCAGCGTGTCGGCAACGATGAGATACCCGTCGGGCAATTCGGCGACTCCGCCCGGCGATCTTAAATCGGCGAAACCGGAGCCGTATCCTCCTGCAGAAGCCACAAGCTTGCGCGACATATCTATAACATCCACGCGGTTGTCATCCCGTATAGATATCGCCACATTCCCGTCGCCGAGGGAAGCGAACCTGTAGTCGCTTCCGAGTTTGCCAAGGCCGAACTGGTCTAGCCATTTTCCGCTCTGCTCCAGAAGATCCACCGTGCCTCTGAACGGATTTGCAATCCAGATATTTCCATTCGGGGCGATGTCGAAAAAAATCATCCCACGAAGCATCCAGCTTCCGGATTCTTTTTTGACCCAGCTTGAGCGTCCCGACGTATCGAACCGGCATAGCTTTCTGGTGGTTGAAAAATAGAAGCTGTCGCGCGTTATAGTGTATTGAACAGGTCTTTCCAGCCTTGGTCGGCGTATTGCCGAGACCGCCAGAAAGACCAGTCCTGCCGTTGCCACCGCAACAGCCGCGATGAAAAGATTCCAATATTTACTTTTGACCTCCGCCGCAAAGTTGGCGCGAGGCGGTTCGGCAGGCTCTACTCTAGGCAGGTCCGCCGCGGCAACTTCTTCGACCGTGCCGCCTTCCGTCACCACCGCCCGGAAAGTGTCCGCAAGAACCGGCGTAGTGTCGCCGGACTTGTCCCGGAGCGCGACTTTTCTTCGCGCCTCCTCGCTTCTGTTGACTCGTTGCGCAGGCTCAGACGACGAGTCCGGCGGGGTAGTCCGGGCAGTTTGCGGAGAGGGCGGAGACTTAAGCGGGGCCGCCTCGCGCGCCTCGCCGGGCATCTTTGCCCCGCACCCGTTGCAGAATTTCGCTCCGGGCTTCAACTCTTTTCCACATTCAGGACAAGTCGTCATATTATCCGAAAAACCGCGCCGTCACGCTTTTTGGGAGGCTTCAAGAGCCTCAATCACGCGCCGCGTCTGCTCTTTCTTCGCTTTCTTAATGCCTTCGGCGTCGAAAACCTTCGCGCCTGTCACGATTATGAAGTCAGTTACCGTCACATCCTGCTCAAGCCCGAGCTGTTTGCCTACCGCGCGCATTATGATGTCGCCTATCAGCAACCCGGCGAAAGCGCGGCGCATCAGGGCGACGAAGCCGAGTTTGTTCATCGCGAAGCGGGCAAGTTCCAGAAGGGAGTCGCCCGTTTTCGCGTTGCTCTCAGCCGCGCGGGCCAGCGACAGCGCGTCCGTCAGTATTTTTTCCATATCGGCGTCCGACAGTCTCTCGCAGAACGCCGCCGCCGCCGCGCTCCCAAGCTCGACGACAGCCCCGATAAGCTCGTCGTCCGTGTAGTCCGGCCCGTCGTAAGCCTTCTCTTCCAGCCGCTCCAGAATCCCGCCGTCGCCCGTGATTTTTTCGAGAGCGTCAGCGTCCATGTTTATCCAGCTTCCGACCAGCTCAGCCGCAAGCATCTCCGCGAGCGCCTCTTTCTGGCTTTTGCCGACGATTTTCTCCCGAATAAGTTTTACTGACTGTCTAAGCGTGTCGTCGCTTATTTCTTTCTCATAATTAATGTCGAAAACGCCGAGAAGGAACTTCTTTATCCTTCGCTCCATTTTCTTTCTGTCTTCGGAGCCATCTGCGATGTCGTAAAAAGTGTTGGACACAAGATCGAGAAGCTCTGAAAATTCCTTTTTCGGAGCCACCCCGTCAAGAAGAGCCTCCCGGAGAGGCTCGGTGAATTCCTGCGACAGCTTTTCGGCCAGAATGGCCAGTTTCCTGCTTTTAGACGACGAATCGGACATATCAGGTTCCAACCTCCACGAAAGCGCCGGAATGCGCGGGCGCATATTTCAAATCACAATTATACAGCATCAAGGCTGACGGTCGATAGACGGTGTTAAGCAAAGAACTAAACGAGCAAGTATCAGACTATCAATTTGCCGAAAAGGTCGTATTCATCCGAGCGGGTGATTTTGACGTTGACGAAGGTTCCGGGAGCAGCGTTGCCTTTGAAACGAACGACGCCGTCGATTTCGGGGGCGTCTCGCTCCGAGCGGCCACAGCACAGGGCGACTCGATTTTTTTCGTCGCTCTTCAGAGGTTTCAGGACGCTCTCAACGAGTACTTCCAACGTTTTGCCGCGCAACTCGCGGTTCTTTTCACAGGAGATTTTCTGTTGCAGTTCCATCGCCGCTGCGAGCCGCGCAGCTTTGATTTCTTCCGGGACAGCGTTTTTCATTGAAGACGCCGGCGTTCCTGTTTCGGGAGAGTATGTGAAAGCTCCCAGCTTGTCGAACCGGGCTTCGGCGATGAAGTCGAGCAATCGCCGGAATCTGGTTTCCGTTTCACCCGGGAACCCTACGATAACGGAACTTCTTATTGAAATATCTGGAACGGCGCTTCGAAGCAACGATATGGAGCGTTTAACCGCCGCCGCCCCTCCGCGCCTGTTCATAGCTTTCAGAATCGCGTTGTCGATATGTTGAACGGGCAGGTCTATGTAGCGGCAGACTTTCGGGTTGGACGCTATCGCTTCCGCCAGCCGCTCGTCCACGAGGTCGGGATAAGCGTACATCACCCTAAGCCATTCTATGCCATCAATGCCGGAGAGGCGGGAAAGAAGTTCTGGCAGCGCGCCGGGCGACGCGTCGGACGAGCCGAACCTCGTGGTGTCCTGCGCCACCAGCACGAGTTCGCGGACGCCTATGGCCGCAAGGTCGGACGCTTCGCGCTCTATTGACGCGGCGGTCCTGCTTCTGAAAGGCCCTCGCAGTTTCGGTATCGCGCAGTATGAACATCTATTCGAACACCCTTCGGCTATCTTCAGGTATGCCGTCCACGGCGGAGTGGCGAGCAGGCGGGGGTGAGTGTGATTGTGGATGAAAGTGGTCTTAGCGAAGTGACTGGAGGCTGAGCTTTGCAGCAAATCGACAATCTTCGGATATGACGACGTTCCTATGAGCAGGTCGATTTCAGGAAAAGATTTCGAGAGAGCGGAGCGCTCTTTTTGCGCGAGGCATCCGGCCACCACCAGCATGATCTCGGGGCGGGCGCGTTTCAGTTCCGCCATCTCGCCGATGACCGACGCCGACTCTTCCGCCGCCGGCTTGATGAATCCGCATGTGTTGACGATGATGATGTCCGCGGACGCGGGGTCGGCGGAGAAGTCGCATCCGGCGACGGCTAGCGCTCCGAGCATCACTTCGGTGTCCACTGTGTTTTTCGGGCAGCCGAGGCTGACGGCCGCCACCATAGGCGCTCTCGGTTTACTCTTGACTGTTTTCCCTTTCGGCATAAATCCTCCCGGCGCAGGGCATAATAGGCAAAGCGCATTCTAGCGGCAGGGAGCGATTCTGGTCAAACTCAGACCGAGCGGCGCGGCCCCGGCTATTTCTTCAGCGCCACATTTTTTACCGTCGCAAGAATGTCGAAAATTGTGAGAATTACGATTTTAAAGTCGAACCAGATAGACCAGTTTTCGATATAGTAGAGGTCGTATTGAAGGCGTTCGGAAATAGAAGTGTCGCCGCGAAGGCCGTTAACCTGCGCCCATCCGCTCATTCCGGATTTTACCTTGTGGCGCTCCATGTACCGGGGGATGCCTTTTTCGAATTTCTCGACGTAGAAAGGGCGTTCGGGGCGCGGCCCGACTAGACTCATTTCGCCTTTCAGCACATTGATAAGCTGGGGGACTTCGTCGAGGGACGACTTGCGGAGCATGTCTCCCAACCGGGTTACCCTCGGGTCTTCCTCTTTCGACCATCCGGGGCCGGACTCCGCCTCCGCGTCCGCTTTCATCGTCCTGAATTTGAACATCCAGAACACGCGTCCGTCCATGCCGACCCTTTTCTGCATGTAGAATATCGGGCCGGGCGAATCCATCCTGATTAGAACCGCGACAAGGAAAAAGAAGGGAGAAAGAGCTATTAGCGCCGGTATGGAGATAGCGATATCCATAGCCCGCTTGACTGCCGCGTTGAATCCCCTGATTCGCAGCCCTTTGACTCGGATGAGAGGAGAGCCGCAAACCTCCTCGAAAAATCTCGGCCCGACCAGCAGTTCTACCATGTCGGGGTCTATCAGGCACTCGATGGCCCGCTTGTCGCACAAATCCACTATGTCTTTCATCCTGTCGTGGTAGCCTGACTCAAGGGAAACCACCACCATGTCTATCCCATGCGTGACTATGATTTCTTCCATTTCGTCCAGAGAGCCGAGCAGAGGCGCGCTTCCGAGCGCGCCGGCTTTCTCTTCTTCAACGTAGCCGACAAGTTTGTAGCCGAGGTCGGCCCTGCCCGTGAACTTTTCAGCGATCCTCTCAAAATTCCGGCCTGTTCCTATCAGGAGGACTCTTTTCTGTCCTTTTCCCCTTCGAAGCAGGGCGCGCTCGAAAGACACAACGACGATCCTGCCCGATGAAAGAAGGATGTAGCCGATAATCGCCGCGTAACCTATCGTCAGCCGGGAGTATGAAAAGTCGCGGTAGAAAAAAGACAGAGCCAGCAGAATGACGAGGCTTATTGAGGAAGCCCGGATGGCTCCGAAAATGATGTCTATACGGGAAGCTCCGCGCATCGGCCTGTACATTCCCGATACAGCCATGAAATAAATATTTAGAACGGTGAAAAGAATCGCTAACGCGATATAGTTTTCCTGTGGAGGAATCTCGGTTTCTTTAGATATCTCCGCGAATCTTATTTGATACGCGATGATGAAAGTCGCGACTGAACACGCCACATCGGCGACCGCGCGCAAGGCTATCATGGCCCCTTGAAAAACATTCGCGGGAGATGACCTTCTCATCCCGCGTTCTCCTTGTGAAGGCAGTATTTTTCTTCCACGAAATCCGCGATTTTTCTTTTGAAAACGGAGACGTCGAAAGTCTCCGCGTGGGCGCGTATCCTTTGCGGATCCACAGACTGCCAGTCGAAGCTCCGCACTGCCTCTTCGAGCGCGTCCGGAGTCTGCCGGTCGAAAAACGCGCCGGTTGCGCCGCTCGCCACCGTTTCGAGCGCGCCCCCCGCTCCATACGCGATGACAGGCCGGCCTGATGCTTGCGCCTCCAGCGGTGTTATGCCGAAGTCCTCTTCGCCCGGAAAAATGAACGCGCGGCATTTCGAGTACAAATCAGGTATTTTCTCGTCCGGCACGAATCCCAGAAACTCGATGTTCGGCTTGGCTTTGGATTTTAGCCTTTCCATTTCCGGCCCGGAACCCGCGATAAGCAACTTGTGTCCCAGCCTGTTGAACGCCTCGACCGCCAAGTCCACGCGTTTGTACGGCACGAGCCGAGAAACGACAAGGTAGTAGTCTTCAACCCCGTCCGAAACCGCGAATCTGGACGCTTGCACCGGAGAGTGTATCACCGCTGCTTCTCTTCTGTAGTGTTTCATTATGCGTCGGGCGACATTTTGCGAATTGGCAACAAACCAGTCCGCTCGGTTCGCCGCCGCGACATCGTGCGCTCTGAGGTAGTGGAACAGCAGCCGCATCGGCCATCGAGAGATCCTGCCGAACCCGGCTATGTATTCATGGTAGAAATCCCAAGCGTATCTCATCGGGGTGTGGACGAAACAGACGTGGCATGTCGTCGCCGGAGTTATCACGCTTTTGGCCGACATGTGGTGGCTGCTCAGAACCACGTCGTATCCGCTCAAGTCGAAGCTCTCGAACGCCATAGGAAAAAACGGCATGAACAGGCGGTGCTTTTTTAAGGCAAATGGGGCTTTCTGCAGAAATGAGGAGATGACCGTCCTATCGGAAAACCGGTCGCCCAATGCCGCGCGGTCATAGAGCGCGGTGTAAATCGGCGCTTCCGGGTACACGTCCGCGAATTCCCTGACAACTAGGTCCGAGCCTCCCCATGTCACAAGGAACTCGTGGACTAGAGCGACTTTCATTAAAGCCTCCAGAGGATATCCTCTATCCTCCTGATGTGGGAGTCCATCATGTGGCGCTCCCGTACGGTGGCGTCGGCGTTTTCGCCGAAAACCTTCGTCACGTCCGGATTCTCCAGCATCTCCACCAGAGCGCCCGCCATCGCCGCCGAGTTCCCCGGCGGAATAATAATCCCGGATTCCCCATGCCTTATCAATTCTGGAATCGCTCCGCATCTTGTGGCGACAATTGGTTTTCCGAGAGCCATCGCGTCTAGAGCTTCGAGAGCGTCCGAATCGCGAGAGCAGGATGCGCAAACATAAACGTCTGACGTGTCGATAATGTCGTATCTGTCGTCGCGCACCTGAGCCACCGTCACATGTTCAGCGATTCCGATGTCTTCGGCCACTGCTTCGACGTCCTCTTTTACCATTTCGGATGAAGAGTAAAAGTCTGCGGCAAAAATGAAATGGATGTTGGAAGTCTTTTTGAGAGTCAGAGCGGCTGCCTCCATAAAAATGTCCGCCGTGTCGAAGTCCGCAGAAGACGGAGCCGCGCAGACAACGCGCGCGTCGAGCGGCGCTCCGAGCGTGTCCCGCACTGATTCCCACCGCCTTCGCGTGCGCACAATCTCCATGTCAACGCCGTCTGGCACGACTACGACCCGGGAAGAATTGCCGAATTGCCCTGCCGACAGATTCGTATTGCATACGATTTTGCTCGGCCCCCACAGCGCGGCGCTTGTGAAAACGAGGCTCATCGGAGGCCGGATATAGTCTCTGAAATGCCAGACGACTTTAACCCCGGCGAGCCTGCCTGCAACAGCTCCGACTATGTGCGACAGAGCGGAAGCGGTGTACACAGCCGCCGGCTTCGTTTCCTTCAAAAGCGCCGCCGTCCGGCCTATCACCGGAAGCGATCTGTAGATGTCTATTAGACCGGAAGGCCTGAAAAAAACGCCTTCTTTCAAGTTCATAAGTTCGGGGTTTATTTCTATCTTCGCGACATCTATTTCCGCCCGCTCCATGCGGCCCGCCATAACGCCGTCCGAAAGGTCTAGAAAAACAGGCTGAAACCTATCCCTGTCCATTCCTGAGACAAGACCGAACACCGCGTCGCTACGCCTGTCCATTCCGTCTCTGTCTGATATGAATAGTATCTTTTTTTTAAACATCAGTCGGTCGCCGGACAACGAATAATGAACTCTCTTTATTATAAATAATAGAACAAAAAGCGCGCGCGATAAAGGGTTTGCGCCAATTGCCGGGAGAATAGAACCGATGAACGCTCGGATTAGATTGCGCCGGGAATTCAAAAAAAAAGCGGGAGAGGCTATATTATAATTAAAAAGGAAAATTTCGAGATGACTGAAAACAATGGACGGGAAGCGGCCGCCGCGCTGCCGGACGCAAGCGCCCATCAAGCAAACAAAGACTTTAAAGAACTCCGAAGAAAAGATAACAAAGAAATGCCCGCGCGCCAACGCATAAAGTATTTTTTACTGCGGGCGGCGGTTTTCGCTATGGGAAAAATTGCGTCAATAGCGCCGGAAAAGCTCACTTACGGCGTCTGTGTGAAACTCGCGTTGATAGCCGAAAAGCGGCTGCCAAGATTTCGCAAGTTGGCGCGGGAACACTTGGAGATAGCCTTCGGCGCGGAAAAATCGCCGGAGGAAATTGACGACATTCTCCATAGGACTTATATCAACTACGGTATGAATCTCGCCGAATTCTTCATGATTCCGCACAAGAGCAAGGAATGGATCGAGAAAAAGGTCAGTTTTCACGACCCAGATTGGATTATCAGAACCCATCACCAACAGGGCAAAGGCATAGTGTCTCTGGGAGGGCATTTCGGGAGTTGGGAGCTTGTCGGAGCGCGGCTGGGCATTTACCATTACCCTATAGTCGCGGTGGTGCGCGCCCAGAAAGACGCGCTTTTCTCCAAATTCATGATGGAGACAAGAAACAAATGGGGAAACGAATATATTTTCAGGGAGCGCGGCGTAAAAGAGGAATGCTTCAGGCAGTTGGACCAGAATAAAATCCTCGGATTGATGGCTGACCAGAATTCAAACAGGGGCGTGTTCGTAAAGTTTTTCGGCAAGGATGCCTGCACCGCGACAGGCCCGTCGGAGATAGCCATGACCCGCGGCATACCGGTTATCCCCGGGTTTCCCGCCCGAAATCCCGACGGAACGATAACGCTGTATATTCAAGAACCGATTCATATGAGAAACACTGGAGATTGGCAAGCCGACCTTGAATATAACACACAGAGGTGCAACGACGTTCTTGAAGATTTCGCGCGGAAGCATCCTACCGAGTATTTCTGGTGGCATAGAAGATGGAAGAAACAGAGAGACCGTAAATGACGGCTGGCGGCCGGCCAGAGCCGCTTTAAAGGGGGAACTGTTCTATGACCGACAATTGCGGCTTCGACATCGAAAACCTTAAGGCGAGATATCTCGGCAAGTTCGTGAGCGAGAAGGAGATGTTCAGCCGGATCAACAGGGGCGACCGCATCTTCATAGGAACAGCATGCGGCGAGCCTCAGTATCTGGCGGGCGCGCTTATTAGGTTCGTAGATGAAAACCCCAAGGCGTTTTTCGACGCCGAAGTCTTTCAGGTATGGTCTCTCGGAATAGCCCCGTACACGGATGAGAAATTCAAGTCCAATTTCAGACACAACTCATTTTTCATCGGAGACACCACGAGGGACCGCGTCAATCAGGGCATGGCGGACTATACCCCGATTTTCCTGTCTCATGTTCCCGACCTTCTGAGGCGAAGGCTAACGACCATAGACGTGGCGATGGTTCAAGCCTCGCCGCCTGATGAACACGGATATATGAGCCTCGGAGTCAGCGTAGATATCACCAAAGCGGCTTTCGAGAGCGCTCCGCTCCGCATCGTTCAGATAAATCCAAGAATGCCCCGCGTGCACGGCGACACTTTCATACACGCGCGGGATGTCGATTTCATGGTGGCTCGGGATGAGCCGCTTTTAGAGTTCGAAGCGAAAGTTCCTGACGACATAGCGGCTAGAATCGGCGACTACGTTTCCCGCATAGTTCAGGACGGAGACACAATTCAAGTCGGATACGGCAGCGTTCCCAACGCGATAATGGCCGGACTCAGCGGTAAGAAAGACCTAGGCGCTCACACTGAACTTCTTACGGACGGCATGGCGATGCTGATGCGGGAAGGGGTTATCAACAACGCGAAAAAGACCGCGCACAGAGGAAAGACGGTCGCCTCGTTCTGCATGGGGCGCAGGGAAACTTATAAGTTTCTGCACGACAACCCCGGAATCGAATTCAGGCCGATAGATTATGTGAACAACCCGATGGTCATAGCTCGCAACTCGAACATGACGGCAATAAACAGCGTGCTGGAGATAGACATGTCGGGGCAGGCAACCGGCGACTCGATAGGCAAGACTTTTTACAGCGGAATCGGCGGCAGCGCCGACTTTATGCGAGGAGCCGTAATGGCTCCCGGTGGCAAAACGATAATCGTCCTTCAGTCCACCGCGCGAGACGGCGAAGTTTCAAGAATAGTTCCTTTCCTTACGGAAGGGGCGGGCGTCACTATCTGCCGTGGCGACGTACATTACGTTGTCACTGAATATGGAATAGCGTATCTGCACGGAAAAAACGTAAGGGAGCGCGCGATGGCCCTTATCGCCATTGCCCATCCCGATTTCCGCGAGCCTCTTATAGAACAGGCAAAAAAGAACAATCTCATATACAAAGACCAAGCGTATATCCCCGGCAAACCGGGAATATATCCGGAAGAGCTTGAAGTTGTCAGACGCACTCGCGGCGGCTTGGAGCTTCTGCTAAGACCTGTGCGGATGAGCGACGAATCGTCTTTGAAGGATTTCTTCTATTCTCTTTCCGACAAAAGCATGTTCAGGCGGTTTGTCTCTCAACGCAAAGACATGCCTCACGAAAGGCTTCAGGAATTCGTCATAATAGATTACACAAAAGAGATGGTTATACTCGCCACCGTGCAGGAAGGCGAAAAAGAGAGAATTGTCGGTATGGGGCAGTATTACATTTATGACAACGCGCATACCGCCGAGGTGGCTTTCGCGGTGGATGACGAGCATCAGAACAAGGGGATAGGGACGACGCTGCTGGACTATCTTAACCTGCTCGCGGCCCGGCAGGGACTTCTCGGGCTGACCGCTGAAGCGCTCGCCGAGAACACCCCGATGATTCGTGTGTTCGAGAAAAACGGTTTCGAAATAATCAACCGGAATATGGGCGGGATGTGGGAACTGGAGAAGATTTTCAACCGGGTCGTGTAGCCGAACAGCCATTCATTATCCCAGTTCCGTCGATGTTGCCAGCCTTTCGGCAAATCCGAAGCTATTCCTGCGGCTTTTCGTGAGAAATCTTGTTCCAAGCTTTAAGCTCTATCACCATGCTCTCTTTGATTTCTCTTAGTTCCTCGTCGGAGAAATCAGTAAAATTCACCAATATCTGCTCGCCCTGTTCTCCGAGAGAAAGAAGGAATTTTTCCATGTCGGGAATTTTTCCTTCGCGCATCGCGATATTGAAAAGCTCGGTTCCGGGGTATGGGGTGGCAAAGAAAATGACTTCGGGATTCAAGTCGCAGCTTTTGCAGAAATCTATGGTTTCGCGCACCGTTTCCCGCGTTTCTCCGGGCAGGCCCGCGATAAGCGAGCAGTCCGCCCATCCCATATATTTCTGAGTCAGTTTAATCGCGTTCCTCGCCTGTTCCACAGTCACTTGCTTCTTGATGTTTTTGAGTATGCGCGGGCTTCCTGATTCTATGCCATAGCCGAGCAGGACGCATCCCGCCTCGCGCATTCTTGCGATAAGCGGTTCCGTCATGAGATTGGCGCGTCCGGCGCAACCCCATTCAATCCCCGCGTTCTCCCTCATCAGCAGGTCGCAGAAATCGAGCACGTTCTTTCTGTCAGTGATGAAGCAGTCGTCCGTGAAATGGAAATATTTGACGTCGAAGCACTCTTTAAGCGCCATGATTTCCTCAAAAATCCCTGCGGCTCGCCGCCGCCTGAATCCGGCCCCCATAAAGTCGTGATAACAGAAGATGCATTTATAGGCGCACCCCCTGCTTGGAGTGAGATTCATAGAGCGCGGAATATCCCCGCCGCCAGCGCCTCCATCGACCCATTTATTCACGTTAACCGCGCCTATCGGATTTCGGCAGTAAACATCCATAGGGAAAAGCTCCCATTTAGGGAATGGAAGCGAATCAAGGTCGGCGATGGGCGAGCGGGGCTTGTTCGCGACGACCGCTCCGTCCTCTCGCCGCCACAGCCCGGCAATGGAGGAGACATCTCCGCCCCGCTCAAGATTGTTTGCCAATTCGACAATCGTCTCTTCGCCTTCTCCCACGCAAAGAAAATCGACAGGCGTGTTGTTCATCATGACTTCGGGCGAGGAAGTCGCGCAGCTTCCGCCCATTATGACCGGCCTGTCGGGATGCGCCGCCTTAAGTTCAGAAACAATGCTCTTAATATTTTTGTAAACGGTTATTATTCCTCCGACGCCGGCAATGTCGTAGTCGGAGTTGTTGAAAAATTTCAGCCGGTCTTCGCGCGAGGGGCGGAGAGCGTTCATGTCGTAAATCTCAACTTCGTGGCCGGCATCAGTCAAGGTTGCGGCCATGTAGCCCAAGCCGGACGGAAAACAGTTAGGAGCCGCCCATTCCCGAATCGTCGGATTGATGAAAAGAACCTTCATCTTTATTTGTTCCTCGCGTCCCGGTCGCTCATCATCTTGAGGAGAATCTCCGCTGCAGCCACATCGTCGGGGTGGTCAACCTCAATCCCGAACATCCTGTCCTGAATCACGTGGCCGATTCTTTCCCCAAGATATTTGTACGCGCCCGAAAGCCCTTCTGTTTTTTCCAGAGTTTCCATGCGCAGAGAGATGACTGCGCCGTCCGGCAAATAGTAATCAGGCAGGTCCTGTTGCCTGTAGAACTTGCATTCGTTGACTAGTTTGAGCGCAGGCCCGTCAAGCTTGAACATCCATTCCGGACGCTGATTCACCTTGAAGCATGACAGCGTGGATGTCAGGGATGGGTCGTCAATCAATTTCTGAATCGTTTCGTCGATAAGACCGTCCCGTCTGTAAGCGACGTTGGCAAGAAGCATGGTCACTATGTCCGCGCGCCAGCCGTCTCTCTGCTCTAGCGTTCGGGCGACATGCCTTAATGTGTCTTCAATCGCCGCTGTGTCGCCTGAAATATCGGCCGGTCGCATTATGACGTCCACTCCTTCGGTTTTTGCGACGGCTGCTATCTTCTCGTCGTCCGTCGAGCACACAAGCCTGTCGATAAGCTTGGACGCTTTGGCGTGCGTGAAAGTGTGAGCGATGAGAGGTTTGCCAAAAATCGTCATTATGTTCTTGCCGGGAAGCCTTTTGCTGCCTCCCCTCGCCGGGACCACGCATAAAATATTCATCGTATTCTCCGAAAGATCAGACTATCAAAAGTTATAGGATAAGAGAAGGAATAGTTCAACTTGTATTCATAACGCAGCGCAACTGGAATCTGGCGGCAGGGGGCTGATGCGCATTGACTTTGTTTTCGAAGGGCAGCTTGACGACTGCCGCCTCATTTTCAGTCGTCGTAATCGTCGGAAGGCTCTTCCTTTTCGTCTTGTTTGATAGATTTTAGAACGCTTTTCTCATAAGAGCCGAGTTCTTCGATATCTTCAATGTCCTCTGTGTCGAGGTGAAAATTCGGGTCTCCGGTGGCGCGGGCGTGTTCGAGCATATTGATTGCGATGTTGGTAATGTGGCTGTTAACTCCGCGCAGGTTGCCGAGGATGTCGAGGTGTATCTGGCTGGTTCTGGACGTGTCGTCGTCCTGAGCGCAGAGGCGCTCGAGGTGCGCCATCTGAAGGTTTTTGTAATATCTGATAAGCCGCTGCTTGTCTCTTACAATTTCCTCGGCTGCTTTTAGGTCATTGTTCCGGAACGCTTCCATCGCGCGCTCGAAGTTCTCTCCGACAAGTCCGTGGAATCTGTTAAGCTCCTTCCAGCCTTCTTCGCTGAAATAGAGTTTGTGTTCGACCAGTTGGGATATCTGCGGCATGATATTTTTGGAGATGATGTCGCCGATTTTTTCCAGTTCGTCCGCATGGAAGAACATCTCAATGCGCCGTTTCGACTGGGTCTCGGAGGATTTTCGCTGCGCCAGTTGTGTGAAATATTCCTTTATGGACACTTCGAGGATGTCCACCTTTTCGTCCACTTCGATAGCCTGATCCACGAACTCGATGTTGCGCTCCCTGAAGGCGGTCATGATGTCGTCTATCATGCGCTGAGTGTGTTTGAACATGCGTAGCAGTTCTCTGCGGGCCTGCCTTAGAGCAAGTTCGGGGATGTCCAACAGGAACGGGTCGAGGTATTTCGGGCCGAATTTCTTCTGCGGAGGAGTTTTATCTTCGGGGTAGATAAGATAAATAATTCTCTCTAGTTGTCGGGTGAATGGCAGAAACATCAGAGCCAAAGCGACATTGATGACCGTATGAGCGTTAGCGACTTGTCTTGGCAGGTAGTCTGGGTTTGTAACGGTTTCCCATGTGGCGTTTGTTGTCCATATTGAGATGTTTTGAACCAACAATGCTAGTTGTTTTATTAAAAAGAAAAACATTATCACGCCCAGAATCTTGAAAGAGTAATGAGCGATTGCCACACGTTTGGCTTCTCTTGAAGTTGTGCCGATAGTGGCAAGAGCGGCTGTAATACAGGTCCCGATATTTGCGCCGAATATCAGAGGTATGGCCGCGTTCATTGTGATGAGTCCCTGTGAAGACAGAGCCACCACTAGGCTTGTCGTCGCTCCGCTGCTTTGAACGATAGAAGTAAAAATGGTTGATGCGAGCATGGCGATAAAAGGATTTTCCGCTTTTGCCATCATGTCGACAAAAGGCGGGAATTCGCACAAAGGATTCATCACGTCGCCCATTACTTTTAAACCAAAAAACAGTATGCCGAATCCGAGAATGACTTTCCCCAAATAAAGAACGTTGTCTTTTTTTCCTGCTGCGAGTTGGAGAATGAATCCTGCGCCTATAAACATTAACGCATAATCTGTGAATTTAAATGCGACTATCTGAGCTGTTATAGTGCTTCCAATATCAGCTCCAAGAATGACGCCGATGGCTTGACGAAGGCTCATCAGTCCGGCGTTAGTAAATCCCACTAGCATCACTGTGGTCGCGCTGGAGCTTTGCATCGCCGCTGTAACCACCATGCCGACGACCAAACCATATACGCGATGCTTGGTCAATGCGCCGAGTATGGTTTTCATCTGGTCGCCTGCCCAGTCGCGCAGGCCGTTTCCCATCATTTCCATTCCGAAAAGAAACAGTCCGAGACCGCCAAGCATGCCTGTTATAAGGAAAAAAACCCAATTTTTGCACTTTCCAGAAATATGAAAATATACATTCGATTCTTCGGATTCGTTTCCCAGAACTGTTGCCTGAATGATATATTTTCCTTCTTTTTCTCCTAAAACGAGGTCCGTTGAAGCCGTTCCTTTAGAGTTAGTCTCAATTTCTGCATTAGCAAGGTTTGTTCCGTTTCCTTTTGAAGGGTCTTCGACAACATTGAAATTTATTGTGATACCCGTGGCCGGGCGCCCGTCTTCCATAGCCATGACAGTCAGAGGTATCGGCGCTTTTTGTCCCGCTATGACAAATTGGCCGTCGCCCCTGAACTTCGTAAGAGTTATTTGATTACCCGACCGCTCTATTATCGACTGGTCGCCGTTTGAGCCGTTTCTCTGCTCGGCAAGCAGTGTGGATATCTTGGGAGCCGCCATCATCATCAGCATCATGAGCGTGAAAAGAAGATACAAACGCTTATGAAATGTTTTGTCGGATAAGATGTTCATCTGTCTTTCCTTGTGTAAGTTCACCCCTTCGGTTGTCCGCCGGGGACAACCGACCGGATGATTATATGTAACGCATTGAAAAAATTTTAGGGCTTTGCGCTAAAAAAACAAGGCTGTTTATTGAAAATTTAGCGATTTTCAAATCCCGGGAGAAAATTTTGCAGGATATCGACTGAGCTTAAAATGTGCCGATGGAGAAATTTTATGCTACAAATCATTTTCACTCGAACATAAATTAAAAACAGCTTGCCGCTATAAATGACCCATAACAACTCGTAAAAAAAAGGGCGATGAGTGAGGCAAAAAATTAATCTTAAGGTAGTTGACTTTTCAGAATAATGAATCATTATAGTATACAATAGTGTCGCTTGGCCATACTCAAAAATGGTCAAATATAGTGTAAAGGGGGGATTTTTATAAGATGTATGGACCTCACCTGATTCTCGAAGGTTACGAAGCGCCTAAAAAGCGCCTCGGAAACGTCGGGCATATTTACGGAATGCTCGACAAATTCCCCGAAGTGATAGGCATGACGAAAATTATGCCTCCCCACGTGCAGAAATACCTAGGAGCCGGCGACCCAGTATGGGGAGTGTCCGGGTTTGTCATCATCGCTGAAAGCCACATTGCGGTGCATACGTATCCGGAAAAGAACTTTTTTGTGCTGGATGTTTTTTCTTGCAAGGATTTCGACGAGTTGAAGGCCGTCGATTTCGTGGTTAAACAGCTAAGCCCGCTGAGATATGAGCACAAACTGCTTTCGCGTGGAGAGGATTATCCTAAAGATATAGTTGAATCGCGTTCGATAGTTTGCGGAGACAGGAACAGGTTTCAAAGAGCGGCCGGAAGGCCGGGTTGACTTCGAGGCTGGAAGCATGAATTTTCGCGGCGGCTCTGACGAAAAAGAGCCGCCGCTTATTTTTACAGGCAATGCGGAATTGACGCAAGCTTGATTATTAGCGATGGAGCAATGAAGAAAGTTGTGATTTCGGGAGGACATTGTGGAAAACAAATTGGATCAACTTGAGTGTGATCCCGGAGAGTTCGACAATTTTTTGTCTTTGCCGCCGGAATACAGCGACTCGCAGATCTCGGAGTTTGTCGTGTTCACGGCTCCTTTCGAGAAGACGACATCATACCGGAAGGGAACCGCGCTCGGTCCGGAAGCTATCATCGAGGCGTCTAGGCAGGTGGAGTTGTTCGATTTTGAATTGGGGCGGTCCGCAGTGCAGAAAGGCATCGCCACGGACAGGTCGCTGGATGCTTTTTGCGATGGCGATTATGAAAAGTTCGATGTCGCCGCTAGAGCCGTCGCCGCAACAACGATGCGGCGCGGGGCGACTCCGGTGTTTATCGGCGGCGAACATTCGATATCTTTAGCTCCCGCAGCCGCCGCGCTCGAACTGTATCCAGACTTGACCGTTGTTCAGATAGACGCGCACGCAGACCTGAGAGACAGCTATGACGGAGACAAATACAGTCATGCCTCGGCCATGAGGCGGGTTCTCGAAATCGAACCCGGCCCTTCGAATTTGGTTCAAGTGGGAATCAGAAGCGGGTGCGCGGAGGAGTTCAGGACGGCTGAATCGGAGCCTCGGATAAGGATGTTCACTGCGGCGGCGATTCATTCGGGACGTGTGTCCATAGACGACATTCTGGACAGCGTGAAAGGCCGCGTGTATCTCACTATAGACCTTGATGGAATAGACCCGGCCGAGGCTCCGGCGGTGGGCACTCCCGAACCCGGCGGGCTTTCGTGGAGATGGACTCTGGAGTTCATCGAGAGGCTTTGCGCGCTGTCGAAACCGGTCGCTTTCGACCTTGTGGAACTGTGCCCGATTCCCGGCGATTTCAGGTCGGATTTCTTGTCGGCAAAGTTAATCTACCGCATCATCGGGCTTATTGCCGGGCAAGCGAAATAGCTCAACGCGCGAGTATCAACAGATAATCACTTATCCAAACCTAATAGGCGGTAAGCGTTGGCGGAAAGAATGTTCCTGCGCGCTTCAGGCTCGCTTTCGGTGGCGATGAGCGTTTTTGCCAGAGGCATGACCAGCGGATAAAACGGCCAGTCCGTGCCGAACAGCATCCGCTCCGATCCGACCTGTTCGATCATGTCCTGAATCTGGTGAGGGGGTTGGCCGTCAATTTCGAGCCAAGCGTTTTCATAAGTTTTCACAAGACTGATTGCTTCAGGGTAGAAGTTCATTCCCGCGTGTCCCAGAACAAAGTTGGTTTCGGGGAAACTTCTAATAGGTTCTTCATAGAACTCCATTCCGGAAAATTTTCTCAGGAAAGAAGGTTCAAGGCCGTTGTATGAAGTGTGAAAGAGAACGGGGAACCCTGTTTTGTTCCAGCGTTCGAGAAGTTTCATAACTTTAGGATGGCTTGGAGGGGCCATGTGGGCGTAAGGGTGAACCTTGAGGCCGCGAGCGCCGCGCTCGACACAGTCGTCCATTTTCTTTTCCCAATTTGCGCTGAAGGGATTGACGCCGCAGAAGGGAATCAGCCTGTCCTCGCCCGCCGTGCAGTCGAGATAAGCGCCGGAAATGTCAGAGCCGAAACGCAAGTCCAGAGCTAGAACGACGCTCTTTTCAACGCCGGCTCTGTCCATCTCCGCTATCAGGTTCGGGACGGTGTAGGTTGCATTGGGGCCTTTGTTCGAGAAGAGAGTGGTGGAGTAATCGGAGAACATGCCGTTGCGGCGGACCTGAGTCAGGTTCACGCCGGAGTAAATGGAGAGGTCGAGAGCCGCGCGGCGTTCTGGGAAGTTGTGTTTGACGCTAGGCGTTTTTTTGTGATAGTCGATGGGGGGAGCGGCAAGAAAATAGAAACCGAGGTGCGTGTGCATATCGACTATCGGCGGAGCGTCCGGAAGGTTGAGAGCGATTTTTCCGCGCTCGTTTAATTTGAAATAAGGAAGGTCTCTTAATGCGTAACAATCTTTGAATTTGAGTTCAGCAGCGTTCATAAAACACAACCTCCGATAAAGGACGCGAGATGTACAGTTCCATGCGTCTACATGTGCGATTATATGCCTTATGGGGCGCTGCGACAAAATATTTTATTAGCGGCTATGAAATCAATTAAAGATAAACATTGAAAAAGAGCGAGTTATTTGAGAAAATCAGGAGAGCATTTATGCGCGGAGACGAAACCGCGCGGGTTAGACGGGAGGCGTTTAGGTATGTTTAAAGGAAGCATTGCGGCGCTTATAACACCATTCAATGGCGGAAAGATAGACGAGAAGAAGCTAAGGCAACTTATCGATTGGCACGTTAAACAAGGGACAAACGGAGTCGTGCCGACGGGCACGACCGGCGAAAGCCCCACGCTCACTCATGAAGAGCATATGAGAGCGGTGGAGATAACGGTCGAGCAGGCGGCTGGAAGGATTCCGGTTATCGCGGGAGCCGGGTCGAACTGTACGCGGGAGGCCGCGCAGTTGACGAAACACGCAGCGGAAGTGGGAGCAGACGGCGCTTTGTTGATAGCTCCTTACTATAATAAACCCGGACAAAGAGGCATCTTCGCGCACTTCGCGGAAATATCGAAGAAAGTAGATATTCCTATCGTATTGTACAACCATGCAGGGCGAACCGGGGTGACTATCGAGCCTGAGACGGTCGCGGCGTTGGCGAAAGTCGGCAATTTCGTGGCTGTAAAGGATGCGAGCGGCGGGATAAATTATACGGCGGAAGTGCTGCAGAGAACGAGCGGCGCGGTTTCAATCCTGTCAGGGAACGACACGTGGACTCCGGCGCTTATGGCGCTGGGAGCTGTCGGGTGTATCTCGGTAGTGGCAAACATCGCTCCGAAAAAGCACGCTCAGATGATTTCGCTTATTGCTTCCGGCGAAGCTAAAAAAGGCATCAAGCTCTATTACGAGTTGCTGCCGCTTATGAAAGCTATGGACATGGACACGAATCCGATTCCCGTGAAGGAAGCGATGGGGATGATGGGAATGGCCGACCCTGCGCCGAGGCTTCCGCTTGTGAGGATGGACGCAAAGAAGCGAGCGGATCTGAGGGCGGTATTGAAGGCTAGCGGGTTAGTGAAGTAACGCCGCGCGCGACGACGAAACAAGCGCGACGCGCGGGGCTTCTTAAATAAAGTCTAACAATTATTGATATGGAGGCGGTTTCCGTATCGCGGGTATTATTCTGCCGCGCGGTTGCGCGCGGCTTCCGCCGAACTGTCCGCCAAAGGGAAGAAAAATGAGAATTGTGCAATGGTTGCGCGTCATTGCCGCTATTGCCGTATCGGTCTGCGCGTCGCGCGCGGCGTTTGCGGCGGCGGAATATTCAATACGTATGGAGTCCAAGGAGATTATTTACGATATCGAAAAACAGACTGCTGTCTCGTGGCTGAAGACAGTTGTGGACGGGAATGGATACAGAGTGACGGCGGACAGGGTGGTTTTTGATTTCAGAAGCAACACGCTGAGGGCGGAAGGGAATGTTTCGTTGTATTACGCGTATCGCAGCGGATGGGGAATGTTTTTCATGGACGACATGGCCGGCGCCGACAAGGAGGAACGGATATCGGCGCGCGAAGTGATAATCAACGCCGAGTTTGCGGAGGCGCTGGTGTTTCCGGAGAGAGAGGGGCGCGCGCCTGTGGCGCTCGATTTGGAGTTGGGCCGATTCACCCCGGCGCTTCGGGGAATGGACGAGGCTCCGGCGTTTCCGCCGATTTCGAAAGAAGATGTGGCGCTGTGTTATGAATTGTACTATCAATCGTCGGGAAAATTCATTTTGTACGACGCCACATACATCGATAAAGGTGGAAAGCAGTATTACAGTTCAGCGCTGATGTCCGACGGGCCGGATTTAAGAAGAAGGACCGCTTCGCTGCGAGGGTTGGAAATATCCGATTCCGGCGGAGTTATGTCCACCCGGTTTGAAGGGACCGTATGGTTGCAGAATGCTCCCCGCTCGGCGACATATATCGATGTGGAGTACATCCACACGAAGGATGAAGGGTTTTCTTTAGCCAGCCCGGCGCTGACGCATTTTCGCTCATTCGCAAGTTTCGGGATAATCGCGTCCGGCGGCGGCGACGAGAGACAGAGAAACGGAAGCGCGGCGTTATTCGGATTCACGGACAGCAGAAACGAGTTCATGGTTTCATACGCGCGCTCCACGCATGACTACGGAAGCGAGCTGAGCGGCGAGAACTATTCCGGATCGCGTCGCGCGATTACGGCGGAGGGAACATTGTGGAGGGAAGCGGGAAGGGTCAGGGGTTATTACGCCGACGCCGCGAACGGAGGGTTGACGACCCGATTGCCCGCCGCCGGAGACAGCGACTATAAAACAAGAGCAAGATACGGGCATGTGATAGCAACGCTGGACCCGGTGGCGATGGCGCTGCCCGGAGCCAAGTTCGGCGCGGGGATGGTGGCCTCCAGATCGAAAGACAACAACGCATGGACCGTGACATCGTCAGGATTATTGCGGCTCGGCTCGGACAGGATGGACAGGCTGACAGTCCAGCCGTACGTTTTTACCGGAGCTGTCCCTGTGGGCGGCGCGACTCTGATTCACGGCGTATCGTATACAGCCACTTTTTCCGACTACAGACAGATGTCGCGGACGGTTGACGACGGAATTCCGGTCAGCGGATATGAGCAGACCGCGCATCAGTCTCACTATGAAACGACGGCCCGCGCGAGGCTGCTTGCGCCGTTGGGAGGGCGGGTTTTTATAGACGCGTCATCCGAGTTCACAAAACAGAGCGGGATGGAAACATCGACTGCGATCGCCGGGCTGACTATCGCGCCGGGCGCTAGGGATTATGCTTTCGCGGGAGCTTCGTATGATTTCAACTCGGATGAGTGGGACATCTTTCGTTTCGACTACAGGATGCGTTTAAAGGGCGGCGCGAGGCTCGCGTATTCGCTGAGATATGACTTGGTCGCCGACGAAATCATGAGCGAGACTATGGGATTGCAGGCAAGACTGGGCGGGGGCGCGATGTCTCTGTCTTACGACGAGTCAGACTCGCTCTATTATCTTAGATACAACACGCGGAACTGGTCGAGCGGAGCGTGCGGAATGATTCTCGACTGAACGGTGAAATGCCGCGATTGAAACGCGGATTGGCGTCATGATATAAATTATGCGCGGGGACATCCGGCCGGAAGGCCGCGAAAAACGGTTCCGCATGGAGAACAAAATGACAAAAGGCAAAAACGGCGAACTGACGCCGCTGGGGATGAAAATCATCCTGCTTTACTGCGTGGCGAACGTTGGGATGATGGTTCTGGACACGGTTCTCGACCAGTACGCGGTTTTTTTCTACGCGCCGAGGAGGACCGAAGGAGGCGCGGCGGCGGGCGCGGTTATGGCGTTCGCGCCTCTCGTGCTGGCCGGACTCGCCCTTAATTTCGGAAGGTTCATGGACGCTCTGGCAAACCCGATAGTCGGTTATCTGAGCGACCGCACCAGCACCAGATGGGGCCGCAGAATTCCATATGTTCTTTTTGGCTCCATACCAATGACGATATTTTTCATAATGATGTTTTTCCCTCCGTTGCAGTCGGAATCGAAATGGAACGCGGTTTGGTTTGCTTTTACCTGCGGCGGGTTCCTGTTCCTGTACACGCTCGTGGTGGCTCCGTATCTTGCGCTGATACCGGAGTTGGCGAAAAGCAGCGACGACCGGGTCAAGCTTTCATCATGGCACGCGATAGCGAGCATGTTGGGTTTGATAATCGGCTCGGTGGCGACAGGCGTGATAGTGACGAAAGCCGGCGGCGGCACGAACGGCATAAGGACGATGGCGGTCTCGATGGGCATTCTCTCTTTCGCGACGATTATATTTACCGCGCTGACTGTCAAAGAAGGGCCGGTGACGAAGGAGAAAGTCGCAAAAATATCGTTCATGCAGGCTCTCGCGCCGGCGTTCAAAAACAAGCATTTTTTAATTTACATATTCAGCATCTCGTCGTTCTGGCTGGGATACAAGGTGCTGCAAAGCTCCACCATATATGTCTGCACTGTCATATTGAACAAACCGGAAGGATATGTGAGCGCGATAATGGCGGGGATGCTCGTGGTTCTGCTCCTCTCGATTCCGCTTGTGTTTACGCTTTACAACAAGTTCGGGAAGAAGAAGCTGTTTCTGGCCGGGCTGGCGATGATGATGCTTTTTTCTCCATTGCAGGGGCTTGTGATAAAGGCTGGCGTATTCATGGACGCGACGCTGTTCTATCACATAATCATCGCGTTGATGGGGTTCCCTATCGCGCTGATGCTGGTTATCTATAACGCGGTTCTCTCCGACATTATAGATTTCGACGAGAAGCAGACGGGTTTCCGGCGCGAAGCCATGTACTATGGAATCGAGGGTTTGTTTACGAAGACGACAAGGGGAATCGGCTCGTCGCTCAGCGCGGTGCTATTCGCGTTGTTCGGGTTGGACGCCGCTTCCGGCTCTGCGTTTTCCGGCATAACGCGGTCTATCACGGATTTTTTCGCTAGCGTGGGACTCGGCGCGGGGCCGGCGACAGGGTTGCTGCTGGCAGGCCCGATTTGCGCGGTTTTCTCTCTGGCGGGAGTTATCATATTCAGCAAATATACTTTGACTAAATAGTCGCGGCATTGACGAACGAATGCTTCAGAGGGCCGGAACATGAGCGCGGCCGGGCGCTTTTTAGATTTTGCGTTTTCCAATCTTTTCCTCTGGTGTAGAATGCATGTGACAAGAGACTGATATTTGGGAGGATGGCATCGTGAAGCTATCTTTGCAGGAAGGTTTGTGCGGATGCGACGGTTTCAAAGGATTTTTGAAGGACGCGAAGGAGTGGGGGTTCGACGCGGTGGAAGTTTGGGGCGAGGGATTGAACGAGCGGCTGGAAGACGTCGTCGCCGCGCTGCGAGAGCAAGGGGCGAAGGCGTCGTCGGTGTGTCCGGGGGGCGGTGGCATAAGGGGAACGATCCTGAGCGAAGACGTGGAAGAGGCGAAACGCGCAGCAGGGGATATAGACAAGCTGCTTGATTGTTGCGCGCGGCTGGACGGAGCCGGGCTAATAATAGTTCCGGAATTTGGAGTGAAGAAATTCATGGCGCTTTATCCGGATCACGGGGATTTTGAGAGAAGAAAAGGCTTGTTCGCTGAAAGACTTGAGTCGCATGCAAGGAGAGCGGAAAGGCTAGGAGTGAGGATTTTGCTGGAGCCTCTGAACAGATATGAGGCGTTTTTCATGCTCACGGTAGGGCAGGCTGCTGAAACGTGCAGGATGCTCGGCAGTCCGGCAGTTAGAGTGATAGCCGACTTGTTTCACATGGGAATCGAGGAAGACAATACTGCGAAGGCGATTGCGGACAATATTGAATGGATTGATCATGTGCATCTTGTGGATTCCAACAGAAAACTGCCGGGACAGGGCGAAAAGGATTTCGCGCCGGCGCTTGCGGCATTAAAGAACGGCGGTTTCGACGGCTATTTGTGCATGGAGTGCGGAGTTCCGGGGGACGACCCGGCGGCGCAATTCAAGAAATCAGTGAAATGTATGAGAGACGCTATAGGGCGGATTGGGTAAGAGATGACGGATAAACTTCACTTTTCAAAGATGGCGATATTGGGGGTCGGACTTCTCGGCGGCTCCATTGCGAAGACAGCGAAGAAAAACGGAATGGTGTCACGGGTGTCCGGGCATGGAAGAAACCCTGAGAGAATCGGCTATGCGCTCCGGAACGGAATAATCGACGAAGCTGCGGCTACACCTGAAGAAGCCGTCCGAGGCGCGGAACTTGTAGTTGTCTGCACTCCTGTCGGACTGATTTCGGAGACAATAGAGAGGATATCCGTTTGTCTTGAGCCGGGGGCGATAGTGACGGATGTTGGAAGCACGAAGACGACCATCGTCAGGAATGCAGAGGCGATTTTGCCGGACAGCGTAAGTTTTGTGGGCGGACACCCTATGGCAGGGTCAGAGGAATCCGGAGTGGAGGCGTCTACGGACACTCTTTTTGAAAACGCGCTCTGCGTGCTGGCGTCGTCTGACCGGACAAACATTTCCGCTTTGAACAGGATAGCCAGATTCTGGGAGGCGATGAGGTCTCAGGTGATGATAATGTCGCCGGAGGAGCACGATCTTCTGGTGGCAGCATCGAGCCATCTTCCGCACATGGTGGCGGTGGCGCTAACCCGTTGCGTGGCGGAGATTTCGGCGGACAGGGAGAAGGTGCTGCCGCTGTTAGCCGGAGGTTTCAGGGACACCACGCGCATCGCGTCAGGCAGCGCGGACATGTGGCGGGATATATGTCTCACCAATCCTGAGTTCATCGGTGCAGTGATGGAGAGATTCGGCAGAACGATGATGGAGGTGGCGGAAGCGGTGCGGGGTTGCGAGCCGGAAAAGCTGGAAAGCCTGTTCGCGGACGCTAAGAGCTTCCGCGACGGCCTGCCCGCGAAAGGAAGGGGAATACTCGCTCCGGCGTCAGAGATTCTGGTGGACGTTACGGACCGCCCCGGCGTTATCGGCGAAATCACTCTTGCCCTCGGCGAGGCGGGCATAAATATCCGCAACATCAATGTTCAGCATGTGCGCGAGATGAGGGGCGGCACTCTTTCTCTTATATTAGAAAAAGCTTCAGACATGGAGGCTGCCGCAAAGTTGCTCTCGGATAAAGGATTCATCGCGACGAAAGTGGATTGAATAAGAGTGGACGATGGATGCGGATGTTGTGAGCATTGAGCGGCAAAGACCGATTTTGACTGTTTTCAGCCTTAATAAGCGATTATTGGCGGTTATTTGAAATCTGCCGCGAAGGATTGTTTTCAGCGGTTTTTATACATCCCTAGATTAAATAAAAAATAAATTTAAAAAAATATTTTTGACCTAGAAAACAGGAATATTAATAATCCCGTGATTAAACACACGCCCAACACCACTATATATTGTGGTGTTGTATTGCCCCCCATACAATATAATGACAAAGTCAATAACGGCAATTTTAAGGCGAATATGGTTATTATTTGATATTAAAAGACTAATTCTTAAATATGCGTAGGATAACGACTGATATGGCCGAATATCGCTAATTTATTTATTTTTTAGGAAGTGGTTGACAAGGTTTTTTTTTTGACATACGATAGCAGTACCTGAAAGTGGGAATATATTTAGTTAAAATTTATATAAAACACAAAAAGTGGGAAAAGTTTAATATCAAATCGCGGGGTTGTCAAGAAGAGAAACAACTTCGCGGCTCGAAGGTCTCTAGAGGGAAAAGAGCATGATAAGCCTGAACTTCGGCGGAGAACATAAGAACACAGTGGATGCCAAGTATCGTTTGAGCATTCCCTTCAGGTTCAGGGAAAAGCTCGAGATGCGCGAGCGGATAGAGGATGAGAAGCGGCTGGACGAGAGAAGGCGGGCGGCGGAAGGCGGAACGCTCGACGATATAAAGGAATATATAGAGAAAGCAATCGGCAGAGAGATTGAAAAGGCGTCGGTTCCGGCAGCGGGGGCGGAGAAAAAGAAATCGTCCGCAAAAGAGGAAGGCGACGAGAAGAAGTCCGGGCAGCGGGTGTGGATGACCAAGGGGCTTGAGCCGCCTGTCAAGAAGCCGCTCGACGACAAGAAAACTAAATACGAAGTCATTCTGAAGCAGTTTATATGGTGTCTGCCGCCTGATGTGTTCGACAGGCTTGTGACCGCGATAGACGGGTTGCCGAAGAATGAAGCGACGATAGAGTTGAGGAATCATCTTATCAGGAGCGCGCACGAGGTGGAGCTTGACCAAGGCGGAAGGGCGTTGCTGCCGCAGCAGTTGAGGTCTTATGCGGGTATAGGGACTGGCGAAGTGATAATGGTTGGAGACGGGGCGACGTTCCAGTTGTGGTCGAAGAAGAACTACGAGCAGCTTGTGGAC
Source organism: bacterium ADurb.Bin236 (assembly GCA_002069885.1). Lineage (GTDB taxonomy): Bacteria > UBP15 > UBA6099 > UBA6099 > UBA6099 > UBA6099. The sequence continues at coordinate 62,111 of MWCD01000005.1, read as the reverse complement.
ACCAGAGGGCGCGAAGAGCAGATATTCGCCACATACACTGAAAGCGGGATAAGCATCTGACGCCGGCGAAACGGGCGCGAGGCGATTTGGAAGACAAAGCTGAACATGTGTCCGTTTTACTGGAGGAAACAATAGAAGCGCTGTCTGTGAAGCCGGACGGAGTGTACTGCGACGCGACAGCGGGAAAGAGAGGGGGTTTCGCAAAAAAAATTTTAGAGAAGCTCGCGACGGGGATGGTTGTGGGATTGGACGCGGACCCCGAAGCGGTTGAAAGCCTCAAGGCGGACATCGGCGGCGACCGGAGAGCGAGGATATACAGGGCGAATTTCCGGGACATGCGGGAGTTATGGGAAGAGGAAGGGCTGCCGGGTCTGGACGGAGTGGTGATGGATCTGGGGCTTTCGACCGAACAGTTGGCGGATCCGAGGCGTGGGTTCTCTTTCAGTTCGGACGGTCCGTTGAACATGAAATACTGGGCTGACGGACCCGGACCGACGGCGGCGGACATAGTGAACGAGGCCGCCGAGGAAGAGCTGACGGAGATGTTTTTCCGGTGGGGAGAGAGACACGCTCGGAGGATAGCCAGAGGGATATGCGACGCGAGGCGCTCCGGAAGGATAGAGACGACGGGGCGGCTGGCGGAGGTGGCGAGGAAGTCGGCGCCGTCGGCGCGCGGAGGCAGAGACGCAAGCACGCTGATTTTTCTGGCGTTGAGGGCCGAAGCGAACCGCGAACTGGAGGCGTTGGAAAAGGGAGTCAGGGCGGCGGTGGACTTGATGAATCCGGGCGGAGTTCTGTGCGTGATAACGTACCAGAGCGCCGAGGACGGACTTGTGAAGCGACTGACGCGGAAGATGGCTAGGGGTTGCCGTTGCGACGAGGAGAGAGAGAGTTGCGTTTGCGGCGAAGGGACAGCCGACATAGAGTTGGTTAATAAAAAAGTTATTGTCCCGGCGAAAGAAGAAATCGCCCGCAACAGGCGGGCGAGATCGGCGAAGTTAAGGATAGTGCGGAAACTTACAAAGGAGCCGCAATGAAGAACGAACGAATCAAACAACAGGGCGCGAACGTGATTAACAGGGGGCCGGGCGCGCATCACGCCGGAACATGGGTGAACAGCAAGAAGATAGCATTCTACACAATAATAATTGCTCTCGGAATGACGGCCATGGGCGTGTATGCATTGCATTTGAAGATAGACATCGACCGAAAATACATTCTAATTGACGAATACAAAATGAAAAATAACAAGTTAGACGTCGAGATTAGAAAACTCGAAGCGCAGGTCGATGGTCTGAGATCCTACAAGCGGATACAAGAAACGCTGTCGGACGCCGGATATGAGATGAGTGTGCCGGCGGAGGCTTTGTACTTGAAGCTGAACGACGAGCAGAAGACGGCGTTGAGAACCGAAGGCGAAGCGCAAAGGGCCAGAGCGGGAATATTCTAGCAGCCGGCGCCGCCTTCATGAAAAGGTGAAGGCATGGGCCGGTCCCCTATAACACAGACCAACAGAAAAAGAATACACAACGTCCTTATCATGCTCGTCGTGGCCCATTTTTTCATGGTCGCGAGGGCGATTTATGTCGAGTTGTGGCATGGCGACGATCTGCGCGAGCGCAGGCTTGTGCAGTCGAAGCGGATAGTTCCTCTGCACGCGCGGCGCGGCATGATTCTGGACAACGAAGGAAACAAGCTTGCCGTTGACGTGCCGTACATGTCCATATACGCGCATCCTTCGGAAATAACAAATCACGACGAATACGTTGAAAAACTCAGCGGCCCCCTCGGAATGAGCGGCGACGATATCAGAGAGTTGATATCGGACCCGGAGAAGAACAGTGTTTGGCTGGTCAGACACGTGTCGGAGAAAACGGCGGACGCGGTGAAAGAGCTGAACCTGAGAGGGATAGGTTTTTCTAGAGATTCCAAGAGGTATTATCCGCACGCTCAGACGGCGATGCCGGTGGTCGGGCTTCTGGGCGAGAGCGACGGGCTGACAGGCGTAGAGTTCATATTCAACAAGCAGTTGAAAGGCGAGAACGGCTATGTGGTTCTTGAGAGGGGACTTGGCGGCATCAATGTGCCGGATTCCACGCGCGAACTGAAACCGGCGAAGAACGGCGAGGACGTGCACCTGACGATCAACCTTGCCGTCCAGCACTTTGTGTACGACGCGCTCGAGCAGGCTGTGAACAAGTTCGGAGCTAAAGCCGGAAGCGCGATCGCGATTCAGCCGAAGACGGGGCGCATCCTAGGAATGGCGTCTTACCCTGTGTGCGATCCGAACGATTTCAAAAAATGCCCGCAGGAGACTTACAGGAACCGAAGCATAGGGGTTATTTACGAAATAGGAAGCTGCATGAAGCCGATTGTGGTTGCGGCGGCGATAGATAAAGGGATTGTGGACCCGTATGCCAAGAAGATTCTGTGCGAGGACGGCATGAGGGTGGGAGGGTATAACATCCGCGAGGCGCACGGGGTTGGACTGCCCGCGTATTTAAGCCCGTACGACATCGTGATTCATTCGTACAATTCCGGCACGGCGAGAATCGGTCTGATGATGGGCAAGGAAATGCAAAGAGAAACTTTTCTGAGATTTCATTTCGGCAAGGCTTTCAGAGGGCTGGGGCTGAACAATCAGCAGAACGGGCTTTTGGCGCCGATGGCCGAGGTGAGAGACTCGACCATCGCGACGAACTCGTTCGGGCACGGTATAGGAGTGACGCAGTTGCAGATGGCGGTTGCGATGGGCGCGTTGTGCAACGGCGGGATGCTGATGAATCCGACGGTGATCGAGAAAGTGGTGGACTCGGAAGGCAATGTGGTCAGCTCTTTCGAGCCGAAGCCGATACGTCGAGTGATTAAGGAAGACACGGCGAAGCTGATGAGGACGATGCTTGTGGGGGCGGTGGAAGAGGGGACAGGAAAAGCGGCGAGGATTCCGGGATATGCGGTCGGCGGGAAGACCGGGACGGCGATCATGCCGAGGACGGACGGAAGGGGATACACGCGAGACGTCGTGTCGTCATTCGTCGGGTTCGCGCCAGCGGAGAATCCTGAAATTCTGGTTATGGTGACGATTGAGCGACCGCAGAGGGGGCTGGGATACTACGGCAGTCAAGTCGCGGCTCCGGCGGCGGGCGAGATAATGAAAAAGGCGCTATGGCGGATGAATGTTCCGCCTGCGGACATTGAGGGCGGAATGTACGGGTTTCAGCCGGATACGGAGATACCGAATGATTGAAAAAAAATTATCAAGTCTTTTGACGGGAGTGGAGCATCAGATTGCGGGAGGCTCCCCGGACGCGATTGTGACGTCCGCCGCGTATGATTCGAGAGAGTGTTCTCCGGGGTGCGTTTTCTTCTGCGTGCCGGGATACAGCGTGGACGGGCACGATTTTGCGCCTGAGGCGATATCGCGAGGGGCCGCCGCGCTGGTGGTCGAGCGGGACGTGGCGGCTCCGCCGGACGTGGCGGTGATAAAGACTCCGGACGCGAGGCTGGCGATGGCGCTGATTTCCGCCGCGTTTTACAGTTTGCCGTCTAGCAAAATCAAATTAGCCGGGGTGACTGGGACGAACGGCAAAACGAGCGTGGCGTATCTGATAGACGCGCTTCACAGGCAAGCGGGAATCGCCAGCGGGCTTATCGGCACGGTGGAAAACAGGGTGGCCGACGTTTCTCTGAAAGTTAAGCGGACCACTCCCGAATCCATGGACCTTCAGGCGTTGCTGGCGATGATGGCGGACAAGGGCGTCAAGCGGGCGGTGATGGAGGTTTCATCTCACGCCTTGAAACTGTCGCGGGTCGCGGGTTGCGAGTTCAGTTCGGCGATATTCACCAACCTCACGAGAGACCACCTCGATTTTCACAAGGACGAAGAGGACTACTTCGAGGCTAAAAGGCTGCTGTTCTCCGAGCATCTGGCGGAGGGCGGGCCTGCTTTGCTTAACAGCGACGACCCGATGTCGGCGCGCATCGCAAAAACGCCGGGGCTGAGAGTGGTCAGATACGCGGTTGACGATCCCGAAGCCGAGGTGCGGGCGACGGGAGCAAAGCACGCTCAAGACGGAATAAGCTACCGGATAGAGTCGCCTTTTGCCGCCGCGTTCGAAGTGAGAACGAAGCTGATGGGCGGGTTCAACGCGTACAACACTCTGGCGATGGCGGCGTACGGGCTGACGGCCGGATTCTCTCCGGAGGACATACAGGCGGCGCTGGCGAATTTCAAGGGCGTGCCGGGCAGGTTCGAGAGGGTGGACGCCGGCGGGCCGATAGGAGTGTACGTGGACTACGCGCACACCCCGCACGGTCTGGAAAACATATTGAAATCCGCGCGCGAGATATGCAAGGGCAGGCTTATAGCGGTGTTCGGATGCGGCGGAGACAGGGACAAGACGAAGCGGGCTTTGATGGGGGGCATCGCGGCGGAGTTGGCGGACGTGGTTTGGGTGACGAACGACAACCCGCGCACCGAGGAGCCTCACAGGATAATCGATCAGATAACGCTTGGAATAGAACAGGCGCTGATAAAGCTGGACCGTTCGAGGCAGTTCAGGTATCACGTCGAGCAGGACAGGTTCGCCGCGATAAAGAGAGCGATTGCCTGCGCCGCGCCGGGAGACGTCGTGGTCATAGCGGGCAAGGGACACGAAACGGAGCAGATATATAAAGACAGGGTGATACATTTCGACGACAGGGAAGTGGCGGGAAATATTTTGAGGGAGATGGCCGGCAGTGGAGTCGACGCCGATTGCGAAGCTGATTGAATGGAGCGGCGGGAGGCTCGAGCGCGGAAGCGCGTCGGGGACCGCCGTCGCGGTTGAGACGGACAGCAGGCGCGATTGCGCGGGGGCTGTGTTCGTTCCGCTGGTCGGGGAGAAGTTCGACGGCCACGAGTTCATCGCCTCGGCGGCGGCAAGGGGAGCGGCGGGATGCCTGACATCAAAGGATATCGCCGCCGGGCTTCCTGAAAGTTTTGCGGCGATAAGAGTCGCGGACACGCTGAAAGCGTATCAGGCGATAGCGAGGGGATATAGAAGGACTCTGCCCGCGAAGGTGGCGGCGATAACGGGAAGCTGCGGCAAGACAACGACGAAGAATATGCTGGCTAACGCGTTAAGCCGGAAAAAGATTACGAAGACGGAAAAGAACGAAAACAATGAGGTGGGAGTTCCGCTGACTTTGTTGAGGATGGACTCGACGACGGAAATAGCTGTGCTCGAATTCGGAATGAGGGGCAGAGGGCAGATAGCCGAACTGGCTGAAATCGCGGAACCGGAGCTTGGATTGATAACAAATATTGAGCCGTCTCACATCGGAATCCTCGGATCTATGGAGGCTATATGCGACGCGAAGGGAGAGCTTCTTGAGAGGCTTCCCGCGCGCGGGACGGCCGTGTTGAACGCAGACAGCGAGTGGTTCGACAGGCTCGCAAAGAAGACGTTGGCGCGGATAGTTTCTTTCGGAATGGAGAAGGGCGACTACCGGGCGGCGGGCGCGAAGATGAGGCTGGACGGATCGAGTTTCACGATTGAGACTCCGTTCGGCAGGGCGGAGATTGAATCTTCGTTGACGGGCCGCGGGGCGATAATCAACGCGGCTGCGGTGGCGGCGGCGGCAATGGAGCTTGGGGAGCCGCTTGACGCGGTCGCGGAAGGGCTGGCGATGGACATCGGAGAGGCTGGACGCATGAGGCGGGTCGGAACTGCGGACGGCAAGTTGCTCATTGACGACACTTATAACTCCTCGCCGGCGTCGCTGGCGATGACATTGGAGCTTTTGGGGACGGTGGAGTGGAGCGGGCGCAGGGTGGCCGCGTTGGGCGATATGAAAGAGTTAGGCGATTTCAGCCGCAACGAGCACTTCAGGATAGGAAGAGATTTCGCGGCTAAGAGCGCCGACGCGCTCGTGACGGTCGGCTTCGAGGCCAAAGCCATAGCGGAAGGGGCGTTGTCCGCCGGGATGCGAGAGGACGGCGTTGCGGCGTTTGAGACGTTCGAAGAGTTTGCGGAATCCGGGGCCGGGCTGTTCGGGCCGGGGGACCTCGTTCTTGTGAAAGGTTCGCGCGCAATGGGAATGGAGCGGGTCGTGAAATTTATCGAGGAGGCGTCAAAATGAGTCTTCTGGCGTCCGCCGGTCTGGGATTCGCGCTGTGCTTGGGGTTTACGCGGCTTTGGATGGTCGTGCTTGCCAAGTGGAAGATGAGGCAGGTGATAAGGACCGACGGGCCTGAGTCGCACCTGAAGAAGAGCGGGACGCTGACGATGGGCGGCGTGGCGATGTTTGCGGCGTGGTCGGTAGCGACGGCTGTCGCGTCGAACGCGGCAGACGTAAAAATCCGGGCGCTGTTCATAATAGCGGCGACGAGTTTTGCCATAGGGTTCATAGATGATTTTGCGAAATTCAGAGGAAAGAAAACTGAAGGTCTCAAGGCTCGATACAAAATACTTATTGAAATAACGCTGGGAGCGTTTCTGGGAGCGTTTGTTATTTGGCACGCGGACGTTTGGGGCCCCGGAGCAGCGAACGCGACGGCCATCTGGACGCCGAAGTGGTTCGGAGCTTTGAACGTGGGCGTTCTGTTTATTCCGTTCGTCATAGTCGTTTACATCGGCACGATAAACGCAGTGAATTTGAACGACGGTCTGGACGGTCTGATGTCTGGCTGCGTCGCCGTCGTGCTGGCCGCGCTGGGGTTTTTCATAAGCAAATACGGGGACAGGACTCTGCTTCCTCCGATAGCGGCTCTTGTCGGCGTTCTTGTGGGATTCTTATGGTTCAACACGCATCCGGCGAAGATTTTCGCGGGCGACACCGGCTCATTGTTTCTGGGCGGAGCGGTGGCGGCGGTGGCTGTTATGGCGAGGCTGGAATTGTTCCTCGTCGTTGCGGGGGCGGTTCTCGTGCTGGAGGCGCTTTCGGTGATTCTTCAGGTCGGGACGTTCAGGCTGACGGGCAAGAGGCTGCTGCCGATGGCGCCCCTGCATCATTCTTTTGAAAAAATCGGATGGAGCGAACCGCAGATTGTAGTGAGGTTCTGGATAGTGTCGTGCGCGTTCGCGGCGGTAGCGATATGGATGTTCTAGGAGTCGAAGCCTTGAAGGGTCTGCGCAAGGGGAAAGACGCGGCGCGGGGCGCTCGCGTTATGGTCGTCGGAACGGGAGTGACCGGTCTTGCTTGCGCGCGGGCTTTGCCTAAGTTCGGGGCGGAGACGATAGTGACCGATCTGAAAGGCGGGCTGTCTCCCGCCGACAGGGAGATCATTGCAAGAATTGAGGATGCTGGGGCGAAGTATCTTCCGCTTTCCGAGGCCGAAGGGGTCGCCGCGGACGCGCTGGTTCTGAGTCCGGGCATTCCGACGGACGACGAAAGATTGATTGAGCTTAAAACGAGGGCAGGGGCATGGATGTCGGAGATCGAGTTGGCTTACATGCTCTGCGAGGGAAGAATTCTGGCTGTGACGGGAACGAATGGAAAAACCACGACGGCTACGCTGGCAGGCCGGATACTTTCGGACTGCTTCGATGACACTAGGGTGGCCGGGAACATCGGCGACGCATTCATCGAGGCGGCGGCGGGAAGCGGGCCGGAGACGGTTTTCGTTATCGAGGTCAGTTCCTACCAGTTGGAGGGTTGTTTCAGCTTCAGGCCGGATGTCGCGATAGAACTGAACGTTCAGCCGGATCATCTTAAGAGGCACGGGACGATGTCGGCGTATGCGGCGGTCAAAGCGAGACTGCTGACGCGAATGACGGAGAGCGGGACGGCTGTTTTGAACGCGGACGATATGCTTGTGGCGGCGATGGCGAAGGGAACGCGGGCTGGGGTATTGAACTACAGCGTCGAGAGGGAGCTTGAGCGGGGGGCGTTTTTGAGAAGCGGGCGGATGGTTCTGCGGATGGGCGGCGAGGAAGAAATTATCGGCGACGCAGGAGAAATGAAAATAAAAGGGCCGCACAACGAGGGGAACGCTATTGCGGCTGCTGTGGCGGCGCGGGCGATGGGAGCCCCGGCGGAAAACATACGAAAAGCCCTCAAGGATTTCGAAGGGCTGAAGCATAGGATTGAAACAGTGGGATTCGCGCGCGGAGTGGAGTGCGTAAACGACAGCAAGGCGACGAATCCGGATTCCACGCGGGCGGCTTTGAAGATGTTCGCGGGTCGCGCGGTCACATTGATTATGTGCGGAGACGACAAGGGATTCGACTACGGCGGCCTGTATGCGGACATTGAGGCGGCAGGCGCGAAGGTGATAGTGATGGGAGCCGGTCTAGCGAGGGTGGCAGATGAACTTGAAGCTCGCGGCGCTACGGGTGTGGCGCGGGCGGCGGATATGGCTTCGGCGGCGAGGATTGGGCTTGAGATTACGCCGGAGGGCGGCGCGCTCCTGCTGTCTCCGGGGTCTTCGTCTTTCGACATGTACAAAAACTACGAGGAGCGGGGAGAAGATTTCAGGAATGAGATCAGACTTGCGCAATGACAACAGACGAAGGGTTCCGCCGCCGGTGACGCAGGTCGCCGCCGACACGGGCAACCTGAGCAGGTCGCCGGATTTTCCGATTCTCGTGATAAGCGTGCTTCTCACCTGTTTCGGGATAGTGATGGTCACGGCTGCGTCCGGGCTTTTCACTCTGGGCAAACAGGGCGCCGGCATGAGCTATCTGAGCAGGGAGCTTTACGGCGTCGTCGTCGCGTGGGGCGCGATGATATTCACCGCTTGCATAGACTACCGCGCCTATAAAAAACTTGCCATCCCGATAGCGGGGGCGGCGGTTTTCGCCCTCCTTCTCGTTATGATTCCCGGTTTGGGCGCTGAAATTAACGGAGCGCGCAGATGGATTAAACTAGGCGGGTTCATGTTTCAGGCCGGAGAGCTTGCGAAGATAGCGGTGATAATCATCGTCGCCGTGATTCTGTCCGAGATGAACGAAAAGATAGGGGATATTAGGACGTTGGGAATGGTGTACGCGGTTGTGGGCGGAGCGGCGGTTCTGCTGATGTTGCAGCCGGATTTCGGAATGACGATCCTGATAGCGGTAGTAGTGACGGCGATGCTGTTCATTGCGGGCGCGAAACCGCTCCATCTCGGCGGGGTTGGAATTTTGGGAGTCGCTTTCTGCGTTTTTTTCATATTCACTGAGGAGTATCGCAGGCAGCGCATATTGGGTTTTTTGAATCCGTATGAAAACGCAAACGACTCAGGATATCAAGTTCTGCAGTCTCTGATAGCGGTAGCGAGCGGCGGCTTTTTCGGGCGCGGTTTGGGGGAGAGCAGGCAAGTGTCTTTCCTTCCGCAGTTCAACACGGATTTTATTATCAGCATAACTATTGAGCAACTCGGGATAGTGACTTTGTTCATTGTAGTGTGCCTGTTCGCGGCGTTTACTTACAGGGGATTCAAGATCGCGTCGAGATGCGTGGATCCCTTGGCGTCTTATCTGGCTTTCGGGATAGTGTTTATGATATCGATTCAGGCTCTTATGAATATCGCCGTCGCGCTGGGATGCATGCCCGTGACCGGGCTGACTCTGCCGTTCATCAGCTACGGAGGAAGCTCGTTGATGATGCTGTGCGCGTCGGTGGGGATACTATTGAATATATCGATGCATTCGATGGCGACGACCGGGAGGCGAAATGAAAAGGTTTGTGGAAGCGGTTGGGGGGACCGGAGGCCACCTGTACGTGGCGGTAGCCCTAGCGCTTCATTATCGCCGAACCGAACCTGATGTCGAAGTGACGATATCGGGAAGGGGCGGCGGAGGAGAAGAGAAGGCTGTCGCGGCCAACGGGCTGCGTTTCGCGTCCGTGCGGACGGTGAAGCTGCCGCAGAAAAAGATTTCTCTGGAAACCGCGCTGTTTCCGGCGAGGCTGTTGGCGGCTGTGGCGGACGGGTGGAGGCTTCTCGGCGAACTGAAACCGTCTGTCGTGGCTGGGTTCGGAGGGTTCGGCTCGTTCCCGGTTGTGACGGCGGCCCGGTTAAGAGGCATTCCAGTTTATCTGCACGAACAGAACGCGCTCATGGGGCTGGTGAACAAGGTGGCGGCGAGGTTCTCGGAAAAGGTGTTTGTCAGCTACGAGGAGACGGAAGGCTGCCCTAGAGCGGACATGCTGTTCGTGGGGAATCCGAGCAGGTTCGAAGGAGTTGAAAAAACAGGAAAGACGGCGGCGCGCGCCGCTCTTGGTCTGGACCCGGAGAAATGGACGCTGTTTTCATTCGGCGGCAGCCAAGGCGCAAGATCAATAAATAAAGCGATGCTGGAGTGGATCAGAATAAACAGGGACAAGAGAGACATGCAGGCGATACATCTGGCCGGGCGCGGGAATTTCGAAGAGACGCGCCGCGAGTTTGCGGAGGCGCTCGGAGAAGGGGCCGCGCTCCGGGTCGAGGCGCGCGACTATCTCGAAGAAATGAATCTGGCGTACGAGGCGGCTGACCTGACGATTTGCCGGGCCGGGGCGACCAGCATCGCGGAACTGACTTCGCTCGGCGTTCCGGCTCTGCTCGTGCCTTATCCGTTCGCCACCGGCAATCATCAGGAGAAGAACGCGCGGCGCGCGGCGGAAGCCGGAGCGGCTTTGATGGCTCTGGACTCCGAGCTTGACGGCAACTTGCTCCACGCTATCGTCGAAGGATTGAAAAGCGACCCCGGCAAGCTTGAAGAAATGTCGCGCAAGTCGCGCGCGATGTACAAAGAAGGCGCCGCCGCCAAGATGGCAGAGCATATTTCAGCTCGCTTGAAGGCGTGAAGGAGGAGATCGAAATGACGGTCCAACCTGATCCGAATGTTCAGTCAACTCTTAAACGAGAGAGAATCAGGCGCGTGAAGGTCAGAAGAAGAAGGACGCTTCTAATCGCGTTCATACTGCTTTTTTCCAGCCTGTTTGTGATAAACAGCGAGCCTTTCAAGGTGAAGATTATTGAAGTGTCCGGAGCCAAGAGGACAAGCGCGGAGGAAGTGTATAAAAGGTCCGAAATCGAGATAGGCGAGAGTCTTGTGACCCTTCCGGTCGGCGAGATAAGGGGACGCATAAAAGACAAACAGCCGCTTGTGAAAGAGGCGGAAGTGCGAAGAGAACTGCCTTCCCGTGTTCACATCAAGATTTATGAACGGGAACCGTTCGCTTATGTGTCGGACTCGCTTGGGGAAAATGTGTATCTGATAGACGCGGAGAGATTTGTGCTGGAGAAACCCAAAGGCATCGCCGATCCGAAAATATTCCATGTGGTCAGCGACGGAGTGCAGCATGCAGAAGTCGGCGAAATTCTGGAGTTCCCTTTCCATGATTCTTTCGCGAGGATTTGCGATTCGCTCGAACGGGCTTTACATGGAAAATACTCGAAGCTGGTGTTTAATTTCGGCGGGATAAAACTTTTCCTGAACGACGGCTCGTACGTGATGCTAGGGGACAAACCGGACGATGACATCGAGAAAAAAATATTGCTGATCCCGGTGATCGCCAAAGAACTGAATGAAAGAAAACTGAAGTTTGCCGGACTGAACTTGTCGGAGCTTGCGGTTCCGACGTATGTGAAAGCCGAATAAGGGGACGCGGTTTGATTCTGAGAAGAGCGTTAATGACATTGATGGCGGTGTTCGCGGGGTTGTGCCTCGGAGCGATGTCTTCGGGCAAATGGCCCGATGTCGAACTCGGATTGGCGGGGGCCGCCATTGAAAGCGAGAGCGATCTCGAAAGATTCGACGGACATTCGCCAGTGACCGGGCCGGGGATAAGGGTGACGGTTGAGGACGGGATTGCGGACGGAGCGGCTACGATGGACAGGCTCATCGTCCACGAGAGGGATTTATTGCTGTTGCGCAATGAACTCTTCGCTGCCGGGGCCACGGCGGTCTCGATAAACGGCCACCGGATGGTGGCGAACAGCGTGATCAGGTGCGTCGGACCGACGATAAGGATAAACGACGCGCACACCGCTCCGCCATACGTGGTTGACGCGGCCGGCGACCCGGATGTTTTGAAACCCGCAATCACCATGATGGGTGGCGTGGTCGATCTGATGTCGTCGGAAAAACTAAAAGTGAATGTCGAGACGGTCGGGCAGATGACAATCCCGGCGCATAAGTCGGCGAAGCGGAGAGAAGAAAAGGCTCCGGAACGGGAATCTGAAAATGATTGAGACGATTGCGGGAATAGCTGTCGGCTGGCTCGTGGGAGCCAAGTTCGGATTCGGGCTTGCGAACGCCGAAGGCCTGATCGCGCTCTTAGCGTTTCTGGCGGTAGTGGACGAGCTTGCGGCCGCCCTTGCGGATAAGCAAAGGAAAATCGTGTCAGGTCTTTTGCGCAAAGGCATCTTCTGCTGGGGCGCAGTGGCGGTGGAAAGAATGACCGGCGCGCCGCTGGGCGCTATCGCCTCAGCAGTTCTTATTCTGTCGATATTCAGAAATCTCGTGTGGAGGCCGTCGTCGGTACGGGGGCGGGAGGCATGGTGAGCAAGGATAATAAAAACATAATATCGGCTCTGGATGTCGGCACGTCCAAGACGGTGGCCCTTATAGCCGAGTTGAAGGACGGCGGAGCTTTCGAGATCGTCGGATTCGGCTCCGCCGCAACGGAAGGCGTGAAAAAAGGCGTTATCGTAAGCCTCGACAAGGCGTCCGAGGCCATGCATCTGGCGGTGGACGCAGCCGAAAAAATGGCCGGACGAATTATTGAATCCGCCGTCGTCGGAGTCTCAGGCAACAGTCTGGCTTCGAGCGAGCAGCACGGAGGCGTCGCGGTGGCCGACCCTGAAAGAGGCGTGAGCGCTGATGACATGCGACGCGCCGCCGAGGCCGCTAAAACGATTCTTCTACCTCCGGACAAACAAGTCATCTGCACTATCGAGATGGACTACACGGTGGACAACCATTCTGGAATAAAGGACCCGCGCGGGATGTCAGGCTCCCGGCTAGGCGCAGATGTTCAGATCGTGACAGGCTCGACCGCGATGACTCAGAACCTCATGCGTTGTCTGATGAAGCTTGAGATTGGGATCGACGCTCTGGCTCCGACTCCGTTCGCTGCCGGGGAGGCCGTGCTTAACGAAGACGAAAAGGAAATCGGAACGGTAATCGTGGACATAGGCGCCGGCACGAGCGGCATCGCTGTTTTCAAAAGCGGCGTACTGCGAAAAGTGAAAGTGTTCCCCGTCGGAGGCTGGAACTTCGACAACGACATAGGGATTGTGCTCGGCGCGTCCACGCGGGAGGGCGAGCGTCTCAAGATAGAGAGCGGCATCGCCTATGTGGACGACCGCGTCGGCAGCGAACCGGTGAAAATTGAGCACGTGAGCGGCGAGAAGGAACAGCAGGTGACGCGCGGAATGTTGTGCCAGATCATCCACGCGCGCGCGATGGATATGATGAAGATGATAAGGCACGAGTTGGAAACGGACATGCCGATATCGGTTGTTCCGGCAGGCGTGGTGCTAACAGGGAACGGAGCGCTGCTCGAAGGAATGAGGGAAGTGGCTGAACAGGCGATCGGGATGAACGCCCGGGTGGGAAAACCCAGATATTCAGGCCCCCACTCCGAGCTTGTGTCGGAGCCGGGATACGCCGCCGCGCTCGGTCTGCTCGCGCACGCGGCTCGGCTGCGCTCTATTTCCGGCGCGCGCCGCTCGGACGCCGCGTCTTCTTCGGCTCTAATAAGATCCGTCGCGGGATTTTTCCGCGGCCTGTTCAATAAATAAAAAAGGAATCAATGGGGGGAACGATATGAATTTTGATCCGATGATAGAGAAACAAGCGGCCATCAAGGTTATCGGCGTGGGCGGTGGCGGTTGCAACGCCGTCAACAGGATGATTCAGATGAGCGTGCCCGGCGTCGATTTCATCGCGGTGAACACTGATATTCAGGCTCTCGACAGGAGCCGCGCGCAACAGAAATTACAACTCGGCGGCAAGCTTACCCGCGGGCTTGGAGCCGGCGCGGACCCCGAAATCGGGCGCAAGTCTGCCGAGCAGAGCGCGTCCGAAATCGAAAACATGCTCGAAGGCGCAGACATGGTTTTCGTCACCGCCGGGATGGGCGGCGGAACCGGAACCGGCGCTGCTCCAGTAGTCGCTCAGGTCGCCCGCAGCCTTAAAGCGCTGACCGTCGGAGTTGTGACAAAGCCGTTCGCGTTCGAAGGCCGCAGACGCATGAAGTCCGCAGAGATGGGCATCGAGCGGCTGTCGGAATTCGTCGACACTCTGCTGGTCATACAGAATGACCGCCTGTTGAAAATAATCAAAGAAGACACCTCGATGACGGAGGCTTTCGCCAAGGCGGACGACGCTCTGCGCTGCGGCGTTCAGGGCATCTCGGACCTTATCACCGTGCCGGGAACAATCAATCTGGACTTTGCGGATGTTCGAGCGATTATGTCGGACGCCGGCTCCGCTTTCGTGGGAATCGGCAGAAACAGCGGAGACGACCGCGCGCGCCGCGCCGCGGAAGAGGCGATCTCTAGCCCGCTGCTGGAGTACTCCATCGAAGGCGCCAAAGGCATCATCATCAATATCACCGGCGGCTCGGACATGAATATCGGCGAGATCAACACCGCCGCAGAAATCGTGAGGACCGCCGCCGCAGACGACGCCAATATTATCTTTGGCGCGGTGATCGACGACAGGGCAAGGGAAGAGTTAAGGGTGACCGTTGTGGCCACCGGATTCACTCAGGGCGCGCAAAAAATGGAATGCGCGCAATCAGAAGAGAAACCGGTTTCCGCCGCGGAAGCCGGAGAGCCGTTTGCCGCTCGGCAACAGCAGCAATCTCAGGCCCCGAAAGCTCCGGCGCAAGCTCCGCAGCCTGCGCGGCAGCAGTCCTCCGGCGAACTGCCCCTAGACCGACCGGCTTCTCCGCCGCCTGCCCCGGAGACCAAGCGCGTGGAAAAGGAAACGGATTTGGATTTGCCTCCTTTCCTGAGAAACAAATAGAAAGACGAAAGATGCGAATGAAGAAAGATGGATGAAATATGGACGCACGACCCGAAAAAAGGATCGGACTGGCAGGGATATGCTTTGAGGATTGCCATCGGGTTTCCCGGCGACCGCTCGGCGGGAACGGCCTGTCTGGGTTTTCTTTGGGCGCAGCATCTTTTCAATCTTAATCAGGAGGTTCGTTGCGACCGGTTCTTTAAATCGGACCGGCAACTTAAGAAGGGCGAGAGGCTGACGGCGGTAGAGACGGGACGTCCTCTGTCGGACTACGATGTGGTCGCTTTTTCGCTGCCTTACGAGAATGGTTTCGCGGAAGTTCCACTGATGCTGTCGCAGGGCGGAGTGGAGCCTGCGGCGTCGAGGCGTTCGCGAGGCCCGCTGGTGTTGGCGGGCGGCATGGCCGCGTCCGCCAACCCGGAGCCTGTGGCGGATTTCGTCGACGCGGTCGCAATCGGCGAGGCCGAGCCTGCGGTCGGCGCGCTGACGGACGCTCTGTTGTCATTGAAGCGGGCGCGCGCGAGCCGCAACTATTCACTCGAAGGCAGGGAAAGGCTGCGGGGGCTGCCCGGAGTTTATCTGCCCGCCGATTACGTGCATATCTTCGGAGGCGACGGGAAACTCGAAGCCATTGAGGCGACGGCTCCCGGCGCGCCGGAAATAGTCGAGGCGCTTCGCGCGGATAGAGGGTTTCATGCGGCCCATTCGACGGTGGTCTCGCGCCGCTCCGCTTTTCCGGGGATGTTTCTTCTGGAAACGGCGCGAGGATGTCCGTACCGCTGCAGATTCTGTCTGGCTGCGCACACGTCCGGCCCTCATAGGCCGGCGGCAAGGCTGGTCGAAACTGCCGCTCTCGGACTGCGACGCTGTTCGAGAATCGGGTTGATAGGAACCGCTTTCACAAAGGCTCCGGGCGCTCCGGAAGTCTGCGAGATGGCCGCGGCGGCGGGCACGAGAGTTTCATTCTCTTCCGTCAGGTTGGACTCGGAAACTCTTGGAATGCTGTCGCGAATGGCAGGCGTTCTAGACCTCGAATCGATTTCCGTGGCGCCTGAAGTCGCCACAAAAAAACTTGCCCGCGTCATAGGAAAAGACGTAAGCGGCGATTTCGAGGAGTTCATCCGGAGCAAGCCTCTGCCGGGACTGAAAAAACTCCGACTCTACTACCTGATCGGAGTTCCGGGAGAGACGGACGAGGACATCGAGGCGATAGCGGAAACGGCGGCGGATGCGGGACGAAGGTCGAACTGTTCAATATCGATAAGCGCCACGCCCATGATACCGAAGCCCTTCACTCCGATGCAGTGGGCGGCGATGCCGGAGATGTTCGAACTGAAAAGAAAGAGGGACGTTCTTCGCAGGGTGGTGTCGAACACAAAACGGGTCGACCTGAAAGTCGAAAGTTTGAAAGGATCGGTTGAGCAAGCGATTCTCGCGCGGGGAGACAGAAGGCTTGGCGGCGCGTTGTTGGAGGCTGCGGTAAACCAACGGGCGGGAGGTGGAACGCGTTGGATGGCGCTGATCGACAAATACGCTCCGGGAGCCGCCGAAGCGGTCTTCTTCGAACGCGGCTCGCAAGAGAGATTTCCATGGGGAACTCTCTCGCATGGCGCGGAAAGAAAAAAACTCCGGGCGGAGTTCGAGAAGGCAATGCGCGCGTCAAGGGAAAACGAAGAGATATGAGCGACGGGATGATTGAAAAAAGCATAAGAGAAAACATTGCGGAGGCGCGAGGGCGCATAGCGGACGCCGCTCGTCGCTCAGGCAGGAATCCCGGAGATATATCGCTCGTCATAGTGTCGAAAAACCGGACCGTTGAAGAGATTCAAGCGGTGTTGGCGTCAGGCGAAACGCAGATCGGCGAAAACAGGGTTCAGGAGGCGGAAAGAAAAAGACCGGCTCTTCCCGGAGGGTTCTCATACAGGATGATAGGCCACCTGCAACGAAACAAAGCGTCGGTTGCCGCAAGCCTGTTCGACGCTATCGACTCCGTCGATTCGCTCAGAATCGCAGAACGGGTGTCTGAGGAGTCTCTGAAACTTGGAAAAACAATGCCGGCGCTGATTCAGGTGAACAGTTCGGGCGAAAGCTCGAAACACGGTTTCGCGCCGGAAGAAATTGAAAAAGCGGCGGACGAGGTCGCTAAGCTCGAAGGGCTTTCTCTCATAGGGTTGATGACAATCGGCCCTCTTACGGACGACGAGGGCGAGATACGGCGCGCGTTTGCGGAGACGAGAATATTATTCGACAAGTTGCGCGCGGGAAGGCGGGGTTTCGACATCCTGTCCATGGGCATGTCGGACGATTATGAAGCAGCGATAGAGGAAGGATCTACAATGGCGCGGATAGGCCGCGCGATTTTTGAAAGGAGGACATAGCGCAAAACGAGGCTTTTCTGAAGCGGTCGGCGCGCCGCAAAACTGAACGAAACTTGAAAAAACAAACGAGCGGCGCAAACGCCGCAATCTCCCAAAGGAGGGGATAATAGTGCTGGACTCATTGCAGAACAACAAGGTTTACAAAGTGGTGAAGAACTTCCTTTCGTTCGAAAACGAGGAAGAAGCCGTCGAACGCGGCCCGATGACGCAAGCGCGCGTTCAGACCGGACGCAAGGTCGTACCGATTACTCCTGAACTCAATCAGGCAATGATCAACATTAAGAAACCGAGGACCATCGAAGACGCCCGCGAATCAGCCGACTTGCTCAAGGAAGGCCGCGTCGTAGTCATGAACCTCGGCCAGATCGAGAAAGACATGGCGAGGGAGATAGTGTACTTCCTGAGCGGCACTACGTACGCTCTCAACGGCGATTACAAGAAAATCGGAAACGACATTTTTCTGTTCACTCCGTACGGCGTCGAAGTGACCCATCTGGAGGACATACAGAACAAAGGCACGGCCCAGAACAAGCTCGACTTCGGAGACCTGTGATTCCGGACTCGGCCGCTGGCTAAAAGGATGTGCGATTATGGCATTTAAAGGCGCTGTCGGCTTCGTGGGAGCCGGCAAGATGGGCGGCGCGCTCATCGAGGGAATAATTGGCTCTGGGCTGCTCGACGCGGACTCGATTTCGGTGTTCGACGCCGACGCGGCGCGTATGGAGGAATTGTCAACACGGCTGAAAGTGAAAGTGGCGGGGACCGCGCGAGAGGCTGTAGAGCGCTCGGACGCGGTCTTCATCTGCGTCAAACCCGACCAGTTCGGCGCGGTGGCCGGCGAAATCAAAGCGGGTTGGAAAACGCGCAAGCCCGCTGTGGTCAGCGTCATGGCCGGAGTGCGCGCGGCGAAGATAAGCGAGGCTCTAGGCTCGGATGTCAGCGTCGCGCGCGCAATGCCCAACGTCGCCTGCCTCATACGGCGGGGCGTTTCAGGCGTCGCTCTCGATCCCTCGGCTCCCTCCGATGTGAACGATTTCGTGTTCGGGGTGTTCGAGGCTCTCGGCGGAGCCGTCAAGGTTGCCGAAACGAAACTGGACGCGGTGACCGCCCTCAGTGGATCGGGGCCGGCTTATGTGTTTATGTTCATCGAGGCGCTCGCTGACGCGGGAGTGAAGATGGGTCTCGACAGAGCGGTATCAGAGAAACTGGCCGTCCTGACAGTGTCCGGCGCGGCGGCAATGGCAGAGCGACCCGGCGCGAATACCCTTCAACTGCGCGCGAGCGTTTCCTCTCCCGGCGGCACTACTGTAGCGGCAACCGCCGCTCTCGAACGCGCCGGCTTTAGAGGCGTCGTCATCGACGCTGTCGAGAAAGCGAAAGAGCGCGCGGTCGAACTGGGCGCTTGATTTTTCTGCCCGCCGAGAAGAAGCGAGTTTTCGGCTGGCGCGCGATTGTAAGACAAGGCGGTGAAACCTGTGAAAGAAAAAGAAAAAAGAACTAAAAGAAAACGCGGCGGCGATACCGCGCAGAAAGAAGAGCGCGTTATCAACGAAGTCCTCGGCATACTAGTCGTAACAGTGGCGTTGCTGTCGGCCGTGTCTTTTTTCGTGGGTTTCGACGTCGATACTCTTTACGCGGTGAAATCCGTTCTCTTCGCCGCGCTCGGTTACACCGCCGTTATGGTTCCGGTCCTTCTCGGCTCGTTCGGGGTATGGCTGATATGGAAGCATCCCGCGATACCGCGCGTGGCTGTAAAAATCTTTGTCGGTGGATTGATAGTCGGCCTGTGGCTCAACTGGGCGAAAGCGGCCGGCGCAGGATGGATGTCCGAACTGCCCGGAGAATACTCGGCCGGCGGCGGCGTCGTTTCAGGACCTCTGATTTCCGCGCTCTCTTCCGCCCTTTCGGTGTCGGGAGCGTTCCTAATCGTATTTGCGGTGTCTTTGTTATACGGCAAATTTGCGCTAAACATATCCTACCTGAAAGTTGGGCGCGCGCTGCAGCCCAAAGCGGCGGTTATCTGTAGAGCGATAGCGTCCGTCGCAAAAGCGGCGGCGGGATTCATAGACGCGCGCATAGCGGCAGCGGCGGAAAAACGCCGCGCCGCCGCCGAAGAGGAAAGGTTGCGCAAAGATAAACAGGCCGAGGCTATGGCCAAAAAGCTCATGGAGGAAGAAGCAGCGCGCGCGGGCGCTCCACAATCTTTTATGGAGGACGACGATAGTTCCAACGAACTTGACGAACAGCGGCCTACGATCAAAGACAGAAAAAAGAGAGAACGCGCGCAGGAAGAAAAATCTTCAGAACCCGCAAAAAGAGAATCTGTGCGCGCCGTCGAGGAAATCAAGCAAACTCCTCCCCCAGCAGCCAAGCAGACCACCGCCGTCATGGTGGACGCCGAAGGCAAAGAGGAGACCGTGATATGGCGCTTGCCTGACCCGGAGGAGTGGCTGGACGCTAAACCGATAGTCTCAGAAGCGGCGATGGACAACACAATGCGCGACAAGCTTGAAGCCACGCTGAAGAATTTTCAGGTTCCGGCGCGCATCGTCAACGTCGTGAAAGGAGCCGCCTTTACCAGATTCGAGATCGAGCTTGAGCCGGGCACGAAAGTGTCCCGTATCGTGACGCTCGAAACGGACATCGCGCTCTCGCTCGCCACAGACTCTAAAACGATAAGAATCGAAGCTCCCATTCCCGGCAAATCCGCCGTCGGAATCGAAGTGCCCAACAAAGAGCGCGCTATGGTTCCTTTTAGAAAGATATTCCTCGACACGGAATTCAGGGCTTTCAAAAAACCGCTCTCGTTCGTGTTAGGGGAAGACATTGCCGGCAAACCGATATTCACAAACCTTATGAAAATGCCGCACCTTCTCGTCGCAGGTTCCACCAACTCAGGAAAAAGCGTGTGCATCAACGGAATAATCTGCAGCATGATAGCGCGCGAATTTCCCACAGACCTACGCTTGATAATGATAGACATGAAGCGCGTGGAACTGACTCCCTACGAGGGAATCCCGCACCTGCTCACCCCGGTCATAAAAGAAGCCGCGCTCGCCGCAGCCGCCTTGCGCTGGGTGTGCGAGGAAATGGACCGCCGCTACAAAGTCTTCGCAGAGGCAGGAGTGCGCGACATCGCCGGCTACAACAAATACGTCGAAGACCCCGCTGAAAGAATGTTCCGCATGGTGGTGATTATCGACGAATTAGCCGACCTCATGATGGTGTCTTCTCCCAACATGAACGTTGAGAACTATATCTGTCGCATCACCCAACTCGCCCGCGCAACCGGCATACACGTCATACTCGCCACCCAAAGGCCGGACACGAAAGTAATCACAGGCACTATCAAAAACAACATACCGTCAAGAATATCGTTCGCTGTCGCTTCGCAGATAGACTCCCGCACAGTGCTCGACCGCAAAGGCGCGGAATCACTTCTCGGATGCGGCGACATGCTCTACCAACCGATCGACAGCAACAGGATGATGCGTCTTCAGGGCGCGTTCGTGTCCGACGACGAAATAAAGAGGTTGGTCTCGCTCTGGAAAACTCAGACTCCTCCCATTTACGACACCATTAAATTCAGCGTTGGAAGCGGAGCCGACATCGCGGGCGGCGGCGGCGGAGACAGCCACAACTCTGAAGACGAAAACCTCTATCGCCAAGCCGTCGAGATTGTCGTCACCACGGGCCAGTGCTCGATATCCATGATACAGCGCAGATTGCGAATCGGCTACAACCGCGCCGCGCGCCTAGTGGACGTCATGGAAGAGCGCCACGTAGTCGGCCCTTACGACGGCAGCAGGCCCCGGGAAGTCTTGCTCTCTCCGGAAGAGCTTGAGACGGTATAAATAGAAAAATAATCAGCCGAAAATATCGGCGGCAACAGGAGAAATTGAAAACAAAACAAAGAAGTTGAAACCGAATCCTTATTCTCCGATTTACCGCAGTATCCGGCGGGACAGGAAAATAAGGACTCGGACTGACAAAGGCTATCGTCCCGCATTGCGTTGATCGCGCACTTCGGGATCACTCATCATTCCCCCTAATTCGCCCCCCACAAGGGGGCATTTTTTTTTGCCCAAACAATGACGATAAACAGGCTGTGACCTGAATCCGTCATAGGCTTCGGCAAAAGAATGTTAAGGATATGTGAGAATCGTTCGCAAACGCGGTTAATCTGATGGTGTTGAAGTTCCCGGAGGGAGCAGGCAGGATGCGGGGGAGGGCGCGCGAAGCGGCGATTTCATCTTGAACTCCGGTTTGCCGTCCCCTTTCTTTGTCACTTTGATTCCGGCTTTCAGCATATCAACGATTGTTCCGACGCCCGGTATCCGGCCTATAAGGGTTTTGCTTCTCAAATTATCGCCCACAACAAACAGATCGATGTCGGCGCTCATTGGCTTCTCTCCGAAAAAAGCCGAACTTCCGGACAGGGAGACTTCGAGCCATTCGCCCGCGCATCTAACGTTTTCCGCCTTTATTCGGTCTTTCTCAAGAACGATGTCTCCCTCGAAAACATCAAACGAGAAGTCTCGTGCGATATTGAGTCGTCTCATTATTGGATTGTTGTTCGTCAGCGCGGCCGGTATGCCGCTTATCGAGACGTTCTTTGCCGAGACATGTCCTCTGCCTTCAAGTTTGTGAAAAGCCGGAGTGTCGACTTCGAAAACATAATCTCCGGCTTCCGTCATCTTGATTTTATCCTCGCTTTCCATCACATAGTTGTTTCCATAGTCGCAATCCAGAACGAACTCGCCGTTTGCCGCGCCGGACACCTCAAGCGCGGAGTAGTTCAACTGCCGGATCAGGTCTGCCAGATTAGGAGAATCGACATTGAAACGGAAATTAAACAACGATCGGCCGACCTTGTCTTCCACAGGGTCGTGCCTCATTTCTATATGCCCGTCGGCGGCGAGCCTTAACTGTCCCGATATAGCTTCGCACTCCTTGAATGTGAGGATTCCTTTTTTTAACTCCAGCGCCAGCTTCGCTTCCGGTATGGGAGCAAGCGGAAAATCTTTCATCGAGCCTTCGCCTATTTCCGCGAAATCGATTACGGCGTCTTTGATGTGAAGTTTTATATCTCCGCTGAACTCGTAGAACTTATTAAGGTCGCCTTCGAGGAGTATGTCCGCGTCGAGCCAGCCTGATTTAATGAAGGGTTTCATCGCCAGCATCTTCAGTATGGACTGGCTGGCTTTGCCGCGACCGCCGCCGCGCAGAATCATCTCTGAAATATCGGTGACGACATCCGTCACGAGGCTTCCTTCCAAAGCGTACTCGCCGATGCGTCCCTGCATTTTTTCCAACATCAGGCTAGTCCCTTTAAAGCGCAGCGGAGAATGGAAATCATGTATCATTGCGTCCCGCATGAAAAGGCCGGGAGAACTGATGTTGCCGACCAGTTCGATGTCGTTTATCGAGCCGAACATCGCGGCTTCGACGCTTATCGGGCCGTGGAGGTGCTTGGGAACTTTAAGAGCGGAGAGGTCTTCGAGCCGCAGGTTCCGCACGATAACACGGCCCTCGCTCATGGGGCCTTTGCGCGGATAGTGAATGTCCAAGCTTCCGGCCCCCACCATGCATGACATTCGCCGCACTTTCATCTTATTTCCGTGCGAAGTGAACTCTCCGTTTAGGTCCTCGATATAAGTTTTCTTTCCGTTAGCTCCCTCGATTGTTACCGACCCTCTGTATATCCTGACGATGTTCAATCCCCAAAGGTGCATGAAAAAGTTGCTTACGACCCATTTCATCGCGGTCAAAGGAAAAAGGAACCATACTTCGCCCTGTTGCGGCATCTGCTTGATTTTAATGCGCGGCCTGTGCAGCGCTATCGGGTTCAGGGATGGCCGCCTCAGCATTAGCATCCGCCAGAACTGCACTTTTATGTGCATCTCGTCCGCTTCAAGCGAGCCTCCGCCGCCAAGCTTTATCTGCACGTTCTTCATCTTCATCCCTATTATCGGGATGCCGCCAATATCCTCGAATTTGATTGGAAGCGGAATATATCGGTTGAACAGAAACAGGATGATTTTCTTGACTGGACGGAAAGGCGCGAAAGGTATGAATAACACTGCCAGAAGGGCGAGTATCACAATCACAGACGGGTCTATGCTCAAAAGTCGGCTCCTCCGAATCCATGCCGCGGCAAAACCATATAATTTCACATGATTTTAGCCGACAACGCGGCGGCAATGCAAACATTGAAAACAATCCCCGCGAGAGGATTCATAGCGGTCGCGACTTTTTATTTGTAACACTATTGTAAAAGTCGTAATACCATTATAATAACAACATCATCTTTGATTGTTGGAGGAGCCATGCACATACCTGACGGATTCGTTTCAACCGAACTGAGCGTCGCCGCGTTCGCAATTTCAGGGCTGGCGGCGGCGGTGTCGCTCAAGAAAGCCGGGAAAGACCTCGGCGAGAAACAGGTTCCTCTTCTCGGTGTGACAGCGGCGTTCGTGTTCGCCGCGCAGATGATGAACTTTCCGGTGTTAGGAGGCACGAGCGGGCATTTCATGGGCGCTGTCCTTGCTTCTGTTTTGCTCGGCCCTTTGAACGCTTTTATCGTTATGCTTCTAGTGCTTTCAATTCAATGCTTTGGCTTCGCGGATGGCGGCCTGACCGCTCTGGGCTTGAATGTTTTTAACATGGGCTTTATCGGCGGCGTCATAGGTTATTGCATATTCCGCGGGATATTGGCCGTGTCGGGAAAAAGCAAAACCGGCTACGCCTTTGCCGTGGGAGCCGCATCGTGGCTATCGATTGTTCTGGTTTCGTCAGTCTGCGCTTTTGAAATCGCGCTTTCCGGAACCGCTCCGCTTAAGGTCGTTTTGCCTGCGATGGCCGGCGTCCACGCGCTGATAGGCTTCGGCGAGGCTGTGATCACAGTGTCAGTCGTCTCGCTCGTGGCCGGAGTCAGGCCCGACATGCTGCACACGCGGATTGCGGAGGCACAAGCGTAATTTTGTTTAAGTCGCGGAAGAGACGCTTTTTTGCGACCGCATTACAAAAAAGCAGAATGGACGATAATATGAAAAAATTCGGATTTGTGACAATAGGACTTCTGGTCGCTTTGGCTATAGCGATATTCGCTTCGCCTTTCGCTTCGTCTTTCCCCGACGGGCTTGAATGGGTGGCGGAACAGACCGGTTTTTTGCATCTGTCCGAGGGATATGCGGCATGGACGAAATCGCCCGTCCCCGACTACGAGATGCCCGGAGTCGGAAATCCCGCGGCGGCGACCGCTCTTGCCGGACTGATTGGAACTCTCGCGGTTTTCATAGTGGGGTTCGGATTGGCGAAGTTGATGAAATCCGGCAAGTCCGGCGGCTCGGCCGCATGACAGGGTTATCTTTTTGAGCGGACATCCGGGCGACGAGCATTCAGGTCATACTCATTCGGAGCGTCATGCGGTTCCCCGCTCTCTGGACGCCAGAGCTAAAATTTTCATTTTCTTTTCCACCGTCATCATAGGAGTTTCCACACCCGTGACATCGCCGCGCGCTTTCGCCGCGTACTTTTCGGCGGTTGTTCTCATTTCGATTGCCCTGAGAGCGCCTTTCTCCGTTTTTCTTAAAAGGCTTATCGTCGTTTTGCCATTCGTGCTGTTTATCGCGGCGTCTGCTCCTTTTGCCGCGCGCGAAGCTGGAGAGGCAGCGAGGCCATTATTCGGCGGCGCCCTTCTTGTCACAGACAGAGGAATCGAAGCTTTTGCAAACGCCGCGCTCAAAGGCGCCCTTGGAGTTTGCGCATTGACAGCTCTTTCCCTATCGACCCCTTTTCACGAGATGCTTGCGGGATTGAGATGGTTTAAGGTTCCAGCTATCCTCGTAAGCCTTGCGGCGTTCTCTTACAGATACATGTTCGTTCTTGTAGACGAGGCGTCGAGGATGAAGAGGGCGAGAGACTCGCGGGGCTGGCGCGGACGCTGGATTTGGCAGTCCGGCGTTGTCGGAAATATGATAGGCTCTCTCTTGTTGCGCAGTCTTGAGCGCTCGGAGCGCGTTTACTCCGCTATGCTTTCGCGCGGCTACGACGGCAACCTGCCTATGGCGGAGCTTCCCGCGCCGCGCCTGACGGATTTCATTGTGGCGGTTGTCTTTTTCTCAGCGATTATGTCAGCGAGGTTGTTTCTCACATGAGCCATTATTCCGCAATTGAAATATCGAACCTTGATTACAAATACCCCGACGGCACACAGGCTTTGCATGGAGTTTCCCTCAAAGTCGCCGAAAACGAGACCGTCGGACTTCTCGGCCACAACGGAGCGGGCAAATCCACGTTGATTCTTCACCTGAACGGAATTATCATCGGCGGAGACGTTCGAGTCTTCGGAACCCCGGTGACGAAAAAATCCATCAGGCAGGTTCGCCAGCGGGTCGGCCTGATTTTTCAGAATCCCGACGATCAGCTTTTCTGCCCGACCGTCTTCGACGATATCGCGTTCGGAGCCAGACAACTGGGCCTCTCTGATAAGGAAGTGATAGAGAGAGTGCGGCACAGCGTGTCCGAAGTCGGCCTAGATGAATCGATATTGAAGAAAAACGTGTTTCATCTGAGCTTCGGTCAGAAAAAACTTGTGTCCATAGCGACCGTAACCGCGATGGACGCAAGAGTTCTCGTGTTCGACGAGCCGACGGCCGGATTAGACCCGAGAGCCAGAAAAAAAATCATCAGTCTTTTGCGGTCGTTGGGTCGCACCCAGATAATCGCCTCCCATGACCTTGATTTGCTGTCGCAGCTTTGCGACAGAGTCGTTCTCTTGAGCGGCGGCGCCGTCGCGGCTGAAGGAAAAACGTCTGACATTCTGAACGACATATCTCTGCTAGAGAAGAGCGGAGTCCTGTGATTCTGTGTTTTCTTTTGATTTGAATTGTCAGAGCAACGCAAACACTAGTCAAATTTTGAGTCTGTCAAAAAAAACGGGGTTGCAGTCGGACTCTAATCAATGCGCCTATTACAAATACTAACGATGGATTCGGATGTGATTTATCGCTGTTCCGAAAAGCGTGGATATATATTTCATTTCATTAGCTTTTTTCGCTGCGGCGCAGGCCGAACCGTAAAACGCGGCCCCGGAAACGACTCCTACAGCGTCGAAATCGCCCAGAGAAATGAGTTCTCCCTTTGGCTTGTATCTGGCGGCGCGGGAGCGAAGACCGATTGCGGACCGGATGATGTTTTTCGCGGCGATATCAGCGTGATATATAGCCCGTTGAGCAGTCAGAGAGTTGGCGTTTGGCAGGGGACTTGAAACCAACGCGGAATCCCCGGCCCCGAACACATTTTCATGTTCGCGGCAAACGAGAGTCGGATCGACGACAAGTCCGCCGGATGCCGCCGTTCCTATTCCGGTTCGTTTAATGCCGCCGCACCACACTGTCAGATCGCAGTCTATGTGTTTCCCTTCCTCGAGACATACGCGCCCCGGAGACAGTTTCGAAATTGTCGTTCCGGTCAACGCTTTAATATTTTCTCTTTTGAAAAAGGCTGAAATGTAATCCCGCTGAGCGTCTCCGCATTGTGATGCGGCGATAATCCTCTCCTGTTTTTCTATTATCACGATTTCGCATTTCTTCGGGCCGTAACGCTGTCTGAGTTGCGCCGCGAATTCGACTCCGAGAAGCCCAGCTCCGCAAACAGCGATTCTTTTCTTAGATGCGCCACGCTTGTTCATGCCCAAAGACTTGATTCTCAATCCGCAACTCATAGCCGCTTCATAGCTTAAGATGTTTTCAGAGTGTTCAGCCGCGCCGGGGATGCCGAAGTAATTTGGCTCTGCGCCTGTTGCCACGACAAGGAGGTCCCAATCATAACCTGACCCATTCGCAAAGATTCTTCTATTCTTGAAATCCACTTTCTCCACAGCGGAATTGATAAAATCCGCTCGCGCAAAGTCAGCCAGCGTTCTCGTCGGAATTCTTATCAGGATGTCTCTTTCAGGTTCGACGGCAATTTGGTGAAGCCGGGTCTTAACCACGTGGAATTCCGAAGGGTCCAATATGACTACGTTGAAAGAGCGTCGGGCGTCGAGGGCGGCAAGCTTGGCCGCTATGCCGGAGCCGGCGTATCCGCCGCCTGCGATAAGGACGGTTCTTGGCGCCAAAGCGCAGCCTCCTGTTTCGCGAGCCGCTACGACCGCGCAATTCTGGAACGAATGACGCTCAGAATGTCTTTCTCGTCCACGTCGTCCGCCACGACCGCGCGTCCTATGCTCTCTAGGAGAACCAACCTGAGTTTTCCGCCGCGGCATTTTTTGTCTCTGAACATGCAATCCAGCAGATGTCGCGGTTGGGCGTTTTTTATTGTCACTGGAAGTTCAGCGGCAGATATCAGGCGTTCGACGCGCGCGGCGTCTTCCTGCGAGATCATGCCGATTCGAGCCGAGAGGTCTGAGGCGCAGGCCATTCCGACCGCCACCGCTTCGCCATGATTGTAATCTTTATATCCGCAAACCGCTTCCAGCGCGTGAGCGAAAGTGTGCCCGAAATTGAGAATTGCCCTGATGTCTTTTGTGTCTCGTTCGTCTTTGCCTACCACCTTGGCTTTTAGACGGCAGCAGCATTCTATCGCGCGCGAAAGAAGAGTTTCATCTCCGGCATTAAATTCCTCTATGTTCTTTTCCATGAATTTTACAAACGGCTCGTCCATAATGAAGCCGTATTTGATTACTTCTGCCGTTCCTGTTCTGAACTCCCGCGGTGGTAGGGTGGAGAGGGTGTCAGTGTCGACCAGCACCGCGCGCGGCTGATGAAAAGCCCCCACAAGGTTTTTCCCGAAAGGCAAGTCCACGCCTGTTTTTCCGCCTACGCTTGAGTCAACGCATGCAAGAAGCGTGGTTGGACATTGAATGACGGGGGTGCCGCGTCGGTAGGTAGCTGCCGCGAATCCTGCGATATCTCCCACCACGCCTCCCCCTAGCGCAACCACTACAGTATCCGCAGCCCCGCTCGTCTGCGCGAAACGCGACACTACTTTTAAATATGTGTTAAGGTTCTTGTGTTTTTCTCCTGCCGCGATTATTTCTGTTTCAGTTTTTATTCGAGCGGCTTCAAGTCTTTTTACTACATTATTCAGATAAAGCGGGGCAACCTTTTTATCTGTGACTACAAAAGCCAAAGGTTTTTTTGAAACATCGCGAACCCGGTCTGCGATTTTATTTAACATTCCCGGGCCAATTTCAATAGAGTATTCGTCACTCCCGCTGAATTTAACTTTGACTGATTTGTCCGTCATTGTGTACTCCAAATTAGAAATTCTACATTCTGATGTTAATATACATCCAATTCCTATACAAATGAAGTTAAAAAATGGTTTAGGACAATAAAGCGTGTAGTCTCTTACACACACGCGGTATTTTGGGTAAACCAATACACTAACTTTCATTTGTATATAATATTTGTTTTGACAATGCTAATTTGCATCTGATTTTTTAGGCGCAAAGAGATGATTCGCATAAAAATATGAACATATAAAAAAAGGTTGATATAAGTGGATTTAATATCATTTCCTACTAGGTTGGTTTGACGCAAAAGAAAGCACAAAACAAACAAAGCGGACACATTTAGATGTGGCATAATGATTGATTGTGCGGCTATGTGGGTTATGCGATGTTATTATTTGTTATGGCATCTTGGGGATTAAAAAGAATCTGGAAATAAATTTGCTATAATTTATTCTGCTGTACATAATACGCAAAGAGGTGGGCGATGAGATCAAAAGGGTTCACAGTAATTGAAACGCTTCTGATAGTGGTTTTAATCAGCATATTGGCGGCGATATTAATTCCAAGATTCACGATAGGTTCGAAGCAGGCCAAGATACAGTCTTGTGAGATGAATAGGTCAATAATCAACACAATGACTGAGACTTTTTATTTTATTGAAGGCACATGGCCGAATCTCGATCTCGACGTGTTCAGACATGCCGCTGAAAACGGCGCGTATGACAGTGTATGGGTAGATTCATCAAACACCGAATTCGACCCGGCAGTGCCTGCGGAGAAAGCGGCATTAACGAACTTGGCTGGCAAATATTTCCCGGATGGAATACCGACATGCCCGGTGGATGAGACCTCATATGAGCTAGCCCCGTCGCCGATTTTCAGAGTTACGAGTCACAGAGAAGGTTCAGGCACGCACGAACTCTAAGCTTATTGTTATATGATGGATTATTCGGAGAATTAAATGCGATTAAGCGGCTTTCGGGGATTCACAATACTAGAAGTTTTAATAGTTGTTGTTTTAATAAGCATTCTTGCGGCGATTGTTATTCCGAGGTTTATGGTTTCAACGAAGCAGGCGAAAGTGCAGGCTTGCGAAATGCAAAGGGCCATCATTAACAAGCAAATAGAAAACTTCTACTTCATGGAAGCAACATGGCCGAACCTTGATCTCGACGTTTTTAGACATGCCGCAGAAAGCGGATGGAGTATGACGTCAGAATGGGTGGATTCTACAGGATTGAAATACTACTCTAATGACGCTAATCATAGGTTGACCCTGAGGAATCTTGCGTCAAGATATTTTCCTGATGGGATACCGACTTGTCCGATAGATGAAACATCATATGTCATGATGCCTTCGCCGTGGTACAGGGTATCGGGGCACAGGGAAGGTGAAGGAACGCATATTTGGGCGGAGTATGACAGAAAACCGTAAAGGCAGTTTTTGAATCTATAAATTTGGGCAAGGGGGCAAGGAGATGAAAAACAGAGGATTCACAATACTTGAGGTCATGCTGGTCGTGATATTAATCAGCATACTCGCCGCTATCGTGATACCGAGATTCGTGGTGTCTACGAAGCACGCGAAGGTTCAATCCTGCGAAATGAACCGTGCCATTATTAACAAAGCGGTGGAATCGTTCTATTTCGTGGAAGCCACATGGCCGGACTTGGACCTGAATATTCTTAAACAGTCATCGCTTAACGCCGATATGACGGCAAGCGGCGACTACGATCCGGATTGGTATGACGCACGCGGCGACTACGCATTGGATCCGGTCGCCTATACGGCAAATGATTTGTATAGGCTGTCGGCAAAGTACTTCCCTGACGGGATTCCCACATGTCCGCTGGACGAGTCGTCGTATGTTTTGTTCCCGTCGCCCATATTCAGAGTTTCAGGACATAGGGAAGGCGCGGGAACGCACATTTATTGATAAAAAATAATTAATAACAAAGGAGTGTATTGTTATGAAAAGCAAGAGCGCGGGATTCACGATTCTTGAGGTCATGTTGGTTGTCATTCTAATCAGCATACTTGCGGCAATAGTGATTCCCAGATTTGTCGTATCGGCTCGACAAGCGAAGGTTCAGTCCTGCGAAATGAACCGCGCCATCATCAACAAACAGATAGAAGCGTTCTATTTTGTTGAAGCCACATGGCCGGACACGGATCTGAACATCTTCAAGCAGTCATCGCTCAACCCGGATATGGTTGCAAGCGGCGATTATGATCCGGACTGGTACGATCAGGGGAACAACGCTGCGACGACATACACGGCAGCCGAGTTGTACACGCTGTCGGCGCGTTACTTCCCGGATGGCATACCCACATGTCCTGTGGACGAATCATCGTATACGATGGGGCCGTCTCCGCTGTACAGAATCACCGGACATAGGGAAGGCGCAGGAACGCACGTATTTTAAGTCGGCGTCTGACGTATTATGCCGGACGCCCGGCATAAACGATGGAGCAACAACTTAATCGCTGAACTTCAGAGAAGCCGCGTCGCTTGTAAGCGCGTGGCTTTTTTGATAAAATGACAAAAGCGCGTCAATCAGATGTTAAGGATAATTGGATGGCTGGATCGCGTTCAGGACAGAGGGGAGTCTCAATCGGCGAGGTGGTGCTTGTCGTTCTGTTGGTTTCAATTATCGCCGCTATAGTTATACCCAGATTCAAGAATATTACGATGGACGCGAAATATGAGGCATGTAGAACGAATGTCGCGAACATTAACGCTCTTGTTCAATTGTACTATATCAAAGAGGGAACATGGCCTCAGCCTGATTTGAGCGACATAGTGATTGACGAGGAGTATTTTCCCGAACTGCAAATGCCGGAATGTCCTGTGACGCCCGGAGCTGCATATGAAATATGGCCTGTAGGCCATAGAGTAACAGGGCATGTGAAAGGGAATTCCGTTCATCCTTGATGTTATGGGTCGACGAGCGGTTTGCGGGAAGGCCTGATTTTGCTGCCAATTGAATCTAACAGATGGTGGATGTTCTGGGGGATCGTCGTAGCGGTCTTCGCCCTTATAATGTTTAACCTTACAGGGATTCCGTTCTCCGTGGCGGGAAGCTCTGAAAGCGATATCGCGCGCGAAGCTATAATGAATGATAGTTCGCTTACGGATCAGGAGCGTCAAGCTATGATTGATCCGAACGCGGCAATCGAATATACGAAGACAACAGTTTGCAGGCAGCACGCCAATTTGATAAACATGATGGTTGAATTATGGTATGTGAATCATGGCGGAGTGTGGCCGAATCCTGACCTGAGCGATATTGGTAGAGACAAGGATTATTTCCCAAACGGAGTGCCGATATGTCCGTATAACGGAATGCCGTACGCTCTTGACCCCACGACCCACAGAGTAGAATTGAACTTCTACGAAGTGGATGATGGCAAGATTGAAGAAACGATAGAATCAATGAGATAGCTGTCTATTGGAAGCTTTTTCTTGATAAACAATCGGAAAAAGAGTAGTTAAAAGAGAATAATAATTGAAATTGCGATTGATAATTAGTATATTCTGA
Organism: bacterium ADurb.Bin236; assembly: GCA_002069885.1. GTDB lineage: Bacteria > UBP15 > UBA6099 > UBA6099 > UBA6099 > UBA6099. Next base: position 30,021 of record MWCD01000005.1, on the reverse strand, counting down.
TTTCATTGTTTTTTAAGTTGTTAAAGATGAGAGTTGGAAAATCGGTTATTGGCGGAGGAGAATTTTGGACACCAAGCTTATTAATGTGGGATTCGGCAACATAATATCTGCAAACAGGGTAATATCCATTGTGTCGCCCGAATCTGCTCCGATAAAAAGGCTTATTCAAGAAGCAAAGGGAAAAGGAACGCTGATTGCTTCCACATGTGGAAGAAGAACTAGGGCGATAATAGTCATGGACAGCGGTCATATAGTGCTATCGGCGCTGCAACCGGAGACGATAGCCAACAGATTTATGGATAAAGAAACATCCGCAGGCGAAGCAAAATCCTGATGAATCAGAATCTTCCGGAAGAGAAAAGAACGGTAGTCGTGGTGTCCGGGCCGTCGGGCGCGGGCAAGTCAACCGTGCTTCATGAAGTTTTAAAGGATGCCGGAATAATTGAGTCGGTGGAGTATTCCGTGTCCGCTACAACTAGGCAACCGAGACCGGGAGAGGAAGACGGAACGAGTTATCATTTTCTAACGGAAGACAAGTTCGACGAGATGGCGTCAGGCGGAGAATTTCTTGAATGGGCGAAGGTGCATAACCATAGATACGGCACTCCCAAGGCAAACATTGCAAGAGCGTTTGCGTCAGGCAAGGACCTTTTGCTTGAGATAGACGTGCAAGGGGCGTTAAGGGTAAAGAAAGAGTATCCCGACGCGGCGCTGATATTTATAACAGCTCCGCCGGATGTGTTTAGAGCGCGTTTACAGAATCGCCCGTCGAACCTAACCGGGGAGGCTCTCGCTCAGGAAATTGAAATCAGGATGAACACAGCGCGCCGGGAGCTTGAGTTGATGGGACAGTATGATTATGCGGTAATTAACGACAGACTTGACGAATCCGTAAAAAAGGTTATATCTATTATAATCGCTGAGAGGTGCCGGTTGACGGCGGCTTTGCGGTGAAAAAGGGCTTTCGCGCCCCGGAGGAAAGATAATGGCGTTCGATCAATTTGCGACTGAAGACTTGCTCAAGAACTTTAACGGGAATAAATATATGCTCGTGAATGTGGCCGCCCTGAGAGCGCGCCAGATTAACGACGGCGTGCGCGTGTACGTCAAATCGGATAGCAGGCATCCGTTGCAGACGGCGCTCGAGGAGATCGCGGAAGGCTTTATCGGATTCACTCTCGGCGCGGACGAGATTTCTCCTGAAGACCTCGAACCCGAAGAAGACGTTATCAGCTTCGACGAGATGGTCAATCTCGACGGCGACTTTGATTTCGAGGATGAAGAAGCGTTCGACATTGAGCCACTGGATTTCGAAGACGACTTTGCGGGCATGGAAGAATTCGGGTACGAAGTGGAAGAGTGATGGAGCGCAGACTCCTGCTGGGCATAACGGGCGGCATAGCCGCCTACAAATGTCCGTACCTCATAAGACTGTTCAAGCAGAACAATATTGAAGTGAAAGTGGCGGCGACTTCGCATGCTATGGAGTTCGTCACGCGAGTGACCCTCGAAGCGCTTTCCGGGCAGCCGCTTTACATGGATATGTTCGGCCCTAGAGGCGACTCATACGAGCACATCGAACTCGCAAAATGGGCAGACGTTATGGTTGTCGCTCCGACGACCGCAAACTGCGCGGCGAAATTCGCCAACGGGATTGCGGACGATCTTCTAAGCGCTCTTTTTCTGACTTTCAAGAAACCTGTGTTGCTGGCTCCCGCGATGAACACGGCAATGTACATCGACGCAGCGACAACAAGGAATCTTAGAATTCTCAGGGAGCGGGGCGTGAAGGTGATAGAGCCGGACTCAGGGCCTCTTGCATGCGGGGACGCCGGGCTAGGCAGGATGGCTGAACCGGAGCAGATTTTTGAGCGAGTGATGCTGATGTTTGCCGACCGAGACGCGTTGTCCGGCAAAAAAGCTATTGTGACCGCATCCGCCACACGGGAGCGCATTGATCCTGTCAGATTCATCTCCAACCGCTCCACAGGGAAAATGGGGTACGCCATAGCTGAAACGCTGGCGATGTGCGGCGCGGACGTTACTCTGGTGACGGGGCCTTCCAGCCTTGTATCTCCGGCGGACGTCAACTTGGTAAGGGTGGAATCGGCGCAGGACATGTACGATGCGGTGATGGCGCGCTCGGAAAGCTCTGACATAATAATAAAAGCTGCGGCAGTCGCGGATTTCACTCCGGCAACGATATCCGAATCCAAGATAAAAAAGACCGGCGACGGGCTTACTCTCGAATTGAAACGAACCAAAGATATACTCGCTTCTCTGTCTGAAACAAAGAGGGAAGGCCAGCTTTTAATTGGGTTTGCCGCGGAGTCGGACGACCATTTTTCGAACGCCGTCGGCAAACTCGTTAAGAAGAAGCTTGATCTGATTGTCATGAACGATATACGCGCGACGGACGCGGGATTCGGAACCGACACCAACAGGGTTATGTTTGTTATGCCGGGGGATAAAGGTTCGCCTCCTGAAGGCTGGCAGTCAAAAGAGACTGCAGACGCGGATGTTTTCGTGAGGGCGACTCCTCTGCTCAGCAAATATGCGGTGGCTGACGAGCTTGTTAAAATCATCATCGGCATGATATAAGCTTTTATACGCTCTTTTCGTTCACACATGCTTTCCTCTTTTAATTTCATATCAGGCGCGAACCGAGAAATGGACATTCCAGACATGCGGAGTGTTTTTGTGAGAATTTGTTTGAAACCATGCCTGAGCGGGTAAATGGTATTCAGTTAGTGTAATTAATATGAGAATTAAGGCTGGCAAGGGGGGAGACATGAATAAGCAACCGAAGATACTTGTTGTCGAAGATGATGACGATCTGCGGGAGCTCCTCGGCGAGGCCTTGGAAAACGCCGGATACAGGACTGAACTCGTGTCTGGATATTGCGAGGCTACCCGCGCGTTGGAAACAGACAAGTTCGATCTCGTGGCTCTTGATCTTATGCTTCCGGACGGGGACGGCATGGAAATATGCGACAGGGCGGTGAATCCGCGAGACGGCGGTTCAGGCGCGGCCGTGCTGGTGTTGTCAGGAAGAAACAGTATCGAATGCAAATTGAAAAGCTTTATGACCGGGGCGCGGCGTTTCGTGTCTAAGCCTTTCGAAATTGACGAGTTGATCTCTGCGGTAAAAGAAACGCTTAAAGGGCATTGTGTGGCAGCGGCCCCGCCCCCGGCGCCTTTGCCGGGGTTGTGATTTTTGATTTTTTGACAAGTTGGATTTTTACCCGCTTGATCTCACATGAAAAAACAAAAATGATGCGGCTATATCAATCCTCTAGAGCGGACTGGCATTGTTTGACTTCGAATGTAAGACATTCTCATTTTTGACAACCTTTCTATTCAATCGCGCTTGGCGGAGTGTATAATAAGCGCGCGCGGACATGACCGCCGCGACCGGGAGGTTCCACAATGAACCTGACCAAGTTTTTTTTGGAAAAACCAATTTTCACAATCGTAATAATGCTGTTGCTAGTGTGGTTCGGGGCGGGGTCGCTGCTCAAACTCCGAGTTGAGACGCTGCCCGAAGTGAACGCGCCGGTGATATACGCGGCCATTCCTCTTGTGGGAGGGGCTCCTGAGGAGGTCGAAAGCCTCGTCACCATCCCTGTGGAACAGAAGATCGCAGAAATTGAAGACGTTTCGCGTATTTCATCATCATCATGGCATAACGTGTCGTTAGTGGTTGTTTATTTCAACGAAACGGTCGATCCGGAAACGAAGTTTAAAGAGTTCAGAGACAAGATTAGCGAGGCTAAGGCGCTGCTGCCTGCCGAGGCGCTCGATCCGATTGTGCAGGAGATAAGCTTCGAAAACCTGCCGATGATGTTTCTTGGCTTTTCAGGCGACAAAAAGAGCCAGCACGAGCTGAGCATGTACGCTTCCACGATAAAGAAAGAGCTTGAAGCCATTCCGGGCGTCAAGAGAATCGTGATGACCGGAGCGACCGAGAAAAGAATCGAAATCGGGATGCGCCCAGACGCGCTGCAAAAGTACGGAACGGATCCCTTGAAGTATTTGATTGAGAACCTTGAAAAGATAAACACTAACTTTCCCGGCGGAAAACTGACAGTGATGAATAAGGAGTACACTGTTCGAACGCTCGGCAAGTTCGACAAGATGGCTGATCTTAAGCGGATGGCGGTAGGAACTTACGAGGGAGAGCCGATAAGGCTTTCGATGATGGCGGACATCGAGGAGACATATCCTCAATCCGAAACTATAGCGCACGTGGACGGGCATCGCGGAGTGACGCTGGCGATAATGAAAAAACGCGGCCACGGAACTATAGATGTCGCTGACAGGATAAAGGAAAAGCTCAAGGACTACGACAATGTGGTTGTTATGTCAGACGCTTCGGAGTTCGTCAGACACCAGATCGGCGAGTTGAGGAATCATGCGGCGTGGGGGGTGTGTCTTGTTCTGGCGGTGCTGTTCATTTCACTGGGGTTCAGAGTCGCCGCGATAGTGAGTTTCGCCATACCGATGTCATTCCTGATGACTTTCACCGCGATGTATTTCAAAGGAATGACCATAGATATGGTGTCGCTGTTTTCGTTACTGCTGGCGCTTGGGATGATGGTGGATAACTCGATAGTGGTGTGCGAGAACATTTATCGCCACATGACGCTGGGAAAGAGCGCGGACCGCGCCGCGCTGGAGGCGACCAACGAAGTCGGCTGGCCGATATTTTCATCTACTGCGGCGGTGGTGGCGGCGTTTCTTCCGATAGGGATATTTCTAAAAGGGCCGATTGGGGAGTTCACGCGGCCGATCTCGATAGTGGTCACGTTTGCGCTGCTCGCGTCGCTGATTGTGGCGAATTTTTTCAACCCGGTTCTTTGCTCGATATTCATGAAGAAGATAAAGAAAGAAGAAGAACGGAAAAGCGGCAGAATCGGCCTGCGCGCGCGCGCGGGATACGGCAGGATTGTGGAGTGGTGTCTGGATCACGGGACGATTGTGATGAGCGCAGCGGGCCTGATACTTGTTTCGAGCGTTCTGCTGGTAGTATTGAAAATCGTGGGGCTTCAACTGTTTCCGCAACTGGACACAGCCAAGTTTTATATCGACCTGAAGACTCCGCCGGGAAGCACGATGGAGGACACTCGGGAATCCGTCGCGAAGATAGAGAAGTTCTTTGACGAATCGAAGTATGTGAAGCATTACGTGTCAAACGTGGGATCATCGGGAACGCGCATAGAGATAGACGATCATGTTTATTTCGGATCGAACATCGCTCGCTTCATAGTGGACCTCAAGCCGATGAAGGAGACCGGGAAATCGCACAAGAAAATACTAGAGGAGTTCAGATACAGGATTTCCACCATGTTCGAAGACGGCACGGAAGCGGTCTTTATTGAAAAAGTGCTTGGGCCGCCGGTAGGCCCGCCGATAAACATTCAGGTTTCAGGCAATGATTTTGCTCGCCTCAGAAAAACGACAGAGGCTATCGAAGAAATGCTCAGGAATCAGCGGGGAGTTGTCGATCTCAAGAACGACGCCCCCGGCAATATTCCTCAGATAGTTCTCAAGACAAGGCAGGATGAGCTTGCGGGCGCGGGGATGACGACCCGCGACATCGGAGGTTTCATATTCCTTGCCCTCACTGGACACAAAATCGGCGACATAATGGTTGGCGATGAGAAGACTGACATTTTCTTAAAAATAAAAAAAGACCCGAATCAGGATGTGACGACTCTTCAATCTCAGTCTTTCAAGCTCCCTTCGGGAGAAGAGAAATATTTCAGCGATCTTTTGTCTTTCCAGTTGACAGACGGGCTTTCTTCGATTGAGCGGGAGCAGGGCAGGCGCACGATAACTATCGAAGCAAACGTTGCCGCAGGGTTCGAGGCAAAAAGGATTGTGGACGCTCTCAAGCTGAGGATGCCGGGGCTGCGCGAACAGATGATAGCCGACGACCCTGAGATGAAGAATGTGAATATCGAGTTTGCCGGGGAGACGATGCTGCTCGGAGAGGCGATGAAGAACCTAAGCGTGGCGTTTTTGGTGTCCATGATTTTCATCTATCTCATACTGCTTATCGAGTTCAAGTCGACAACTCAGCCCTTGATAATCCTAGTGTGCGTGCCGTACGCGCTGGTGGGCGTCATACTCACGTTGCTCATCCTCGGCTATTCTTTCAGCATTCTCGCCGGCATAGGCTTGCTCTGCTTGGTAGGAATCGTGGTGAACAACGGAATAATATACATCGACTACGCGAACCTTCTGAGGGAGCGCGGAATGAAGAGGCGAGAGGCGTGCGTGGAAGCGTGTCTGACTAGGATGCGCCCGATCATTCTCACAAAGATAACAGTCATTCTCGGCATATTGCCTCTGGCGGCGGCATCCGCAGCAAAGACTCAGTTCTGGAAACCGCTGTGCTGGTCGATTATCGGCGGGCTTTTCATCGCCACAACCTTGACTCTGGTAATAATTCCCGTGGCGTATTACATCGTCGAAGGCTGGCGGAAAGGCTATTACGACAAGAGGGGCGGCGGCGACTCTGAGGTAGCGGACGCTTCTTCTAATGCGCTGCTTCCTTGAGGATGCGAATTTGATTATTAAGGATGCCTGTTTTATAAATATGGGCGTTTTATTATCTGCAAGTAGTTGAATCTCATGGTCGGTTTTTCCGAGGCTCAGAGATTTCGTTGCGCTCGCAAAAATGGTCGATGATAATCAACCTGCATGCGAAGAAGCATCCGCCGGTTGAGAATCCTCTTTGTCGCCTGACGATATTTCCTCTGGAGCTTCGCCGTCGCCTTCGATGTCCTCTTCGTATTCCTTTCTGGTGATTGTATAAAAGGTGTCAGGCTCCGCGCGCTCTGTGAAAGTTATTCCGTTCAGATGGTCGATTTCGTGTTGAAAAACTCGCGCAAGATATCCTTCGGCGTCCACTTTCACTTTCTTCATATCCAAAGTCTGCGCTTGAACCGCCACGCGGTCGGCCCTGCAAACCGTGCCGTACAGGAGCGGGAAGCTCAGGCAGCCTTCGTCGCCGTATTGGACTTCTTTTGAAAACTTTAATATTCTCGGATTGATGTAAACGCGAATGTCGTTTTGGGCGTGCATGACCGTGATGATTCTCACCGGGCGGTTCACCTGATTTCCGGCAAGGCCGACGCCGTTGCTGCAAAGCATGGTTTCAACCATATCGTCTGCGAGCGAACGCAGTTCGTCAGTCATTTTTCTAATGCTTTTTGCCTGCTTTTTTAGCGTAGGATGCCCGTCGCAGACTATTTCCAGTTTCGCCATTTAAGCAATGTCTCCCATCATGACTCTCACAACACATTGATAGTATAACGGTATTTTAAGATAGTTAAAACTGATGTGTGACTCAAATCAGGCTGAGCGACCTTCGGTCCGACTTGATTGTTCAAGGTTTATTAGGCACAATCGTTGTGACTGAAAATGCTGATGGTTTGCCGTAGAGTTGATTTTTGATTTGTCGTCGGCTTCTGGAGAGAAAAAAAGATGAACAACATTTTAAAATACATATTCATAGCTAGCGCGGCGGTTTTCATCGCATGCGGACTGACGAAGGACAGGCTGCCTAACCCGGACGGAATCGTCGAGGAGTTGTTGCTGGAGCCGTATCAGGAAGAAGTGGAGATTGAAGAGTTCACGACAGAAAGAAACGGCATCGTGTACACAGTCAACCCGCTGTATGAATATGATATTTACGGGCTTGTGGTTTCTTACAGCGACGCGCGCGGATTCTTGAACATCTCGCACAAGCGATGGGGCGACTATCTGAATATTAAGGACCTATGTCTCATATGGGGACAGAACCTGCGGACGCCTCATTACAAGAAATTTAAGTTCTCCAGCAGGGATTGGATGTGTCTTTACCGGACAAGGGATAACGAAGCTTACTTTGTTTTCAGGAGCGACAAGTTTTCAAACAATCATCTGCTGGTGGATGACGAGGCTCTGAAGAAGCTTGTTCGAAAAACGCGCCGGGGAGATCAGATTCACATCTCCGGTTATCTGTCAAAATATTCGCACGATGGCGGGTTTTCGAGGGGCACGAGCACAACTAGGCTCGATAACGGAAATGGGGCCTGCGAGACGATATATGTGACGGGGTTTGATATATTGAAGCGTTCGCGTCCGGCGTTGGATATTATGTTTGCCGTTTCCGGAATTGCCGCAGCGTCGAGCGCGCTAGCGATAATAGCGATCTTTTTTGTCTACACCGGAGCCGCCCGCAAAGGCGCGGGCGCGCCGGATGTTACAGCGCGAAGAAAAGAATCATAGCAGTTCGGCAGCTAGTTCGGCCAGTTTTGAGCGCTCCCCTTTGACTAGAGTGACGTGTCCGGCGGCGGGGCTGTCCTTAAATCTTTCCACGACATAGTTGAGGCCGTTGCTGTCGGTGTCCAGATATGGATGGTCTATCTGGTACGGGTCGCCGGTAAGAACCACTTTGGTGTTCTTTCCGGCGCGCGTGATGATGGTTTTTACTTCGTGCTGGGAAAGGTTTTGCGCTTCGTCAACAATCATGAACTGGTTGGGAAGGCTGCGGCCTCTGATGTAAGTGAGAGGCTCTATGTTTATCATCCCCGTGCTTTCCACAAGCTCCCGGATTTTTCTTTTCTCGCGTTTTTTATCCTGAGCGCCCAGCGTGAAAATCAGGTCGAGGTTGTCATAAAGCGGTTGCATCCACGGGTCCATTTTTTCTTCGATGCTTCCGGGGAGGAATCCCAAGTCTTTTCCCATCGGCACGACCGGGCGGGATATGAGCAGCCTCTCGAAAGCTCCGCGTTCCAGCACGGCGTGGCATCCGGCGGCCAGCGCGATCAAAGTTTTTCCTGTTCCGGCTCGACCGTTGAGAGTTACCAAGCTGACCGAGTCATCCATCAACAGTTCGAACGCAAACAACTGTTCGATGTTCAGCGGTTTAATGCCTGACACGACCGCATCTAAGGAGTGTTTTAGGGGAACGATGGCGCCCGCTTCCGCGTCGAATCGTCCGTTAGCGGTTTTGCCGGCTTCCGGGCTGGAAAGAGCCACAAGCTCATGAGGCCTCATCGTGTCTGCTAAAACGAGTTTGCCTTTCGAGGCCAGTTCGTCCAGTTGAGAAGAGGAAACCTCCTTTTCGGAGTATCCTTTGTACAGTTCCTCGAACTGGATTTTTCCCGGTTCGTAGTCCATAGTCACAAGGCCAATGGCTTCCGCTTTAATCCGCATGTTTATGTCTAAAGTGATGAACACGCATATATTGCCCGGGTTTTTGTCCTGTATAGAGAGCGCGGTTGCGAGAATGCGGTTGTCTTCCTTGTTGCTTCTAAGGCTGGCTGGAAGAGAGCTCATCGGTTTGTCGCCGAACTCTACGGAGACGTTGCAACCGTTTTCTAGAGTGACGCCGTCTGAGAGGCTTCCGTTTACGGTTCTCAGGTTGTCAAGAATGCGGGATGTCTGCCGGGCGTTGCGGCCTACATCGTCCGAGCGGCGTTTCTGATCGTCGACTTCTTCGATGACTTCGAGGGGTATCTTGATTATTTCGTTCGGGAAAGCGTATATGGAGTTCGGGTCGTTGATGAAGATGTTGGTGTCCGGGATGAGAATCCTCTTTTTGTCCATTTGAAATAACCGCCTTTATATTTGTGTATGACGGCATTCGAAGCGCCGTCAATACAATCTCAGCCTGCGTTCAGCGCGCCTCGAAACCCGAATGAGAGCGCATCCAATCTATGACGCTTTCCGCCGCTCCGCGCCCGACGCTCTTGGGAGCGGACGACAGAAATCCCCGCATTGCGACCAGCAGTTCTTCGCGAAAATCCTCTATGTCGGCGACCATGATGTGTTTGAAATTTCCGATTATTTCGCATTGTCGAATAGCTTCGGCTCTGCCGCCGAGCCGGTCAACTAGGCCGAGGCTTTTCGCCTCGTCGCCGAGGAAAATTCGTCCATCCGCCAGTTTTTCAACCTGCTTTTTTTCAAGGCCTCTGTTTTCCGCGACTGACGCCACGAACCTGTCGTGGATTTTATCGATATGTTCTTTAATGGCGCGGCGTTCTTTTTCGGAGATTTTTCTGAACGGGACGCCCATGTCTTTGAATTCGCCTGACTTAAAGCCTTCATAGCCGACGCCGAATTTTTTCATAAGTTCTGAAAATTCCAGATGAGTTGAAATTACGCCGATGCTGCCGACGGAACTCATATGGTCAGCCACTATTCTGTCGCAGGCGCTGGCGGCCCAGTAAGCGCCGGAGGCGGCTACATCCCGCACCCAAGCCACTGTGGGCGCGCCCGCCGCGCGGATTGCGTCTGCGATTTCTTTGCTTGGAAGCACGGCGCCGCCGGGGCTGTTTATCTCGAATATGAGACATCTTACGCCTCGGTCGACAGCCCATTTGATTTTCTGCGAGATGCGGTCGGGCCCGATTGAGCCAAAATGAGAGCCTGATGTTGCGGCGGAGGAAATGGGGCCGAATATTCTAATTTTTCCGATAACCCGGCCTGCAAAAGGCCCTACCATCGCTCTTTGAAAGCGTTTTGTCGCCGCTTTTCCCATGCCGTCCATGCCGCATAGTCTATCAGAGGGGGTTGGAATTATCAAACCGCGGTCGCGGCGGTTGCCGTTTAAGTCTAAAAAATCTATTTGATTGATTATGGAATTGTAATACCAAAACTTATACAATTTACGTTGCTGGCGTTATAACGCTCAATAAAGAATTTGCAGGAGGACGACTGATGTCGAACATGCTGAAACTTTCGGACGCGGCGGCGATGGGTTTTCACGCTATGGCCATAATGGGGACGAATTACAAGAAAGGGCCTGTCACCACGAAAGAAATTTCGGAGATGCTGGATGTTTCCGAGGCGCACATGAGCAAGGTGATTCAGAGGCTGGCCAAGTCGGGGCTAGTCATCTCTACAAGGGGCCCGAAAGGCGGAAGCGAATTGGCTAAACCGCCCGCAAAAATCAGGCTGATCGATGTGTATGAGGCTGTCGAAGGGCCATTTAGGATTTCGGATTGCCTTCTGCACAAAAAAACAATGAAATGCAAAGAGTGCGCATTTCAGGGGCTTGCCCACGAGGTGAACAAGCTCGCGATGGATTACCTAAATCAAACGACAGTGGACAAAGTAAAGATAGGTTAGCGGTTCATCGCGGAACAATGACGGCGCAAATAGAGTTATATATGTAAATGTTTGAAAGGCGGCGGCGGCTGATGTGGGATTATACCGAAAAAGTTAAGGATCATTTCCTAAATCCGAGAAATACGGGAGTGATAGAAGACGCTCACGGGGTGGGGCAGGTAGGCTCCATGGCTTGCGGTGACGCGCTGAAGTTGATGTTCAGGCTGGACGCTGAAGGAAGAATCGAGGACGCGAGATTTCAGACTTTCGGTTGCGCAAGCGCGATAGCTTCTTCATCCGCGCTGACTGAGATGATAAAGGGAAAAACACTCGAAGAGGCCTCCACTATCACAAATCAGGATATTGCGGACTACTTAGGCGGGCTTCCGGAGCAGAAAATGCACTGTTCCGTCATGGGGATGGAAGCGTTGCAGGCTGCTATCGAGAATTACAAAGCCGGCGGCGAGGCCGGCAATGTGGAAAAAACAGACAGCAGGGTAGTATGCTCCTGCTTCGGCGTCACTGAAAAAGAAATTGAAAGAGCCATAGCGGACAACGACCTACGGACGGTAGAACAAGTCACGCATTATACGAAAGCCGGCGGCGGATGCGGCGGATGTCACAGCGACATAGAGGGCATTATAGCAAGAGTCAGGAGCGGGCTTGAGCAAGGAGAGACGACGCGGAAGAGGCCGACTAAACTCACAAATATACAGAGGATAAAGCTTGTCGAAGAAGTTGTGGAGAGGGAGATAAGGCCGCAGCTTAAACGCGACGGCGGAGACATAGAGCTTGTGGATATAGACGGGCCGCGAGTGGTCGTGGCGATGCGGGGCGCGTGCTCCAAATGCAGCGTCGCTCAGTTCACGCTCAGGGATGTCGTAGAGGCTAAGCTGCGCGAATTCGTGTCGGAAGACATTGTCGTTGAAGAGGAGAGCAAATAATGGAAGTTTATCTCGATAATAACGCGACCACCAGAACGGCTCCGGAAGTGGTCGAGGCGATGGCTCCGTTTTTCGGGGTCGAATACGGCAACCCGTCAAGCATGCACAATTTCGGCGGGAGAGTGAAGAAGCATATCGATGAAGCGAGAGAGAAAGCGGCGGCTCTGATTAACGCAGACCCTGCGGAGATTGTATTCACGAGTTGCGGCACGGAAAGCGATAATATGGCGATAAGGGGCGCGCTTGAGGCGGAACCGGAAAAACGGCACATAATCACTTCAAAGGTGGAGCATCCGGCGGTTCTGGCGGCGTCGCGCTATATGAAAAGGTTTGGATACAGGGTAACGGAATTGTCTGTTGACGGGCAGGGGATGCTTGATCTGAACGAGTTGCGCGCCTCAATATCCGATGACACGGCTCTAGTGAGCCTGATGTGGGCTAACAACGAAACAGGAGTTTTGTTTCCGATAAAAGAAGCTGCTGAAATTGCGCAGTCCAAAGGCGTTCCGTTTCACACGGACGCCGTGCAAGCGGTTGGAAAAATCCCTATTGACGTGAAGAAGACGCCGGTGAACATGTTGTCCATATCGGGACACAAGCTGCACGCGCCTAAAGGGGTTGGAGTGTTCTACGCGCGGCGCGGCACGGCGGTAATGCCCTTTATGCACGGCGGACATCAGGAAAACGGTCGCCGAGCCGGCACAGAAAATGTCCCTTATATAGTAGGATTGGGCCGAGCCGCCGAAATTGCGGCTGCGAACATCGATTCCGAGTTTGAACACACAAAAAAACTCCGCGACAGGCTGGAGTCCGCGTTGCTTGAAAAATGTCCAGATACAAGGCTCAATGGGCATACCGAACTGAGACTCCCCAATACCTCGAATGTCAGTTTTGAATTCATCGAGGGAGAAGCGATATTGCTGATGCTCGACAATGTGGGCATCGCCGCTTCGTCGGGGTCTGCATGCACATCCGGATCGCTTGAGCCATCCCATGTCATGCGCGCGATGGGTGTGCCGTTCACCGCCGCTCACGGCTCCATCAGGTTCAGCCTGTCCCGCTACAACACCCAAGAAGAAATCGAATACGTCATAGAGAAAATGCCTCCGATAGCCGAAAGGCTGAGGGCGATGTCTCCATTTGCGCCGAAAAAGGGGGCGTGAAAAATGTCGATGGATAGATGCCCCGGACAGGACACTCGGCTGTGGAAGCCGGGAGACATATTCGATTTGGAGTGTCCCGGCTGCGGAGCGCGCATAGAGTTCTTCAAGGACGAGTCCCGCAGGGTGTGCAAGAAGTGCGGATACGAGATTCCGAACCCGAAGCTGAACCTCGGTTGCGCGCAGTGGTGCGAGCATTCGGAGCAATGTCTGGGAGCGCGGGCGCACGCTGAAAAAGATCCCGGAGCCGCAGACGCCGCGCTCGGCCAGCGGATGAAAATCAGGCTGATATCAGAAATGAAAGCCGTTTTCGGAGATGACGCGCGAAGGGTTGCCCACGCGCTTAAGGTTCTTCAACATGCCGAAAGGATTCTTGAATGCGAAAAGGCAAACCCAGTAACAGTAATCGCGGCGGCGATTCTGCACGACATTGGAATTATTGAGGCCGAACGGAAACACGGCAGTTCCGCGCCCAAATATCAGGAACTTGAAGGGCCGCCGATAGCGCGCGCCATTTTAGAGAAACTGGATATTCCCGGCGATGTGGCGGAACATATAATACGCATCGTAGGAAGCCACCACACGGCAGGCGACATCGAATCTCCCGAATTTAACATTCTCTGGGACGCGGACATGATTGTGAATATCCCGGATGAGCGGGCGGGAATGGACAAAGAGCGGCTGAAAGCGTTTATTGAGAAGACGTTCCGAACCGAGACGGGAAAGAAAATCGCTCTAGAACTGTATTGCGTGGAATACACACATGAAGAAAAGAGAAATTGATTCCGAGAGCAGTGTCGGCGCTCGACGTGTCAGCTCTGATTTTAATAAACCCGCCCTTGAATCTATTTACCTCAAATATAACCGGCGGGAATTTGTTCACCCCGACCCTCTTGAATTTCTGTATCATTACAACAATCCCGGAGACAGGGAGATAGCGGGGCTTGTTGCCGCGTCGCTCGCCTATGGAAGAGTGGCGCAGATACTGAAGAGCGTGGGGCGCGCGCTTGACGAAATGGGCCGCGCGCCGTCGGACTTCCTTTCAAAGGCTTCGGATTCGACTCTGAAAAAAAAATATCATGGATTCAAACATAGGTTTACGACAGGCGAGGAGTTGGCTCTGACTCTGGCAGGGGCGCGCGACGCGATTGAACGCCATGGCTCTCTTAAGAATTGCTTCATTTCACACTATAAAAACAATCACGAAACCTTTCTGGATGCGTTGGAAGGGTTCGCCGAAGAAATAACAATCCGGTTGGGAGGCAGATGTTATTTGCTTCCCTCTCCCTGCGGAGGCAGCGCGTGCAAACGGATGAACCTGTTCCTGCGCTGGATGGTCAGAAAAGACGAAGTCGATCCCGGCGACTGGAACTCCGCTCTGCCAGCGTCCAAACTTGTGATTCCTCTGGACGCACACATGTGGAGAATTGCAAATGAATATGGTTTGACGCAAAGAAAACAGGTTGATATTGTTTCAGCAATCGAGATTACTAAAGAATTCAGAAAGATTTCTCTCGAGGACCCTGTGAAGTATGATTTTTCGCTTACCCGCCCCGGCATTATGGGGAGTTATAACCAATCAAAAATAACTTAATAAGAAGAAGAATAGAACCATTGAATAATAGCGCAAATCAACAATATCGACATCCCCTAGGGAGGAGAGCTTGATGAAGTTGATTTTTCATTTCACTCTGTTAATATATCTCTGAACTGAAACATTAGTATGTGTTGCGTATTGTTTTTCAGTGGAAGGATTATGTTGGCGAAATCCAAATCAAAAGAGATTAGAGAAAACGAGCGGATAGGCGTTTACGCAAGAGTGACTTCTGACGCTACTCGTTTCATCCTTGAGTCCTCTCTTCCTTCAGAATATGTTTTAGAGTACGCTCCCAGCGATGAACACGTGGTGGCAGCGGTGAAGCGCGACGCTTACGATGTGTATGTAATAGACACTGCCGGCTTGGATGGAGAGATGAAAACCCGGCTCATTATCGAAATCGGCGCGTTGAGGCTGAAGCATCCAATAAGGATTCTGGCGCTTCTGGACGGATATCCTCTGAAGAACTCAAACAGGATGGAGGTATTTGGCCCTTTGTTTTTTTTGGAGGTTTTTGCCACAAAGCAGCGAATGAAGAGAACTCTCGAGGCGCTCACATCGAAGAAAATATACAAGCGCGGCTCAGACGCCGGAAGGGACACCGGATGCCGAGTCAAAAAAGACGACAAGTTTTTTAACACAGATGGATTTATGGAACAGCAATAACAATGAGCGATAACGAACAACAGATAAAATTGGTGCTGGGCCAACCTCTTGAGGCGGACATCGTTTCAGCGGACCGATCGGTGGTGCTCGTTAAAGCCGGCACTATGGTTACTCAGGATTTGATGATGAGGCTGACCAACTGGCTCCATGAACAGGAACGATTGAGGGAGAAACAGGAGAAGACTGGAAAAAAAGGCGCGCGCCATAAAATGCGCTGGGATATTCTGAAAAAACTGGAGTTCGAGCAGATTGTTTCGGATAGGACTCGAAAACAACTGGAGAAAGGATGCGAAAATTTTTTCTCAACTATAGGAAAAAAAGGCTCTCCTCCTGATATCGCGGCGCTTGAGGACGCCGTTCAAACTATGGTTTCGGAATCTCCAGACAATCCGGATATGCCTCTGAAACTGTTGGAGATGAAGAAACACTCCTCATATCTGTTTCAGCACGCCATGAACTGCGGAGTCATCGCCACGTTCGTCGCGACGGCTTTAAAGTATCCAACAAGAGAAATCGCGGCGTTCGCGCTGGCAATGATGCTTCATGACACCGGGCTTCTGACCGTCAATCCCGATTCTTTGAACAAGATGGAATTGTCAGAAAAAGAGCTTGTCGACATCAGGAATCACCCGAGAAGCGGATATGACGCTTTGCGGACAATTCCCGGAGTCGATCCGTTGGCGTTGCTTGTCGCTATCGGGCATCATGTTTATGCGGACGGTTCGGGATATCCCGACAATGTGGATTTTCATGATTTGCCGGAACTGGCTCATCTGGCGGTCATCATCAACGACTTCGAATCCCTCACATCCGAGAAACCTCTTAGCGAAGCGATACACATGCACGAGGCTATTGTCGCGATGTTGAGACAAAGCGAGAAATATCATCCCGTAATGCTCAGTCATTTCATCCGGGCGGTCGGATTCTATCCGGTCACAACTTTCGCTCAACTCAACACGGGGGAAGTGGGCGTGGTAGTCAGGAATAATCCTGAGAATTTGTTTCTTCCCGAGATCAAACTTGTTATGGACGAGAACGGAAAGAGATTCCCAAGCGAAATCAGCGTGGATTTGATGAGAGAGAGCGATAGATGGATCACGCGGATTAAAGACAATATCTGAGGCGTTTGGAAACGCCGGGGACGAAAATTGCCGTGAAAGTGAAATTGCTGAAAAAGATGCAGGAAGCGGCGCTTCAGTTTGATCCGCCTTCGGTTCCTCCGAGACAGCGCAAATGGCGCGTAGATTGCTCAATAAAAGAAAACGGAATGATAGCATACGCCAGAGTCGTAGCTGCCGATGACAAGTGCGACGCGACGGAATATGACATCTTGGCGAGGATATATCGAGAGGGCGCGCGGCTTGGAATAAACCTTGAGCGCGTCCGTGAAATGGCTGTCAAGAAACGGTTTAACGAAGATGTGGTCGTGGCGGTCGGGATTGAGCCTGAACCGGGCGCGGACGCCGCGATATATCCCAAGATGGATTTCAAAGAGTTTACCCCAAAAGAAATAATCGAGAAGTTTCCCGGCCAGCCTTTTTATAAAGGGGAGCTTGTCGAAGCGGAGCAAGTCCTATTGGAGAAATCGCCCGCTTCCCCCGGAATACCGGGATTCACAGTGCGGGGGCAAATGATAGCCGCGACTCCGGGGAAAGACGTTTTTTTCGATGTCGGGCCGAATGTAAGAGTGTCGGAGGACGGCAGAAGCGCTGTTGCGGAGATTTCTGGAATGGCCGGTCTTGTAAAAGGAACAATTGAGATTCGGGAACCGCAGTACGACGAATGGAAATACAATATCTCGTTCAAAAACAAAAACATGGAGGCGCATCTTGCGATTGTTCCCGGCATGTCCAGACAACCGGCTCATGATAGGGAATGGTTCGAAGATTTGCTCCGTAGAAACGATATCAAGTTCGGGGCGGTCACTGACGCATGGAAACTTATCCCAACCACGTTGCACTCGACATATTCGATTGTGGCGGCAAGAGGCGAGCGGCCTGTTCCCGGAGACGCAGCCAGAATCGATGAAAAATTTGAGCTTTCAGCTTCGTCCGGAGTTTTTTATGTGAAATCCGGACAACTTATTGCGGAGAAGAAGCCCCCCGGAAAAGGCATTAAGGGAAGAGATGTGTTTGACAAGCCCATTGACGCTCCCGACGGCTCGGACACTGAGCTTTCCGCCGGAACTAACACACATCTGTCCGAAGACGGCTTGAAACTTTTTGCCGGATACGACGGATGCGTCGTAAAGCGCAAAGGAGTCTACTCTGTCGCGAAAGTCGTGTCGATTGAAGGGGGAAACGGATCAGTTCGGAAGCAGGCGAGACACGAGGAGGCTGTGAAAGTGGTCGGCAGCTTGACTGCTGGACATGAAATAGTGTCCGGCGCGCACGTTGATATCACAGGGGATGTCGAGTCCTGCGATATTATCGCCGGGGCAACGTTGAGAGTGGCGGGACATGTGCGGAACTGCATGGAGAACCGGATTCAATGCGCCGGGGATCTTGTGTTAGGCTCGGCTGAGAGGTCGAGGTTTGTTGCGGGCGGCGGGGTATACTTTTCCGGCGAGTTGCGCAACTGCGAGGTTTACTCAGGCGGTTCGCTGTCATGCAATGGAACGAACAAGGGAACGCTTGCAGGATGCAATGTCGTTGTCGCAGGCTCGGCGGACCTGTGCAATCTCGGCTCGGATAACGGCTCCGCATGCGTTCTAATGGTAGGGGCGGCTCACGCCGCAAGAAGCCGCCAAGAGCAGTTGACGCGCGAGATAGTCAAACTTATAGACAGTCACAACCTTGCTGCCGCTGAATGCGCTCGAATAGAGACGGCAGTTAAAGAAAAAACCGCCATAAGGGAGGATGCCGCCAAGCTGAAGAGGCTCCTAGTCGCGCGCGAAACGCTTCTCGAAAGAATACGCATTACTCAGGCTGCCATCGCCAAAATGAAGACGGACATGGAAGAATCCGCGGCAAAAGCTTTCATCAGAATTAATGGAACAGCTCTTCCCGGAGCGCGGGTAAGAATCGGGCCGCACGCCAGAACGATTGATTCTCCTCTGAAAAACTGCCTCTTGTATTATTCACCTCTATCGCGCGCGGTGGAAATCAAGCAATTCTAAAAATGCGTCGGCGATTCAAACACATTCTCGCCTATACCGAAAACTATAATTTAGGAATCTAGAAGCGGTCATCCGAGCCATTTGAAACGGAAGTCGCAGATTTCGTCTCCCCGCGAAATTGTTTCCGGTCTCTCCAACGATACTTCAGGCTGGCGCTCGTCGAAGAAAATTCTATCGCCTTCGCAGAATACGGGGGCCATGCCTCTTTCGCCTATCGCCTCCAGCAACTCCACAAATCGGCAGCGGGTCACCCGCATGTTCAGCGCTTCATCGCCTTCGACGACCATATCGGCGTCCGCGTTGAAAAACTTCTCTTTTATTGATTTCATGAATCCTTCGCGCTCGCGCTCGTCCATGCTCACAATGTCCTTCTTTTTTAAAACGGGGACATTTCGCGAAAGAAAATCGACAGCGCCGATGATTACAATTTCTCGCACAAGTTCGCGCGCGCGTTCGGGTGAGATCGCCTCTCTGAGCCTTCGTTCAAGAAGCACGGCTGGGCCTATCTGTCGCCGCGATAGGGTTTCCTGTGTGTCCGCAGGAGGCGGCAATTCGTTCCAAGGCCGCCCAAGCGCCTTGTCAACCATTACGAGGGCCAGCGTTCTAGCGGCGTTTTTCGCGCTTAACTCCCGGAATAACGTTTTTACTGCCGCCGCCGCGCCCGCGAGTTCTGACATTGCCATTTGGATTGGGATCATTCCGCCATCCTTATCAGTCGATATTGTCGCTATATTCTATCTTTCAGAGCTTCGCGAAGAACGTCGTCGATGGTGAATCCTCCGCCCTGCGCGGCTATCTCCTCCCTTATGCCTGAGAGAATGCCCTCAACGCGTCGTCGTCTCGCGTTATCTCGCATGTCTTCAAGATCTCCGAACCAGCCCAGCCTTGTGCCCACCTGAAAAAGTTCCTTTTCATGAATCGGCAGCGCTAGGAAATCGTCCATAGCCGCGAGCATTCTTTCCTTGTCTTTCGGCAACGTTCCTCTGACTTCCTGAAGAAGATTCAGTATGTGATCGCTGACTATCTCGCTTGTTATTCCTTCAAGATTAGATATCAGCAGCCGAAGCTCTTCTACTGTTTCGAAGTCTGACAGGGGGATGAACTCGCCGCGCCGGGTTTTTTCATCCAGAGGCGTTCCGGGAATAACGCGGCAGGAGCGAACCCGGATGAAATCAGGGTCGATTGCGTTGAGAACCCGCGCCGTCTCGACCGCGTGGCCTTCTGACATAGTCTTTCCGCCAAGCCCCGGCATTATGTATTCGCTAAGCGATATTCCGGCGTCCATCGCTTTTCGTCCTGAAACAATAAGTTCTTCCGGAGAGCATCCTTTTCTAATGTAGTCGAGAAGAGGGCCGTAACCGGATTCCAGTCCCATGTGGAGTCGGCTTAGTCCCGCGTCTTTAAGCTCTTTCAGTTCGGACACGGTCTTTCTCGCCACAGTTTGGGCGCGTCCGTATGTCGTTATTCTGGAAACTGCGGGGAACCTGCTCTTCAGATATATGATGACTTCGATCAACTCGGATGTCTTCATTAGTATCGCGTTTGCGTCCTGAAGGAACGCAGTCGAAATAGACGAGACGCCGGAGCCGTACAACTGCGCCGCCGCGTCGATGTCCTTCTTGATCTCATCCAAGGATTTCTTCTCAAATTTCGTTTCCTTGTAGACATGGCAGAATTCGCATTTGTTCCACGGACAGTTGCGGCTGACACGAATCAGCAGGCTGCCCGCCTCGCTGGGCGGCCTGATTGGCCCGACATCGTATGTATCCGAAAACATCTCATTTCTCCTTCGTTTGCCGGACATAATTATAAGGGGATAAGCGTTGCGCTTCCATCAGTCCGATCTTTCCCACAGCGGCCCGGCGTTCTTGTTCGGCCTGTTTCAGTGTGATATAATCAGTCGGAAAATGGTTGAATCGCGTCGATGATAAGTTTTCGAAAGAAGAATTCACCCCGCCGCCAAGCACAATATGCGCGTGAAAGGATATTGAATTGCCCGGCGTATTGATTACAGGAGCCACAGGCCTGCTCGGAGCGAGCCTGACCGCTTGTTTCAAAGCCCAAGGAATCGAATTTCTCGTCCACGGGTTTTCCAAAGAGGCGGATTATGCAGCGGATCTATCAGATCGGCGCGCGGCGTTCGAAATGCTTGATGCCGCCCGGCCTGAGCACATAATCAATCTTGTCGCATTGGCAGATGTGGACAAATGCGAAATTGATCCCAATCTGGCGTACCGGACGAACACGCGAGTGGCAGAAAATCTGGCCGGCTGGGTCTCCGCCCGCGACTCCGCCCGCTTGGCACATATATCCACCGATCAGGTGTATGACTCTCCCGGACTGAACGCGGAAGACAACATTGTTATTCGCAACATGTACGCGATGACCAAGCGCGCGTCCGAACTTGCTGTCATGATGGCCCCCGGCGCGTTGGCGCTAAGAGTGAATTTTTTTGGAAAAAGCCGCGCGCCAGGCCGTTCCAGTTTCAGCGATATGCTGATCAACACTTTTAAGAATGGCAAGCCAATAACTCTATTCACCGATATCATGTTTTCTCCGCTCTCGCTTAAGACGCTCAGCGAAATGATTGTGACCGCCGCGATGTCCGAAGCGTCCGGCGTTTACAATTTGGGAAGCAGGGACGGCATGAGCAAGAGAGATTTCGCAGTGGCTCTTGCGGACAGGCTGGGGCTGCCGCTTTCATCCGCAAAAGATGGAACCTCGGATGACTTTAATTTCAAAGCCAGAAGGCCGAAAAACATGCTTATGGACTGCTCGCGTTTTGAGAAAGATTTCAACGTTAAACTCCCGACCCTGAAGGAAGAAATTGCGAACGCGGAGGTGTGAGTTTGCTCCACATGCCACAGAGAACATTGAGCTTCGGACGGCATGAGATAGGCGAAGGCCGTCCGGTTTTTTTCATAGCGGACATTGCCGCTAACCATGACGGAGACCTGTCCAGAGCCGAAGACCTAATAGGTTTGGCCGCAGAGGCAGGCGCGGACGCCGCTAAATTTCAACATTTTGCCGCCGAGACCATTGTGAGCGATTACGGGTTCAGAAATCTCGGTTCTCAGCAGTCTCATCAAGCCTCATGGAGCAAGTCGGTTTTCGAAGTGTACAAAGACGCCAGTCTCCCGGATAACTGGACGCCCGCGCTCAAGCGTGCTTGCGACGACGCGGGCATCGCTTTCTTCACCAGCCCTTATTCTTTCGAGCTTGTGGACGCGGTGAACGAATATGTGGAAATATTCAAAATCGGGTCGGGAGACATCACATGGCTTGAGATAATCCGCCATATTTGCGGCAAAGGAAAACCTGTTCTTCTCGCGACGGGCGCGTCGTCGATAGACGAAGTGAGCGCCGCGGTCGACGCCATGCTGGAAATCACGCCAATGATTGGAATTATGCAGTGCAACACGAATTACGTGGCTTCGCCTGAGCAGTTCAAGCACGTGAATCTAAATGTGTTGAAGACTTACGCCAAGATGTGGCCGGACGCTGTTCTGGGGCTTAGCGATCACACTCTAGGTTGCGCAGCGACATTGGGCGCGGTTGCCCTCGGCGCGAAGGTGATTGAAAAACATTTTACGGACGACCGGGAAAGGATAGGCCCCGATCACAGTTTCTCAATGACTCCTCGGGACTGGCGCGAGATGGTCGAAAGAACGCGCGAGTTGGAGGCAGCTCTGGGTTCCAGCGAGAAAAAGGTAGAAGAGAACGAGTCGCGGACGTTCGTCCTTCAAAGGCGCGCGCTACGCGCGGCTGTTGATATCCCCCAAGGCGGCTCTTTCACCCGCGATAATCTTGTTGCTCTAAGGCCGTGTCCCGAAGACGCGCTGCCGCCGGGCAAGCTCGAGGACATTCTAAGCCGCACTGCGCGAAAGGATATCCCCGCCGGCGCTCATATATCATGGACAGACATAGACTGGCAATAATCATACCCGCTTTCAATGAGGCGGCGACAATCAAAAAAGTCGTCGATGCGGCTTCTGCCATCGGGGTTGTTATTGTGGCAAACGACGCGTCAAGCGACGAGACCGCGCTAGAAGCCGGCAAATCCGGCGCGATAGTCGTCAGTCATGAAAAGAATCTTGGTTACGACGCGGCTCTGAGTTTGGGGTTTGCGGAAGCGTCGCGCAGAGGGTTCGAATTCGCGGCGACGATGGACGCTGACTCTCAGCACAATCCTGAGAACCTGAAAAGTTTTGCCGCGGCTCTGGAAGCGGGGGCGGATGTAGTGTCGGGTGTCAGGCCGTTTCGCGCTCGGGCGGCGGAATCGCTTTTTTCCTCTCTCACGGATTTCTTGTGCGGCATCAAAGACCCCATGTGTGGAATGAAAGGTTATAGGATGGCAGTATACGAAAAACTTGGCCATTTTGATTCATATAAATCCATAGGAAGCGAATTGATTCTTTTTGCAGCGAAACTCGGAATGAGAATAGAACAGATTGGAATTTCAATAGCGCCGAGAGCGGGCGCATCCAGATTCGGCAGCTCGCTTCGCGCCAACGCCAAGATTTTCAGAGCCGCTGTAATCGGCATCGTTAAGTATTCTTGTTTCAGGAGACCCAAGTATTCATTTTGTCCGAACTCTTCGGCTGCAGAAGGGAATGTCGCATCGAATGAGTAGATCGAGACATGTTAACTTCAAAACTTAAGATGGATTTTTATATGCTGATGAGACGGCGTAGTTCGTTTTTTACGGGAGGCAGTTAGGCGTTCAGCGCGCTCCCTCGCGAGATCGCTGTTTGTGTGTCATACTTAACTGAATAGAATTGTAAAAAATCAAAAGGGCAATAAGGGAGCAGAACGCTCTCTTTGCCTCAGCCGGGAGGCGGCGGAATGTCAGACAAGCAATACTCCACCGATCAGGAGTCGTTTTGGGCGACGGATTTCGGGAATGAGTATATCATTAGAAATAGTTCTGAAGATTATATCGCTCCGAAAATGCGACTTCTTTCCTGCGCTATCTCAAAATGCCGTAAAATCGATTCCGTAATCGAATTCGGTTCTAACATAGGTCTGAACATGATCGCTTTACGTCCTCTGCTGCCTAAAGCAAAACTGTCCGCTGTGGAGATCAATCCGGTAGCGTATGAAAAAGTGAAGTCTCTAGGATTTGTGGAAACTTTCAACGAGTCGATACTTGAATTTAAATCGGACAGGAAGTGGGATCTTGTTTTTACCAAGGGAGTGCTGATACACATAAATCCCGACAGGTTGCCGGACGTTTACGACAGGATGTTTTCGGCGAGCCGTGAATATGTCCTGATGTGTGAATACTACAATCCGACCCCGATGGAAATTGAATATCGAGGACACCGAGAGCGGCTCTTCAAGAGGGATTTTGCCGGAGAATTTATGGACAGACACAAGGGCGTCGAGCTTGTGGACTATGGTTTCATTTATTACAGAGATCCGATATTTCCCCTTGGGGATTTCACTTGGTTTTTGATGAGGAAACCGCAGTGAACTGAAACGCGCCTTCGGTTGCGGGTTATTCCGCCACGATTCTTATCGAACGGCCTTCCTCTCCGTCTTCCGAATGAAACTCAATGGGTTTTCCGGTTTCCAGCGTCTTCATGATCTCGTCGATGGAAGAATCCGAGCCGGGCAGGGCGGAGTCCTTAGGGATAAACCTGAAAAAAAGTTTCACCAGAGAAAGCGGGATGCGGATAGGGGTAAGGCTCTTATACTTCCCGGCTGATTTTGATTTTATCTCAATATTGAGCCAACGCGCCGCGCCGGAAGGGGCGACTCCGGGGCTCTCCACGGCTTCCGCCTTGTCGAGAGCTTCTATCAGCCTTACTCCCTGTTCGGGAGTTATCTTTCCCTCTCGTATCATGTTCAGCACTTCAAGCTTTTCTTTCCCGTCGGTCATTTATCCCTCATTCCATTGAAGCCTCTCTAGCGTCACACAGCCTTCATCCTTATAATTCTTCTATCAACGCCGCGCCTTCGTCCGGGGTAAGATCTCCCCTTTTTATCGATTCAATAATCTCCAGCCGCCGCAACCGCCTCGTCTCAGGATCGTCTTTTCTCAGCTTTCTGTTTAACTTCTCGATAATTGCGTCCAACCTGTTTCTTACGGTCGGATAGGACACGCCTAGACGTTTTTCCATTTCTTTGATATTGCCCCTCGAAACTACGAACAACTCAACAAACCGCCGCTCCTCATCCGTCAGGTCAGAAAAAAGGCCGTGTCCGAATTCGCCCTCGATGGCGGTGTTGCATTCGGAACATGAAAGCCTTGATATCATTAGAGTGTTGTTGCACACAGGACAATGGCTCAAAGCTCTTTTCATCCGGTCCTCGATGCGTCGCTAGTCCGTTTTAGGCCATTTGCGACAGATTGACTTTTTCAGATATAATATTACAATATTTTAAGAGTCATTTAAAGAAATTAATGGAAAACATAACATTGGATAAAAAAAGCGCAACAGTCCTAGTGATAGAGGACGACAGGGATATGAACGACATGGTGTCTCTAATTTTGCGCGACGCCGGATATGAGCCGCTTTCGGCATTCGACGGAGAGGAAGGATTGGAGATAGCGGGGCGAGACAATCCCGACGCCATCATTCTCGATCTCATGCTGCCGAAGATGAACGGAATAGAAGTCTGCCGCAAGCT
Organism: bacterium ADurb.Bin236; assembly: GCA_002069885.1. GTDB lineage: Bacteria > UBP15 > UBA6099 > UBA6099 > UBA6099 > UBA6099. Next base: position 4,794 of record MWCD01000005.1, on the reverse strand, counting down.
GATGGAAAACGAAAGCACGCGGTCGATTCCTGTGATAGCGCTGACCGCAAAGAATGAATTGACATCAAAACTCTCGATGTTCGTGGCGGGCGCGAAACGATATATCACAAAACCTTTCGAACAGTCTCATTTGATAAACGAGATAAAAAGAGCTTTAAAACAACGCGACATATCAGCCCATTTCGGAGAAAATTACCCCGACCCTCGAGGATAAAGTTTTAAGTCAGAATAACGGACGAGCTCCGATTTACTAGCCAAGTCCGCCGGCAATGCGCATCATACGATTTTTTCTAGATTTTCGATCCCGCCGCAGAGCAATCCCATGTTTTTTCTTATTCTTTCTTCAGGCCAATCCCACCATTTAAGAGCCATCAATTTTAAAACAGCGTCTTGAGAGAAACGTTTATTGATTTCCTTAGCCGGAGAACCGGCTACTACGGAATATGGTTCGACATTTTTTGTCACGACTGATTTCGCTGCGATTATCGCTCCGTCTCCTATGGCGACTCCGGCAAGAATCGTGGCTCCGTACCCTATGAGGACATCGTTGCCTATCGCCACATCGCCCTTGCACATGGCGACGCTTGGCAAATCTGAGGCCTCGGGCCAACTTTCGCGCATCATTTCTTTGAAAGGATAAGTGGATATCAAGTCCGGACGATGCTCATCCATAATGATCGTCACATCGCTGGAAATAGAACAATATTTGCCTATAATAACCCTCCCCATGCCTCCAGTTATTTTTGGGGCGCCATATGTATAATCGCCAATATCATACCTTTCTCCTGTGTGAATCTCTTTTGTGAGCCTGTTGCAATCCATGTTTTCAACGCGCTCAAGAAGTTTTTTGACTTTTGAAATAAAATAACTGCGACAAATCGGTTGTTTCATGAGATTAGCTCCATTCATAAATTAAGAACACAAGTCGCATAAGCAATGTTGACGTTGTCGCTATAAACGCGAAATAACAGCAACCGTTAGTAATTCTAACAGAATTCAGCAAAGCAAAGAAGAACAGGTCGCCGCAAAGAGCGCGGATTGCGCGATCTACGGAAACAATGCCGGAAAGCATGGCAAAGGAAATATAGACAAAGCAAGAAATAATCAAAGCAACATTATTACATCAGCCGTCATGAGAAATAACCGACGAAAGCATCATTATGGCTGCGCGGGCAATACACATTCGCAAATAAAGCATATTGCGAAAGCGCAAAACAAAATGCGACATCCGAGATTTATTGCTATCAAATACTTAAGAAAATATGCGGAGATGGCACGCCGGACTCGCATGTGCAGAAAGGTATATATTTTGGAGAATGGAGCGCCATATAATTCCTTAAGCGATTTGTCTTGCGGCAAAAGCGCGATCGGTGAATCTGTTTTTCAAAACCCTTGAATATTCAGTGTCGGCATTGTTTGGGTTGCATCACAGCGAAAATGTAATTCTAGCCACACAATATATGAAAATACCTATTGCCAATCATACCAGCATGGCGTCGGCGTGAAATGAGGGGTGGCGAAACCGTGAGCCTTCTGGCCCCAAGGTGTTTTCAAGAATTCATGAAGAGCGGCAACAACGGGCATCCTATGTGCCTCTTGCAATACAAAAAAGTAATCGCGAGCGCTTTTTCTACGGAAGCGCACACTTGGCAGATATTCAGCAATCTCGAATAGAGGTCTAAAATAGTCTCTGTATTTATCTGGTGGCTTTCTGTTGCAATGATTATATACGATCATACTTTGCTTCGCTTCGTGATAATGACCAACGATTTCATCGAAACGAACATGCTTGGCTCCAGATATTGAATTTATGCAGCAGCCATTGTCAGGGTCCATGAACACAATTTGAGCTCTGTAATCTGAAAAGTGTTGTATGGCCCTGTTGAACCAATCGTTTCTATTACCAACAGCGACTTCATCTGAAAAAAAAACTGTGCCATTAGCAAGAATGCCATTATCCATATTCTCGACTTCACTCACATGCCTTGTATTGCAGTCAACGAGTTTCTTCAGTTTTTCGTACAAATCCTTGTCAAGATGTTTGATGCTTTCGTATCCGGTAAGATTCCCGTCGTTCTTCTGTTTCTCTCCCAATTTATCCGGATCTGTCAAATACCAATTCACTCCCAGTTTAAGATTTGTTTTTTGCTGGATGAAATTAAGAAGGGCGTATTTCCCGAAGTCGCCTATATCTCCTACGTAACGGTCTTGCATAGTTATTCACAAGATAAATAAGTAGTTGTCATCGGCATCTTTATGCCGATGACTTTCACGGAGAGGGCATGCCGCTCTGGAAGATACGGAGAAATGTTTACCGCGAACTCTGGAATTCCGGCTGGCTCTGGAACGGCAACATTATCCATCTTTGATAAAAACTCTGCCTTTAAGCCCCGTTTTGATTTCTTAGGGTTAAATTATCATAAGGCCATCGTCAAATAGAACCCGTGAATCCATTTTGGAAAATGCCTTACAGTTGATTCAGATCGTCACCGCGCTCGCGCCGCTCATTGTGGCCGTGCTAGGAATCCTTTTCAAACTCGGACATGACGTGAGGGAAGAGCTTGCTCACGCCGCCGACAGCGCATTGAAACGGCTCGCTGCCAGCGAGATCGATTCAACCCGCGCCAAAGAGCTAATTCTCGCCACCGGCGTCGTGCCGGAGAAGAAAGTGGCGGGCGTCGTCGCCGCCGTGGACGCCGGTAACAGCAAAGTCTCTATCCGCAAAAAGAAGGGAGAGCCGTTGGAAGTGTTCTCCGACACGCTCATCCCCGGTGTGGGCGTCACCGTCGATTCCACCGGAGCCGTCAAAATCGAGCCGACCACGCTCACAAACAAAATCGGCCACAAAGTCGGCAAATGGCTGAAGAAAACATTCTGAGGAGGCGACCGCCTTGAAGGTAAACGAAGCGATAGTGCATCACAGGAATTTCCACTCGGCGAACTCGAAGCTGTCCACGCAACGGGGCTACAATCACTTCTACAACACGTTCGCGGGGGATTTCGCAGACCGCGAACTGTCGGACATCGCCCCGGACGAGGTTCTGGGCTACCTGACCCGCCTGACCGAGAAATGCAACAGGGAAACCAAACGTCTGCGACACGTCCAGACCAAGGCGTTTTTCAACTTTGCCATAAACTGCCTTGAGCTCGCCATCCCGAATCCATGCGGCAATGCCCTGCTCTCAAAATCGTTCAGAAATCCAAAACGCTCCAAGAGAAGCGTAGCGGGGAAGGAAGATGTTGACTCGGTAATTTTCCGATGCGAAAACGAGAGAGACCGCGTCATGATCGAACTGATGGCGCGGTCGGGCATGCGGATCGGGGAAGTCCTCAAAATGTGCCCGTGCGATGTTGAAGGCCGCAGGATCACCCTCGAAGCCCCAAAGAGCGGCAAGGACATCGAGTACGCCTACATGACCGAGTCCACCGCCGACAGGCTGGGTAAGCACATCAAGGAAAAGGGCTTTTCGCCGGATGACAGAATCTTCAATCTGAGTTATTCAGGAGCGCGCTTCGTGGTGAAGAAGGCGGGCGACCGCGCCGGCGTCGACATCAAGCCGCACGATTTTCGCCGCCACGCCGCCACCTACGCCAGCCGCATGGGTCTGCCTCTCGAAGTGGTCAGCAAGGTGCTTTTGAGACACGCGAATTTGAGTACCACACAAATTTATTTAGGCACAATCAGCGAGGCTGACGCGCTGCACTACATGGACACCCTGCACGGGAAATAGACAGTATCCAAGCCCAGAAATACCCCCCATAACGCCGCTGCAATATCGGGCGGCGTTCTTTTTTTTTGCAGGTAACGCTTAATGGATAAGCAGCAGTTGGAGCAAACCAGTGATTTCTGCGAAAAGCAGAGAATATCATCATCTACATAAACATCAGCGATAATATTGGCATAAGAAAAAATGAAATTGTAGAAAAAATAAAATTCTTCCTGATCTGTTTTTTAATATCTTCAACTATACGGTCATCTAAATCATCTTCTGAGAATATAAAAGGAATCCAAGTGAATGAATTTACTGTAAGTGGCCCGATTGAACCAATGTGATTAATATATTTCCATTTCTCAAAATGGTTCTCTTTTAAATACTTATTCATCCTTCTGCTCCAAATCATAGCTGTTAATCCAAAATAAAAAAAACAAAGACCGAAGAAAGTTACAAAATAATCAACAATATTCATATAAAATTCAAATACACTGTTATAATTTTAGTCATTTCAATTATATCAAATAACCTTCATCAATGTTAGCCGCATAGAATTTAAGATTAGTTACAGATTTACAGACTATCTGCTCGGCCCCGCCGCCGGGTAATCACCGCATCCTTCCGGTGCGAGCGATTTCTGCTTTATCCCACTGAATTCCAATTCTACAGGATCACCCGGAACCGGGGACAATAGCTTTGATTTTCGTTTAAAGCGGATTTCCGGCTCCCGCATTTAGTTGTTTACGACCGTTTTTAGGCTTCATACGCGCTAGGACAGTCATGATAATCAATTAAGATTGCAATCCTTCAATTATTACATTTATTTAACATTATTTTATTAAAATTGGCTTGACTTAATCCGCCCCCGGCTCGAACATGTGTGTGGAATTAAAAAAAGGCGCAAACAAAGGATTATTTGCGAAAAAGGAGGCGGAAGCAGATGGATTTAAAAGACATCAGATTCGGGATCGAGATTGAGACGGTTCGGCAGACGCGCGAGAAGGTCGCGCGGGCCATCCAGACGGTGGTCGGCGGCACGGTTCTGCACGTCGGGATGCCGCAATGCCACGACCCATGGGAG